>NZ_CP147404.1:2772500-3372500 GCF_037201805.1 Bacillus sp. FJAT-52991 | reverse complement strand
GGATATATGAGAGAAGACTGGAAGAAATGACGTATTGCCTCGGAAAAGCTCTAGTAAAAATCCGCGAATTAGAAGAAAGAGTAGCTAAATTAGAACAATCACACCTCCAAGAACATCCACAAAATCAATCTATTCCATGCTAATAAACGATCATGTACCTCCTCATATGAAGCTGAAAAGCTCTGCGCAACAAAACAGAACCTCCATTGCCGCCTCAAATATAATAGCCGGTTCTTCTCCTCAAGAACCGGCTATCTATCATGTTAATGTTAACAGCGCTTGTAAATCTTGATCGGATAATTCGGTTATCCATTGATCACTACTGATGATTTCATCGTTTAACGCCTGCTTCTTTTCAAGCATGCCATCAATTTTTTCTTCTAGCGTCCCTGTTGTAATCATTTTATGGACATGAACAAAGCGATTTTGACCAATTCGATAGGCGCGGTCCGTTGCTTGGTTTTCCACGGCAGGGTTCCACCAACGATCATAATGAATGACATGATTAGCCGCTGTTAAATTCAGTCCAGTGCCTCCTGCTTTTAACGAAAGCAAGAAGACAGGGAACTCGCCCTCCTGAAATTTCCTCACTAGCTGATCGCGTTGATCCTTAGAAGTACTTCCGTTTAAAAACGGAACCTTTACGTGAAAG
The DNA here is from genome assembly GCF_037201805.1 of Bacillus sp. FJAT-52991. Lineage (GTDB taxonomy): Bacteria > Bacillota > Bacilli > Bacillales > Domibacillaceae > Bacillus_CE > Bacillus_CE kandeliae. The sequence continues at coordinate 3,371,848 of NZ_CP147404.1, read as the reverse complement.
CGCCTTTCAATTTCCTGCTGAATCATTTCTCCCATCCCAATATATTGAGTGAAGATTAAACACGCTTCTTTTCGTTCGATAATGTTTTCAATAAGCTCCATTAGCTTATTCATTTTCTCAGAACGTTCAACGATGTGATTCGGTAATTCTTCTTTTAAATATAGCGCTGGATGGTTACACAGCTGCTTAATTTTATTTAACATTTGCAAGATCAGCCCACGCCGCTCAAAGGCTGATAGCTTGCTAATCTCCCCCATCGTCTCATTGACGAGCTGCTCATACAGCACCGCTTGTTCCACCGTTAACGGACAATACTCCTTCTGCTCTAACTTATCCGGCAAATTCAGTTCTACTTCTGGGTCCGTTTTCGTCCGACGAAGTAAAAATGGGCGGATTTTCGATTGCAGCAGGTTGACTTTCTCTTTGTTGCTATCTTTCTCAATCGGCACAATATAATTTTTCTGAAATTGCTGCAAGCTGTTCAAGTAGCCGTGATTGGTAAAATCAAAGATTGCCCAAAGTTCCGATAAGCGGTTTTCCATTGGCGTTCCCGTTAAGGCGATATGATGCTTCCCTTTCAGCTTACGAATCGCTCTGGACTGTTTTGTATGGGCATTTTTAATATTTTGTGCTTCGTCTAAGGCGACGGTGCTCCATTCCATCAATGAGAGTGTATCGAAATCAAGATGAGATAGACCATAGGAAGTTAACACGACATCAGCGTCACGAGCCGTTGCTTGGAAGGCTTCTTCTTGCTCGCGATTGCTTCCATAATGAAGCATCACACGCAAATCAGGAGCAAATCGTTCTAACTCCTTTTGCCAGTTGCCGAGTACTGATGTTGGACAAATGATTAAAGCGGGTGCATCCGCTTGTTCTCGATCCTTTACATGAAGCAAATAAGAAATCAACTGAATCGTTTTTCCAAGCCCCATATCATCCGCTAAGCAAGCGCCGAATCCACAGGAGCGGAGAAACAGCATCCAGCTCATCCCAAACTGTTGATACGGCCTAAGCTCGGCTTGCAGCTTAGCTGGAGCGGGTTCAAGTGGGATGGTTGACACATCTTTTAGCTGTGCGATCATCTTTTTGAACGAACGATTTAAATCGATTTGAATTTGTGCGAAGAGGCGCGGATCAATGGCATCGTCCATTTGAGTTTCTTCTTCAGGTACTAACTCTTGCTCCAGCAAATCTTGTAAGCGCAAGCCTTCCTTCTTCGCTTTGCGCATCAGCCCTTGAATTTTTCGCACCATCTCAGGATCAAGCTGAATCCATTCCCCATTCACTTTCACAAGTCGACGGTTCTCTTCGGTGAGCTTTTCAAATTCATCCTCAGACAACTCCGCACCATTCATCGATAAACGCCAGTTGAAATCAAGAATGGCTTGTAAGCCAACAAAGGAAGGGCGATGGCTTACACTTTGTGACGACACCTTCGCAGATAATGAAAGCGAGGCTTTGCGAATCGATTCCCACCAAGCTGGCAGCAATATATGAACGCCAAGCTGCATCAATTTCTCACTCGTTTCTGTCAGGAATAAAAAAGCCAATTCCTCCGCTAGAAGCATTCGTAGCTCCCCATGTTCTTCAAGCCAAGGGAATACTCGTAGCCAGCGAGCTTTCTCAGCCTCTACTTCTGTTAAAAAAGGTGTCCAGCTTTTAGGCACTCGCCCGGTGAGGGGGTAGATTTTCTCCGCTTGCTTTTTATGGATAAGCACCGTTTCCAGCGTCCAATCCTCCCCATCCTCTGCGGGCTCAGTTAGTCGAAGACCGATATGAAAAGGGGTTTCGCTTTCTTCTTTACCGATCCATTCACGAAAGCGAGCTTTATCAAAATAGCGATTCAGTTCATCGGGCGTTAACGCAGTAGCTGCAAGCTGATGGAGCCGCTGGCGATTCGTCGCACTTTGGAACGCCTCTTCCGCACAATGTTGAAACAGCGTCGTCACTAGCTCGCGATTGCTCACATCTAATACATGCTCGTCCCAAAACGAAGAAGAGAATTCATCCCATACTGCATCGGGTACTTTCCATTGAATCTCCTCTTCTTGGAATTCAGGCAAAAACTCGCCGTCGACTACGGTTTCATATAGGACAGGGGCAGCGGCTAAGCTAAAGTGACCAAGTTCATTCCACTCCCAATGAATAAAGCGATTAAATTGCTCGCTTTGAAATAAAGTGACCCACTGCCAAGCTGAAAGCAATACGCCGATTTTACCTTCATAGGAAACGTGAGGCAGACGCGAGCCGTAGAAGCTTTCATCATGCCGCAAAAATAGCTGCTTGACCCATTGCTCAGGCGGGATATTTATACCGGTGTCATTTTCTGCATAGAGAAAAAACTGCTTACTTTCTGTCAAGGTCATATGGATCATCATTGTTCTCGTTCTAAACATCGATCAGCTTACCCTTTCTGCACTCTTCTTGAAACGCTCGCAAACGCTTCGTTTCTTCTAATAGTGCCGTTACATATTGTTCCCAGCGATCCGTTCGTTTTAGCTTTTTGTATAATGTTCGCAGTCGTTTTAAATAGCGGACGGCTTTTTTATAGCTATCACGGTTGCGTTGACTCACTAATAAATCAATTCCATGATGATACAGTGGAAGCACTTCCTGTGGGGCGAATTTTTGAGCTTCTTTTAAGCCTATGCGGTCTAGCTCGACTAAATCATAACCGATCCACGATTGCAGCTCGACCCATTCTTGGATTCGATCCATATTTAGTAAATACATACTTAAATCGGAATAACTATACGGAAGCATTCGCTCAAGTAAGCTTCTATATAGCAGAGGCTCTTTCATCATGAGCCACTCTTGATCACAATAAGTGAGCAGCCAATTCACAAACCGCCGACAATGAAAGCTATCCCCTAGCTGCTGTAAATAATGCTCAAGCTTTTGCTCAAGCAACGTTAACAGCATTCGCGCTTTTTCGTATTGTTTTAAAGAAAATACATCATGTAACCAAAACATATAGTATTCAAGCACATCTTCTTCAAGCTTGTTGGCTTCCTTTGCAAATAATTCAAGCTGATTCGACAACAGTAACTGGTGCAAATAAGCGATCGAAAGGACTACATCTTTCGGTTGTCTGCTCAATTGCTCCAGTCGTAATCGTTCCTCTTTTCGCCACGCTTCTCGTTTGAAAAGCTCATTCCATAAATGGCGATAAAGGTCGATTCGCTGTTCCGCAAATAGATGCCATTGAGGTGAAATGATGTCGGCTGTTTCTTGCTGTAAATAATGAATATAATCATCAAACTCAAAAGGGAGGGCATGGACACTTATGCTTGCAGCAGCGTCTGCGGCTTCTTCCACTAAGTAATATAAAAAGGAGGCCCCGGATCGTTGCCATAATTCTGGTGCTATATTCGAATCATTCAATAGCTTCATCATATACGTTAACAGACCAAAGTTTACATATAATTCATAGAGCGGTTGCCATTCTCGCTTGGAAGGCTTGTGCTTCAATAGCGTCTCAAGCACTTGTCTTCCTTCAGATTCTAGCGCATAAGGATTGCCTTTAATCACATCAACTGCCAGCTTTTCTCGCACAGTTCGATGCACCTTAGTCATCCAAGCTTCCGGCCCGTCTTCTGCTGTTACCCGATTGTTTAAAAGGTTGCTCGCCTTCATCACGCCAGGAATAGCGGTTAAATCGGCTTTTGAAGAGCGCCAATCCTTCAACCATTCATCAGCCACATCTATCTCTTCATATGCTTGAAAGAAGATGGCGATTTGATGGGGGCACCAAGACTCTTCCGTACAAGAACAAGTGCTGAATGACGGAAATTCCAGATCAAGTCCTACCTTATACAGCCCTTCATCCGTTAAAACTGAGCCAGATATAAGCCTTTCTGTCGCCATATTTACTTGGGCATGATTATTTTCAAGCAGCTCAAAGCCTTCGTTCACGATTTCCCGATCTTTAGGCAAGGCCGAGCTGAGCTCCAGCTTTAATTCTGAACCGAAAGCATCCAATCGTTCTTTCAGTATTTCACCGTTTTCATACATAGATAGGGCCTCCGTTCATGTTTATTCGTATCCCTCCATTATAAAACAAATCACTTAAATAAAAAATGTGAATCGCGTAAAAGCGAGAATGAACGAGAAATTTCAGTTATTTCTAAATAGTTTCATCTGCGTTACAAATATTAAATTTTTTTGGTAATGAAATCCAATCATTGTTGATTTCATCGCATCCTTGCCTGTAAAACTATTAATAGCTTAATAGAAGGGGATTTGATTTTAAAATGGATGTGTTAGAATGAAGGCAAATAAGAAAGGAGGGAATAATATGAATAAAAGTATTTTTATGGTATTTCTGTCGTTTCTTTTAGTCATTCCTACGTTGGGAATGAAAAGTACCGCATTTGCTGCTAGCACTTTTTCAGATGTGCCAAGTTCACATCGAGCAGCAAAAGAGATTTACTACTTAGCTGAGGGGGGCATTGTACAGGGGACATCGAGTTATCAATTTAGCCCTAACAAATCAGTTACACGCGCAGAAGCAGTCACGATGATTGGGCGTGCCCTTCAATTGGATGGCACACAGCGACCAACAAATTTTAAAGATGTTGGCTCCAGTTCGTTCGCTTCCGGTTATATTCAATCAGCTGTAGATAAAGGAATTGTTTCTGGATATAGTGATGGTCGTTTTTTACCGAACAAAACAGTGACACGCGGTGAAATGGCGATTATGATTTGTAGGGCGTTCGATTATCCATTTAATAATTCAAGTAGTGGAGCAGCTCAAGCTCTTATGTCTCGAGGGATTGCCGAAGGACTAGAAGACGGGTCTTTTGGTTATAGTGAACCAATGATTCGTGCCGATTTTTCCGTATTTTTAGCGAGAGCGATTAATCCTGATTTCCGTTTGAAAGCAAATACAGTCAAGTTCGATCAAAATCTTACGGTGAACGTAAATGATTTAAATGTAAGAACGGGACCGAATAATGCTTACGAAAAAGTTGGTTCATTAAATAAAGGAACGGCTGTAAAAGGAGCGTATTCGGTAGGAGCATGGTATTACATACAAGCTGGCTCTATTCAAGGTTTTGTACATGGAAATTACTTAGATGGTAAAGGGGGATCAGGAGGAGCGACGAATCCTACACCACCTCCAACGAAGCCACAACCACCAACAAGTAATGTCGATCCGCGAATTAAAGACCAAGTGATTGTGATTGATCCTGGTCATGGTGGAAAGGACCCTGGTGCAGTTGGTTACGGTATTAAAGAAAAAGATGTTGTACTAGCAACTGGTTTAAAAGTAAATGAGCTGTTCAAAAAGACACCTTTCCAAGTAAAGATGACGCGTTCGACAGATAAGTATGTATCCCTTAGTGGACGTGTAAGCTATGCAGAATCTGTGAAAGGAAACACATTTGTCAGCATCCATGCGAACGCAGCCAATGGAAAAGCTAGTGGATCAGAAACATATTACTATGCTGCTACTGCTAAAAGCAATCCGCATACAGCGGATAGTAAATTGCTAGCAACGAAGATTCAAAATCGTCTCGTTGCTGCATGGAATTTAACAGATCGTAAAACCAAACCAGGGGATTTCCATGTGCTTCGTGAGAACTCAATGCCAGCTGCTTTAGTGGAGCTAGGTTTCATTGACAACAAGAATGATAATGCGAAGCTAAAATCAGATTACTGGCAAAACGCAGCAGCTAAAGCGATTTATTATGGCGTTTTAGATTACTATAAAGCAAAAGGCTATAAAGTCGACTCGTTATATTCTGTAGCAAAATAGTAAATAAAATAACATATTATAATAGTGGTATTCACATTAAAAATAAAAGGGGGACTTTCATAGTCTCCCTTTCTTTTGTTCCCTAGATGAAGCATTAGACCGAATGATCAAACGATAAAAACAAATTATTTAAATAAAAAATGTGAATCGCGTAAAAGCAAGAGTAAGCACGAAATTTCAGTTATTTCTAAACATTTCAATCAGGTTACGAATATTAAATTTTCTTAGTAACGGAAACCATAAACTACTGATTTCATCACATTATTCCATGTAACCTATATTAATAGCCTCATAGAAGGGGATTTGATTTTAAAATAGATATGTTAGAATGAAGGCAAATAAAAGGGAGGTACAATTGTGAAGAAAAGGGTTTTTTTAATCTTTTTGTCATGTCTTTTAGTCATGCCTATATTGGGCTTAAAAAGCAAAGCATTTGCTGCTAGTACTTTTTCAGATGTGCCAGATTCACACCGAGCAGCAAAAGAGATTTATTATTTATCTAAGGGGGGCATTGCACAGGGGTCATCGAGTTATCAATTTAGCCCTAACAAATCAGTTACACGCGCAGAAGCAGTCACGATGATTGGGCGTGCCCTTCAATTAGATGGTACACAGCGACCAACAAGCTTTAAAGATGTTGGTTCAGGGTCATTCGCTTCTGGTTATATTCAATCAGCTGCGGACAAAGGAATTGTTTCCGGATATGGGGATGGTAGTTTTTTACCGAACAAAGTAGTAACACGCGGTGAAATGGCGCTCATGATTTGTAAGGCGTTTGAGTATCCATTTAATAATTCAACTAGTGGAGCAGCTCAAGCTCTTATGTCTCGAGGGATTGCCCAAGGACTAGCAGACGGGTCTTTTGGTTATGATGAACCAATGATTCGTGCCGATTTTTCCGTGTTTTTAGCGAGAGCGATTAATCCTGATTTCCGTTTGAAAGCAAATACAGTCAAGTTCGATCAAAATCTTACGGTGAACGTAAATGATTTAAATGTAAGAACGGGACCGAATAATGCTTACGAAAAAGTTGGTTCATTAAATAAAGGAACGGCTGTAAAAGGAGCGTATTCGGTAGGAGCATGGTATTACATACAAGCTGGCTCTATTAAAGGTTTTGTACATGGAAATTACTTAGATGGTAAAGGGGGATCAGGAGGAGCGACGAATCCTACACCACCTCCAACGAAGCCACAACCACCAACAAGTAATGTCGATCCGCGAATCAAAGACCAAGTGATTGTGATTGATCCTGGTCATGGCGGAAAGGACCCTGGTGCAGTTGGTTACGGTATTAACGAAAAAGATGTTGTATTAGCAACTGGTTTAAAAGTAAATGAGCTGTTCAAAAAGACACCTTTCCAAGTGAAGATGACTCGTTCCACAGATAAGTATGTATCCCTTAGTGGACGTGTAAGCTATGCAGAATCTGTGAAAGGTAACACATTTGTCAGCATCCATGCGAATGCAGCCAATGGATCTGCTAGTGGATCAGAAACATATTACTATGCTGCTAAAAGCAATCCGCATACAGCAGATAGTAAATTGCTAGCAACGAAGATTCAAAATCGTCTCGTCGCTGCTTGGAATTTAAAAGATCGTGGAGTCAAATCAAAGAGTTTACATGTGCTTCGTGAGAACTCAATGCCAGCTGCTTTAGTGGAGCTAGGTTTCATTGACAACAAGAATGATAATGCGAAGCTAAAGTCAGACTACTGGCAAAACGCAGCAGCTAAAGCGATTTATTATGGCGTTTTAGATTACTATAAAGCAAAAGGCTATAAAGTCGACTCGTTATATTCTGTAGCAAAATAGTAAAAAAAATAAAATATAATAATGGTCGCATTCACGTTAAAATAAAAGGGAGACTTCAATAGTCTTCCTTTTATTTTTTACAAACAGAGAGGTGAACAAGGTGAGACAGACAAAGTATCTTCTACTATTCTTCGTTGCATTATTCTTCTTTTCTATTTCCCCATCAATTTCTAAGGCAAACACGACGGAAGCTAAGGGAGCAATCGTGTTTTTTCATGATGAAGTTAATCATGCGTTATTAGAAGAAAATACGGAAGGGATTAATTTTATTTTTGATGAATTACCTGCAGCAGCAGTGGATGTGACGGATGAACAGAAAAAACTGCTTGCAAGTCATCCAGAAATTCAAATGATTCAATATGACGAGCCAGTAGAAAAAAGCGGACAAGTGGTTCCGTGGGGTTATAAAATGGTCGGAGCTGACAAGCGTGTTCCATCGACACTAAGCGGTAAAGGTGTCAAAATTGGTATTATTGATTCAGGTATCGATACGAAGCATCCTGACCTGCAAGTGGCAGGAGGAGCTTGCATGATGAAGATTCTCGATGTGAGAGGTTGCAGTAATTCCTACAATGACGATGCAGGACACGGCACTCATGTCGCAGGCGTCATCGGTGCCAAAAATAACAACGTTGGAGTAGTTGGTGTGGCCCCACAAGCCCAGCTCTATTCGATTAAAGTATTAGATAAGAATGGACTAGGCACGATTTCAACCGTTATGGCAGGTATTGAGTGGGGAATTAAACACGACATGGATGTGTTAAATATTAGTATTACATCCCCTGACTATAATGAAGCATTAGAACGAATGGTGAAACAAGCTTATGATAGCGGTCTAATCATTGTAGCAGCGGCTGGAAATGAAGGTCCACCATGGTCAGGAGAACAATCTTCCGTTCAGTATCCAGCCAAGTTCAATGAAGTCATTGCCGTCTCGTCAATTGATGAAAAAAAACAATATGGAGAACTTTCTTCTATTGGTAGCGAGGTGGAACTTGCCGCACCAGGAGAAAATATTTACAGTACCGTTCCATCTTCATTCAATGCGAGCGGTTATGATGTGATGTCTGGTACATCGATGGCCACACCTTATGTGACAGGCTTAGTGGCACTATATAAAGAGAAATATCCAGAAATGACTAATCGTCAAATTCGAACTTTACTACAGAAAAATGCTATTGATCTTGGCGCTAGAGGTCGTGACAGTTATTACGGCTATGGGCTTGCTCAAATGGACAAAAAACCATCGAGTGAAGAAGTGATCGTTCCATATACAACGGATGGACAAGGTAAAATCACCCTTGATACAAGTCAATTAGTCAATAAATACAAAAGCTTTAACATTTATCGTTCAGGAAAATTAATTGCAAAAAATGTGACAGATCCTACAGTTGTCGACTACGCCACAAAAGGGAGCATTCAATATCGATTTTACCCAGCGACTGCTCCAACTTCAGGGATCGATTTTGTGAACTTACAAGTGAATAATGCTGGACCTGTATTTAAGGATCTGTCACTTTCTCAATGGTACAATCGCTACATGATGTATTTATATCATCAAAAGATTTTGCAAGGTTATCCAGACAACACGATTCGGCCAACTAAACTCCTTACACGTGGAGAGGCTGCTATCTTAATTGGGAGAGCTATTGACGTTGATACGTCCAAGCCACCAACCACGTTTAAAGATGCAAAAGCGGGTGTTAGTGCCCCGTATATCGAAGCACTAGCCACGCAAAACATCGTAAGCGGTTATCCTGATGGTACATTCCGTCCAAATGAACAAGTCACACGTTCACAAATGGCCATTCTTATTGCCAAAGCTTACGAAATTGCCCCTGAAACAAGCAGCAGCTTTAAAGACATTAATTCAAATGTAACAGGCAGCGAGTATATTAATGCATTGGCTGCACAAAACATCGTAAGCGGCTACCCTGATGGCACCTTCCGACCATATGGAACCATCGACCGTGCTAGCTTCTCTGTTTTCTTAGCAAAAGCTGACAACGAAGACTTAAGAATAACAAAATAATGAAAGAAGCTGTCCATCATATGGGCAGCTTTTTTGTGTCTCGGCGACGATTAGTCGGGGAAGAGGAGAAATCAGTCGCAAGAGCTCCAAGCTACGAAGAATAGCTTCGTAAATTTACTATATTTAATAATTTATAACTGCCATAAACTAACTAAAATATTTCATAGTTAATCATTTTTGTAACATAACTGACTAATAAATATTTCAATGATTTAATGATAAAGAAATCACATGACATATTGCTGGAAAAGGTTGATTTAACAGGCTTTTTTTTGATTACATGACGAAATAACAATGTAATGGAACCGTAAACGCAAGAGAGGTATATTTTTGTTAAGATAACATCAATAGCATACGAAGGAAGTATTTTAGGAGGTTAATGAGTGAGTAAATATAGGGGGTTTTTGGGTTTTTCTATTGTTTTTTTACTTGCATTGACATTTTTTCTACCAATATCACACACGAAAGCAGCATCGCTTGGGGAGTCAATGGTAAGCTACGGGAAGAAGTTTATGGGGGTACCTTATGTGTTTGGTGGAACCACACCAAAGGGTTTTGATTGTTCAGGATTCACTCAGTATGTTTACAAGCATCATGGAGTATCCATTCCACGAACAACAGGAGAGCAATATAGCGTAGGAACTTCTGTCGCCAAGAGTGAATTAAAGCCCGGGGATTTAGTTTTCTTTAAAAATACATACAAGCAGGGTATTTCACATGTAGGTATTTATGCAGGAAATAACCAAGTGTTAAACGCAACGACGAGCAAAGGAATTGATCTTGTTTCTTTAAGTAATTCTTATTGGGGTCCGAAATATGCAGGGGCTAAACGTCTAGTGGATGGTAAGTTCAATGATGTATCAAAAAGTAATCAAGCCTATGAAGCGATTGAAGACTTAACTGATAAAAACATCATTCAAGGCTTCGATGATTATTCTTTTAAACCGGATGATCCTATTACACGTGGACAAGCAGCCGCTCTCATTAACCGAGAGTTAAAGCTGCAACCGAAAAATATTTCTTATTTTAAAGATGTACCCTCAACTAATCGATTTGCAAAGGATATTGCGGCCATGCGTGAAGCCGAAATTATTAGTGGTTACCCCGATCAAACCTATCGACCGAACAACTACATTACTCGAACGGAAATGGCAGTTATTTTACAGCGAGCATTTGAATTACAGCTAGGAAGTGCAGCAGCAGCAGAAAATAAATACAAGGACATTTCTTCTAGTTATTGGGCTCATGACGCGATTGTAGCGATGAAAGCAATTGATGAAACAGGCGTGTTTAAGACGTCGAATTACTACGGATCTGACCGCGCTACTCGCGCTGTATTCTCGGCTGCTCTCTATAACGCTATGAACTTTTAGTCTTGGAATCTTTCCAAGACTTTTTTAAGAGATTACAAAAAAATCTAAATATCTCTTAATTTATCATAATATATCCGATAGAATAAGAGAGTATGAAAAAATGCGCATTGAAAGGAGTACCATCTTTTATGCAAAAAAAGTTTTTTGCCGTAATTATGTCGCTAGTTTTGTTATTTCCATTTCTATCGCCTTTAAACGCAAAAGCAGATGATATTACTGGAATAACACTGGAAAAAGAAATGCGAGCAATGGTAGAGGCGGGCGTTATGCAAGGCTATGGCGACGGCATCTATAAACCAAACCAACAAGTAACAAGAGCAGAATTTGCAACCTTTATTTCTAGGGCATTGAAACTTCCAGAAGGAGCATCGACTTTTCCGGATGTCCCAAAAAGCTCTAAGCTTTCCTACGGAGTGAATGCAGCGGCAGCAGCGAAGATTGTCAATGGATACTCGGATGGAAAGTTTCATCCAGAACTTCCTATTACAAGAAAAGATATGGCGTTGATGATCAATAATGCGCTAAATTATTTAAATGTAGATACGACATATGATAAATCAAGTTTTTCGGATACTGCAGAATTGAGTTCCACTCATAAGAATGCCATTGATAAAAGTGTTTCACTTAAGATCATATCAGGCTTTCCAGATAATACATTCCGTCCAAATGATCAAGCGACACGTGCTCAAGCATCGGCATTTATTTACCGCATGCTAGAAGCAGTGGAAAATCTGAATGGGGGAGGAACAACGCCACCTAAGCCAGAACCAATTAAACCTTATCAAGTGGCGAATGTCGACTCAACTGGAAAATTAACTTACGCTTCGACTTCCTATGACTCTTTTGAAGAAGCAAAGCGTGCGATGACAAGCCAAGGGCAAGAAGTGGTGACACTCAATCAAAAAATTATTTACATGAAAGAGAACAGCGGGGTAGTATATGCGAAGTCAAAATCGGCGTCAACCGTCAACTTATATACAGATCCGTCATTCAAAACGGCAAAAACGTATGTATCTAGCTCTTCTACATACGGCTCAACTGAATTACAGTATGTGACATCCACTGATCAGTACGTTCAAGTGTATCTCGGTGGGGAAAACTACTATATGAAGCCAGCCGATGCTCTGCTTGTACCATTTGAGGGAGCGAAAAATCTTAGTTACTTTAAAAATGTCAACGGTTCACTAGTTCACTCTACTGGTAACGGTTCATACACTGCGGGTGTAGCTCCTTCGTTTATGAGTAGTAACCAGAAATATTACAGCTGGGACGGTTTCACTTTTTATAACGAACAAGGAAATAAGGTAGGCACAGCTTATCAATATTTCCAATTTTTATCAGCAAGAACAACATCGAACTATACAGCTGCTGAACTAGATAGCTATATTATGAAAGTTCTAGCTGAAAAAGAAGCAACAGGTCTTGCGAAGTATAAAGATGCCACAAAGAAAAGTAAGATCATTGGCTTGGGTTCTACATTGAAAAAAGTAGAAGCAGAAAAACGAGTTAACGCTCTAATGATCTTAGGGATGGCTACGCATGAAAGTGATTATGGAATGAGTGAACACGCTTTAAAGAACAATAATTTGTTTGGATTAAAAGTGTATGATAGTGCGCCTGACAAAGGAGCAAAATTTGATAAACCACAAGACAGTGTAGTGGCCTTAGTCAACGATTACATGAACCTAGCAACAGGCGGCTACTTAATGCCAAATACATGGCGAGCATACGGTAGCGCACCAGGAACAAAAGCAAACGGCATTAATGTCAAATACGCTTCCGACGCATGGTGGGGCGCAAAATTGGGCGGTCACATGTATCGCATTGATCAAGCCCTTGGCGGCAAGGACTTTGGTAAATATCAACTCGGCATTACGAACACAGAAGGATTGAACGTTCGCCACACACCAAATGGCAACATTCAGTATCAGTACAAACTAAAAGGCATGCCAGTTGCTTACCTCGGTAGCCCAACAACAAGTGCAGGAACGACTTGGCAAAAAATCGTCTCAGACGATCTGAAATACAAAGAAGGCTATGTTAATTCTCGCTACTTAACAACACTACCAATTGCAAAGTAAGTCAAAAAACCTTTAAAGCGGCCGCTTTAAAGGTTTTTTGCTGTTAGATCCGCTGCTCGTGGATGAGGAATCAGTCGCCGGAGCGCCACTTTCGGTCAGAGGGAGTGGAGAATCAGTCGGGAATCGCTCCGAATCGGTCGGGAATCCGGAAAAATCGGTCGCGCGGAACAAGCAATCAGTTGCAACCCTACCTGAATACGAATCACCTTCAACTTTCAGTATTAGTCTTGGAACCTTTCCAAGACTTTTTAAACAACTATATAACAAATATGTAACAAGTATCTAACAAATGTTATTTTACTCTTAATTTAGTATATATTGTCCGATAGAATAAGAAGGTATGAAAAAAATGGGTATGGAAAGGGGTACCATCTTTTATGCAAAGAAAGTTTTTTGCCGTGATTATGTCACTGGTTTTATTATTTCCATTGCTATCTCCTTTAAAAGCAAAAGCGGATGATATTACTGGAATAACGTTAGAAAAAGAACTTCGGGCTATGATAGAAGCGGGTGTTATTCAAGGTTATGATGATGGAAGTTATAAGCCAGACCAAAAAGTAACAAGAGGAGAATTTGCGACTTTTATCGCTAGAGCACTAGAGCTTCCAGAAGGAGAGTCGGTTTTTTCTGATGTGCCATCGAGTTCTTCGATTTCCTACGGAGTGAATGCAGCGGCTGCAGCGAAAATTGTCAACGGAAATTCCAATGGGCAATTTAATCCAGAATCACTCATTACAAGAAAAGATATGGCTTTAATGATCAGCAATGCCTTAGATTATTTGAAAGTAGACGCTACGTATACAGAATCTAGTTTTACTGATATTAGCGAATTAAGCACTGCTCATAAAGAGGCTATTAATAAAAGTGCTGCACTTAAGATCATTTCAGGCTATGACGAACACACTTTTGGCCCAGACCAAGATGCCTCTCGTGCTCAAGCAGCGGCATTCATTTATCGTTTGTTAGAAGCGACAGGTGACCTGGAGACACGGTCATCTCAGCCAAATGTAAGCCCTCAAGCAGCGAAACCTTATCGAGTCGCGAATGTTGATTCGAGGGGGAAATTAGCTCACACATCGAATTCTTATAAGTCTTTCGAAGAAGCAAAGCGTGCGATGACGAGCCAAAAGAAAGAAGTTGTCACGCTCAATCAAAAAATTATTTATATGAAAGAGAACAGCGGATTAGTGTATGCGAAGCCAAAATCGGCGTCAACCGTTAACTTATATACAGATCCGTCATTCAAAAATGCGAAAACCTATGTATCTAGCTCTGCTACATATGGTACGACAGAATTAAAGTATGTGACATCCACTGATAAGTACGTGAAAGTGCAACTCGGCGGGGAAGATTACTATATGAAGCCAACGGATACTCTGCTTGTTCCATTTGAAGGTGCGAAAGGTCGCAGTTACTATAAAAATGTGAATGGCGAGCTTGTTCATTACCTTTATAATTATGATAAGAAGAACTACGGTTCATATAGTGCAGGCGTAGCCCCGTCATTTATGCGCAGCAATCAGAAATATTACAGCTTTGACGGTGCCAATTTTTATAATGAACAAGGAAAAAAGGTAGGTACAGCCTATCAATATTTCCAATTTCTATCCGCAAGAACAACAACAAACTACACAGCTGCTCAACTAGACAGCTATATTAAGAAAGTTCTAGCTGAAAAAGAAGCAACAGGTCTTGCGAGTTATAAAGGTGCTACGAAGAAAAGCAAGCTCATTGGCCTTGGTAAAACGCTGAAAAAAGTAGAAGCGGAAAAACGTGTGAATGCGCTGATGATTCTAGCGATGGCAATACACGAAAGTAATTATGGTATGAGCGAACATGCACAAAAGAATAATAACTTATTTGGAATCGCTGTGTACGATAGCACACCAGGCAAAGGAGCAACCTTTGCTTCACCGGCTGAAAGTATATACGCATTAGCGAATCAATATTTAAATGGCAAAGCTGACTGGAGAGGTGGCTACTTAATGCCGAACACATGGCGAGCATATGGTAGCGCACCAGGAACAAAAGCAAGCGGCATTACTGTTAAGTATGCTTCCGATGCATGGTGGGGTGCAAAAGTGGGCGGACATATGTATCGCATTGACAAAGCCCTTGGGCGTAAAGACTTTGGCAAATATCAACTAGGCGTAACAAACACAACAGGCCTCAATGTTCGAAGCAAGCCAAACGGCAATATCCAATATCAATACAAACTAAAAGGCATGCCAGTTGCCTACCTTGGTAACCCAACGACAAGTGCAGGAGCAACTTGGCAAAAAATTGTCTCAGACGATCTGAAATACAAAGAAGGCTATGTTAATTCTCGCTACTTAACAAAACTACCAATCGCAAAGTAAGTCAAAAACCCTTTAAAGCTGCGGCTTTAAAGGGTTTTTGCTGTTAGATCTGCGGCCTGAGTAGGGGATCAGTCGCCGGAGCGCCACTTTCGGTCGGAGAGAAGGGAGAATCAGTCGCAAATCACTCCGAATCGGTCGCAAATCCGAAAAAATCAGTCGCGCGAAGCTGTCAATCGGTCACACACCCCAACCCACACAAAAAGACGGCAATCCACAAAGATTGCCGTCTTCCACTTTATTTATTTCTTCACTTTCCGCTTCACGATCGATAACAGCTGGTGGAATCCTTCTTTATAAAAAACAAATAATCCAGCAATATAAAGCACAACCCCAAGCGGTACAATAATCATCAGCTGCCAAAGAGAATACAGCTCAGAAATAGGCGTGTACACTTTTAATAAATAAAGAGGCACGGCCATCACCGTCGTAACGATGGTCACTCGTCCAATTAAACCAAACAGTCGAGTGGCTTCTTTTTTCTCAAAATCTTTATAGACAAAAATTGTACTCACTACTAAATAATAAACGGAAACAAACGAGCTTGTCAGCGCCAGGCCAGGGTAGCCGAATGGTCCGACAAACAGCCAGTTCAAAAATAAATTCAACACAATTGTCGTAACACTAATGCGGAAAATAATATTCGTTTTTCCGCGGGCATACATCGATTTTGATACAATGTATTGCAATCCTTGTGCAACAACAATTGGCAAATAATAAACAAGGGCCAAATACGTATTGTGCGTATCATCGGCTGTAAATTTTCCCCGTTCAAAAATAAAGGAAATCGCTTCTTCACCGACGAGGAACAATCCCGCTGCAATCGGAGCAAGCGTTAACAAGGAAATTTGTATCCCCATAAAAAACGTATCTTGAAACTTCTTCTGGTTGTTCACTTGTTCAGACAATAACGTGAAAATGACAACCGCAATCGTCGTTCCATAAATCGTATGCGGAATGCTCGTGATCAAGCTGGCATTGTTCAAATAAGTGACGGCCCCAGCCCCTGTACTGACCGCAAAGGCTTTATTGACAAACATATTAATTTGTCCAACCCCCGCATTTAATAGCGCCGGAACGAGTAAAACGAGAAAGGAGCGCCGGAATTCCTCTTCTACTTTCAGCGTTGGACTCCATTGATACCCTTTTCTAAATAAGAAAAATAACTGAATCGCTATCCCAACGATCGTACCGAAAATGAAACCGTACGCTAAGCTGTTAATGCCCCATTGATCGGAAAACAATAGCGCAAAAATTGCACCCATCAAGGTTGCAGAAAGCTTAGATATTTGTGACGGGATAAAAATTCGCTGCGCCTGCAAATACGAATCCAAAATCCCGTTCAACGCGATCGCACTCATAAATAGGAAGAAAAATTGTGTGATTTCAATCGTAACTTCCGCGGTCAATCCTGTTATTTTTGGGTAGATAATCGGCACAAACCAAGGGCTAAGTAGCCAACCCAACACAGAAATGAACAAAAATATCACGACGGTCACATTCATGACCCCATTGGCATTTCGTTCCGTCGCTTCCGGTGCCTCTTTTTTATTTTTGACATATAGCGGTAAAAACACATTGTTAAACCCGCCCGAAATAATCGCAATCACCAGCGTAATAAACGAAAACGCCAATAAATATCCATCTGTATAACTAGTCGCTCCAAACTCGCTTGCAATAATACTCTCTCGCAAAAAGCCCGAAAGCTTCACAACGAGCGAAAGCACCACAAGCCAAAGAGCTGTCTTCTTTAACGACACGAGCTCCACCTCATTCAAAATATCAATCTAACTAATAATAACACAAACTCCATGAAGGAATATTGTCAGACCCTGTAGAAATATTTGTTTATAGAAAGGAGTGAAAACTTGCTAGTAAAAGAAAGAACCATCCCACTCACAATATCCATATTAGAAGCCTTAGCCCGCAATTTACCTGAACATCACGCCAAACAACTCATCATAGAGGACGAATTGGCCAAAAGCCGAGCAGGACACCGCGGCGAGCAATCAATCGACTACCACTTATCGTTTTTCCCCGATGATCACCTTATCCTCCACAATGTGCGGCTTGCGAGCGGCGACCACTTTTTTCAAATCGACACTCTTATCATTTGTCCAAATATGATCGTCATTCTCGAGGTGAAAAACATCGCAGGCACGCTGTTCTTTGATGAAGCCTTTCATCAACTCATTCGCACCATCGAGGAAAAAGAAGAAGCCTTCCCTGACCCGATTTTACAAGTCTGGCGACAACAACGGCAGCTTGAATCATGGCTCACTTCGCACAAATTTCCCACTATTCCCATCGTACCATTTGTCGTCATCAGCAACCCAAGCACCATCATCAAAAACGATCCCACTCATAAAATCGTACGCCAAACCGTCATCCACGCAAGCGTCATCCCATTTAAATTCGACCGTCTTCACCAAATGTATAAAAACCAGTTACTTTCATTAAAAGAAACGAAAAAAATGTCCCGGTTATTGATCAAACACCATCAACCATATCGTCCTGATCTTCTTCGTCAACTGCAAATTTCCGAAAAAGAGCTATTAACAGGAGCCAAATGTGAAAAATGCCAGCACCAACCGATGCAACGAAACATCGGCAAGTGGCACTGCTCGCGCTGCAATCACTATTCCATCGACGCCCACATTCCAGCACTCACAGACTATGCCCTTCTGCATAGCCCAACGATTACCAACAAACAATTTCGAGATTACTTTCAAATTCAGTCCTCCGCTGTGGCTAAACGACTGCTCGGAGCCATGAACCTGGAACAAAGCGGCAACCGCAGAAACCGAATTTACCATCTTTCATAAAAAATAAACCGAATCCTGGGGATTCGGTTTATTTTTTATGGGGAGCGGGGGTGGATCAGTCGCAGGGGGCACGAATTAGTCGGGAGTGGGCTGTAATCAGTCGCGAATCGTCTACAATCAGGCGGGGATCTAACAAAATCAGTCGCCGCGCGAAAGAAATCAGTTTCGTCCCCGAATCGCCGCTCCGTCTGGCCCTAAGCTACGCCGCCTGAGAGGAGATCAGTCGGAAAAAGTACCCCATCAGTCGGTCGCGAGCCTAAATCAGTCGCAAATCGCCCACAATCAGGCGGGAACCCAGCAAAACCAGTCGCCCTCGCCCAATAATCAGTCGCCCACCACTACTCCATCCCACCCCACACAAAAAACCACCCCGCCAAAGGCGAGGTGGCCCACTCAATCACTCAATCACTCAGTCACTTCACAGCACGCATGTAAATTTCTTCGTATTTCTCGGCTGCGGCCATGTGAGAGTATTCGTCTTCGATTTTCTTGCGCGCTCGGTCGGCGAGCTGTTGACCTTTTGCTGGGTCATCCAGCAGTTCGATCATCGCGGCGGATAGTTCTTCGACGTTTTTCTCTTCGGTTAATAGTCCGTCGACGTTGTGGTTGATGATTTCTTTCAATCCACCAACGGCACAGGCAATCAATGGAGAACCAGAACCCATCGCTTCTAATGCGGAAATCGAAGTGGCTTCTTCTACGCCGGCAGAGTGCACACTTGGCACGAGCGCAACATCAGCCAATGCGTAAAATTCTTTGATCACATCATGCGGAATGGCTCCCAATAAACGAACATTTCCTTCGAGTTTATGTTCAGCGATTAATCGTTTCATTTCGTCCATTGCTTCGCCTGTACCTGCATAAATCAACTGGGCGTTTGGATATTTTTCCAACACAGCTGGCAAGGATAAAATTGGGTAGATGACGCCGTTTTTCTTCGTTAAGCGACGTGGCACGAAGAACACAGGGACGTCCACATCGACGCCGTGTTTTTGGCGAAATTCCGCTTTTTTCTCTTTCTCCGGGCGGAAGTCATCGACGTTAATGAAGTTGCGGATGGCCGTGCCCGTAATGCCAGCTTCGCGCTGCACGTATTCTTTAATGCGTGTATCGACCGTAATGATCGCGCGTGTGCTGCGGTACGCTTTCACTTCTTCTTCCATCAAAAACTTCTCTTCTGGACTGTCTTTTAAAATATTTCCAGCGCTTAACGCTTCATAAGTTAAATAACCATGCACCGTTGACACCACCGGTAGCCCGGCATCAAGAGCCGCAAACGTTGCGTACACTTCCTGCGCGTTGACGACATCGTAATTTTTCTGCTTTACAGCTTCCATCAGCTTCTGCAGCATTTTCTTCCGAGTCTGCAAGCCATATACAAAGCCTTTGCCCTTAGACAATTTATTCATTAAAAAGCCGGGGCCGCGCACTTTCATGTTTTGTTTTAATTCAGGAATGTCACTGAAAGATAGAATATCGACTTCATGACCGCGAGCTTCCAATCCAGCCTTTAAAGTGGCTACATGAGTGGATAGCCCACCTGTATGTGGATAATGGTACACGGTCGCAAGCAAAATCTTCATCCGAAAAACCTCCCCTTACATAAATTTCTTCTTTAATAGTTCAATATTTTCTAAGGCATCGCGGCGCATCGAAGCCGCGTTCACTGCCACCGTCTCACTCAATTCCTGACGGCGAGCAAGCACCTCGCGAGCATTTGCTTTTAATTTCTCCGCATCAAACTCTTCCAAGCGGAAAGAATAGTCCCACATGCCGGAACGCTTCAACAAGCTCTCAACCTTTTTATCATAGCTAATTCCGATATGAGGGACAGCCGTTAAGGCAGAGAAAATTAACGAATGCAGGCGCAAGCCGATCGTCATCTCGCATTCACCGATAAAATTCAAATACTGATTCGGTGTGAAATCGCCAGCCAGTAAATGGCAAGCCTCTGCTTTGTTCATTAATTTCATAACGCGCTTAGAAGCGTCAACATCATGATGACCTTCCATCGGCACAAATACTGGTGTAATGCCTTCTATCGTAATCAATTCATCGAGCGCATCCGCCAATTTTTCATAGTAATCATCATGCTCAAACCATGGGCGCACGGATACGGCGACTAACTTTTCATCCCCACGTAAAGATAAGCTCTTCATGCACGCATCGTCTTCTTTCTTTTGAAAAGCAAAGACGATATCGGCGGTTACCACCGTTTCTGGACGAGTGACGCCTAGCTTGTGCAAATAGTCTTTCGAATACTGGTCACGCACGGTGACAAAATCAGCTCGATTGGCGAAAACCTTCATTAATATTTTGCCCCAAGTCGACGTGACAGGTCCAATCCCTTGGGAGAAAAACATCACTTTTGCCCCGCAAAGCTTCGCTAAAAACGCAATCAATAAATAATAAGGAAGCGGGCCGAACAAGAACTTCGTCGGATAGGTATCTTGAAGCAGTCCACCGCCGCCGCTAATTAATACATCTGCTTGGCGAAGTTCCTTCACTTTTTCCTTATTCTCATGACGCCAGCCGCGATAAACGGTTTTCACATTGTGCTCCTTCGCCGTCTGTTCTGGCGATAAAGAAAACACGGTAATATCTACATCATCGATTTCATTTCGTAAATTATCTACAATCGCTTCTAGGATCGCTTCGTCCCCAGTATTGCCTAAACCATAAAATCCTGAAATGACAACTTTCAACAAGTTAGCCTCCCTCAAGTCAAAAATACGCTTAAAAAGCTAAACTTCATTTTAACATTTCACCCATTCACATTCAACGAAATTAGTGCAAGGTGACATTGAATTTGCTATACTATGTTAAGTTATTAATTTCAATCCACACTAGTAGTTTAGAAAGGATTTTTTGCCATGCAGAAGATTTGTGTTGTTGGTTTAGGGTATATTGGATTGCCAACTGCGGCTGTTTTCGCTCGCGCTGGCTTTGATATCGTTGGAGTAGATGTAAATAAACAAGTCGTCGAAAGATTAAATAAAGGTGAAATCATTATCGAGGAGGTTGGCCTTCCGGAAGTCGTGAAAGAAGTCGTCGATGCCGGTAAGCTTCGTGCCTCACTCGAGCCGGAAGCAGCGGATGTATTTATCATTTCCGTGCCAACGCCGATTCATGAGGATTGCACGGCTAATGTCGAATACGTTAGAAGTGCAACAAAAGCGGTCGTGCCTCATTTAGAGAAAGGGAATGTGATCATTGTTGAATCCACAATCCCGCCGCGGACGATGGATGATGTCGTCGCTCCGATCATTCGGGAAGCGGGCTTTGATCCAGAAAAAGATGTATACCTTGCGCATTGCCCAGAGCGCGTGCTACCTGGCCGCATCTTAATTGAGCTAGTCGAAAATACACGCATTGTCGGCGGTTTAACGAAAGAAGCGACGACAAAAGCAGCCGATGTGTACCGTCAAGTCGTGACAGGTGAAGTGCTTGAAACCGAAGCGGTCACAGCAGAAATGTCAAAACTGATGGAAAACACATTCCGTGATGTCAACATTGCCTTAGCGAATGAACTAACGAAAATTGCCGCTCGTTTGGGCGTTGATGCTCATAAAGTCATTGAGCTAGCGAATCGCCATCCGCGCGTGAATATTCATCAGCCAGGGCCAGGAGTTGGCGGTCACTGCTTAGCCGTTGACCCATACTTTATCGTCGAAAAAGCACCAGAAGAAGCGTTAATGATTCAACTATCACGTGACATTAACAATTCAATGCCGGACTTTGTCATTGAGCAAATCATTAAATTAACGGCTGAGTTAAAAGAGCCAAGAATCGCTCTTTTCGGCCTCACATACAAAGGAAATATCGATGACGTTCGCGAAAGCCCAGCGATTGAAATCGTTGAAAAAGTCTTAGCGAACCCGCGCTTTGATGTGCGCGTTCATGACCCGCACGTTCGCAATGAGCAAGTACCGTTTCCGCTTTCTTCTTTTGAAGAAGCGATCACAGATGCGAACTTAATCGTCATTTTAACGGATCACAATGAATTCAAAGCATTAGATCCACAAGCATTGATCGCCAAGATGGACACATCAGTCATCTTTGATACGAAGAACTGTTCAGGTCTTGAGCAGGAAGCTGCTCTTACGGTGCATCGCATTGGCGACTTAACCAACCTTCAAGCGATCCATGTGAATAAACCAATAAATAATTAGGGTGTTCCAAATGGATAAAGAACAATATTTAGGTGTATCGGTCTCGCCGTATACGTACGATGAAATCATCGATGACGTCAAAGTGCGTATAGCGGAAGGCTTACAATCGACCGTCATTGCCGTCAACCCGGAAAAAGTAATTACCGCTGGCCGCGATCCGCTCGTAAAAGAACTGATCAACGAGTCCACGTACCAAATTCCGGATGGCATCGGTATGATCATTGCCTCGAAGCTCAAAAAAGGTGACATTCGTGAACGCGTCACTGGCGTTGATATGATGGGACGTTTGCTGGAATTTGCCGCACAAGAAGGGCATGGCGTCTTTTTCTACGGAGCGAAGGAAGAAGTCGTGCGCACCGCGAAAGAAAAGCTCGAAGCGAAGATCCCGAACCTTCATGTAGCTGGATATGAAAGCGGCTATGTGCAAGATCAAGAGGCGCTCGTACAGAAAATTAACGAATCGAAAGCAGCCCTCCTGTTCGTGGCGCTAGGAAGCCCGCGACAAGAGCTGTGGATTCGCGAAAATATGCCGAAATTGCCCCATGTGAAAGTGTTCCAAGGGGTCGGCGGTAGCTTCGATGTCTATTCAGGGAAAGTGAAGCGTGCTCCGGCCTTTTATCGAAAATTCGGCTTAGAGTGGCTTTACCGCTTGATGAAAGAACCGAAGCGAATTAAACGCCAAATGGCTTTACCGAAATTCTTACTCAAAATACTTGTAAACAAATAATCTTGAAGGGCTTTAAATCGCTATGCGCTTTAAAGCCTTTCTTGTATTTTGGAGGTGCTATAGATGAAAGTGCTTCATTTAATTAGCGGCGGAGAAAAAGGCGGCTCACGTAAGCACGTCATCACGCTGTTGGAACAATTCTCATCCGAAGAAGTCACACTCGCTGTCTTCCAAGAAGGGCAATTATCGCAAGAAGCAAGGGAGAGCGGCATCCGAACAGAATGCTTCCGCCAAAGCTCGCGCTACGATCTATCTGTCTTGAACAAGCTCGCAAGCTTCATTCAAAAGGAAGGCTTCGACGTCCTACATACCCATGGCCCGCGCGCCAATCTCTTTGGCATTTATCTGAAAAAGAAAACCGGTATCCGCTGGGTGACAACCGTCCATAGCGATCCATCGCTTGACTTCGTTAAATCCGGCCTCAAAGGAAAAATTTTCACTACATTAAGCATGTACGCGGTGAAACAAATGGACGGCTACTTCGCCGTATCGGAGCGCTTTAAGCAAAATTTAATCAAGCTTGGCATCAATGGGGAGAAAATTCAAACCGTCTACAACGGCATCCAATTCACCAACGAAAAAGCGACCCCACTTCCACGAAGCGAATGGGGCTTAACCGATCAAGATTTTGTGATGGCGATGGTCGCACGCCTTCATCCGATTAAAGGGCATACGATTGTGTTTGATGCGATGACAGCTTTTGCAGAAGAAGAGCGGCCTCACTTGCTTCTCGTTGGTGATGGCCCCATTGAAGAGGAACTGATGAATGAAGTAAAGCGTCGTCAACTTGACCGCCATGTTCATTTTTTAGGCTTCCGCAGCGATGTCGACCACATTTATGCTGCCTCCGACTTGGCTCTACTCGCTTCCTTTAGCGAAAGCTTTCCGCTTGCGTTATTAGAAGCGGCCAATCAACACGTTCCGATCATCACAACTGATGTGGGCGGCGTCGGTGAACTCATTCACCACGGACAAACGGGCTGGATCGTGCCAACGAAAGACGCCAAAGCATATGAAGAAGCCCTCCGTGAAGCGATGAATCGTGGGGATCAACTAAAAGAAATGGGCGATCAGCTGTACGATTTTGCTTCCGCTCGTTTTTCGCTGGAGCAACTGGCCGAAGCCCATCGCAGTGTGTATGTAAAATTAACAGATATATAGGAAAGAACTCGTCACCCGAGAGGTCATCTCTCGGGTTTTTTGTGTCCAACGAATGCAACCACTTTTTCAAATCCCTTAACTTTTATTAAAAAAAGTAGAATTTTATCCAAAAATTATAGTATTAACCCTTTAATTTCCTAAGTTAATAGTTTATAATGGTGAAGCTATTATTTTTGAGGTGTATTTATCCCACTATTTACAATGGTAATTTTATGGTTACTAAACTCTTACAAATGTTACAGTTTAGTTGAAAAACGTAAAAGCCGGAAAAAATAGTTGAAAAAAAATAGCACTTTGATAGAATAGTAACTGAGTTTAAATCTGTTAATTTGTCCGAATGTTACATACATATCCACGGATTTCCTATTTAGCAGGGAAAACTCTTGTCACATGTTAAGGAACAATTGGCTTTTTTTGCTGATTGATTTCATATTTTAAAAGAAAACTTTACAAAACAGGAGGAACTATTACATGGCTTACCAACCAAAGTCTTATCGTAAATTCGTTGCTACTGCAGCAACGGCTACTCTAGTAGCAACAGCTGTCACTCCAGCTTTCGCAGCATCAAACAACTTCACAGACGTATCCGCGAAGTATAAGGAAGCAGTAGATTACCTAGTGGCAAACGACATCACTCAAGGTATCAGCGAAACTAAATTCGGCATTGACGAGCAAATCAAACGTGTCGATGCGGCAGTAATGATTGCAAAAGCTCTTAAATTAGATACTGCAAAATATCCAGATTCTGGTTTCACTGATGTTCCTGAGCGTGCACAAGGTGCAGTTAACGCTCTTAAAGCAGAAGGTATCATCAATGGTAAAACAGATACTAAATTCGGATCTGCTGACCCATTAACACGTGGAGAAGTTTCATTAATTCTTACAAACGCATATGACCTTAAAGGTGATGCTGACCTTAAGTTCACTGACGTTTCTGACCGTTACAAAGATGCGGTTGAAGCTTTAGTTGCTAATGGAATCACTCAAGGTAAATCAGAAACTAAATTCGGAACAGCTGACCCAATCAAACGCGGTGAGTTTGCTATTTTCCTATACAAAACTGAAACCCTTGAGAAAGTTGCTCCAACAGTTACTGATGTAAAAGCTACAGGAGCTAAAACTCTTGAAGTAACTGGTAAAGATCTTCAAAACTTAAAAACTGAAAACATCACTGTTTCTGGAAATACAGTTACAGCTATCTCTGCAAATGCAGACGGAACTAAAGCAACAGTTTCTCTAGCTACTAACTTAACTCCTAACGAAGAAACAGTTGTAAAAACAACAATCAACGAAGAAACTAAAGAATTCAAATTCACTTATAAATACGAAGTTAACGCTGTATCTGTAGAAAACGGCACTTTTGACGACGATACTAAAGGTCAAAAAGCATCTCTACTTGTTAACAACGAAAAAGCTGACATTAACTACCTAAATGCAAATGGTTACGCTGTGTCTTTCAAAGCTTTTGATGACAATGGAGTAGATAAAACTGATGAAGTTTTTGCAAATGCTTCTACTGGTGAGCTGAACACGGTTGATGTAACTAATGGTGCTAAAAAATACCAAGTTGAAGCTACTGTATCAAAAGCAGGTTCTATCTTTGTATCAGAAAGAGCTACTATCACATTCACAAACCTAGATAGTGCTGCTTCAGCTATTAGCGCTCATGAATTAACTACAACAACTGCTAAAGGTGAGATCGTACAAAAGAGCAACACATTAGTTGTAGGTGAGACTTCAAAAATCACTGAATTAACTATTGCTGCTGGTTCTGATAAAACAAAAGTAACTAGCGGATTTACTGTTAAATCTTCAAATCCTGCTGTTATTTCTGTTAAAGACAACGTGTTGACTGCAGAAGGACCAGGAACAGCTAAAATCACTGTTACTTACGGTACTTTAACAAAAGATATCGATTTAACTGTATCTGCTAAAAAGCGTGAAGTAGCTAAAGCAACACCTGCAGTATCTCCAGTAAAATTATTAACTAATGGAAAAAGAACAGTTGATGTGAACATGGTAGACCAATATGGTGATCCAGTTGTTGATACAGCTGACGTTACAATCGTTACACCAGAAGGCTTCTTCAAAACAGCTCCAGCTTTCGATCCTACTGTAGATAAAGGCAAAGCTACATTAAATTTAGATGTAGACACTAAATTAGGATCTGGAACTATTTACTTCAAGAAAGACGACAAGTTCCTTGGCAACCTAGCTTTCCAAGTAACTAAAGTAGATAACGTTTCTAAACAAGTTCTAGAAATTATTAAAGAGGATGACAAATCTACTGACTTAACTCTAGTACAAGGTAGCAAAAACGATGCTGCTGTGAAGTTAGAACTTGTTAACTATACTTCTGAAAATGTACGTAATGGTGTACAAGATTTAACTGGTTATACAGCAAAATATAATGACAAAATTGTTGATATCAATGGTGGAACTAATGGTGTAGCAACTCTTGCTGGAAACGACCTTGAAGTAACTGCTAAAAAAGCAGGTTCTACTGATATTGCTATTTACGATAAAGAGAACAAATTTGTTGCTAAAGTAACTGTAACTGTAACTGATAACGCACCAAAAATCACTAAAGTTGACTGGGTTAACCCTGGTACAGTAAATTACAAAGGTGAACAACTTAACTATGTTGATGTTCTTACAGTAACAGAAAGAGATAATGCAGCTGACATTGTTAAAGGCATTACGCTTTCTCCATCAGCTGTAGGACAAGTAAGAATTCAAGATGAAGCTGGTAATTTAGCTGTAGGAGCTCTTTTCCTTGATAAAGATGGAAACGGTATTTTTGATGGGGATGATGTTGAGTTAGGATCTTTAGAAATGACTGCAACTTCTGATTCAAACTTCACAATTGCTGGAGATATTAAAGCTGGAGTTACAACTGCTGCAGGTGACAAAGGAACACTTGTTTATAAAATTAAAGATGCATCTGATGACAAAAACATTGTGGCTACAACTTCTGTAACTGTAGACGTTAAGTAATAATTACTTCGTTAACTCAATCGGTTAATAAATGAAACAAAAAACACCTCGTTGTTCTACACGAGGTGTTTTTCTGTATAACATTTTCTAATCATCCACCCATTCACTGTTTAATGACAGTGAAAATCTTTATGTGAAAAATGCTTCTATAGTTTTAGATTTGAATGGCAATTCTTCAAACAAATAAAGAAAATTATTCCTTGAGAACCTTAATAAGTTTATAATAGTAATGTATGCATATTAAATTAGAAGTTTTATTCCAATTCTATCAATATGTAGTGAAAAGAGGAGGAAATTTGTATGAATCGTAAACCAAAATCTTATCGTAAGTTTATGGCGGCTTCGGCAGCGGTGACGTTGATGGCTTCTGCTGTCACACCAGTAGCTTCGGCAGCTTTTTCTGATGTTCCGAGTGCATATAAAGAAGCAGTTGATTATTTAGTTAAAGAGGGAATCACATCTGGTTATCCGAATGGTGAATTTGGTACGCATAAACAAATTAAACGTGTGGATATGGCTATTATGCTGGCAAAGGCGCTTAAATTAAACACGAAAACAGCGCCAGATTCAGGGTTTACAGATGTACCGAGTCGTGGTGTGGGAGCGGTGAATGCGTTAAAAGCGGCTGGTCTTGTGAATGGAAAAACGGCGAAGTCATTTGGATCGGATCTACCGATGACACGCGGAGAAATGGCTCTTATTCTAACAAAAGCATATAATTTAACAGGAACAGCAGAGTTGAAATTCACGGATGTTTCGCCACGCTATGATAAAGCTGTGCAAGCTCTTGTAGCAAATAATATTACAAATGGACAATCTGCCACAAAATTTGGTACACAGAATCCCATTACGCGAGGCGAGTTTGCCTTGTTCCTATACCGTGCGGACAATTTGAATAAGACACCAGATCTCGAAGTGCGTAATGTAATAGCTCTATCTAAAAATAGTGTACAAGTCACGTTTAATAAAGCGGTGGACAGTGCAACGGCAAGCAACTTTTCTATAGCTGGAGGAACGGTTAAGTCTGTTTCTTTGAACAGTACAGGAACAGTGGCTACTTTAGAAGTAGCTGAATTGATGGATGCAAAAGAATATACTATTTATTTCAATGGCCTTAAATCAGAAGGTAAACCAGCTACACTCCCTTCTCAAACATTTAAAACACCAGAAGCAGTAGTGAAGCAATGGGAATTAAAAGCAAGCGCAGGAACATCATCGTTACTAGCTGATGGAAAGTCATCAACAGACATTACATATCAGCTAGTAGACGCGAAAACAGGCGCAGTAGACACGAATGCAGACAATATCTCCATTGATGTGGAGTCTACAAAAGGTTCATTATCTAGTTCACGCATTACTCTTCAAGATGGTACAGCTAAAGTGAAGTTGACATCACCTGTTAGCACAACGGATGTGACTGCATCTGTTACAGGGAAAATCGCCCAAGCTACAGGAGATTACAGCCATCTCGTTGGAAAAACAGCAGGTACCGTTTCAGTAGTGTTTAAAAAGCCGGCTGAAACACCAGGACAAGTCCCTGTTTTAACTAGTGCATCATCTTCGCAAGCAGATCGTCTAACACTAGTCTTTGATCGGGATATTAAACTAAGCTCACTCGTGCAGACGAATTCTAAAGGTGAATTGCTTTATACGATAGATGGGAAGTCTGGTGAATTTACAAAAGACAAAATTCCATCAGATGTCCAAGCAGGAGCTATTCATCATTACTTATATAATAATAGTTTAGTAGTTAAACAGAACAATGCAGAAAAGAAAGTATTGGGATTAAAACCAGTACCAGGGAACTCTAAAGCCATTGAAGTGATTCTTGAAAAATCGGCTGGCAAGTTAACGAATAATCAAGCAGTGGATATTGAAGTGTCTCCTAAAAATGAAGATGGCCAAAGTGTTAAATCGAGTATGCGTTTCTACTTAACGGATGCCAAGAAACCAGAGGCTATATCTGCACAGGCTATTGGACAAAATCAAGTGAAAGTGAATTTCTCTGAAACAGTGGAGGCGGCTAATTTTAAAATTGATGCACAGTATACAAGTGATAAATTTGATATTAAATACGGTGAATTTAACCCCGCAACATTAGAGGATGACCGTCATACCGCTTTACTGACATTGAATTCTAACTATAACGAAGGAACTTCTGATTCAAAACCAGGTTACTTTACTTCTGGTCAACATAAAGTAGAAGTATCCTCTATTCAAGATATGGTGGGGAATACAGGTGGTACAAAGAATCTTGACTTTACCGTAGCAGCAAATGCAACAAAACCAACTGCTTCTGTAAGAGTGGAATCGCCGGAACAGTTCCGTGTAACATTTAATACACCTGTTAATCTTGATGAAGTAAAGGCTGCATTAAAATTACAAAAATATGATGCATCTACTAAAACATATAAGGATGATACAACGGACTTTGAAGTAACGAAAGTGCCAAATAAGAATGAATATATAGTCGAACTAAAGCAAGACTGGAAAGCAATAAATGGTTCTGCATATAATTATACGAGTGATAAATATCAACTATTTATCCCAGCGAATAGTATTAGCAATACGGCTAACGGTGTGAAAAATGCTGATATCTCTTTAAACTTAAACTATTCAGGCTCACCATTGAATACACTTGATACGAGAAAACCAGCTTTGACATCTATCGAAAGAACAGATGATCCTAATACATTTATTATTACAATGGATGAACCAGTGAAGTTACCGGGTAAAGATAATGCAGGAGATACATTAAGTGATGGGAAGTCATTACCTGATGTTAAAGTAGTATTTACAGGAAAAAATTCTAGTGGAAACGTTGCTACAGTGGAAGGAACAATCATTGATTATGTAGATGATGGCAGTGATACGAAATTTAAGGTGACAGCCGGTCTGCAATCGCTTGTCAATAATGAAGGATATAACAGCAGTTGGACAGTCGTTGTCAAAAATATTACAGATGATGTAGGAAACGAAACAGCAGAAACTACGCCAAGAAGTTTGACGATTAATAAACAGGCAAACAATGTGGACTTCAAATTCCTAGAGGTAACTGGTAAAGCAGGCTTGCCAAATGATACAATCACACTTACATTCTCAGAAGGTGTTCAATATCGAGGCGGTGCCAATGATGCCACTGTACCAAGTGTTTATACACTGAATGGCAGTACATTACCAGATGGAACAACAATCTCTGTAGCAGATAATGATAATAATACAGCAAATGGATTAGAAAAGGTCATTATCTCATTACCTGTAAATACACTTAAAAATGCTTCAAACGTAATTACAGTGAAAAAAGGTCTTCAATCACATGATGGATCTGTTTTAATCGGTGAGAATTCACGTGATTTTACTCCAGGACAATAAAAGGGGACAGGTTTTTTGTCTTTCTAAGTAGAAATTGAATATTTGTAAAGAAGTTCAGAAACAGAGAGTCGTTCATTCGGCTTTCTGTTTTTTTCATCAGTGAAAATGTCGGTTTCATCTTTATCAGATTCCTCATCCGTGTGTCATTCAAGTAAAGCATCTAACTGAGTGTAATGGCTAATATGCCGTTGGATACGAGTTCTTTTTCAGAAGTCGAAACATCCCGTATTATTTTGGTAAAAAATTATTGAATAATTCACTATATTCAGTATAATTAATTGTAACTATAATAACTTTTTTAGTTACTTTGTTCATATCGCTTGATTTCTGATCAGAAATTTTCCGGAAATCGAGTGGTAGAAAACATTTTTGTACACTTTGCCCTCGGTATTCCCACAAAAATGTTTCTTTCAAATAAACAGAAAGAAAGGAATGGATCAGATGAATAGAATGGATACTTTATCATTATGGACTGCGACTGCAAACAGCTATGAAAAAGGAAAGGTTCTAGAAGGGAAGGAGGAGGCGGATGTTGTCATTATTGGCGCAGGTTTCACCGGTCTTTCCTCCGCTTATCATTTGCAAAAGTTGGGAAAGAGCGTGGTTGTTCTAGAGCAAGAAACGATTGGATACGGTGCCAGTGGCCGTAATGGCGGGATGGTCTTGCCGGGTTATAAGCCCACAATGCAGCAACTTGCCAAAAAGTATGGTTCCGAAGAGGCTAGACAGCTAAACGATCTCTCCTTGTTTGGTATTGAACTGGTCAAAAACATTATTGACGAACATCAAATCAACTGTGACTTTAGAAAGACGGGCCATATTGTAGCCGCTTATAAAGCGAAGCATTTTGAAGGATTGAAACAGGAAAGCGAATACTTAAACAAACATTTCGGGTACGAATCAAGAGTGCTTGATCGAAGTCAATTGCATCAGGAGATCGATTCCCCATTTTATCATGGTTGCTTAGTCGACGACGCGAGCTACTCGTTCCAGCCATTGAATTATGCCATTGGTTTGGGAGAAGCAGCTAAATCGCTCGGTGCAAGAATTTTTGAGCATTCGAAAGCATTATCGATTGTGTACGGTCAAAACAGTGTGAAGGTTGCAACCGAAAAAGGTTCTGTTACGGCGAAAGACATTATTGTGGCGACAGATGGTTACTCTGGAAAGATTATGAGTGAGCTGAACAAAGGCGTACTGCCCATTTCGGCACGGATTATTGCCACTGAACCACTTCCCGAATCAGTGGTGAATAAGGTGATTCCGAAAGATCGCATGGTTTTTGATACGAGTAGTTTCCTTTACTATTTCCGTCGTACGCCAGACAATCGAATCGTATTTGGCGGTGGTGATATTCGTCCAAACTTAGATGATGCCGTATATCAAAAGGTTTACAAGGCGATGGTCGACTTGATGCCGAAACTGGCAGGAAGCAAAATTGACTACCGTTGGGGTGGATTTATCGGGGTGACCATTGATACATTCCCGATTATCGGCCGATCGAAAGAAGGCGCCTATTTCGCAACAGGTTATACAGGTCATGGTGCTTCTCTCTCGACATTGTTCGGTAAGTTATTGGCACAATGGATTGTTACAGGGGATGCAGGTGGATATCGATTTGAAAAGGAACGCCTGAAATCATTCCCGTTTCATAATCAGAAAACGATGTTGGTCAATCTAGCGCATGTGGGTTTCAAATTGGTTGATATTTTTGCGTAAAGGAGAGCTGATCATGAAAATTAATATGTTCATTGATGGGAAATGGGTAGAAGCGTTGTCTGGTGCCAGAAAAAATGTGATCAATCCTGCAACTGGAGAGGTGATCGCAACGTCTGCTGATGGATCAGCAGACGACGCGAAAGTAGCCATCCAGGCGGCTCGAAAAGCGTTTGACAGTGGGATCTGGTCGGATTTATCGGCTGAGGAACGAGCGGACTATCTTTATAAGATTGCCGACCGTCTTGAAGAGAAAGCAGCCGAAATGGCTCGTTTGGAAACAGCCAATAACGGCAAGGTGATTCGGGCAACGACCTTTGTGGATATTCCGGTGTCAATTCAATGTTTCCGCTATTATGCTGACTTGATTAAAGACATGAAACAGGAATCTTACACCCGTGATGATTCTTCAGAAACCATTATTATTCATGAACCGATTGGTGTTTGCGGTGTGATTGTGCCTTGGAATTTCCCGCTGATGTTAGCTGTTTGGCAAATTGCTCCGGCACTTGCTGCAGGGAATACCATTGTCATTAAGCCTGCTGAGATCACTCCTGTAAGCGTATTCATGTTATTTGAAATGATGGAGGAGGTCGGGCTTCCGGCTGGGGTGGCTAATTTAGTATTGGGACCTGGTTCAAAGGTGGGGAATGAACTGGCCGAGAGCCATGATGTGGATAAGATTGCTTTTACGGGCGGAACAGACACAGGACAAAGCATTATGCGTGCAGCTGCCGGCAATATAAAGAAAATCTCGCTTGAACTGGGTGGGAAGTCTCCACTGATTGTATTCGACGATGTCGATTTTGAAACGGCCGTCGATCAGGCGATGTTTGGTATTTTCCATAATGCTGGGCAAGTTTGTTCAGCGGCCTCCCGTCTGCTTGTTCAAGAGACCCTTTACGATCAGTTTGTTGAAAGACTGGCTGAGCGTGCCAGCCAAATTGTTGTTGGCAATGGGGAAAGCGAGACCATCGAAATGGGAGCGCTTACAAGTGAGTCTCATATGAACGACGTTTTAGATTACATCAAGAGTGGGATCGAAGAAGGGGCAAAATTAGTTTGTGGCGGTAAGCGTTTAACAGAAAATGGGCTTGATCGAGGATTTTTCGTTGCACCAACGATCTTTGCTGATGTAAACGCGGATATGCGTATTGTGAAGGAAGAGATTTTTGGACCAGTCCTCGTTGTACAGAAATTTAAAGATGAGGAAGATGCCATCCAAAAAGCGAATGATTCCATTTATGGATTAGCCGGTGCGGTATTTACGGAAGATATGGATCGAGCAAAACGTGTTATTCGTAAATTGCGTGCGGGAATTACTTGGATTAATAGTTATCATCTTGCTTATGTAGAAGGCCCTTGGGGAGGATATAAGCAAAGTGGAATCGGCCGAGCATTAGGGACGGTTGGGCTGGAGAACTTTATGGAGACGAAACAAATCAATATCCATCAGCAGGCCAAGCCTGTAGGGTGGTATGCCAACTAATTGAGCTTAGCTTGCTGTATAAATTATTGATAGGGGGACCTGCTTATGGGAAAAGTAGATAACCAGCAGCCACCAAAGGTCAAACAAGCAGAAGCAATGAATAAGCCAGCGTATGAATCAGTATTGGGAACAAAAAGTATTCCGTTACTATATTTACAGTTTGCTTTGACAGGAATTATGGCTAACGCGGTTCTAGGAATTGTATCGATTATCGATGGCTATTTTGTCAGCGGCTTTCAGGAGCTAGAAGTGGAAGGGATCGGAATTGGATTTACGGTGATGGTGATTACCCGTATGATTGGCGTTCTGTTTGGGGTGGGAGCTGGAGCGGTCATTTCACTTCGAATGGGAAAAGGGAAGATCGAAGAAGCGAGGAGCATTATGGGACAGACCTTATGGTTTACTCTTTTCGCCTCCACTTTGATAGCTGTACTTGGGTTGGTCTTTGAAAATGAAATTATGATCTTATTCGGAGCAAGTGAGGCATCGCTTCCATATGCGGTGGAATACAGCCGTCTATTATGGATTTCATTGCCGATCACGATATTGGCGGTTGTACTAAGTATTTTAACCAATATCGATGGAAGACCCGTATTATCAATGAGCAGTTGGTTAGTCGCAGCCGTTGTTGCCGGGGTGACAGAATGGATTATGATTGTGAATTATGACATGGGGATGATGGGTTCCTCATGGGCCAATACGATTTCTCAGTCGATTCCTGCTCTACTAATCTTTTATTTCTGGTTCAGCAAAACAAAGCTTAAGCCAAAACTGAAAGATATGATGATGAATCTCAAGACCATTGGTGAAGTGGCTTGGACAGGCTTTGCCTCTTTTTCTAGTCAGTTCATGATGTTCTTTGCCATTATTTTCTTCAACAATTTACTGCAAAGCTACGGTGGTGGGCTGCACGTTGCCGCTTTCACGATTCAAAACGGTTACATTACAAACTTGCTTGCTTTAGCAGCGCTTGGTGGGATGACAGGACTTCAACCGATCATTAGTTACAACTACGGTGCGGGAAATTTGGATCGTGTGAAACAAGCCATTAAGATGGGACTCACTTTTACGGTTGCCTTCTTTGTGATTTCGACAGCGATCATGATCATTTTTGCCGATCCCATTGTGTCATTTTTCGTCGGTGGTAATCCCGAATTGCATCAACTGGGCGTTTGGACGACCATGGTATTCAATTCTTTGTTTACACTTAATGCAGTCAGCTTGCTGATCTCCGGTTATTTCGAATCACAAGAGAGAAACTGGATCGCAACGTTTATTAATGTGAGTAAAATGTTGTTGTTCACATTCCCATTCATGTTTATTTTCCCTCAATATTGGGGAGTTGAGGGCTTATGGTACTCTTTTCCGCTTTCAGAAATTCCAGGTGTGCTCATTGCTATTTACTTTATCCGAAAAGAATTTAAGCATTTGAATTCAACCAAACTAGCGAAAGCAAGCTAATCTATTTATAAGAAAGCGAGATGATCATCATGTTTTTTGCGAAGAAATTAACAATGGAAGAAGGACAACAATTAGGCGTCGACACTTGGGAACCATGGGTAGGCGAAGCGAATAAAGGCACTTGGCATGTAGAAGAGCAGGAAGTTTTCTATGTGACCGATGGTGAAGTGTTTATTACTGTTGATGGAGAAAAACATCATATGACAAAGGGCTGGATCGTTTCCTTAGCTAAAGACCTTGTCTGCGAATGGGATTGCCCAGAGTTTTTGAAAAAGAATTATAAGATGAATCATGAACTTCATTTGAAATAAGGAGCAGTCTATGCGATTAGAATTCAGAATATTGAGATGATTTATTTAGAGACAAAAACGAGGGCGACTGATTGTTGGCGATTCGCGACTGATTTTTCGGGATATCCGCCCAATTCGGAGTGATTTGTGACTGATTTTCTCACCATTCCGACCAAAAAGAGCATTTTGCCGACTGATTCCCCCCATTCGATAGAAAAAACGAGGCTGTCTGATCAGACAGCCTCGTTTTTTAGTTATTATGATTTATTTTTGACTAGGCCGAACAATAATACATCTACAATGGAAGAGAGCGCTTCTGGCAAGGTAATATTATTTTCCATATAAAAACGTTGATCAAAGATCGAATTGGTCGCATCTATGATCAGTTTTACAGCGAGCGTTGTATTAATGTCAATGAGTTCACCTTGTTCAATACCTTCTTCGAGTAACAAGCGCAGATCTTCCCAATCGCTCAAAGCAGCATTCACTTTTGTCCATTGCTCCGGGTAATAGCGTTTCATTTGTTCCAACATTTTGAAGTCCCACAACTCAAAATGGGTGGGTAGCAAAGTACAAATTCGTCTGATTTTTT
The DNA here is from genome assembly GCF_037201805.1 of Bacillus sp. FJAT-52991. Lineage (GTDB taxonomy): Bacteria > Bacillota > Bacilli > Bacillales > Domibacillaceae > Bacillus_CE > Bacillus_CE kandeliae. The sequence continues at coordinate 3,335,624 of NZ_CP147404.1, read as the reverse complement.
CAATCAGGCTTAAAGATGTATTATTCATAATTTGTTCTGTTTTTTCAGTGAATTCCGATAACGATTGGTCAATGATTAACTCCAAAATTTCAACTTTCGACGAAAAATGTTGATAAATGTATCGTTTGTTTACACCAATGCGCTGCGCTAAATCATCCATGGTGAACTTCATGCCTTTATCATGAAGCTCTTCAATAAAAGCTTTTATAATGCGTTCTCTCATGTCCAGTCCTCCTTAAATAAAAGGTTCGCACCTTGAAAAATTATGTATGGACGAATATGGCAAACTCCTAACTAAAAACAAAAAGCTACATATCTTCCATCATACAACACCATTCCCTGTCCGAAAAGGCACTTACAACATAGCGTAGGGTCCTTTTCTACTACCCGATTTCCGGAAAATTAGCGGTATGATCCGAGTAACTAAAAGTATGATTATAGTTACATATTAATTGTACTGAATATAATGAATTGTTCAACGGTTTTTCGGCAAGGTCGTATGAGCTGTTCGATTTCCGAGTCTTAATTAAAAAATTTTACAAAAGTGAAACTTCTATCCATCTGTTTCCGTATATAAAAGTAAGAATATAAAGTTAATTGTGTATATTCTTATTGAAAGATAACCGATGAAAGGAGGTTCGCGTTTGGAGCTATTCGGTTTCCCCATTGATACTGTTTATTTATTTCTTCTGATTGCCTCAGCATCTATGGTCATTTTGTACATTCTTTTTGGAGATGTGCTTAGTGGAGCGGATGATGGGATTCCATTTTTCAACCCTACGGTTCTACTAGCTTTTGTGACGATATTTTCAGCTGTTGGGTACTGCTTAGAAACGTTTTCTTCTTTAACTAGTCTTTATATCCTCCTAATAGCTATTGGTGTCGCTATCGTTATGGATTTTTTACTTTATTACTTTGTGTTAATCCCTTTATCATCTGCGGAAGAGTCTCTTGTGTACACAGAAGAATCCTTAAGTGGGCGAACGGGAAAGGTGATTATCCCTATTCCTCAAGATGGGTTTGGAGAAGTCATTATTGAGAGTAGCAGCGGGATGATTTCAAAGCCAGCTTGTGGTTTCGACCATGAACCGATTGCGGAGGGGAAAACGGTATTAGTGATTGATGTTCAGAAAGGCGTCTTGTATGTGAAAGAATACGATCCAATATTCCAAGATAAATAATAGGAGGTTGTTGTAATGGCTAGTATATGGATTGTTCTCGGAGTAGTGGCATTTTTATTAATTGCTCTTATAGGGGTATATGTATCAAAATACAAAACAGCTGGGCCTGATGAAGCATTGATTGTCACGGGTAGTTACTTAGGAAACAAGAATGTTCATGTCGATGACTCTGGAAATAAGATCAAAATTATTCGTGGTGGTGGTGCCTTCATTTTTCCGGTATTTCAACAATCAGAACCTTTAAGTTTATTGTCAAGTAAATTGGAAGTGACGACGCCAGAAGTGTACACAGAACAAGGTGTTCCGGTCATGGCAGATGGAACAGCAATTATCAAAATTGGCGGATCAATCGGTGAAATTGCAACAGCGGCTGAACAATTTCTTGGAAAGTCGAAAGATGATCGTGAAAATGAAGCAAAAGAAGTGTTAGAGGGTCATTTGCGCTCGATTTTAGGTTCAATGACCGTCGAAGAAATTTATAAAAATCGCGACAAGTTTTCGCAAGAGGTGCAGCGTGTCGCCTCACAAGATTTAGCGAAGATGGGGTTAATCATCGTTTCCTTCACGATTAAGGATGTTCGTGATAAAAATGGCTACTTAGATTCTCTTGGTAAACCACGTATTGCTCAAGTGAAACGTGATGCTGATATTGCGACAGCGGAAGCAGAAAAGGAAACGCGTATTAAAAAAGCGGAAGCGTCCAAAGAAGCACAGAAAGCGGAATTAGAGCGTGCGACAGAGATTGCCGAAGCAGAGAAGGAAAACCAATTAAAAGTCGCCGATTATCGCCGGGAACAAGATGTGGCGAAAGCGCGAGCCGACCAAGCCTATGATCTGGAAACAGCACGTGCAAAACAAGAGGTGACAGAACAAGAAATGCAAATTCGGATTATTGAGCGTCAAAAGCAAATCGAACTGGAAGAAAAAGAAATCCAGCGTCGTGAGCGTCAATATGATTCGGAAGTGAAGAAAAAGGCGGATGCGGATCGCTATGCGGTTGAACAATCGGCCTTAGCGGAGAAAACAAAGCAAATGGCAGAAGCCGAAGCGAATAAGTATCGAGTGGAATCAATGGCAAAGGCCGAAGCGGAAAAAATCCGCTTAGATGGATTGGCGAAAGCGGATGCGGAACGGGCCAGCGGGGAAACTGAGGCGGACATTATTCGCATGAAAGGTTTAGCTGAAGCTGAAGCAAAACGTAAAATCGCCGAAGCATTTGAACATTTCGGTGAAGCCGCCATCTTAGATATGGTTATTAAAATGCTTCCAGAGTATGCGAAGCAAGTAGCTAGCCCTCTAGGAAACATCGACAAAATTACCGTCGTTGATACAGGCAGTGACAGCCAAAATGGTGGAGCTAATAAAATCACCGGCTATACGACAAATCTGATGTCAACGATGCAAGAATCTCTCAAAGCATCTGCGGGCATTGATGTGAAAGAACTATTAGAGAATCTTTCAGGAAAAGGTAATGTCCGGCATAGCATCGACGAATTAACGAACGAGGTAAAAGGAAGTCGGGGGATGTAGTAGTTGCATATTAACATCACTTAAAAATTATAAAAAGGAAAAAGAAGGAAACTATTTATTTAGTTTGCTTCTTTTTTTAGTATCTGTGAAGCTATTTCCCCCACAATACCGCCATTATAAGGTGTTTTCAACTTTATTATACATAAATAAATAAAGGGTTAAGAAATCTGTTTTTGATAAATATGGAAATAAATCCACCATTTTAATATAGAAAAATTCCTATCCTAGAGTTATATTTTAGTGGAGAGTGAGGAATATAAATGCAAGGTTGGTAGTCTAAAAAGATTACGTTGGTAATAGTTCCTCATTTTTTAAAGGTTAACACCTTATTCTCATGATGGAAAAAGTACATATAAAAGTATGTATTCATAAACTATTTGGAGGGATTTATAAATGGGTTTTCAAGCAAAATCTTACCGTAAATTTATTGCCGCATCTGCGACAGCAACTCTTGTAGCAACAGCAGTAACACCAGCGTTTGCAGCGGGTTTTACAGATGTAAATGATCGCGTGAAGGATGCAGTAAATTACTTAGTAGATAACGAGATTGCAAAAGGTACGTCTGACACGACGTTCGGAACTTACAATGAAATCATTCGTGCGGATGCAGCGGTTATGATCGCGAATGCACTTAAACTTGATACAACAAACGCTCCTGATGCTGGATTCACAGATGTTCCAGCTCGTGCAAAAGGTGCGGTTAATGCGCTTAAAGCAGCTGGTATCTTAAATGGTAAAACAGAAACAAAATTTGGTGCGAATGATAATTTAACTCGCGGTGAAATGGCGATTATCATTACTCGTGCTTACAAGTTAGATGGAGAAGGCACAAATCATTCTTTCTCAGATGTAGGCAAAAATTATACAGCAGCAGTTAATGCTTTACTGAAAAATAAAATCACGTCTGGTAAAACAGACACGACATTTGGAACAGCTGACAACATTAATCGCGGTGACTTCGCTGTATTCTTGTATAGAGCGGAAACACTTGAAGTTGCTGATGTTGCAATTGAATCGGTAGCAGCTATGAACCCGACTTCAGCTAAAGTTACTTTCAGCAAACCAGTTGATAAGCTTGATAAAGCAAACGTAGCTGTAGCTAACAAAGCAACAGGTCAAAAGCAATTAATTAAATCTATTACACTATCAGAAGATAAGAAATCAGCAACAGTTGAATTCTATGAAAGTGTAAAAGCTAACCAAACGTATACATTTGATGTAACAATGGGAACAGATAAGCTTGCTTCGGAACTTGTTGTAGGTTCACTGAAACCAGCTGAGATCTTAGTTGAAGATCAAACAGTAGTAGCTGGACAAGCAACACCAATTAAGTACGTGATCAAAGACGAGAATGGTGTAGACGTAACAGCTAACTATCCTGCAAATGCACAAGGTCTTTCTTTTGAATCACCAGCACAATCTGCCATTTCTAATGGGGTGATCACACTTCAAGAAGGCTTAACAACGACAGTAAAAGTTGTTTATAAAGAAAATGACAAAGTGGTTGCTGAAAGTAAAACAGCTACTATTTCTGCCAATAAAGAAGTTCCAACAACATTGTCTAACTGGACAGTTGCAGCGGCGAAGCCAAATTTTGCAGATGCAAACTACAAACAAAATACGGTTGTACACGCTGGAGACAGCATGAAGATCTTCACACAAGTGAAAGACCAATTCGGTTTAGAAATTACTAATCCGACAGTAGAGTTTGAATCTTTAAATACAGGTGTAGCTGTAGTAGATAAATCAACTGGTCAAATCACTGTGATGGGTACTGGTAAAGCACCAATTAAAGTAACAGTGAAAAATGGCGACAAAGTGGCGTTCACACAAACAATCGAACTTGATGTTCGTGAAGCGGTAGCAATTAAAGAAGTGAAACTAGACCAATCAGCTCTTACTTTATCAACAAATGATCAAACAGGTCTTAATGTAAAAGCAACAGTTCTTGATCAATTTGGTAACCCAATGGTGAACCAAGAAGTTAAGACGACGGTTAAAGACAGCAAAACAGATGTGGTAGCTGATGCTTCAGTTACTACAGATGATAAAGGTGTAGCAACAATTAACGTAAAAGCTAAAGATGCAGCAGCTGCTGGAAAATACGTTGTTGAAATCAAAGCTGGTGAAGTGAAAACTGAACTTGCTGTTGAATTAAAAGCACCAGGTGCATTTGCTCATTACGATGTTCGTGGATTAGCAAATGAATTAGACATCAATACAAAAGATGCCAAGAACAAAATGACTGTTTCTACTCTTTCTGTTGATAATAGCGGACTTGCTATTCAAGAAGAGACAGGTGCAACAGTAGTAGTGAAAGATAAAGACGGTAAAGCTTTAGCAGCAGATAGCACTAAAGTAGGCGTAGCAGGAAATGTGATTACACTTGGAAAAGACGCTAAAGCTGGTGAAGAGTACACAGTTGAAGTCACTTTAGACAAGAAAGTCATTAAAACGCATACGTTCAAAGTAGTTGATACAACAGAACAAGCTAAGATTGAATTTACTTCTACAACAGTAAATCTAAAATCAACAGATAGCTTCAACAATGCGATTGCTAACATCATTAAACTTGATGGTGCGACGGTAGCAGCTGGAGAAGTAACTGGTGTGACTGTAGTATCTTCTGACAGCGGCGTTGTAGAAACTGATGCTAACGGTACGCCAACAAAATTAACAAAAGGTTCAACAACCGTTTTTGTTAAAGAAATCGAAGTAACAAAAATGGTTAACGGAAACCCTGTGAAATCAACGGTTAAAATCGACCCTGTATTCAAATTGACAGTGAACGTAACTGAATAATTGAACATACAAGGTTGACTGTAGTCATAAAAGCAGCTGGAGAGAAGCGACTCGTTTCTCTCCAGCTGCTTTATTTTTTTATGATACGTTTTTCTTTCTTAAATAAAGAGAATTCTCTCCTTTAACTGGCGAAACAAATTAGTAGAGAATTGATTCATGCTGCAGATGGCCCGTTCTTTTTGTGTATTGAAGGTATGAAGGGAGCATTTAATCGATGTGGAGGTTCCGTTGATGAATTCGACTCTTAATCTCCCATTTCCTTCTTCTTGGACGCCGAGGATATTTTCAGGAAAGGGCCAAACACAACCGTAATTAGTTGGTCCAATAGTAGGGAAGGCATAAATCTTTTCAATGAGGCAAATCATCAAAGGTGTTTTCTTCATATAAGGAGTTACTGTGCGAGCAGCTTGAATGCGTCCGTCATATGTACTAGCTCTTTCAAGGCAAGCTTCATTCAAAATCGACTTCACCGTTTGTTTCGTACAATAAACACCATCTACATCATGAATGATTGTGTTGTAATCTAGATGATATTCCTCTACAAGCAACATAGTCTTAGTACCTACTTCATATTTTTCAATTACCTCCACTTTTCCTACCCCCTTTGATCAATTCACCCTTATTGTATCAGTGATAGTTATTTATAACCATGACATAATTGTTATAATATTGTAAAAATTATTCAAATTCAAAAAACTATCGCTTTATTGTTATTTGTGTTGATTGTAAATCAATTGTAAAGGTTGTTCGGACAACTGCTGTAATTAACCAACAAAAACAAGTGAAAAAACCCATATATATTAGGGATCACCTCCTTGCTAATCCATCATTTACAATAGTTTTACAACATTTACATGATGCGTATGTTATGTTTTTAACTGGGTGGTTTACCACTTAAATATAATTAATGTATGTGTAATGGATTCTTTGGGAGTTTATTAGAAATGGTGATAAGCTATCGTTTTTTTAGATAGTTTAATTTCTCATGCTTTGTGAGGGGACATCTATCCAAAGAAAATCCCTTTTAAAATATTATTATTTATTATTGGAGGAATTGAGTGTATGGGTTACCTATCAAAATCGCATCGTAAATTTGTCGCTTCTGCCGCAACAGCTACGCTTGTAGCTACGGCGATCACACCTGCGTTGGCTGCTTCCTTTACAGACGTATCTAAGAATTATAAAGAGGCAGTTGACTACCTCGTTAGCAATAAAATCACGGATGGTATGACGGACACAAAATTTGGTACATCTCTTTCTATTAAACGTGTTGATGCTGCGGTGATGCTAGCGAAGGCGTTAAAGCTAGACATTGAAAATGTAGAAGATGCTGGTTTTACAGATGTACCTGCCCGTGCGAAAGGCTATGTCAATGCTTTAAAGAAAGCGGGAATTGTAGATGGAAAAACAGAGACGAAATTTGCTCCCGATCAAAACATTACCCGCGGCGAAGCAGCTCTCATGCTAGCGGAAGCGTATGATTTAAAAGGAGACGATAAGAAACTTCCTTTTACAGACGTTCCTTCTCGTTATCAGGATGCCGTTAGTGCGCTTGTGAAACATGGCATCACGTCTGGTAAAACAGCCACTTCTTTTGGTACAACGGACGATATTAAACGCGGTGAATACGCGATTTTCTTATATAAGCTTTCAAAGATTGAAAAAGATAAAGAAGTTATTGTAAATAAGCCAGAAGTAACTACTCCATCTGCCGGAACAGCTAAAGTGACTGTTTCATTTGAGAATGCACCAGAAAATGCTGAAGCAACAATAGAAGTACTTCACAATGGTCAAACGACGGCAACGAAAAAAGTAAAAGTAGTTGATGGAAAAGCAACAGCTGAATTCACAGGGCTTTCTGCGGGAACATACACGATGAAAGTAACGCTTAATGGTGTATCACAAGAAGTTCCTTTTACAATAAAGGATGAAGACATTGTTTATCCTCCAAATCCAAATCCAACCCCTGACCCAAATTTTACATTGTCGTTAATGCATACGAACGATACGCATGCCAATCTCGAAAATGCACCTAAAAAAATGACAGCGATTAAAGAAGTACGTGCTCAAAAACCGAATGCACTTTTAGTGGATGCGGGTGATGCTTTCTCTGGAACGCTATATTTCAATGAATTTAAAGGAAAAGCAGATCTCGAATTGATGAATTTGATGGGCTACGATGTGATGACGTTTGGTAACCATGAATTTGATTTAGGTTCTAGTCCTGAAGGCCATCAAGCATTAGCAGACTTTATCGAAGGGGCTAAGTTCCCGTTTGTTAGCTCCAATGTCGATTTCTCTAAGGATGACAAATTGAAAGGATTATTCAGCGATACGATTTCTAGTAAACCTGAAGACGGAAAAATCTACAACGGCATCGTTAAAGAAGTGGATGGTCAAAAGGTTGGGTTTTTCGGGTTGACGACGCAAGATACAAAGGATATTTCAAGTCCTGAAAAGGTAGAATTTGAGGACTATCTTGCAGAAGCAGAAAAAGCAGTGAAAGCATTTGAAGACATGGGTGTCAACAAAATCGTAGCCGTTTCTCATATTGGCTATGATGACAATGAAGCAGTCGATAATGATTTGACGTTAGCTACTCAAGTAGACGGCATCGATGTGATTGTCGGTGGACATAGTCATACAAAATTAAGTGAACCGACTGTAGTGAACAAAGATGAAACGGGCAAAGCAAAAGATCCAACAGTTATTGTTCAGGCCGATCAATACAATAAATTTTTAGGGACATTAGATGTGGAATTCGATAAGAACGGAAAAGTGGTTGGACAAGCCGGTCAGTTGATCGAAATTAAAGATCAAAAAGAAGATGAAGAAGCGAAGGCAGTATTAGCACCATACACAGCCAAAATCGATGAACTCAAAAACACACCGACTGGAGCAACAGCGGCAAAAGCTTTAGAAAATCCACGTACGGGTGGCGATAATACAAAGCCAAGTGTACGTAAAAATGAAACTGAATTGGGTAACCTAATTACAGACGGCATGCTTGCAAAAGCGAAAGAGTACAACCCAAAAGTCGTGATGGCACTTCAAAACGGTGGCGGTATTCGTACATCTATTGATCAAGGACCGATCACAGTGGGTGAAGTGATTAATGTTCTTCCATTTGGCAACACATTGACAACTATGGAAGTGACAGGGGCTGAGTTAAAAGAAGCATTTGAAACAAGTGTGAAAACGTATCCAATTGAAAATGGCGGTTTCTTACACGTATCAGGAGCAAAGGTAAAATATGACTCTTCTAAACCAGCAGGCGAGCGTGTCGTCTCTATTTCTTATAAAAAATCAGATGGTACTTATGAAGAAATTCAAGATGCAGAAACGTACACAGTGGCGACAAATGCTTTCACAGCAAAAGGTGGAGACGGCTATGATGTCTTCAAGAAAGTTTATGAAGAAGGTCGCGTAACGGATCTTGGTTTATCCGATTGGGAGAATCTTAGAGATCATGTGACGAGCTTAGGAACTGTTGACCCCAAAATTGAAGGACGTATTGTTGATGTAGCTAAGTCTGGACCAGTAGAAGTTGCTCCTGAAGATTTTAGTGGTACACCTGATGCACCGAAAGTACATGAAGGTAGCATTATTGTTGATATTACAAATGTTTCCAAGTTAGCAAATGCAGAAATTAAAGGTGATTTAATCTTAATTGGAACATTGAACGACACGATCGATATTTCCAACATTAAAGTACAAGGAAATTTAGACCTTTCTGCTGTTACAGGAGACACTACGAGTCTACTAAGTAATATCACGGTAGATGGAGAAACGATTCTATAACTTGATAAGCAAAGTCTTCCGCTGCATAAGCAGAGGGCTTTGCAGTTTTACTGGAATAGTCATATAAAAAATTCAATAAAAAGAGGAGATTATCATTCATGAGCAAGAAGAAATGGAAAAAAACGCTCAATAGCGTTTTATCAGCCACTTTAGCTACAAGTTTGCTAGTACCTGCTTTTCCATTAACAGCAAAGGCTGCAACAACCGCCACTGACTTGATTATTTCGGAGTATATTGAAGGAAGCAGCTTTAACAAGGCGATTGAACTTTACAATGGGACAGGGAAAGAAATTGATTTAAGTACCTATACACTTGAAATGCACTCAAATGGAGCTACTACTGCAACTAATAAGGTGAATTTAACTGGAACATTAGAAAGTAATGATACGTATGTGATCTATCATAAGGATGCAGCACCAGAAATAAAGAAGCAGGGGGATCTAGAAAATTCTACAGTCGTTAATTTTAATGGAGATGATCCAGTTGTTTTAAGAAAGGATGGAGCCGTTGTAGACTCTATTGGGCAGGCTAACGGATCAAAAAATAATTTTGGTGCAGACGTTACACTCGTCCGTAAAAGCTCCGTCATATCCGGTGATACAAATATTGAGGACGCATTTGTAGCTACTGAGTGGAATAGTTCCACTAAAGATGATGTTTCTAATTTAGGCTCTCATGAAATGGACGGCTCAACACCGCCAGAACCAACTGAACCGGTAGACGTAACATCCGCTACAATCACAGGAACAGCCAAAGTAGGGGAAAAGTTAACTGCAGCAGCCAATGAAGGAGCAACGAATGTAAAGTACCAATGGCAAGTGGCTGATGCAGCTGATGGCACTTACACAGATATTGAAGGTGCTACAAAAGCAACCTTACCATTAACGGCAGCTCAAGAAAGGAAATTTATTCAGGTAGTTATTAGTGGAGATAATAGCTCTACGGCGACTAGTAAGGCGACTGAACAAGTTGCAGCAGCAGATCCTGTTCAAGTGATGTCAATCGCAGATGCACGCACAAAAGCTCAAGGTCAGGAAGTAGTTGTCAAAGGTGTTGTAACAGCTAAGCTAAAAAACACGATTCATATGCAAGATGAAACAGGAGCGATTGCTGTTCGTCCAACGTCACTAAATGTTGAACTTGGCGATGAAGTAACGTTGAAAGGGACGTTGAAAGAGTATAATAGTCTGTTGCAAATGGAGCCAGCTACTATCGAGACAAAAGGTGACAATGTAGGTGTTCCCGAGCCTTTAGAAATTACAGCTAGTGAAGTCAAAGAAGAGAATGAGTCCAAATTAGCAAAAATTAAAAACGTGACTATTACGGCTGACCTTGGTTCAGGTAACTACTCAGGTACAGTAGACGGGGAAACGGTGACGATTCGTGATGAAAACGGCAATTTGGGTCTAGCGGCAAATACAAAATATGATTCCATTACAGGAATTGTTTCGCAATTTAAAGATACGTACCAAATCATCCCGCGCTCACAACAAGATATCGTAGCAGATAGCTCAGTTGTTCAACCAGTTTTTGCTAATCCGGGTAGCGGAACATTTGTAGGTGGTACAACGGTTAATTTATCTACAAATACGCCTAATGCTGATATTTTATACACAGTAGATGGGACAGACCCAATCGAAAAGGGTGTGAAATACGAAGCACCAATCGAAATTACAGCTGACACTACGCTTAAAGCTGTTGTAAAGGCAGCCGACGGGAAGTACAGCGAAGTAAAAACGTTTGACTATAAAGTTACAGATAGTCTCCAAATTCATGATATTCAAGGAGCTAGTCATCAATCATCATTTGATGGACAGACAGTTCAGAATATTGAAGGGATTGTCACTTATTCATTTGTTTTAGGCGGTTCTACTTATTACCACATCCAAACACCAGATGAAAAAGTAGACAATGATCCAAAAACATCTGAAGGAATGATCCTTTATAGCGGCAAAAATGCTTGGCCGATCAAGGTGGGCGATCTAGTTTCCGTCACTGGTAAAGTGAGTGAGTATGCGATTGATGGATTCCCTGATCGTCAAAAAACAGATATGAAAACAACACAAATCAATGTTCGTAATGATCAAGGTGGGAATGTGGAAGTCATCCAATCAGGTGTAGACTTACCAAAACCAATCGTCATTGACGAAAAGAACCTGCCAAATCAACATGTTGATAGCGATCATTTAGCTGAATTTAACCCTAATGTAGATGCGATTGACTTCTGGGAAAGCTTAGAAGGTATGCGTATAGAAGTGGGTAATGTAAAAGCTGTAGCTCCACAAGAACATGGGGATCTTGTCACTGTTCTTGAAAGTAAGCAAACAAACTCGCTACATGGTGGAGTTCTCTTAGAAAAAGATAAACAAAATGCAGATCGTATCCAATTCCGTTTAGAGCCGAACAGTCAAGCACGTGACTTTGAAGTCGCAACAGGCGATAAATTTAAAGGGCCGATCACAGGCGTTGTCGGCTATTCATTTCAAAACTACAAAATTTACGTTTCCTTAGATGAGATGAAAGCGGCTCATGTAAAAGGCGAGGCAAAACCAGAGCAAACAAAGATTGTGAAAGATGATGAGAAACTAACTATCGCTTCTTATAACTTAGAGAATTTCTCAAATAATTCAAAAACGACAACAGATGATAAAGCACAAAAATTAGCAAGAGCGATTGCCAATGATATGAAAAGCCCTGATATTGTCGGTGTGACAGAAGTGCAAGATAACAATGGTCCTGATGCTGGTGATTCAAAGGCAGACCAAAGTTATCAACGATTGATCACTGAGATTAAAAAAGCAGGCGGACCAGAATATAAGTATGTCAATATTGATCCAGAGAACGACCAAGATGGTGGTCAACCAGGAGCGAATATCCGTGTGGGATTCTTATACAATCCTGAGCGCGTATCATTGACGGAAGGTATGCCAGCTGGAAATGCAACAACTGCGGTTGATTATAAAGATGGAAAGTTAACGCATAACCCTGGTCGTATTGATCCAACAAACTCGGCATTTAATAGTAGTCGTAAACCATTAGCTGCTCAATTTGATTTCCAAGGGGAAAGTGTCATTGTTATTGCCAACCACTGGAACTCAAAAAATGGAGATACGCCGTTATTCGGTTCACAACAGCCGCCTGTTTACGGAAGTGAAGTACAACGTAAGCAAATTGCTACTGTCGTATCCGACTTTATTAAAGATGTGAAAACAGAAAATCCAAATGCAAACATTGTCTCTCTTGGCGACTTTAATGACTTCCAATTCACTGAAGCGTTAAAAATCCACGAAGGCGAACATATGACAAATATGATCAATAAAGTGGAAGAGTCTGATCGTTACACATATGTATATCAAGGAAACTCTCAAGTATTAGACCATATTTTAGTATCAAATAACTTAGTCGATCAAACAGAAGTGGATATTCTTCATGTCAATGCTGATTTTACAGATATGGCAGGTCGTGCAAGTGACCATGATCCATTATTAGTTCAAGTTGGTTTGGCCGATGATGGAGAAGTTGCTCCGATCACTCCTGAAAAAGTTTACAACTTAAAAAACTTTAAAACGAAAAAGCTTACTATTCAATCACCAAGCGTTGGTATTGATCTTGATGAATCATCCGTTATTACTGAAGGTATTTACTTAACAAGTGCTTATGCCGAACTTAAAGGTGCCGGCCTGAAAACGACAAAAGTAACGATCAAACCGAAAAATGAAGGTGCCATTATTGATTTCAAAGGTGCCGAAGTAAGTGAAGTCATCATTGATGGAACGAATGTCAAAGAAATCAGAGGTGCTGAAAACATCAAAAATATTAAATACGAGAATGGCGCCACACCTGATTCTATTAAATTCACAGATTCAAAAGGAGAGCCAATCGGCTCTCCTTCTTTGCCAGAAGAAAACAAAGCTCCTGTGTTAAAAAAGGATTTTGAGAATCAGACGGTAAAAGTAGGAGAAACGATTTCCCTGCCATTATCCGATTATTTTTCTGACCCTGATAATGATCCATTAACATTCACATCGACGAAAGGGAGTATTGATCCGAAAACAGCTACTCTTACATTAGCACTTGAAGAAGGAACCCATATGGTTGCGGTCACTGCTACAGATGGAAAGGCTAGCGAAACGGCGAGATTTGGCGTTACGGTAAAAGGAGAAGAAACACCGGTTGATGATTATTATAAAGATGCCTATGGAAAAACAGGAAGCGAATTGAAAGCATCCCTACATGAAATTATCGATGACCATACGCAGCTTTCTTATGATCAAGTATGGGAAGCACTGAAAGAAACCGATGAAGATCCTGCTAATCCGAACAATGTAATTTTGCTTTACTCTGGGAAATCTCGTCCGAAAAGTGCAGCTGGTGGAGATGTGGGAGATTGGAATCGAGAGCATGTTTGGGCAAAATCACATGGCGATTTCGGAACAAGCAGAGGCCCTGGTACAGACATCCACCACTTGCGTCCGACAGATGTAACGATCAATAGCACGAGAGGAAGTTTAGACTTTGACAATGGTGGAAGTCCTGTTAAGAATTGTGATGGCTGCTTCAAAACAGCTAATTCATGGGAGCCACCTGATCGTGTGAAAGGCGATGTTGCCAGAATGCTTTTTTACATGACTGTACGCTATGAAAACGGAGATCGTGTCGACTTGGAGTTAAATGAGAAACTCAATAACGGAAAGAATCCGTACCATGGCAAAGAATCCGTCCTATTAGAATGGCACGAACAAGACCCGGTCGACAACTTCGAGAAAAACCGCAACAACGTCATACAAAAATGGCAAGGCAACCGCAACCCATTCATTGATCATCCAGAATGGGCAGAAATGATCTGGTAGGTGCCTGTCACTCCTCGGTTTTTGTCGAATGGTGAAGAAGTTACTGTTTAAGAAGAAAGCAATTAGAAGTTAGATATGTGTTTTTCGAAAAGTTCTGCGGAGACATGCCTGCAGGGCTTTTCTTTTTGTTTTCTAGAGGTGATCGATTGCTGACTAGTAGAATAGAAGATTAGAATCATGGTATATTTTTAATTTTTTTCCATAAAAATTGAAGAGAAGGATAGTATATTACAATCAAATGAGTATAATGTTCTTGTTGGACTTTTTTTATTAGTTTGATAAAAAGATATTTGGAGGGGTAAGATTGAAAAAGGCAATTATTTTTATTTTATCAGTTTTACTTTTTTGCACAGCGGTACCTATGAATCAAGCGCAAGCAGCTGCTGAGCCGTTTACAGACATCAAGTCGAACAATCGTTTTTACGAGCCGATTTGGAGTTTGACGGCAAAAGGGGTACTTGTATCAGAAGATGAGAATTCATTCAAGGTAGCGCCTAATAAATTGGTGACGCGTGCGGATGCAGCTGATATGATCACTGCGATGCTTGGATTAGAGTTAGAAAGTGATCATCCTGGATTTCGTGATGTAACAAAAGACAACGTTCGCTATGACTCCATTGCGGCTTTGGCAGAGCGAGGGATTATTTCTGGCTATTCGAATGGTATGGTCAAGCCGAATGAAGTATTAACGCGAGCGCAAATGGCGAAGATGATTTCGTTAAGCTTCAACTATAAAACGAATGCAAATGCCGTCACTCCATTTAAAGATGTACCTAAAGGACATTGGGCGACTCCTTATATTGATGCGTTAGTCCGTAACGGTGTGACAACTGGGACAACGGCTACTACTTTCTCACCAAATGATAAATTAACACGTCAGCAAATGGCTTTATTCTTATATCGTGCTCATCAGAAAAAGTCAGTAAGCCAATATAATGATGAGGAAATCTTTAATTTAATTAGGGAAGTACAGAACAAAGCCGATATGGTTGTTGGGTATTATAAGAATGTTTCAGCTAAGAGGCCACCATTCTCAAAAGTTCGAGCAGAATTGCTTCCTTATGCTGAAACAGCCATTGTGGATGGCTTTATGAAAGAATACTATAATAACTCATGCACGGAATGCGATTGGATCATGTATAATGAGGTGTATGATACGGGGCTTCCGTATGAGATTATGGAACGCAGTAACCAGAAGATCAAGGTGAAAGTACGTTACCCACATGGAATGGATGAAGCTTATACAGCCGTTTGGACTGTAGTGAATACCAATGGCAAGTGGAAAATCAAAGACTGGGAAGAGTATTCTATTAAAGAAGCACCATTTAAATTAACAGTAAAACAAGCGGAACACTATTTGAAATCAGTGATTGAAGATCCATGGAATTGGGAGAACAAACGTGAGTATGTCAAGTCAATCAAACACGAAGGAACAAATAAAGGCTACTATAAGTTCTTAATTAAAACAAACCTAGATGAATACGTGACTGAAATTAACCCGACAGACGCATCCATAAAGGAATAAGAGGGTGCCTGTCACTACCTACCCGATTTTTGTCGAATGAAAAAAGCGCCAAGCTTCCCTTAAATGATTGAGGGGGCTTGGCGCTTTTTATTTTATTTATTCATTTATAGTTTAAATTGATTGACTAGCTTCTTTAAGTCATTAGCCATGTTGCTAAGTCCTTCGACTGAGGAGGAGATATCTTTCATTGATGTATGTTGTTCTTCAGCAGCAATCGCTACATTTTGTGCATTAGCAGCTGATTCTTCTGATGTATGGGTCATACGCTGAATCATTTCGACAATGCCACCGGTGCTAGCATTCACTTGTTCGACGACAGCGGAGACCTCATGGTTTTGAACGGAGATATCTTCAATAAGTTTAGCAATCTCGTTGAAGGAATCATCTGTTTGTGCGGTTAAATTCATTCCACCTTGCACAGCCGCTATGCCTTCTTTCATCGATTGAATGGCGTTTTTAGATTCCAGTTGGATTTCTTCGATTAATTTGCGAATTTCATTGGCAGATTGCTCGGATTGTTCCGCTAGCTGTTTCACTTCACCAGCGACAACAGCAAATCCTTTCCCATGCTCTCCAGCCCGTGCTGATTCAATCGCTGCATTTAATGATAATAGATTTGTCTGGTTAGCAATATCAGTGATGATCGAGATAATTTGATCGATTTCTCTTGATTTCTGATCAAGTCGTTGAATGACCTCAAAGGTGCTATCTACTTTTTGATGAATTTGATTCATTTGTTTTAACGTTTCTTGTACGACTTGATTTCCTTGTCCCGCATTAGATTTGGCATGTTGGCCTAAATCTGTCACCGTTTGAATGGCTTGAGCGGCTTGAGTCATTCCTTGAGAAACCTCTGAAATAAAGCGTGAAGAGTTAGAAGAATCGGTTGCTTGCCTTTCTGTTACAAAAGCGACTTCCTGCATTGCAGAAGTGATCTCTTCCGTCGCTTTTTCATTTTTGCCTGCGCTCGTCGTTAATTGTTCGGATGAGGAGACGATTTCTTTTGAGGTCGTATCAATTTTTTGGATCAATTTACTTAGTTGGATTCGCATTTGCTCAAAAGATTGTGATAATGTCCCAACTTCATCTTTTGATTGCAAAGAGACGGATTGATTCAAATCACCTTTAGCAATGGCCTCTGTTGAGAGAATTAATCGATGAAGTGGGGCAATAATGGACCGACTTAGGAAAATAGCAACGATAGCGCCAATGACAAAAACGATGGCAATCATCCAGTTAAAAAAGACGGTATTCTTTTGAATAAGTTGTTCAATGTCTTCAATGGACTGTGTGATTTTCTCTGTGTTTTCTTGTTGGAAGACATTCACCTTATCGTTAATATCTGTTGCCGCTTTATCAAATTCAAGCATGATTTGATTTCCTTTTTGCGGACCGTGTTTGACATACTGATTGGCCATTTTCTGCCCTAAAGCATAGTAGATTTGAAAAGATTGCTCAATTGAGTTTAGTCTTTCAACATCATTTGGATTCAGTTCTTTCAGTGTTTGAATATCATGATAAAAAACGTCGCTATACTTTTTCGCTTGCTCAAATCCATCGTCTAGCCCATTTTGTCCTCTAGTTGCACTAATATCAGATAAATACTGCTGGACCTGCACGACTGATAACTTCAGCTCATCTGATAATAGGGATGTTTGCAAGGTTCGATCTTTAATCGTTTGTATTTGCTCAATTTGAGAACTCGAATTTTGCTGTTGATACATCCAAAGAAACATTAACAATAGAAAAATGAGACCGAAAGAAAGAAAGCTTCTTAATTTAATTGACAAAACAAGCACTCCTTATTAAAAATATAGATTTCGATATAAAAGACCTAGTAATATAGGTGGATATCTTACTTTGATTGTAAAGAATTTGTAAAGGCTTTTCAATCCATTACAGAGCAGGAGAGGCGAGTAAATTACTAAAGTTCACAGTTTTTATACAATATTTTTACAATACTCATCTAGTACTTGTGATATGGTTTTCTATGTAATTCTCAATATTGTAGATAAGAGGTATTGATGGTAGAATTTTTACTAAGGAAGTACATGTTCAAACTTACATTTATCAAAATTGGAGGAATTGAGTGTATGGGTTACCTATCAAAATCGCATCGCAAATTTGTCGTTTCTGCCGCAACAGTTACGCTTGTAGCTACAGCGGTTACACCTGCATCAGCTGCTTCATTTACAGATGTATCTAAAGATTATAAAGAGGCAGTGGATTACCTCATTAGTAATAAAATCACGGATGGCATGACGGACACAACATTTGGTACGACTCTTTCTATTAAACGTGTTGATGCTGCGGTGATGCTAGCGAAGGCGTTAAAGCTCGACACTGAAAATGTTGAAGATGCTGGTTTTACAGATGTACCTGCTCGTGCGAAAGGCTATGTCAATGCTTTAAAGAAAGCGGGAATCATAGATGGGAAAACAGAGACGAAATTTGCTCCCGATCAAAACATTACACGCGGTGAAGCGGCACTCATGCTAGCGGAAGCATATGATTTAAAAGGAGACGATACGAAACTTCCTTTTACAGACGTTCCTTCTCGTTATCAGGATGCCGTTAGTGCACTTGTGAAACATGACATCACGTCAGGTAAAACAGCCAATTCTTTTGGGACAACGGACGATATTACACGCGGTGAATACGCGATTTTCTTACATAAGCTTTCAAAACTAGAGAACAATTTTACCTTGTCCTTAATGCATACGAACGATACGCATGCCAATATCGAGAATACCCCGAAAAAAATGACGGCGATTAAAGAAGTGCGTGCTGAAAAGCCAGATGCGCTATTAGTCGATGCAGGGGATGTCTTCTCTGGCACACTATATTTCAATGAATTTAAAGGTCAAGCAGATTTAAAGCTTATGAATCTGATGGGCTACGATGTGATGACGTTTGGTAACCATGAATTCGACCTTGGTTCCAGTCCTGAAGGCCATCAAGCATTAGTAGACTTTATCGAAGGGGCTAAGTTCCCGTTTGTTAGCTCCAATGTCGATTTCTCCAAGGATGACAAATTCAAAGGATTATTCAGCGATACGATTTCTAGTAAACCTGAAGACGGAAAAATCTACAACGGAATCGTCAAAGAAGTGGACGGTGAAAAGGTTGGATTCTTCGGGTTGACGACGGCAGAAACGAAGGATATCTCTAGCGCGAACAAAGTAGAATTTGAAAACTACATTGCAGAAGCGGAAAAAGCGGTGAAAGCGTTTGAAGGAATGGGTGTTAACAAAATCGTAGCTGTTTCTCATATCGGTTATGATGACAATGCCGCGGTCGATAATGATTTAACATTAGCTACTCAAGTAGACGGCATTGATGTCATCGTTGGTGGACACAGCCATACAAAATTAAGCGAACCGACTGTAGTGAACAAAGATGAAACGGGCAAAGTAAAAGATCCAACGGTTATTGTTCAAGCCGATCAGTACAACAAGTTTTTAGGTACATTAGATGTTGAATTCGACAAGAACGGAAAAGTGGTTGGACAAGCTGGTCAGTTGATCGAAATTAAAGATCAAAAAGAAGATGCTGAAACGAAGGCACTACTAGCACCATACACAGCCAAAATCAATGAAGTCAAAAACACACCTACTGGGGGAACGGCAGAAAAGCAGTTAGATAACCCACGTACTTCAAGTGATGATACACAGCCAAGTGTTCGTAAAAACGAAACAGAACTTGGGAACTTAATTACGGACGGCATGCTTGCAAAAGCGAAAGAGTATAATCCAAAAGTCGTGATGGCACTGCAAAACGGTGGCGGTATCCGCACATCTATTGATCAAGGACCGATCACAGTGGGTGAAGTGATTAATGTTCTTCCATTCGGTAACACGTTAGCAACTATGGAAGTGACAGGTGCTGAGTTGAAAGAAGCGTTTGAAACAAGTGTAAAAGCTTTACCAAAGGAAAACGGCGGCTTCTTACATGTCTCAGGAGCAAAAGTAAAATATGACTCTTCTAAACCAGCAGGTGAGCGAGTAGTGTCGATTTCTTATAAAAAGCCAGATGGCACTTATGAAGAAATTCAACCTGCAGAAAAGTACACAGTCGCAACAAATGCCTTCACAGCAAAAGGTGGAGACGGCTATGATGTCTTCAAGAAAGTTTATGAAGAAGGTCGCGTAACAGATCTTGGTTTATCCGATTGGGAAAACCTTAGAGATCATGTGAAGAGCTTAGGAACAGTTAATCCGCAAATCGAAGGACGTATTGTGGACGTAGCTAAATAAATGTAGAAACCGATGTATTGGTTGAAGTGAAACAGCCCTGTAGAGAGCGACATCTCTACAGGGCTGTTTTTCATTATGTTGTAGACACGAAATTGGCTGTAGGATTTGCTAAAATGATTAGAAGCATCGGAAAGAGCTTATTCTGTTTAAGTCTGTACCATAATATGTCCAGCGCCAATTCCGCCAGCGCCAGCCAGCTACCGATGTTCTGCCAACAAATGTTGGGTAAAACCAGAAGCTGCGGCCGTTCCGGAGCCAGATATACGTATGACGGAACAAGCAGCCGCGGATGGCTCCTGGATCAACGGCAAATGTTGTTGCTTGGGATTGCTGCGGAGTAAACGAAGGAGGAGGGGAAGTGGGGGCTCCTCCTTGTTGTTGCTGCCCAGGAGGACCAAATCCACCGCCTGGGAAACCTGGCTGTTGTCCGGGTGGCATTCCCCCTCCTGGAAATCCTGGTGGCCCTTGAACAGGGGTTTGTCTGTACTCATCATCTTCTAACGGGAATGGGTAATGCTGAGAGTAATCTGTATAATCCATATGATTGAATCTCCTTTCATTCTGCCTATTTGCAATGTATGCGATAGTAGCCTAATTGTGCTTCTTTAAAACCAACAAAAAATCCTCTCCATTCCACTAGGGAAGTGAGAGGATTTTGCTTTAAATAGCGACAGCTGTCAAATACTACATGTTACATTTTAAATCGACTAACAGATGCTTGCAGTTCGTCTGCTAGCTGGCTCAGTGAGTGGGCGCTAGCTGAGATATCATCCATGGCGGCATTTTGTTCTTCAGCTGCTGCGGCCACATTTTGGGTATTCGCCGCAGATTGAATCCCAAGTTGATTGATTTCGTCCATTCCCTGGTTTAATTGCTGCGTGCTCTCAGTGACTTGTTTGATCATCATTGATACAGTAGCAGACTGTTCTTTTATTTCCTTGATCATGTCGACGATGTCATTGAAATACACACCTGTTTCATTGGATACGCTAAGCCCTTGTTTAACGGCCTCTGTACTCGTGTTCATTGCTTCAGTGACATTCAGCGAAACGGTTTGAATATCCACGATCAAGCTTTTGATACTGTCAGCTGCCCGATTGGATTGTTCAGCTAGTTTTTTCACTTCATTGGCGACAATCGCAAATCCTTTTCCATGTTCTCCTGCTCTCGCGGCTTCGATGGAGGCATTTAAAGCCAGCAAGTTTGTTTCCGTAGAAATAGCGGTGATGAAGTCAATGATTTGCCCAATTTCTGTTGACTTTTGCCCAAGCTCCTTCATCTTGTCTGCCGTGGCGCACTGAGTTTCATCTATATGTTGAATTTGCTTTAACGATTCATTAATTTTGCTGTAGCCTAATTCCGCTTTCGAATTTGTGTGCTCGATGGCATCGGTGATGGAGGTGACAGAAAGCTTGGCTTGTTCCATTTGTTCAGCCATCTCTACCGTAATTGTATGAGAAGTGTTCACGTTGTTCGCTTGGACTTCTGCCCCGTAAGCCATTTCCTGAATGGAGCTAGAGATTTGCTCAGTCGCTTTGCTCGTTTGCATGGCACTCGCAGAAAGCTCTTCACTCGTTGCGGCAACTTGGCTCGCTTGATCGTTTAACTGATACACGATATCCGTTAAATTGTCTTTCATCTTGTTTAAATGACCGATCATCTGCCCAAACTCATCCTGGCTCTCGGATTGAATGGACTGCGTTAAATTACATTCCGCAACCGCTTCAGCTAAACGATTTACTTCCTTAAGCGTCTGTCACTCCCCGGTTTTTGTCGACTAGGGGTGCAACGACGATCAGTGAAAGGAAGGAGTGGGACAAAGCATCTATTCCTTTGTTTCTTGCAGTTTTGCAATTGGACTTGTAGTTTTGCGTCGTTTCAGTTGGGAGAAGGAGAGGTATTTGTTTTTGAAAGGTTAGTTGAGAGGAGTATACGCTTTATTTTTTTGAATATTCAGTATTTTGGCACGGCGTTTGCTTGTATATATTCGTCAACGATCACAGGTTCTTTAGAAGTTAGCTGAACAAGGGGGAAAGTTGGGGGGGCAGTCAGAGGTCAAAAAAACAAAGGGGGCGTACTCATATGGTTGAAATTTTAAAGCCTCATGAGGAGAAGAAGGATGATTTTGCTTTAGAGAAAGTACCGGTTGAGGGGCGGTCGATGGGGTGGTTAAGCATTACTAATGTCACTTTAGGGGTAGCGACAGCGATGCTTTTCATTCAAATGGGCAGTTTAATGGCGATTCAATTTGGGGCAGTCAATGCATTAATTGCTGAAGTGTATGCAACGATTGTGGCTGGAGTATTAGGAATAGGTATTTGTTATTATGCAGCAAAGTCTGGCTTGAACGTTAATTTAATGGCTAGGGGTGGGGGCTTTGGCTATTTTGGTGCATCAATTACTTCATTAATATATGCCACTAATTTTATTATGTATTGTGCGATTGAAGGGTCGATTATGGCAGCGGCCGTTCATGAGTACGTGTCTTTCATCCCGATTTGGGGGTTGATGGTGTTCTTCGGCTTGATCGTGATTCCGCTTAACTGGTTTGGCATTAAACAATTGGATAAGCTACAGAAATGGTCATTGCCGCTGTTTGTTGTACTGCTTGGTGCGGGTTTTTTCCTCGTTTCGAAACATTCCACTTTTGAAGGAAGTATATGGGCATTTCTTCCAGAAGGAGGAGGAGTGGGCGGAGCTTCGTTGCTTGCTTGTATCGGAATTATGAATGGACTTGTTGGCATCATGGCACTACTCGTTTCTGATTATGCGAGATTTATTAAAAAAGAGGAGTTTACCATTGGGGTGTTGGCGGTTGGTTTTTTGCCGCAGCTTGTTTGTTTCTTAGTGATGGGGAGCATTGGCGTTTGGTTTGGTGTGCAAATGGGGGAAGAGAATCCAGGTATTTATTTCGTACAAATTCTTGGGATTGGCGGTGCGCTATTTACCATTTTAACGCAATTGCGAATTAATATAACGAACTTGTACAGCAGTTCGTTATCGTTAGCGAATTTTTTTGAAAATGTCTTCAATTTTAAGCCGAGTCGGAACTTTTGGGTCGTCTTTACATCGATTATGGCCATCGTTTTAATGTTAGGTGGGGTGTTAAATCATATTGGAAGTTTGCTCACTTTCCAAGGCGTGTTTCTTTTATCGTGGGCAGCGGTTCTTTTGTCAGATGCCATAGTGGTGAAGAGGATGTTGAAAATTGGACCAAGATACTTTGAACATCGGCAAGAGTATTTATACGCTTGGAATCCGGTGGGCGTTGGTTCTCTTATTATCGCCAGCATTGTCGGGTCGATCGCGGCTTTCGGATATATGGGTATCTTCCTGCAAAACATCGCTGCCTTCTTCGCTGCCATACTTGCCTTCATTCTAACCGTGGTGCTAGCGGTCGCGACAAAAGGTAAATACTACAGCAAAAAAACAGCCGAAGACATCGGTACAGATGAATATATAGCTTAGGTGCCTGGCACCACTCGAGTTTTGTCGAAAGCTCTGCGGATGGAATATGTCGCAGGGTTTTTTGGTCTATCGTTTCATTTTGTTCATATATTGAAAGCAGGGAGGGAGTTTTATTATTTTTTAGAAAGAAGGGATCAACATGGCTGTTAAATTCATCAAGATTTCTGTTGTGTATTTTGCTTTGGGGGTTTTGCTTGGCTATTATATGTCCATTCAGCACACGTATACGTTAAAGGGAGTTCATGTTCACTTGCTTTTACTAGGTTGGGCGGCGTTCATGTTTGCGGGTGTTATTTATTATCTATTTCCGTCACTTACATTTGGAAAGATCGCCAAAGTCCACTATTGGTTGCACAACATCGGTCTTCCTATTATGATGATCGCCTTAACCTTTCTGCTCACCACAAAAAATGAAGCCTTCACACCTTGGGTAGCACTAGGATCCACACTAACCGTACTCGGCATTCTCCTCTTCACTTATAACATACTGGCTAATTTGAAAACCATACCAAAATAGAAAAACCGGGGGGTGCCTGTCACCCCTCGGTTTTTGTCGATGCTATTTCTTTTTAGTTGGCGGAGGGTCAATTTTTTCCTCATTGTTGCCTAGTAAAAATAAGGAGATGAGACCTGATAAACTGGCGGCACCAGCGGTAATTAAAAGGCGCGTTTGTAAATCAATCATCGGATAATCCTTCTCTAACATCCACATTGCTAGGATCGCTACAACGATCATAATTGGCACCATAAAAGTCATTTTCTTCTTCATTCACCTACACCCCTTTACATAATGAATGCATTTGTCCCGCATTAACGGGCTGTAAGACCCCCACCTGCAGAAGAAGCGCAGGTATGTAGGTGGGGGATCAACAGCCCATAAACGCCCGATCGGTTCAACTAACAATCAGTGGGGGATGAAGAAAACCCCCACTGATTGAAGTTTCACTTTATTTCTAGTGTAGCATACAGGGGGTGCCTGTCACTCCTCGAATTTTGTCGAAATAATTTCTTCTTGCTAAAAAGGGAGCCTCCCGTTGAAACAGGAGGCATCCCTTCTGAAATGTTATTCATTTTCTCCGATAATTTTTACTTCGCGTTCTAAGTCTACGTTGAATTTTTCCTTCACGGTCTTTTGGACGTGCTTGATCAGCGTGATATAGTCATTGGCTGTGGCGTTGTCGATGTTGACAATGAAGCCAGCATGCTTTGTTGAGACTTCGGCACCGCCAATTCTCGTTCCTTGTAGGCCACTATCTTGGATCAGCTTCCCTGCATAGTATCCAGGTGGGCGTTTAAAGACGCTACCACAAGATGGGTATTCAAGCGGCTGCATCGTCTCTCTTCGGTTCGTTAAGTCATCCATAACGGCTTTGATCTCGTCGTAGTTTCCGGCCTTCAACTTAAATCCAGCCTCAAGCACGATATATCTATTCGTTGGGATGTTACTTGTCCGGTAGGACAAATCAAGATCGGCCGCTGCAAGCTTTAACAGTTCGCCTTCGCGGCTAATGACGATCGCATAATCCAATACATCTTTAATCTCGCCGCCGTATGCTCCGGCATTCATAAATAACGCACCACCGACTGAACCGGGAATGCCGCAAGCGAATTCAAGTCCAGTTAACTTCGCCTTCAACGCTTCTCTAGAGGCCTCAATAATCGCTGCTCCACTTTGAGCCACAAGCATATTATCCTCTGAAACATAAATTTTGTTTAAAAACTCCAAATTAATGACGATGCCGCGAATGCCGCCATCTCTTACAATTAAGTTCGAGCCATTGCCGAGCAGCGTCAATGGGATGTCATTCTCGTTAGCGAATTTGACGACTTGTTGTACCTCTTCATACGTCGATGGCGTCACGAATAAATCTGCCTTGCCACCTAGTCTTGTGTACGTATGATTTTTTAAATATTCATCAAGGTGAACATGCTTTTTATTCACCACAGTTTGTAGTTTATCGTAAAATTGACGATAATCAGTCACTTTTATCATTCCTTTTCACATTTTCACTATAATGAATTATAACAGTTTTTTTATTAAAGTATGATGATTTTGCTAAAGCATTTCAACTTTCAAGTGAAAAAATCTCGTAAGAAATAAAAAAGAGGGTGTTGTTGGTGAAAATATTAATTGATGCGGATGGGTGCCCAGTGGTTAATGAGACATGCAAGGTGGCCAAGCAGTTTGATTTTCCTGTGCTGATTTTTTGTGACACTGCACATAATATGACACGTGAAGGAGCAGAAACGATTACGGTATCAAAAGGGGCAGATGCAGTAGATTTTGTGCTCGTCAACCGGGTAGAAAAAGGGGACCTTGTGGTGACGCAAGACTACGGTTTAGCTGCGATGGTACTCGCGAAAAAAGGTGCGGCAATCGATCAAAACGGACGAAGCTATACAGCGGAAAATATTGATCAATTGCTACATAGCCGGCACACGGCAAAGAAAATTCGCCAAGCAGGTGGTCGGTTAAAGGGGCCGAAAAAGCGTCGAAAAGAAGATAATGCGATATTCGAGAAGTGTTTAATCGCTTGGTGTGAGCAGCAACAATAAGTGAGATGAAACAAGACAAGAACGAAGCGATATTGATCAACGAACGGACGAATCCTAACCTATGCTCGAAACAAACGAAAAGCTGCGAGATCTACCTATGATCTCGCAGCTTTTTCACGTTTTGACAAGGCGGACACCTCGTAAAAACAAAAAAAGAATGTGTTTACAAACAGGGGAGGTGTTCTTTATAATATTCTTTATAGAGAACATTATGTTTCTTATATTGAACAAAAGAGGCCGATTTTTTGTTTTTTGAATATTGAAATAGCTATTGATCATTTCTTATAAGCTTTATGATGTCATATTAAAACGCCTCCCGCTTTTTTGTTCGGGGAGTGACAGGTGCTTGGAAATAAAAGGAGGGGAGTATGTGTGGTTTATCAAAGACGAGTGACTGTGTTGGTGTCCATAGATGTGTTGTTGGTTTTTGCGGCGGTCGCGTTTGGACAGTTGGTGGTTGAGGGCCAGCTTGAGTTTGATAGTTTAGCGGTTTTGGCAATCGTTGCTGGGTTGGTGTGCAGTTATCAACTGTTTGCCTCAAGAAATCATTTATATAAGAAGGCGTGGTCATTTGCTAGTATTGGAGAGTTAATGGTTCTGTTTCAAACGATTACTTTATCTGTCATTAGCATGATCCCTATTCATTTTATCACGACTCAACAAGTAAATCTTCGGCTGTATGTGGTGATCTGGATGGCGCTTATGCTGTTGATTGGAGGCTCTCGTTTTTCCATCCGGGTGCTGCGTGATATGGTCCTCTTACAAGATAAAAGCAAAAAACGAACGCTAATTGTCGGAGCAGGAGATGCAGGAGCGATGGTCGTTCGACAATTGCAAAGAGAACATGACACCGACTTACAACCTGTTGTTTTCGTAGATGATGATAAAAGAAAGCATCGGCTTGAAATATTAGGCGTTCCTGTAGGGGGGAACATCGCCAACATTCAGGAAACCGTTCAAGATTATGATATTGAACATATTATTATTGCAATTCCCTCTCTTAATAAAAAAGAGATTAATAAAATTTATCAAGCCTGCTTGGAAACAAATAAACAAACGCAAATCGTACCAAAAATAGAAGAGCTCATTCTTGGAAAGTTCTCCGTCCATCAATGGCAAGATGTTTGTCCTGAGGATTTGCTGGCAAGGGAACCGATAGAACTAGCTACTGATCATATCGCAGAAGCCATTAGCGACAAGGTGGTGCTCGTCACGGGAGCAGGTGGATCGATCGGATCGGAAATTTGCCGCCAAATTGCCAATTTCACCCCTTCGAAGCTTCTACTGCTTGGTCATGGGGAAAATAGCATTTACACGATCGAGATGGAGCTGAAGGAAAAATATAAAGAACTCATACATATTATTCCTGTTATAGCAGATATTCAAGATCGGGAACGCATGCTGCAAGTGATGAAACAATATAAGCCCGATATCATCTATCACGCAGCTGCTCATAAGCATGTGCCTTTAATGGAAGAGAATCCACATGAAGCAGTCAAAAATAATATTATCGGAACAAAGAATGTCGCAGAAGCCGCTGCCCAATATGAAGTAGAGAGCTTTGTGATGGTTTCTACTGATAAAGCAGTGAATCCAACGAGTGTGATGGGCGCGACGAAACGAGTAGCAGAAATGATTGTGCAAAATATGAATAGTAGGGGCAAGACGAAATTTGTAGCGGTACGGTTTGGAAATGTACTCGGCAGCCGTGGCAGTGTCATCCCCTTGTTTAAGAAGCAGATTGGAAAAGGTGGGCCTGTGACGGTGACTCATCCAGAAATGGAACGTTATTTTATGACGATTCCCGAAGCTTCTCGACTCGTCATTCAAGCAGGTACATTAGCGAACGGTGGAGAAATTTTCGTGTTAGATATGGGGAAGCCAGTTAAAATTGTCGATTTGGCTAAAAACTTAATTAAGTTATCGGGCTTTACCACGGAAGAAATCGGTATTCATTTTACCGGAATCAGACCAGGAGAGAAGCTGTATGAAGAGCTATTGAACGCCAATGAAGTTCACGAAGAACAAGTTCACCCGAAAATTCATATCGGAAAAGCAATGATGCAAGATATGGAAGGGATCGCCTATTTGCTAGCTACATTTATGACAATGGACGGTCATACACTCGCTCATCTGTTATTAGATATCGCTCATCATCGGACGGTCATTCCTCAGAAGCCAGTAGTTATCAATACTTAAAAAAAGAGGTGTATACAAAATGGCCCAAAAGAGGATTTTTCTATCTCCTCCTCACTTGAGTGGAAACGAACAAATGTATGTGAACGAAGCATTCGCAACGAATTGGATCGCTCCAACAGGTCCGAACGTCAGTCAATTTGAAGAGAACATGGCAAAGTATGTACAAACGAAAAGTAGTGTCGCAGTGAGTTCGGGGACAGCGGCTATTCATTTGGCGCTGCTATTATTGAACGTACAAAAGGGGGATCTCGTGTTTTGTTCCACATTGACCTTTGTGGCTAGTGCCAACCCGATTGTTTATGTCGGTGCCGATCCGGTCTTTATTGATTCTGAGGAAGAGAGTTGGAATATGTCTCCTTTGGCGTTAGAGCGAGCGTTACATGAAGCGAAGAAGAACAGGCGACTCCCCAAAGCCGTGATTGTGGTGCATTTATTTGGTCAAAGTGCCAAAATGAATGAAATATTAGCGATCTGTCATCAATACAACGTGCCAGTCATTGAAGATGCAGCTGAATCTTTAGGCTCAGAGTATCAAGGGAGAAAAAGTGGAAGCTTGGGCTCCTTTGGCATTTACTCTTTTAACGGTAATAAA
Source organism: Bacillus sp. FJAT-52991 (assembly GCF_037201805.1). Taxonomy (GTDB): domain Bacteria; phylum Bacillota; class Bacilli; order Bacillales; family Domibacillaceae; genus Bacillus_CE; species Bacillus_CE kandeliae. The sequence goes on along the minus strand of NZ_CP147404.1, from coordinate 3,306,864 downwards.
ATTATTACAACATCCGGTGGGGGGATGCTTGTATCCGATGATGTAGAACGATTGAACCATGCAAAATATTTAGCTGCACAAGCACGTGATCCGCTCCCCTTTTATCAACATCAAACGGTCGGCTACAATTATCGCATGAGCAATGTTCTTGCAGGGGTCGGCATTGCACAATTACAGGTGCTAGATGAGCGAGTAGAGGCAAAGCGTGCTCTTTTTGTTCGTTATAAAGAATCGCTTCGTCATATTGAGCATATTCAATTTATGCCAGAGCTTGCAGGTACGAAATCGAATCGCTGGTTAACTACTTTTACGATTGACGAGAAGGAAAAAGTAACAGAGATCCTCAACGCGTTAGAAAAGGAAAATATTGAAGCAAGACGAGTATGGAAGCCACTTCATACACAACCTGTATTTTCGAGTTGTCGATATTATCCTCATCTTGAATATAAAAGTGTTTCTGATCAGCTGTTTACAAAAGGTCTTTGTTTGCCATCTGGAACAAGTATGTCCGAGCAAGATCAAGATCGAGTCATCGATATTGTTGATTCGGTTTGTCATTCATTCAAAAAAAGAGGGATCGTTCAATGACAAGACAATTACTAGTGAAAAGAATGTTAGATATTATCTTTGCTTTCGTGGGGATGATTGCTCTATTAATCGTATTTCTAGTAATTGGTATTTGTATTAAGTTCACTTCTAAGGGACCTGTTTTGTTCAAACAAGCTCGGCTTGGGAAAAGCGGAAAAGTATTCAACATTTATAAATTTCGAACGATGGTCGTAGGAGCAGAACAGCTAGGAAACGGTTTATTTCAGGATAAAGATGATGATCGGATTACAAAGGTAGGACATTTTTTACGAATCACTAGTCTCGATGAATTGCCTCAACTTTTCAATATTTTAAAAGGAGATATGAGTTTTGTCGGACCGAGACCACCGGTTACTTATTATCCTTGTCAGTTTGAGGAGTATTCTCCAGATAAAAAAATTCGTTTTCAAATGCCACCGGGTATTACCGGCTACGCTCAAGTAATGGGGAGAAACGCTTTAAGTTGGGATGAAAGAATCAAATACGATGTCCAATATATTGAGCATTTTAGCTTATGGTTAGATATGAAAATTATTTTTTTAACGATTGACAAAATTATTCGGCAAGAAAATGTATACGGTGATGACCAAAAAAGGAGCGGGAAAATTTCATGATAAAGGAAAATGTGAATTACAAAACCCTTGATCTACATCAAAGGGATGAATGGCTTCATTTCGTCATGAAATGTGAAACCTATGATGTATTCTATCTTCCGCAATATGTGCAAATGTATGAAGAGCGTGGGGAAGGGAAGGCGCAATTATTTGTGTATGAGCGGCGTGCGGAGGAGTTTGTCATTTATCCTTTTTTAAAACGGGAAATACGAGGAGCTGCTGAAGGTGAAGTGTATTATGATATCACCACTTCTTATGGATATGGAGGACCGTTATATTCTCTTAGTAGATTAAAAAACGACGACGATTTTGTTAGGGAGTTTAGAGCAGAGTTTGAGCGATATTGTAAAGCAGAAGGTATTGTTAGTGAATTTATTCGTTTTCATCCTTATTTAGAAACAGAAGCAGGGTTAGCGAGTTATGTTAATGTAACGTCTGTCGGCGAGCTGATTTACAATGATGTCACCAAGACAGAAGAGGAAATTTGGAGCGAGGTGGCTCCAAGCAAGAAGCGGCGAATTAAAAAGAGTAAGCGAAATCAAGTAGAAGTGATATTTATCGACGGAAAGGACATTGGTCCGAAAGAGATACTGATTTTCTATGATATCTATACAGAAACGATGGATAAGAAGCAAGCCTCTTCTTTTTATTATTTTTCTTTAGATTTTTTCCAAGCCTATTTCACAGCCCTTAAAGAATATATTACTTTAGCATTCGCCATGCACGAAGGTCGAGTCATTTCTGCTAATCTCTTATTAAAAAGTGAAGGGGCTGTCACCATTCACTTAAGTGCTTCTTTCAAAGCATATCTTCATTTATGTCCAAACTGCAATTTGCGATATGAGTGCATCCTGTGGGCAAAAAGAAACGGCTATCACATCGTTGACCATGGGGGAGGTAAGGAAAAAGACGACTCCCTCTATAAATACAAACAACAATTCTCTAACACTCAAACAAACTTCCACATCGGCAAGAAAATTCACAACCAATCGATCTACAACAAACTTGCAAAACAAAAATCCAAGCTAGTACAAGGAGAACAAGCTGACTTTTTCCCAGAATATCGACAGGTGCTTGTCACTCCCCGGATTTTGTCGAACAAGTAAAAAGGAGCTAAGGGTGATGAGAAATTTTTTGGTTTTTGGTGGGAGCCAATTGCAACTGCCAGCAATACAACGAACGCAAGCACTTGGGATGAAGGTGGTGGTGATCGATCGGGATCCAACCTGTATTGGAGCAAAGGTAGCGGATTATTTTGAATGTGTCGATACAACAGACTTCAGTGGAGCAGAACAGGTGGCGCGCCACTACAATGTGGTTGGTTCGATGACAATGTCCAATGACTTGGCTGTGCCGACTAGCTGCTATGTGAATGAAAGATTGAACCTCCCTTTACAAGGACAAGGACTTACAGATCTAATAACAGATAAATACAGCATGCGTCAAAAGTATGCAGCTCATCAAGTGAACTCTCCTCGGTTTTATCAAATAAGCGATTCCGATAATTTAGCTTTCATTAAGCATCAACTGCAATCTGCTTTGAAAACGAAAAGCTTTATTGTGAAGCCTAACGACAGTTCCGGAAGTCGAGGCGTCAGCAAGATGACAAATATTGATGAATTAGATGAAGCTGTCCAGTATGCGATGAGCTTTAGCCCTAGTAGAAAGGTGATTGTAGAGGAATTTATTGACGGAATCGAACTAGGGGCACTTACATTTAGTGTAGATGGAAAAATGGTTTATTGCTTCGCTCACAATGATAAAGTCTCGCAGATGGTCCAAGTCGGTCATTCATTTCCTCATCTGTTTTCTAGTGACCAAGAGATAAGGATACAAAATGAGTGCGAAAAAGCATTATCTAGCCTTGGAATTAAAAATGGTCCTTGCCTTTTAGATATTATACTCGACTCCAATGACATCCCTTTTATTATTGAAGCAGGTGCAAGGCTATCCGCTCACAAGTTACCTGACATTGTGAAAATCCATTCAGGTATTGACCTAGTAACTCTCACTGTGCAATTAGCGAGTGGGCAAAAGGTAGAGTGTCCATCAGTGACTAAAAATGAAGCAGTAGCAGTAGAAATGCTTTATTTCAATCATGATGGGATCGTTGAAAAAATCGGCGATCTATCTTCTCTTGTGCAAAAATATCAACCAATAGACTTCGCACTTCGTATTTTAGAAAAGCAAAAAATAACTAAACTCAAATCTAGCCAAGATCACTACGGGTACGTTATCTTCACTGGAAAAAACGTTGTTGAAGCAGAAAAAAAATGTACACAATTTATCGAAGAGTGCCAGTCACTCCTCGATATTCGTCGACATATTAATGAGGGGAATGTGGAGATTCAAGTTTTATGAGTGAGAGATTTTGAGTAGAAATGGGGATAAATATGAAGAAAAATTTTTTGGTTTTAGGAGGGAGTGTTGGGCAGCTACCTGCGATAGAGAAAGCACAAGCACTTGGGATGAAGGTGGTAGTGATTGATCGAGATCCAACTTGCATCGGGGCAGCAGTAGCAGATTATTTTGAGTGTGTTGATACAACGGATTTTAGCGGAGCAGAACGAGTGGCGAATGAATACAATGTAGTCGGTTCAATGACAATGTCTAATGACTTGGCTGTCCCAACTAGCTGCTATGTGAATGAAAGATTGAATCTGCCAACTCAAGGAGAAGGGCTTATGAATGCTGTAGCAGATAAATATGAAATGCGAAAAAAGTTTGCTGCTTATCAAATGTTTACTCCTCAATTTTACAAAATTGGTAATTCGATAGATTTGGTATGGGTCAAGTCCCGATTACAAACGGCTATGAAAACAAAAAACTATATTGTGAAACCAACGGACAGTTCAGGAAGTCGAGGGATAAGTAAGATTACAACGATCAACGAATTAGATCAAGCCGTCCAATATGCGATGAATTATAGCCCGAGTGGTCATGTGATTGTAGAGGAATTTTTTGAAGGGCTTGAATTTGGGGCTTTGTCATTTAGTATTGATGGAGAAATGGTCTATTGCTTCCTTCACAATGACAAAGTGACACAAATGGTTCAAATCGGTCACTCGTTCCCATCTGTTCTACCTGAGGAGCAGGTGAAAAGAGTGCAGAGCGAATGTGAAAAGGCACTCAATAGCTTAGGAATCAAGAATGGTCCTTGTCATTTCGATATCATGATGGATTCTAATGGTACTCCATTCATTATTGAAATAGGAGCTAGACTCGCCGCCCATAAAATACCTGAACTTATCGAGCTTCATTCAGGAATCGACCTCGTCTCGCTCACTGTGCAATTAGCAAGCGGACAAAAGCTTAAATGTCCATCTATCGCTGAAACGAAAGCAGTAGCAGTTGAATTCCTCCATTTTGATGAAAATGGTATTCTCGAAAAAATAGGAGACCTTTCTCTACTAAACAAAAAATATCAACCGGCAGACTTTGCTTTAAACCTATCAGAAAATCAAGAAATCTCAAAGCTCAAATCAAGTATCGATCATTGTGGTCACGTCATCTTCACTGGAAACAACGTCACCGAAGCAGAAGGCAAGTGTAAGCAATTTATCAATGAATTAAAGAATAACGTTGTCTATTCTAATGTCAAAGTATAGAGCATCAAAAAAGAGCACCCATTCACTCTTCTTTTCGGCACTATTTAACGGTCCAATATTGCGATTCCAACTGCCTGTCGTGGATAGTATTTTGCTCCTGCTTCGCTAATCAGTCGGGAAACCGTCATAATCGAGCGTGAAGGAGAGAAAATTAGTCGCCCAATGGTTCTAATTAGGCGCGAATAATCACAAATCGGGCGACAATCAGCAAAGATCAGTCGCCCATCTTCTCCGGTGATAAAACCATCAACAAAAATTGACAAAAACCGAGGAGTGACAGGCACCTCTCATCAAATTTTTTATTGCTCATTTCCATTTTCATGCTATTCTAAAATGTAAGGTGATATGCTATATTATAGTACCTACATTTATAAAGGAGCATACTTTGAATGGAAAGAAGATCAAGGTCCAGAAAAAAGAAAAATAAGAAAAAGCTTTTTCTCATTGTTTTATTGCTCATATTAGCCATTGGAGGAGGAACTATTTTCGCCGCGTATTCGGTTATCAATAACGCTTTAGATGGCATTGTAAATAAAAATGCGTTACAGAAATCTGAAAAGCGCGAAGAACAAGTTTCCTTGAAGAATAAAGAAGCATTTACCGTTTTACTTTTAGGAGTGGATGAGCGAGAAGGAGACCGAGGTCGGTCCGATACAATGTTGCTTATGTCGGTGAATGGTCAGGAAAACTCTGTGAAGATGTTAAGTATTCCACGTGACACGCGTGTTGAAATCGTAGGAAAAGGAACCGAAGATAAGATTAACCATGCGTACGCTTTTGGCGGAGTGGATATGTCGGCGAAAACGGTTGAACAATTTCTAGATGTGCCAGTCGATTACTATGTGGAAATGAACATGGATGGCTTTAAAGATTTAGTCGATGCCGTCGGTGGCGTTGAAGTGGAAAATACATTTGCTTTCACCTATGATGGAGAGACATTCCCAGAAGGAAAGATCACTTTAAGCGGGGAAGAAGCACTTAAGTATACACGCATGCGCTATGAAGATCCACAAGGTGACTTCGGTCGACAAGCCCGCCAACGCCAAGTCATTGAAGGTATCCTCGACAAAGGGGCTAGCATGACATCTATTTTGAAATACAATGAAATTTTGGGCGCATTAGAAAAGAACGTTCAGACAAATTTAACAGTAGACGAAATGATGAACATCCAAAAGAACTACGCCTCAGCAAGACACAACATACAGCAAGAAACGATCAAAGGAACAGGCGAAAAAATGGACGGTGTCTACTACTATCTAGTGTCTGACGAAGAAAAAGAACGCGTTTCTGATATGTTAAAACAACATTTAAATATTCAATAAAAACAAAATACACGGCCTGCTGCCGTGTATTTTTTCTGTTAAGAAGCTACCTTTCAGTAAATGTCGAAAGAAAAAGAAGTTTTTTTGGTGTTTTTTAGCTTATGAAAGAAGAACCTTGAGTTATTAACATGATGGTGTTATTCAAGGTTCTTCTTTTGATTAATGAAAATTCAAATATGAATCTTTAATACTCTTCCCATTTTTCTTAATTCAGAATCAATATACTCCTTGCTATAATCATAGCCAATGAGTGCTAGCACTTGTCCAGAGTGGTCAAATACTGGCGCAAAGCTGGTTTTCCACTCACCATATCTATCTTTATATAATGGGGTTACCTCTACTTTGCCTTGTAGTGCATTGTGGGCGATTTTTATGATTTCATCTGGACCTTGATATAGTTCCCCAGGTTTCATGACAAAGTCTTCGTCCGCTACGAGGGTAATGAGTGAGTTATCTGGAAGAGGACTGAAGATATAAGCCCATTTAATGACACCTTCTTGTTTCCTGATCATGGTCAGATTAGCCTGTAGCTTTTGGAAGATTGGGTTTGTTGCTGAAATGTTTTCCTTCAATTGTTGCACTTCCTCTGGCTGAATAATGGCAGCTGTCACAATGGCAGCGGAACGTAATTGGTTGTTTAACTGCTCTTCAAGAAATGCTCGCTTTTTGGAGGGAGAAGGAACGGTTTCTGCTCGTTTATTTTGTATCTTTTTATATTTTCTACTCATAGTCGGTTGACTTATATTTAATGCGATGGCTGCAAGTTTAATGGAATGGTATTTTTCCATGGCCATGGTAATTAATTGCTCTTCCACAAGATCAATGGCGTCTTGAAGAGGCATGAGGTGATCAAATACAGGGAATGTCTTTGTTTCATTTTTTTCTATAGGTATGAATTTTTTTACATGTATAGCATCAACCATTGGATGTTCGCTAGTCACAACTATTCGTTCTATTGTATTTTTTAGTTGTCTTACATTTCCGGGCCATTGATAGATGGTTAATACATCAATAGCAGCAGGATTAATTTGAACGTTTCTATTGTATAAGTCATTATATTTTTGCAGAAAAAAATAGATTAGATGAGGGATTTCCTCCATTCTTGCTCTTAATGATGGAATTTCAATAGGTACTACATTTAAGCGATAATATAAATCTTCTCTGAATTTCCCCTCTTTCACCATTTTTTCGAGTGATTGATTGGTAGCAGAAATCACTTGAATATCAATTTTTCTCGAAGTAGCGCCTCCTATGGGGGTGATCTCCTTTTCTTGCAGAGCCCTTAGTAATTTCACTTGAAGGTTTAGAGGCATCTCGCCGATTTCATCCAGGAAAAGAATCCCTTTGTTTGCAAGTTCAAATTTCCCAAGCGCTCCGTTCTTTTTAGCACCACTAAATGCTCCCTCCACATAGCCAAATAATTCACTTTCTAATAAGTTTTCTGGAATAGCTCCACAATTAACGGCGACAAATGGTTCATTTTTTCGAGCCCCGATCTGGTGAATAGCTTTAGCGATAACTTCTTTGCCTACGCCTGATTCTCCCAATAAAAGAACAGATGATGACACCTTTGATACTAATTCAACTGTATTCATCACGTGCCTCATTTTTTTGCTTCTTACAATAAAAGATGTCTGTAGATGATCGCTTTTGGGATGATCATCAGAAGAAGTAGGATTACTAGAAATATTTTTGAATCCCCATGCTACAAACTCTTCGTTAGGCTCTATATTTACTGGATAAGCAGTGATGAGTATCTCCTTTCCATCCCAAGAAGTTTGAGTCGTGGAGGGGTGAGATTGATTTAATAAGTCTTGTAATGAAAGTTCCTCATAGAAGACGTTTCTTCCAAGTTCAAATAAGTTTTTGCCAATCATTTTTTCTTGGGGGTTCTCCCATAGTTCCGTAATTTGGCCTGATTTTTCGATAATTATCCCACTCATATCAGTGATGAAGATTTCATCATAAATCGTAAGAAACGTAGATTTTAGCACTTGGTATGCTTGCGTAAGGCTAGATTGGGAAAGGTTTGTCATATCTATTTTATTCACACCTTTATTGAATAATAAATATTTTTTAGTTAAACGAGATTCCTCTAAGGCACCGATGTTGTATAGAAGTCTTTGCTTAATTTGTTCCATGTGATGTATGACTGTTCATTTTTTACTCTTTCCTTATCAGCAAATTCAATAATGAAAGCGTATTTCATGAATGAAAGCGATTTCTTGGATACCCCTTTATTTTATGTACAAATAAAATTGGCACAATAGTTGCAATTATCTGAAATAACGAAAGGTTAGGAGGTGGATAATATGGCTGAGAAAAACTTTATTCAAAGAAACATGGCTTCTCAAGATGCTTTCGTTAAAAGTTTATATACAGATCTATATACTCGAATCCAAGAATACGAAGAAAAAGGTTCTGATGTTGAAAAAATGAAATTAAGCCATGCAGGAAGTGAATTATTTATAGTAGGGACGATCGCTGTTTTTCTAATGATGGTTATTCTATGAACATTTCTATTTTATTTTCTACATGCGAACCTTGGAAGACTTTCACTTATTAGTCTAGGTTACTCAATTTCAATTATGTTTGCAATAGTCAGTAATAATAGCTTTCGTTTATTCATTTATTGAATTCATGATACAGAGACAGATGATAAATGAAATAGGTTGGTGCAGAGGAGTGGTTGGAACATCTATGATGATTTTTCCCTGATATTGATGAAGCCAAGGCTGTCCCACATTAAACGGTTGTCACAATAAAATATTTGGAGGTAAAAGATGAAGAAAAATGATTCGGCCATTTCAAAAGATGTTGCCTTTGGATTTCTCCCTGCACAGAAGAATGACCGAGTGTTTGGTATGTGGGATTTGATCCTGATCCAAGTTGGGATTGGTGTTTCTTGTTTTTGTTTACTCGTAGGCGGGTATACAGGCATGATGGTAAACGCTAAAGAAGCGATTGCTACTATCTTATTTGGAAATGCACTACCTGTTTTGTTAATTGTACCAATTGTTATTTATTTTACTCGGTATGGAGTAGATACGTTTATTGGTTTTCGTAGCTCACTTGGGTACTTAGGATCGAGTATTTTTTATTTCATTTTTATGATTCTTACAATTGGCTATATGTCTGTTGCGCTTTTTATGGCAGGACAAGCAATGGTCAAGATTGCTAGCGTCTTGAGTTTTCCTACGTTCTTTACAGAAAGAGTCACAGGAGCACCAGTCTTTGCGATTTTGTTATTTGCTTTCGCCTTCCTAGTCACATACAAAGGACCCTTATTTATTCGTAAGTTTAATATGATTGGCGTTCCTGCAATTTTGTTGGTCATGTTTGGGTTGATTGTTACTTTGTTCGCTGGTCAAGGAATAGACAAGATTTTTGCTTTAGATCCAGCTGAGCCGTATGAAGAAGCTTCTCGTTCATTTATCACGGCTTTGGAAATAAACATTGGTTTAGGTTTTTCTTGGCTTCCGTATTTGGGACAGTATAGTAGGCTCGCTAAAAGTGAAAAGTCTGCATTTAAAGCTGGGTTTTTAAGTTATGGCATTTTTGTCAATGTAGCGGCAATATTAGGAGCACTTGCAGCTTTAGTAGTTGCCTCATTGGATCCAACGGACTGGATGTTTGCTATTGGAGGGACATGGATTGGTCTTATTGGGCTGATTCTACTGACGCTTGGTAACTTGACAGCTACGATTTTCTTAATGTATTCACAGGCGATTAGCTTCAAAACAGTTTTTCCTAAGAAATCGTGGATTCTTGCATTAGCTACGACGATTCCTACCGTTATATTATTGCTTAATTCAGCTTTCTATGATGCGTTTAATTCCTTTATTACAATTATTTCTTATATTATGGCCGTATTTGGTGGCATTGTTATTTCAGATTTCTTCTTTGTGAAAAAGCAGAAAGTATCCATTCACGATCTTTATGACACGACAGGTCGTTATTATTATTGGCATGGAATCAATCCTTCTGCGGTTATAAGTTTTATCATAGGAACCATTGCTTATTGGAGTTTATACAATCCAATTATGGATACTACAGGTGAACTATTCCAATATATCACCGCCGGGATTCCTGCTTATTTCACCGCTGGAATTAGCTACTACCTTTCAGCCAAGTATCTGTTTTCTTATGAGGTAGATCGAGCATCACTACCAAGTTCTTCAAAAGAAGAGGGAGCAGTTTAGTTTTATCCCGCATTAACGGGCTGTAAGACCCCCACCTCAACATGGCAGAAGAAGCACAGGCATGTAGGTAAGGGATCAACAGCCCGTAAACGCCCGATCCGTTCAACTAACAATTAGTGGGGGATGAAGAAAACCCCCACTGATTGAAGTTTCACTTTATAGATTTGGAGAAAATTTCATCAGTGAATATCTATTTTAAAAATGAAAGAAAAGCCGACTGTTTTTTTCATGAAGATGTATGTATGAGCCGTATTTATTGATTGGCATGATTGTTGCTAATAAGTAGATAGATCAAATAAGTAAATAAAGAGGAGGATATGAACTATGTTTAAGTCAACAAATTTAGATCAATTTACCTTTCCTTTTAAAGCTAAGACTTATCGTTATTCTAATGATTTAGTGGAGCTAGGAGTAGAGAATGTCAACTTTATGAAGATTACACCAGAGTATGAGGTACAAATTAGAAAGAAACGAGAGATGCTGGATGCAGAGCCTAATGTTCGTTATCAATCTTTTCCTCATACAATGGAAATGCAATGGGAATTCCTTGAAATGATTATAGATATGGCAGTGGAGAAGTATCCAGAGCATTTTAAAGTTGAGAAGAAAGGCGATCAGTGGACATTTTATAATTTGATTCTAGGAGAAGAAGAGAATTTTATTTTCGGAGATGAAACGAGTATTCCATATGAACCGTATGATTTCATCGGACGTCATTTTCATAATGATTTCATGTTAATGGTGCATAGGGATGATAACTTTCATTTAGAGGTTGCTCAAATTTCATTTGCCGCTCTGTTTTCACCTAACTGGAATCTTGGAATGACATTTAATGAAATTCACGCACCTGTTCCATTTGTCTCGCGAGATGGGGTGGACTTAGTCGATAGAATTAGAAAGTTTTTGCTCACCGTAGAACCTGGCAAACCGAGAACGCGAGTGAATTGGAATTTGATGGCCGATCGCTGGGATGTCAATTATGAAACGATGGATATTTGGGGACCTGAACGTGATAAAGTCACAAAGGAAAACGCGGGCAAGCTTGTTCATTTGCGTGTAGAAGAGCAGTGGTTTATTCGTATGCCGCGCAGCAACGCTATTTTATTTGTACTGGATACTCAGTTTCTTCCTTTAGAAGATTTACAGAAAAGACCAGAGTGGCTTGAATTAACCTACAGCAACCTTTCGGATATTCCAGATTATATGGCTGAATATAAAGGAATGGCGCCGTTCTTACCTCAATCGGTTGAATATTTAAAAAATCTTGTTGAACACGTACAAGTAAAATAAAAAAGGAGGGACACACTTTGTATAATAGTCCTGTTCTATTTGATCAATCAGAAACTATTACGAATCAATTCTCGTTACATCCCGTGAGGAGAAACCACCTTATTATATTTGAACAGCAATCAGCAAAAGATATCAGTCATTTGATTAACTATATGAAACTAGAAGACATTGAGCATGAGTTATACGAAATACATGAGTCTACTCATCTCGAAGACCTTCAAGCCATTTTGAATCGTCAAAAGATGGGAACGCAACTTTATATTGCAAGTCAATGGGATCAGGCAGTTGCTATTTTTACAGCAGCTGAAGCAGCGGGATTCACTGAAGACGAAATTCAAACTGTGATTAATGGGCCAAAAAGGCGTTATGTCTATTGTATGAAATGCTATCAATTAAGTGAGATTGGTGACGAGCAAGAGGCTCAATGTTCTCATTGTCAGGCCATGATGGAAGTTGGTCCGTTTTTTTCAAAGGTTCGTAAGGGATATATCGGTTATCCATTTAAACCAAGCGGAAAGGAGACAGTGGAAAACTTATGAGAGTGATTGGAAACATAGACATGTATGTAGGCAAGATTGAATGTTTATCAGAAACAGTTAAATGCTTTTCTCTTTATCCATCTGATCGACAGCTCTTACCAGCATTTACAGGAGGGGCGCATATTACAACGTACATCAAGAATGGAGATAAAGAGATAGAAAGGGAATATTCGCTTGTCAGTCACCCGACTGAACGTACACATTACTCCATTGCGATTAATCGAGACCCGAACTCAAGAGGAGGATCAGTGTATTGGCATGATCAGGTGAAAGTAGGGGACAAAGTGACTGTTACCTTTCCTAAAAATCATTTTCCATTAAGCTTTCAAGCGAAGCATCATGTGTTTTATGCCGCTGGAATTGGAATCACGCCGTTTTTAACGATGATGGCTGATCTTGAAGCAGAAGGAAAAACATTTGAACTTCACTATGCTGCCAGAACGAAGGAATCTTGTGCCTTTTATGATTACTTACAGACCAACTATCCTGGAAAATGTACTTTCTATTTTTCAAGAAGTGAGGAAGCTGTAAGAATGAATCCAGAAACGATGAAGAGTCATCGAATTGGTTCTCATGTGTACTTTTGTGGACCAGTTTCTATGGTGTCTGAATACAAGGAAGCGGCGCTAGCTTATGGATATCCAGAAGGATCGGTTCATTTTGAGTTGTTTGCTGCTGCTCAAGGGGATAAAAATCCGTTCACAGCTGAGCTTTCCAATAGCAATCTCGTGCTTGAAGTAAATGCTGAACAAACATTGTTGGAAGCTTTGCTCGAAGCAGGGGTTGAAGCACCTTATTCATGTAAAGCTGGGGGATGCGGACAATGTGAAGTGGAAGTGGTTGAGGGAGAAGTCGATCATCTAGATATTTTTTACACGGATGAAGAACGAAAAGAACGTAATATCATACTAACTTGCTGCTCAAGAGCTAAAGAGGAGAAACTTGTTTTAAATCTATAATAAATAAGGGGGATTAAGATTATGACTGTACAAACACAATGTTTAGAATTAAAGATGTATATTAATGGTGAATGGAGACTGTCTAGCAATGCTGATATCAATCAGGTGATTAACCCTGCTACGCAAGATGTCATCGCGACGGCACCTAGAGCAACAAAGGAAGAAACGGAAGAAGCGATCCGCGTGGCCAAAGAAACTTTCGATAGTGGTGTGTGGTCAGAAACGACGGCACAAGAACGGGCATCGTTCCTGTATAAAATTGCAGATAAAATTGACGAAAAATTTGAAGAATTAGTAGAACTTGAAGTGATGAATAACGGTAAAATTAAAGCGGAAGCAGAATTTGATATTGCAGATGCAGCTGAATGCTTTCGGTATTATGCAGGGCTTATTAAAGCACCAAGCGGAGAGACGTATAGTGTTCCAGAACCAACCATGCAAGCAATGGTGATACGCGAGCCAGTGGGAGTAGCGGGCCTCATCGTTCCTTGGAATTTCCCTCTATTAATGAGTGTTTGGAAAATTGCTCCTGCCCTTGCTGCTGGTAATACAATTGTTTATAAGCCAGCTGAAATTACACCTGTAACGGCTATGAAGTTATTTGAAATTATAGATGAAGTCGGCATTCCAAAAGGCGTGGCTAACATGGTGATGGGAAAAGGTTCTATTGTAGGTCAAACGATTGCAGAAAGTAAAGATGTAGATCTTGTTTCATTTACTGGCAGTACGGATGTGGGAAGACGAATTATGCAAGCTGCTTCTGGAAACTTAAAGAAAATATCTCTTGAGTTAGGTGGAAAGTCTCCTAATATTATTTTTGCTGATGCCGATTTTGAAACAGCTGTTGATTATGCGCTGTTTGGGATTTTCTTTGGAGCAGGACAAGTTTGTTCAGCTGGAAGTAGAATTCTTGTAGAAGAGAGTATTCATGATCAATTTGTAGAAAGAATGGTTGAGCGTGCCAAGAATATTAAAGTCGGACCTGGAATGGAGAAGGATTCACAAGTCGGAGCGATCGTTAGTCAGGAGCAGATGGAAAGCATTCTCAACTATATTGAAATTGGCAAACAAGAGGGAGCTACGTTAGCTCTCGGTGGCAACCGTTTGACTGAAGGTGGACTAGATAGAGGGTTTTTTATTGAACCAACTATTTTCACAAATGTTACGCCTGATATGCGTATCGTGCAAGAAGAGATTTTCGGTCCTGTAGTCGTCATTCAAAAATTCAAAAGTGAAGAAGAAGCGATTAAACTAGCGAATGGAACAGATTTTGGTTTAGCAGGCGCTGTGTTCTCCCAAGACGGAGCAAAAGCAATGCGTGTCATTAAAAAGGTTCGTTCCGGTATTACATGGATCAACTCCTATCACCCAACGTACAATGAAGCACCGTGGGGCGGGTACAAACAAAGTGGAATTGGTCGAAGTCTTGGCACTTATGGTTTAGAGGACTTCCAAGAAATTAAACAAATCAATATCAATTTGGCCCCTGCACCAGTAGAGTGGTTTTAATATTAGGAATGCCGGGCACTATCCTATGTCTCGGATAGTGCCCGGATTTATTATTTTTTTACTAAACTAACTAATTCGAAATCTGCTTTGCCCTTATAAACACCTTTGATGAAACCAACGTTTGGAGCGTAGTAACTGATATAGCTACCACTCGATGTGACGGTTACGACGTTTTTGAACGTGCCAACTAGTGGTGTTACGGAATTTTACTAGTTTCTTCGCTCTCATAGCTAAAAGAGATTCTTTAGTAGTATGAGAAATCCATTTATGAGACAAGTGCGCTTCTCCGTTTATACCTTTTATTATTTAAATAAAAAAACCCATCTCGGATCTTTTCCCTCCTTGACTCCGCTTATAACGAATACTATAATAACCCTACTAACAAGTTAACGATGATAGAGATTTAGAGACTCATACTTTTAAGCGCTTTCTATTAAGAAAGTGCTCAAAAAGTATGAGTTTTTCTTGTTCCGGTTTTTCTTGTTATAAATAATAACTTAGGAGGTTTAAAAATGCTTAAATTATTTAGGCCTGCACCGCCTATAGACAGATTATCTGAAGAAAAAATAGATTCTGAGTATAAGAAGCTCAGACTGCAAGTTTTTATGGGGATCTTCGTTGGCTATGCGGCGTACTATTTAATTCGAAAAAACTTCTCGCTTGCTATGCCGTATTTAGCTGAAGAAGGCTTTTCAAAAACAGAGCTTGGTTTCGCATTGTCCGCTATTTCCATTGCTTATGGAATTAGTAAATTTGTTATGGGGACTGTGTCAGATCGAAGTAACCCAAGAATATTCTTGCCAGCTGGATTAATTTTGTCTGCAATCATTAGTTTATTAATGGGGTTTGTTCCTTTCTTTACATCATCTGTTTCTATTATGTTTATTATGTTATTCCTAAATGGTTGGTTTCAAGGAATGGGGTGGCCACCATCAGGCCGTGTCCTTGTACACTGGTTTAGTGTAAATGAAAGAGGAAATAAAACAGCGATATGGAACGTAGCCCATAACGTAGGTGGAGGATTAATGGCACCTTTAGCTGTTGCGGGTGCTGCTATGTTCGCAGGGGTAGCCGGGAGCTCTTCTTCTGGTTATGAAGGGGTGTTTATTTTACCTGCGTTAGTTGCTATTGTAGTAGCGATTATCGCTTATTTTTTAATTCGCGATACTCCTCAATCTGTAGGATTGCCACCGATTGAAGAATATCGTAATGATTTTCCAAGCAAAGAAAAGAAAACGTTTGAAGAGGAATTATCAACAAAAGAGATTCTATTCAAATACGTTCTTAATAATAAATGGGTTTGGGCCATTGCTATTGCAAACATCTTCGTCTATTTTGTCCGTTATGGAGTATTAGACTGGGCACCAACTTACTTAAGTGAAGAAAAAGGCTTTGATATGAGCAAATCTAGTGTGGCTTATTTTCTTTATGAATGGGCAGGAATCCCAGGAACACTATTATGTGGATGGCTCTCAGATAAATTGTTTAAAGGACGTCGAGGACCTGCAGGGTTTGTATTTATGGTAGGAGTATTAATAGCTGTACTTATTTATTGGTTTAACCCTCCTGGAAATCCAATGATTGATATGGCTTGCTTGATTGCCATTGGCTTCTTAATTTATGGCCCAGTGATGTTAATTGGTCTACAAGCACTTGATTTTGTTCCTAAAAAAGCGGCTGGTACTGCCGCAGGTCTAACTGGTTTGTTCGGTTACCTAGGTGGTACTGTAACAGCTAATGCTTTAATGGGTGTGATTGTTGATACATCTGGATGGAATACAGGATTTGCATTATTAACTGCTTCCTGTGTTCTTGCAGCTGCTGTTTTTGCGCTTACTTGGAATGTACGTGGACAAGAAGTAGTAAAAAATTAATAAAATTTATTTATTAAGTCTCTAAAATAAAACAAGTGGAGAAAAACGGTTCGTTTTTCTCCACTTGTTTTTTTCTTTGTATGTCCAGTTCTTTACGTTTTTGATGATGGTTTATTTTTTCACTAAACTCACTAATATAGAAGTAGTTTTCCCTTTTTCCATTCCTTTTATAAAGCCCACATTGGGAGCGTAGTAACTGATATAGCCATCACTCGATTTGACGGTTACGACATTTTTGAACGTGCCGGCTGGTGTAGTTACGGTTCCGTTAATGGATTTGATTTTGCTTGTTCCTTCCCCTTCGTAGCCATAATCCCACGTTTTTCCGACTTTTAATGGATAGGCGATTTCTATATAATACTCAGATTCTGGCCAACCTAGATATAAACCTTTATTATCTTCTCCCACTAGATAGGCTTCTTTAGTGTTATGAGAAATCCACTTGTCCCATCCATAATATTTTCCTTTATAACTGGATTTGTATAGTTTTCCGTCGGTTTTGTAAGTATACACCTTCGTTTTGTCCATGAGGTAACTGTACATTCGTAAATACTTCGTCATGACATAGGCTTTTTTGTTATTGTATCTGATTTCAGACCATCCGTTTTTCGTTTGTGAATAGACCGTGACTTGGGTGTTGTTTTTTAAGGATCCCACTTTTTTGTAAGTGGTGCCTGGACCGCTTCGAACGTTTAATGTTCCGCTGCTAAGACTGACCCACCCTGTCTTTGTTTTAGTTGTTGCGGCTTGAGTATCTAAGGCGTGAGACGGCAGTGCTATGGAAAAAACAAAGATGATAGCTAGTGCAATTTTCATTAATGTTTTCATATGCCTGATCCTACCTCCTTATTCTACATATAGAATAATTATACTGTTTTGTATTTTTGAAGTAAATAAAAGTAAAGATAATCCAACTATTAGATTAGTTGATGGAATAAGCCGTATAGTGAGGGAGGTTCAAGCGATAACTTCCGGCATCGTTCCATATTTGGATAGTGCCGAGATCATTAGCTAAGACCCCCATATAAATATTCATAGCCGATCAATGCTAGCTCTAAGGCGATTCTTTTTTCCTGTGTGGCAAATATTTCTCCGATGGCTTCTTCGATTTTCTCTAGACGATGGTAGAGGGTTTGTCTGACGATATAGAGTGCTTCTGCTGTTTCTTTTTTCTTACCGTTGTTCATTAAGTAATACTTTAATGTGCGTAGTAACGGCCCCCTTCTTTTATCATCCATGTCAATCAAACGGCCAAGGTATTGGTGAATATAATCTTCTAATATCCCGCTTTCCTCCATGCTCACGATCAGTTGATAGCTATGCAAATGTTCGAAGGCAGGAAGTGGCAGTTTGCCTACTCGATTTTGCACATGTAATACGGTTCGAGCGCTTTTGTAACTTTTGTCCGCGTCTGTTAATTGGTAGACAAGTTGTCCCATTCCGTATGTTTCTAATCCGAACTCTGGAATGTGCTCTAGCTGGTTGAAAATCTTGATAATTTCTTTGTGTATGTCTTCTAGCTGTATGAGTGATTCAGCGGGAAAAAGAAGAAAGATCGTTTGATGATGAATTCTTGATGCGACTAGTTTAAACCCGCTGTTTTCAAACAGGGAACGGGCGATCATCAGATGGCTAAAAAATTTTGTCTCTGAATAATTGGGCATATCCATTTCGCAAAGGGCCACTAATAGTTTGCTAGGATGAGAAACGCCAATCGCCTGTTTTACGTTGGACTTAATGTCTTTTTCTGTTAAATGCCCTTTGATCCATTTACGTACCCAGTTATTTTCTTGCCGTCTTCTTTGCTCCTCATAATACATGGATTTCATCATTTCTTGGGCAGTGGCTGTGACACCTCGGTCAAGCGAGAGTGTTTCAAAGTCGGTTAACCCTGTTTCTTTTTTCGAACGAACGAAGAGATAGCCGAATGTTTGGCCAAGAAAGTCAATTTTCCTGACATGATCAGCTGGATAAGCATCGATCAATTGCTGGGGAGCTGTGGTCCATTTAGCAACCAGTGCATCTTTTTGTGTTTTGGAACATGGCGGGACAAATAACGGTTCCCCTTGTTTTGGAAAGAACATAAACTCAAGTCCGGTAAAACGGTGAAATACGGTGAGTAAGTCTTGCAATCCTTTTCCGGACAGAAGGGAAGCGTTCAGTTTTTCCGATAATTGCTCTAGCTTTTTAACCATTTGGTGATGTTCATGGATGAAAATGGAGTGAAGGTCTTGAGTGATATCGATGTAGCGCACTTCTTTTATAAATAAAATGAGGGGAAAATCATGCTTTTTTGCTAATTGAATAACCGATTCCGGTAAGGTTTTCGTGTAATTGACTAGTTCGATGACTAAACCAGCAGCGTCTTTATCGATTAGTTGTTGTAAAAAAGAGAGACATGTTTGTTCATCCTCTTGCCAGCCGATTCCGGTACTAAGAATTAATTCGTTGCCATTAATTAATTGGCCGACGTAGGTGACTTCCATAATATGCACCCAAGTGACGCTTCTTTGCAATGCTTTTTCCGTCGCAATAACAGTGGCTTCTTGAAATAAGGGCCGGTTGATGACGTCTTTAATCAATAATCTTTGGAGTACAGCTTTCCCCATTTTTTACGCCTCCGAATAACAATCCGCCAAATTCAGAATGTTTAGTTTATTTATGATTTATTTTACATTATGTCTAATGAATAGCAAATAATTATCCCATAAAATTGAGGTAGCAATTTAAAAGGAGGAATAACGAATGGATATTCAAGCGGTCGATACAAAAATTCTTAAAAATTATATTGATGGAAAATGGGTAGAAGCGTCAGTTGATCGGTATGAGGATGTCCCGAACCCAGCTACAGGTGAGGTGCTTGCTCGTGTCCCATTCTCATCAATTAACGATGTAAATGCTGCCACAAAAGCGGCCAGCGAAGCGTTCAAAACTTGGAGTACAACACCCGTCCCTGTAAGAGCGAGGGTGATGTTTAAGTACCATCAACTTTTGAATGAGCATTATGATGAGCTAGCTGAATTAATCACACTTGAAAACGGAAAAACGAAAAAAGATGCCCATGGGGAAGTGCTGCGTGGGATTGAATGTGTGGAATTTGCGGCAGGGGCACCCACTCATATGATGGGAGAAGTGCTTCCGGAAATTGCTCACGGAATTGAATCGGCGATGTACCGCTATCCTATTGGAGTAGTAGGTGGGATTACGCCGTTTAATTTCCCGATGATGGTTCCTCTTTGGATGTTTCCGCTAGCGATCTCCCTTGGAAACACGTTTGTGTTAAAACCATCTGAACGTACTCCGATGTTAGCGCAGCGCCTAGTCGAGCTTATGACAGAAGCAGGGTTACCTAACGGTGTCTTGAATCTTGTTCATGGTGCCCATGATGTGGTGAACGGGCTCATCG
The DNA here is from genome assembly GCF_037201805.1 of Bacillus sp. FJAT-52991. Lineage (GTDB taxonomy): Bacteria > Bacillota > Bacilli > Bacillales > Domibacillaceae > Bacillus_CE > Bacillus_CE kandeliae. Next base: position 3,286,953 of record NZ_CP147404.1, on the reverse strand, counting down.
AACATCCTGATGTAAAAGCCATTTCATTCGTTGGTTCACAACCTGTAGCGGAATATGTCTACAAGCAATCGGCGGCGAATGGCAAGCGAGTGCAAGCGCTAGCTGGAGCAAAAAATCATTCGATCGTTCTCCCGGATGCGGATATGGACAAAGCGGTGCAAGGAATTATTGGAGCTGCTTTTGGTAGTGCAGGCGAACGCTGTATGGCCTGTTCTGTTGTGGTCGTGCCGGAAGAAATTGCCGATGATTTAGTGGCGCGAATTAAAAAATCCGCTGATGAGCTTGAAATGGGCAATGGATTGAATGATCATAGCTCACTAGGACCACTTATTCGAAAAGCGCATTTAGAGAAGGTGACAAACTACATTCAAACAGGTGAGCAAGAGAAAGCGATCCTAGTTCGTGACGGACGCAAAGATAAAGCCGATAATGAAAACGGTTATTTCCTTGGAGCAACGATCTTTGACTGTGTTACCCCTGATATGACGATTTGGAAGGAAGAATTGTTTGCTCCCGTGTTAAGTGTTGTGCGGGTAAAAGATTTAGATGAAGCGATTGAATTAACGAATCAATCGGAATTTGCGAATGGAGCGGTCATTTATACAAACAACGGCAAAGCCATCCGACAATTCCGCGAAACCATCGATGCCGGCATGCTAGGGGTAAATGTCAATGTCCCAGCTCCAATGGCCTTCTTCCCATTCTCCGGATGGAAGAAATCATTTTACGGTGACCTGCATGCCAACGGAAAAGATGGGGTGCAATTCTATACACGTAAAAAAATGATGACGTCGCGCTTTTTCTAAACTTTTTTGAAAGAAGGTGAACGGTATGGCAGTAAAAGGAACGCCAATGAATCAGTCCGTCAAAAAGGAAGAGATTCTTGCCAAGGATCGGGAATATGTTTGGCATCATATGTCGCAGCATAACGACCATCCGATGGTGTTTGTTTCCGGCAAGGATAGTTGGCTCGAAACGATCGAAGGAGAGAAGTATATTGATGGCATGAGCGGTCTATGGTGCGTCAATATCGGTCATGGAAGAACAGACGTGGCTCAGGCTGCCGCTAGTCAGATGAGCACACTTGCTTATTCTCCTATGTCCCAAAGCCATCTCCCGGCCGTTGAATTAGCGAGCAAAGTCAACGAATGGCTTGGAGGGAGCTATCGAATCTTTTATTCCAACTCGGGTTCTGATGCCAATGAAGTAGCATTCAAAATGGCTAGACAATATTTTGCCCAAACAGGTGAATCGACTCGTTACAAAATCATCTCTCGCTATCGAGCCTATCATGGAAACTCAATCGGCGCGATGGCGGCTACAGGTCAGGCCATTCGAAAAACGATGTACGGACCTGTACCGGATGGTTTCAAACATGTCCCTCCTCCGTATTGCTATCGCTGTCCATTTGGGCAGGAGTTAGGGAGCTGTCAATTTGAATGTGCTTCCGCAATCAGGGATGCGATTATGTGGGAAGGCTCTGAAACAGTAGCTGCGATTATTTTAGAACCTACGATCACAGGCGGAGGGATGATTGTCCCGCCTAAAGAATACATTCAGCAAGTTCGTGCCATTTGTGATGAATTTGGCATCTTAATGATTGTCGATGAAGTCATTTGCGGATTTGGTCGTTCGGGAAGAAAGTTCGGTCATCAAAATTTCGATGTCAAACCTGACATTGTGACGATGGCGAAAGGGTTGACGAGTGCGTATGCCCCATTATCCATCACGGCTGTCCGCTCAGAGCTATATGACACATTCAAGGAAAAAGACGGACTTCATCATTTCCGTCATGTCAACACATTCGGGGGAAATCCCGTCTCCTGCGCCGTGGCGTTAAAAAATATCGAAATTCTTGAATCGGAAAAACTAGTGGAAAGAGCGGCTGAGCTTGGAAAACAGCTTGAGATGAAACTCGACCATTTGAAGTCGTCCCGCTACGTAGGAGACGTTCGCGTCTTTGGCTTCGCTGCTGGTATTGAGCTCGTTGAGAACAAACAAACGAAGCAGCCGCTTAGCGATCAACTAGTCGGGAAAGTGCTCGCCATCTGTAAAGAAAATCACGTCATCCTCGGCAAAAATGGTGACACTGTTCCAGGGCATAATAACATTATCACGATCTCGCCCCCTTTTGTGCTCACTGAACAAGAGTTGGATTTGATTGTTGCTGCATTGGATAAGGCGTTGGGGGCTATATAAGAACATGTATATAAACGTGAAGAACTATATGTAAAAGAAGCCCTGTCCAGGCTTCTTTTTTTCATGCTGAATGGTCGTGGATGGAAAGGTGTTTCAGCAAAAATCATCTGTGAGTGAGTAAAAAGGCCGTGAGTTTCATGAAAAAGTGTACGTGAATCAGCAAATCCGGCCGTTGATTCAGTAAAAAAGAGGGGTTTCAGCAAAAATCAAAGGCACCATCCCAATGACGGATGGTGCCGCTGTCGCTGTTAATGTTGACGTTTGATAAAAGCGCTGACTTCTTCCGCTGTTGACATAGAGAGAATGTGTTCGATATGCTTCGACCAATCTGCTTTGGATAGGTGAAGGATTTGTGAGCGCGCTTTTAAGATCGATGTCGCGCTCATGGAAAATTCGTCTAACCCTAATGCCAGCAAAATAGGAATGGCCAGTTCATCTCCGGCCATTTCTCCGCACATACCGACCCATTTTCCTTCTTTGTGAGCTGCATCGATCACATGTTTGATTAAACGAAGCAAGGCCGGATGGTAAGGCTGGTACAAATAGGCCACGCTTTCGTTTAAGCGATCAGCTGCTAATGTATATTGAATCAAATCATTCGTTCCGATGGAGAAGAAATCGACTTCTTTAGCAAATAGATCGGCCATAATAGCGGTGGAGGGGATTTCGACCATGATGCCGATATCTATTTGTTCAGCTACCTCGATGCCTTCAGCTTGTAGTTTGTCCTTTTCTTCTAGTAAAATCGTTTTTGCTTGCCGAAATTCGCTTAGTGTGGCGATCATCGGGAACATGATTTTTAAATGACCATATGTGCTGGCTCGCAATAATGCCCGCAACTGGGTTCTAAACATGTCTTGCATGCTTAAAGAGAAGCGGATGGCGCAAAATCCTAAAAATGGATTTTTTTCTTGCGGAAGTGATAAATAGGGCAGCTCTTTATCGCCGCCGATATCTAGTGTCCGAACGATCACGGGTTTCCCTTTCATATGCTCTAGTACCGTTTTATACGCTTCAAATTGTTCTTCCTCTGTTGGAAAGGTATCGCGCCCCATATATAAAAACTCTGTTCGATACAGTCCGATCCCTTCCGCGCCGTTTTCGAGCGCACTTTTCACATCTTCAGGCGTCCCGATGTTGGCAGCCAATTCAACGAAGTGTCCATCAGTCGATGTTGTTGGCTGATGAATAAGCTGGGCCCATTCTGCTTTTTTGGCTTCATAAGCTAATTTTTTTTCCTTATATACTTTCATCGTCTGGGCTGTTGGATTGACGATCACTTTCCCATCTATCCCATCGATAATGATGATGTCCCCGTGCTGAATGCGAGTAGTTCCTCTTTTTGTGCCAACGACAGCAGGCAGTTCCATGGAACGAGCCATAATCGCAGAATGAGACGTTCGTCCACCATTATCAGTTGTAAAGCCTTTGACAAATTGCCGATTTAATTGTGCGGTATCAGAGGGGGCTAAATCTTTGGCAACGATGATCACTTCTTCAGTAATCGTCTTTAAATCCGTAGAGTTTACGTGTAAAAGATGGGACAATACGCGCTTAGTGACGTCACGAATATCGTCGGCTCGCTCTCTCATGTAGGCATCTTCCATCGACTCAAACAAGTCAATAAATTTTGAGGAGACTTCGTTTAAGGCAAATTCAGCATTCACTTGTTCGAAAGTGATTTTTTCTTTAATTGGATGAATGAGTTCCGGGTCGCTTAGTACGAGAAGGTGAGCAGCAAAAATCGCCGCTTGCTCTTCGCCTAGCTGCTTATGAATATGTTCTTTAATGATTTCTAAGTCAGATATGGATGTAGCGATCGCTTGTTCAAAGCGAGCGATTTCAGCTGCTGGATCAGTGATTACTGTTTTGTTGACGTTTAACTCGGGGCTCTCTAATCGAAATGCTTTGGCGATGGCAATGCCGCTTGATGCCGCAATGCCTGCGATTGCTTTTCTGCTCATAAGAATAACCCTTCTTTTTCTGTTGTGTGACTGATTGTTGCTTGCTTGGCCATATACGTTGTGCCTCCTATATCAATCATTTTCCCTCCTTACAGTTTACATCATAATTCGTTTCTTTCCATAGCAACTCGTTGTATCTCTGCACAAACATAAAAGGGGTGTACCGATGAAAGTACACCCCTTCTTAATTAATCTTCGTTTAAAAAGCCAATCACTCGTAACAGGTTAATAAACAAGTTAACGAAATCTAAATACAAATTCAATGCTAATAGTGGAATCGCTTCATCTGTAATGTTCATTCTTTTCATTTGGTTAAAGTCATACATGATGTAACATGAAAATAGTACCGTCCCAATTAATGAATAAACAAACATGGCAGTAGAAGAAAACGGCCAGAACAGATTCATAATAGACAATGTAATTAAAGCTAATAACACGGTTAATAAAAGGCCGCTTAAAAATGAAAGATCTTTCTTAGTGTTTAAACCAGCAATCGCCATTGCTCCGAAAACAACAACTGTTGAGGCAAAGGCCCCTACAACGACTTGTGCGCCAGAAGTGGCTAAATAATGAGCCACAATCGGGTAGATGGTTACCCCTGAAATAAAGGTGAATACATACAAAAATGTATACCCTACTATTTTTCTTTTACGTAAAAAGAAAGCGGCTAGCAACATTCCAATTTCAATGATGGATAATGGTAAAAACAGTGCTGGCGGAACCATCGTCCCAACGAGCATCCCGATGACGGCAATCGTTAAAGAAAAAACGAATGTTTTCAGCACCGAATTCATATAATTTGGTGTTTGTGCTTCAAATGTATATTGTGACATCGAATCCCCTCCTTTTTTTATTTATATACGATTATACCAGAAAAAGGTTTCAATTTTTTAAACAATATGAAGGAGAAATGTTAGAAATATCTGTGTAATATATTCTGTTTATTTTGAATTTTTATTAAGTCTGACTTCCAGCGCGTTCATCCATGAAAGCATAAGCTTTTTTATATGCGTGAAATTTGCTGATCTGTTAATATATAGAAAAGTTTTAAAGGAGTGCGTTTTGAAGAATATTTTTAGAGTGGTTTTGTTGCTGTTTATAGCAGGATTGATTTTTCGTTTTTCTTCGCAAACGTATAATCAGCAGTCGCTTGTGCCGCTTATGATGAGGGTGTTTCCAGGTGAACCGTTTGCTGAAGTGTTGGGTCGCTTGGAGCTGTCTTATGCTGGGATGGTTATCTCGGTGGAGTCAATCGGTTATTACTATTTTATTGAGTTTTTTATTCGCAAGTTTGCTCATTTGTTTTTGTTTGGCTGTTTGGCTGCTGCTTTATTTGGGGTGCTGGTGGTTTGGCGGCCAAAAGAAGTGTGGAAGTCAGCTGTTTGGGCGTTAGTTGGTACAGGCCTATATGCCACTGCTGATGAGTTTCACCAGATGTTAACAGGTGGACGTAGTCCGCTTGTTACAGATGTGTTCATTGATTTGACAGGTGGATTGATCACGTTGTTCATGGTCGTGCCTTTATATGTGTGGAAGCGACGTATAACGAAGGAGGAAGTCATGAAGCTGGCCGATTTTTTTGTGAAACGGTACTGAAACATGCAATACAGTTCTTTATAATGAACAAAAAGTTCTTTATATAGTTTTTGTTTTGTTGTAAAATGATGATATAGATAGAGATGAGAATGTTTGATCGAGACTTATGAGGGTTCTTTAAGGGGGGATTGTCGTGATCACAGAAAGAAAAGCGTCCGCCGCGCTTCATTTTCAATATCCATTTGATAGGGTCGAGTTAGATCGACAGTTACTTAGTAAGAACAGCTTTGATGGCCATAAAGAATTAGCAGATCGAGCTTGGAAGGTGCTAGAGAAAGAGCTGATGTCGAATGACCCTTCTGTTCGGATAGCAGCTGCCGAAGGAATTTTGCGAGTGTTTAAATAGAAAAGCGAAGCCGACTGTCCAGACACGACAAGCAAATGACAGAATGACGAAATGGCGTTTTTCAGCCATGCAGTCAGGCTGGCATTTGACTCGAGTGTCTAAGAGGTGGAGCTGGACAAATAGAAAAGCGAAGGTCCCCGTTTAGCGATGTATGGGCTAGACTGCTTCGACTTAGCTAGTAAATGAAAAACCTCATCATTAATATGATGGGGTTTTTGTTTGTATGCGGTACTTAATATACGCTCACAGTACTACAGGGTAATTATATAGAAAGAGATGATTACTTGTGAAAATTTACAAAAAATCAATTACTTTATATGTAAAAAATTGATATAATCGGAATTAAGGAGGAGTTGTAGTGAAGAAATGTTTAGCGGTTCTCTTTTCGATTATGTTGTTTTTTAGTAGTGTAGGAACGGCTTCGGCAGCGTTTAAAGATGTGAGTAAAACTCATTGGGCTGTCGATGAGATTACGTATTTAACAGAAAATAAGGTGATCAATGGGTATACGGATGGAACATTTCGTCCACAAGAAAAGCTGACTCGTTTACAGGCGATGATTTTAATGGCTAAGGCGTTGAAGCTGGATTTGTCTAACCGACCGAATCCAGGGTTTAAAGATATGCCACCTTCGCATAAGAGTTATAAATATGTGGCTGCTGTTATGGATGAAGGACTTTTTCCTAAAAATAATTATTTATATCCGAATAAACCGATGACAAGGGATCATATGGCTAATATGCTAGCAAAGGGATTTGATTTAAAAGCTTCTGGAAACCATTCATTTAAGGATGTTTCTTCAAAGCATTGGGCCTACCAATCTATTAAAGCGTTAGCAAGTAACAATATTACGCTTGGATATACCGATGGAACATTTCGACCAAACAATGCTGTTACTAGAGCACAGTTTGCTACTTTTCTAGCTAAAGCAAAAGCTGATCAGTTTAAAACATTTTCTTATTATAGTCAGATGCTAGGGTATAAGATCGAACTGCCAAATTATATGAAAGACAAGATCACGATTAAAGATAAAAAAGTGGAAGACGGTGTGTATACAACGGAATTTTACTATATGGATAAAACAAATCTAAAGAAGGATTTATTTGTAGGAGCGATTCGTAAAATTCATAAATCTAAAATGCCAGAATATCAAGGAGCACCTTATAATCCTTTGAAAATCAAAGGGGATTATCATTATTTTTATCAAGGGCCAAGTGAAAGCCCATATACTATGAACGGGCAATTACATTCACCTGAAGCCAAAGAGTTTAGTAAAATATATTTTAAAATTAATCATATGTCTAAAGGGATTCAATGACGATAGAAAGCCAGCATCTCCTTCGTGGCATGCTGGCTTTTTTGTCTTGTCTGGAATAAACAAGTCGTCTAGTTTTGAGGTGAAAGCAGTGATATTACTATAGTTCTTTTTTCGTTGCTGCATATTGTTCAATACCATTGGCTATCAATTGCATGAGTTTTGTTAAATAAGCTGGATCAGCCAGTTTTAAGTCTTCCTCTGGATTGGTCATAAATCCGATTTCAGCAAGAATGACAGGGACCTTCGACCAATTAAAGCCAGACATATTACTTCTATTTGTTTCTACTCATAGGATTTAATGAATTCTATATTTTGTTTTTCTAGACTGGATAAGTTTCCATTGAAATTAGGATTAGGACTATACCAAGATTGACGTTCGAAATAGTTTTGCAAGTCTTTTGAGTTAAAAATATATCCATGTCTTGCGAAGATTTCATTTCTGGCTAGACGAAGCTCGCTTTTGGTCAAGCCGGCAATATCGCTATAAGTTAAATATGTATAATCGCTATGAGGCAGAATGTAGTACGAGTATTCCGGAGTGACTTCTCGAATGACTTCTTTAACAATCGTTTTTTGTACTTCCTCTGTTTCTGCGTTTCCTGTTTTTAAGACAACGGCTGTTTCTGTTCTTGAACCAGCTAGATTGATGGTCACTTCGTCTTTGTTTTCTCCGCTTAGGCCTTTAATGGAATAGAGCCCCGTTAAAAATGGACCAAATTCTTTCGTATCTTTAGCTGTGTCTAACACACCAATCTCACTATTATTTAAATGGATCGTTGTGTTGTCGCCAGTGCTGCTAACTTTGATAAAGTAACCAGGTGTGTCTATGACATAGTTGGTGAAAATTCCAAAATGTTTTCCGTTTTCACGCAAATAAAATGGCTGATTACCAAGTCCGTCGTTATGAAGAGAGTCTTTGATGTCTTCTATTAATGATGGTTCTTTATCAATAAGTGCAAATAAGGCATTTAGACTTTCTTCATTAATATTGATACGAGAATCGGTAGGTATGATTAATGTTTTCAATGTTTGTTTATCTTTTTGAGTTAGAGCAGTGATGAATTGATCAATGACAACCTCTTCACTGTATTTCTTAGACAACATTTGGTAACCGGTAAATAAAAAGATAATTAGAACAACGGCGAGTGTAAAAACAATAAACATTTTATTCTTTTGAGATTTCCTTTTTGGAAATTTTATCTCTTCACGATTAGTCGACTCGTCTGTTTGTTCTTTCAGAGAAGCTCCGCATTCTGAACAAAAAGCGCTATCTCGCTCCGATTGATGCCCGCAAACTTTACACACTTTCATTTACTCTTCCTCCCTAAGGTTGATATGTTAATGCTACCAAATTATCAAAATAGTTACAATTTTCATTTTTTATAGCTCTTCACTTAACTAATACTAAAACACCCACTCATTGAATAAAATGAAAAAAATAACTGTAAATAATTACGAGACTCATCGACATATTAATGCATTAACGTAGTAAGGGGCTCTACTGCGTTAGAGTGTTAAAGGAGGGGATGTGTTGAGAGGAGGAAGAAGACGAGGGCAGTGGAGTGGACGATTGTTGGTCGTTTTTGTTTTGGTTGTGGTGTTATGGGGATTAGTTGGTTTGATGCGGATATCTCCCAGTGAACGGGCAGAGCGGGTGGCTCGTGAGTTTTATGAGTTTGAACAGCAGGGACGGTTTTCAGAGTCATGGGAGCTGTTTCACCCTTTAATGAAGGAGCGGTTTCCAAAGGGAGATTATATTCAGGAGCGAGCGCATGTGTTTATGAGTCATTTTGGAGTGGAGACGTTTTCTTTTTCCCTTGGAAAAGTAAAAAAGATCGAGAATTGGAAGGACACGGAGAAGTCGTCGCCACTGAAAATGGTGTATCAAGTACCAGTGACTCAAATATATCAAGGGAAGTTTGGGAATTTTTCTTTGCATCAAGAGGTGTTTGTCACTGAGCATCAGGGGAAGTGGCTCATTTTGTGGGATTATGAATAGGGAACGTGAGTAAGAATTTTAAAGCGATAAACATGAAGCGTATGAAAAGTACCGTCAAACATGGAATATTGAAAAGAGCGAGCGGTGGAACAGTTTGGATTAAAATAATGGATCATTCAACCCATGCTGAAATAATGATAAAAGACGATGGAGTCGGGATGAAGGAAGAGAGATTGAAGCAAGTCCTTGATGGAAAGATTGATTCGTCACGAGGGATCGGTTTGTTCAATACGAATAGGCGACTCCAGCAAATTTATGGGGAAGGATTACAGATTCATAGTTCTGTGAATATGGGAACGGAAGTGTTTTTTACGATTCCTAAAAACAGTAAAAAAACTGCACTTAAATAGTTGCAGTTTTTTTATTTTGTCTAGCTCCACCTCCTTGGGGCTCGAGTCAGATGCCAGCCCAACTTCATGGCTGAAGAACGCCATTTTGCCGGTCTGTCATCTGCTTGTCGCCCCAGGACAGTCGGCTCCGCTTTTCTATGTTAATGATTGTTTTTGTGTTTTTTTAAAATCGATATACCATTTCGTAATGTGAGGACTAGGCTGCGTATTAAATTCATTTTCTAAAAAAGTGATTAATGCATCGTATTGTTGATCAACTAGTAAATAATGACTGCTAGAATGGTATAACTTCATTAAATGGAAACAAGCGACCTCTTCTTCGGGATATTTATGTACAATTTGTGAAAAGTAAAATAAAGCCTTATCGTGCTGATGATGCTCATCATACCAGTGAGCTAGTTTATAGGTCGTCAAGAGCCACCATTGTTTATACTTCTCACGTTCGCTCTCTGCCCACCAATAATCATATTCTTGTAAGTAATCACCAGTATACAAGGTAAGTAAATCGGTGTAGTAGTTAATCGTTTCCTCGTTCAATGGCGGAGCGGATTGGTTTTGTTTTGTCCATTCTTCTACATCCAATATGACATTGTTTAAAGTGAGTATATATCCATCTGAGGTGTTTTTCAGCTGAAAATGCTCCCCAAAATCTTTTAGTTTTTTTCTTACATAATAAACGGCTGTATAAAGTTGACTGTATACTTTTTCTTCATCATGTTCAGGCCAAAGAGTGTCAATAAGTAAAGACTTATGAATGAGTTGATTCCGATGTTGCAGTAAGTATAGAAAGAGTTCTTCTGCTTTCTTCGTTCGCCAAGAAATTTTAATGTGAGAACGGTCTTTCGATTGAATAGACACGGTCTGAAACATGTTCATATAAATAAAATCATCATGCACGTTGCTGCTGTTTGTTTCAACATGCACGTTTTTTTGTATGCGGTTCATCGTTTTTGTTAGTCGCTCAATGGAAATAGGCTTCACAATGTAGTCAAGTGCATTCAGTTCGAATGCTTGTACCGCATATTCTTCGTATGCTGTACAAAAGACAATTGTTACGTCAGGCTTTCTTTCGATGATCATTTCAGCAAGCTCAATCCCATTGACTTCTGGTAAATTAATGTCTAAGAAAATGACATCCACATCTCCATTTAGAATCACTTCTTTTGCTAGGAGAGGATCATCGAATTTTCTTATAGTTTTAAAACTATCAATTTTATTAAGCAGTTTTTCTAAATAATCCAGTGCTAAGCTTTCATCATCTACAAGAATAATATTCATGGGCCCTCCTAGTATTGAATAATTAGTTAATATAAACCAATTATTATTATATTATACCAATTGATGAGGGAAAAACAATCATCACAATGTTTAAAATTTGTAGAGATTATTATTGTATAATGGCAGGAAAAAGATTTTTTACTTACAATGTACGTTTTTAAACAGACTTTAAAAAAAATTCTGTAAAATCCTCCTTAACGATTATAAATATGAATATTAGGGGGAAGGTTTTGAAAGATGCAAGAGTCGATTTAGAATGGGTATCTTTGATGTTAGAGGCGAAGAAGACTGGCCTTTCTATTCATGAGATTAAGGAGTTTATTAATAAGGAGAAATATAAAAGAGCGATGTCATAAAAATAAGCGAGGATAAGTCCTCGCTAAGTTTTTTAATCAGATGTGTTCGCCCCTTGTTGCTTTTGAGATTGCAGAAATTGTTGGAATTTTAGTAGGTCCGCCTTTATCACTTTCTTTTTCGGTGCTTCTTTTAAAATTGGTCCACATTCGTTCTCTTTAGGTGGGTGTGTTTGAATTAATTCATTTGTTGTGACATCTAAAGCTACGGCGATTTTTGACAGTATGAACAGGGAAGGGTTCGTATTTGCTTGTCGTTCTAAGTTAGATAAATAAGATTTAGAAATTTGGGCTTCTTTTGCAAGCTTGGTCAGAGAATAACCTTTTTGTTCTCTCAATTGTTTAATGCGGAATCCAATCATCTATCATTGCTCCTTTCAACTCTTTTTGTTCATTATAACGCACCAAAGGTCGTAATGTATGAATTTTTCATAAATATTTTAATTTTTGTTCACTATAAAGAATTGACGATCAGTATTAACTAGTATTTAAATAAGTAGTATATGTTATGTTTTTTATGAAATAGTTTCCTTTCAAATGCTGAAGGGAAAAGTAAAACGATCATCTAATAAAAATTTAAGGGAAAATGATTTGTGGAATAAAACTGAAAATAAATAGTATTTATTTTTTAAGTGTCAATACAACATTGAAATTCATGAAAATAGAAAACCTATTGAACAATAAGGGTGCAAAGTTGCCAGTCTAAGGAAAATTTGCTAGGAGGGCTGAGCCATCTACAATTAGGAGGATTCTTTATGGGGAATGTTCAATTAATTGACCAAGAGTGGATTGATTTAATGTTAGAAGCAAAAAAGTTAGGGTTGACACTTGAAGAGGTGAGGGAATTTATAGAAGGAGAAAAACTTGGTTTGCAAAAGGTCGAATCAACTTGATGTGCTGTTACTTAAGAAAATCCATGCGAACATTTGATTTATAAGAGTATTGTTCGCATGGAAGGTCGTTTTATCCTATTTTGATCAGTAAGGCAGTATGTTATTTGTGAGTTTTTTGCCATTTTTGAAATTCTAAAAACTGTTTGAATTGTTCTTTACTAATACCTGATTCCATGGCTTCTTTAGCTAATGCTAACCACTCGGAGTCAACGAGTTCAGTCGAATCGTTATTATCATTTATTAACTTTTCTACACTAACATTTAATACGGAAGATATTTTACTTAAAAACTGAATGGATGGATTTAGTTGAATTTCGCGCTCAACAGAAGAGATATAAGACTTAGCGACCCCTGCTCGGTTAGCTAATTCAGTTAATGACAGCCCTCTTTCCATCCTCAATGTTCGAATACGCTTACCGATAGCCATTTATATCACCCTTACCGCTTACTATAAAAGTAAATGCTTATGCTTCATTCTACCACAACACGACAGAAAACTACAAAAAAACTAGTAACCATACGCAACTTTCTGTTAACATTTTGTTGCTTTAAAGCAACAAGCAAACACACGATTTTAGCGACCAAAGCCCATCGTTGGTTTGTGAGGATTGATGTCCCAGTCTTGGCGCCACGTTTTTTTGTTGTTGGTTAGTAAGTCGTTGATGATTTTGTCGATGTCGACTTTTTCTTCGTAATGCCATTGCAAGGCAATCGACATGTATAGTTCGTTCAACTGGGCGATAGAAAGGCCTGCTGTGTTTTTCACTAGTCGGTCCATTTCTGTTTCAGGCATGAATTGATCGATCTTTCTTTTTCTTAAATATTGGCTACGCGCTTGTTCATTTGGCAGTTTAATTTCATAGGCGCGATCAAAGCGGCCTGCTCGGTTAATCAGTGCGGGGTCGATTTTCTCTGGATAATTGGTCGTCCCAATTAGGAAGATCCCTTCTTTCGACACCGCGCCATCTAGCGTATTTAAAAAGACGGAACGAGATTCTTCCGGCATTGAATCAATGTCTTCAATGACAAGAATCATCGGGGCCATTTTCGTAATAGTTGAGAACACTTCTTTAATCGAATAGCTTGTCGTGTACTCGGTGATTTGCCAGTAAACGACAGGAGCAGAGGTGCTGCCAGCAATGGACTTCACAAGCGTTGTTTTACCGTTCCCAGGTGCTCCATAAAGTAAAACACCACGTTTATATGGGATATCATACTTTTTAAAGAAGCTGCCACTATGCAGAAAAAACTCATCAATCGAGCGAAAGATTTCGGTTTTGATTCCTTCTTCTAGCAGGACATCTTCGCGGCTTACTTGATGAGTGATTTTTTCGTGTATCTTTTCGACACCATCTTCTGTATCAGTAAAAATATTGATGTACCCTTTCATAAATTCTTTTTGCTGCTTATACAGGTAATCAATAAACGCAAGTAAGCGCTCATCACTTTCGGCAAAAATAAAATCCTCCTCGTAATCCTCGTGGCTTTGGTAAATGGGAAGCTTCGCCAGTGCTACCTCGTATGTCGGAAAATAGAGAATTGAATTGTTCAAAGACGGATGAATCACATGCTTATTTTCACCAGTCATGTTGGAGTAGTGAATGGTTTTTGTTTCTAAGCAATCGAATACATGGGCAATAATTTGAATATCATCGGGTTGACGAGTCAATAGTTGCTCAACAATTTCCCAAAGATCTTCCTCACTCTTATGTGAATACATCTGAAAATCTTGTCCGGTTTTCTTTAATAACAATGTTTTTATTTCATGGATGTTAACCGCATAATCGTAATAATGAGGCATGGCCTCCTTGGACAATTGTTCAAATGGAATTAATGTTTGAGGTGCTGTCATCAATAACATCCTTTCATCTATCATGTCACTACCACAAAAACTTTAACCATATTATAACATTAGTTTAACAAATACCCTCATTAGTAATAAATTTACGACTTAAAATTGTTGAAAGTAATACTAGTAAATACATGGTTTCTTATTTGAGAAAATGATACAATATATTCTCGATTAAATGCCAATTTACTTTTTATTTTATTGATAAGCTGAAAGTGTTTCGTGCTATAATATAATGAGTCATTTCGTACATAAATAGATAAACTATCGTTTTATTAGTTGAAAAGGAAATTGAAAGGAAAGAGGAACTAATCTACATGTTGAATCATAGGACACTTTTAATGCTGCTAGCCTTTTTAGTCTTGCAGCCGGTAATCGATGTAATGACCACGGCGTCAATTTTAATTTTTAATTTGAATATTACCGTTGGTGTAATTATTCGCGTATTATTCATGGTGATTATTTTACTATTCTTATTAAAATTAGCTTTTAATCACAGTAGAGCTAGAAAGTATATACTTTATTTAATTGGCTTAGCCATTATACTCATCATAAATATTGTTGTGAATATGAATCTGAAAGATCCATATTTCTTGTTTAAAGAATTGAAATTTTATAATAAAGTCGTCTATTTTCCAGTTTTATTTTTAGGGTTTGTCATGATTTATTTGCAATTAAAGAAATCCCGTACGGAGATAATGGAAAAAACAACCGCTTATTTCTTATATTCCTCTATTATAATTAGTGTGGTATTTATTGCTGCCTATTTTACAGGAACAAGCTTATCAAATTATTCTCACACAAAAGTTGGTTACACTGGTTGGTTCTTTGCTGGAAATGAAATCGGTGCTATTATGGCTATTATTTTGCCAGTCACGGCGTTGTATGCTATTGAAAAAACAGATTCCTTAAAGAATAGTTTTTACTGGTTGCCATTTATCTTATTATCCATATCTATGTTATTCCTTGGAACGAAAGTTGGATATGGTGGGATTGTCATTGTATTAATCGCAGCTTGTATTTCTCTACTAATCATTTATGTGACAAAGGGACGTGAGAAAAAGACACGTGCGAATATGCTTATTTCTCTTTTTCTTCTAGCTGTATTAGCTGTGTCTACGCCATTTACGCCTGTATTCAATAATATGTATGCTCATGTCAATTTATTGGGGATTAACATTGAAAAAGAGAAGAAAGTAGATATCAAAAAAGGTGAGGCTGTAGTAGAAGAAGAAAAGGAGCCGAAAATTTCCGAAGAGCAATTGCAAAACCTTGTCTTTAGTAGTCGCGAAAAATATTTAGCTGATTACAAAAAAGATTTTGCCGATGCACCAACTATTCAGAAGGTTTTTGGCCTTGGTTTCGCAGGAAATTATGAAATGCCAGAACCGGGAAAAGAACCTAAAATGATTGAAATGGATTTCTATGATCTCTTTTTCTCATTGGGTATTGTTGGATTTTTGTATTTCATGGCCCCGTTGATTTATTATTCGATCCGCTTTATATGGTATTTTATTTCTAATATAAAAGAAACATTTACTATTCCACACGTGATGTATGGCGTGGGATTTCTTCTGGCTATTGGTATAGGTGCTACAGCTGGTCATGTGTTCACTGCTCCGGCTGTGTCGATTTATGTGGCGGCTATATTGTCTATGCTGATCGTTGATAGCAAGATAATTGAATAAAGCAAAACAGCTCGCAATTTATGTTGCGAGCTGTTTTTTTTGAAAGCTGAATGCCGTCTTATAGATTTTTATGAAAAGCTGCAGATAATTTTTCAAAAAGATCATCTTTAGGAATCTGGAAAGTAGTAGCCTTTCTTTATAAGTCCGGTTTATTTGACATCCTATGTAAAGAGGTTTATCTTCCTTCTAAAAGGTTGTTTTGAAGTTTTAAGAAGGGGAGTGGAATTTTGGAAAAGGAGCATTGGATAAAGATGTCGGATGGACATGAAGTATTTTTAACGGAGTGGGTGGATGATGAGGTGAAGCCCAAAGCGATGCTGCAAATCGCTCATGGCATGGCTGAGCATATTAAGCGGTATCATGAGTTAGCTGAGCATTTAGTGTCGATGGGGTTTATCGTCTATGGCAATGATCATCGTGGGCATGGTCGAACAGGAGATAAAAGTGGGTTGCTCGGCTTTTTTGCTGAGCAGGATGGATTTGAAAGAGTGGTGGAGGATTTAAAAGAGATCAATGATCATATTCATCGTACACATCCAGACCTTCCTGTATTTATGATGGGGCATAGCATGGGTTCCTTTTTAGTTCGTCGTTACTTACAGCGGTTTCCTGGAACAGTAAATGGCGTGATTGTTTCCGGGACTGGAAGCGATCGTGGGCTCTTAGGAAAGATGGGGAAAATATTAGCCAAGTCTGAAATGAGAAGACGTGGAAAACGAGCAAAAAGTCCGCTATTAAATAAGTTGTCTTTTGGAGATTTTAATAAAAAGTTCTCCGACATCCAAACTGAGTTTGATTGGCTTTCTAGAGATCGTGAGCAAGTTCAAACGTATATTGATGATCCTTATTGTGGATTTATTCCGACAGCTGGGTTCTTTTATGACTTATTAAATGGATTAGAGATGATTCATAAGCCGGAAGAAGTGAGTCGAATGGAAAAAGATCTACCGTTTTTCTTCATTAGTGGTGATCATGATCCGGTTGGTGACTACTCTAAAGGAGTTCTTCGTGTCATCGATCAATATAAGCAGCAAGGAATAACCAACATCGACTATACATTTTACAAAGAAGGCCGACACGAAATGCTTAACGAAACCAATCGTCAGCAAGTTATTCAAGATGTTACGAACTGGCTTCAAGCACAGCTTTAATATGTTCAAGTGACGGAGGATGGTGGTAATAGGTGGTGAGGTTGGTTCAGGTAGTGGTCCGTCGTTTTTTTGCGGAGCGTTTTTTTGATCAGGCGGCGCAGACAGCTTATTATTTATTGTTGTCCGTCGTTCCTTTTCTGATTTTCATGTTATCTTTAATGAGTTTTTTTCCTATCAATGAAGGGGATATTTTAGGGTTTATTGAGCCTTATGCTCCGGGGAATACGTATTTATTAATCAAGGAAAATGTACAAGCAATTGTCGCAAGGGACCAAGGACAGATCATTTCGCTTAGCTTCTTTTCTACATTTTGGCTGTCTTCGATGGCAATTCAGTCACTCGTTCGTTCTTTGAATGATGCCTACAATATTCAAAGACGGTTATCTTTTTTCACAGGGTTGTTTCGAGATTTAGGAGTGACATTAGTTTTTATGTTTCTTGTTCCATTTTCCTTTATGATCCCGCTTCTAGAACGGCTACTCCACTTATTAATCTCTACAGAGGTCATCGGTACAATTGAAGAGTTTACACCATATTTTAAAATTTGGACCGTGGTGAAGTGGATACTTGGAACGGTCTTCTTATTTCTATTTTTTATATTGTTTTATAAAATTTTGCCTAATGGTAAACAGCCACTTCGATCTGTTATACTAGGTGCTTTATTTGCTTCTATCTGCTGGCAAGCGGCGTCTGTCATGTTTGGAGAATATGCAGGTTCCGTCAATTACACTCGCATTTATGGGCAGCTCTCGGGGATTATTATTTTAATGTTGTGGTTCTATTTATCCGCTGTTGTGTTGCTTCTAGGAGGTTTGATAAATGCGGAGCATGAAAAGATGCATCGACTTTCTTAACGAATAAAAGCGCGGTCCTAACATGATTAGGACCGCGCTTTTATTTTATTGGTAGTAATACCACTGATGCTCGAAGAATAGTTCTGCAGAGCTATTAAACTTGATGTTTTGTTTTACTTCGCTAGGAGAGAAGTAGAACTCCACAGTTCTTTTTTCATTTGGTTTAAGAACCACATTTTTGTATTCTCGTAATGAAGTAGATTTAGCTACGAGTTTACCGTTGATATAAAGCTCATATTTACCTTTGATGTTGAATACTTCATTTTTTGTATTATTGAAAAGCTGAACATTCATTTTTAAGCGTCCATCTGATAGTAATTGAGTACCAGTGACAGTAGCTTGAACACCTGAACGGAATTGCTCATTTAGCGTACGAGCCATAAAAACAGCAAATTCTGTACGTGTTAACGGTTGGTACGGAAGGAAATATCCCTTGCTATCGCCTTTTGTGATTCCATTATAAGCTAAAGCTTGAACATATTTATAGAACCAATCGCTGCTTTTTACATCTTTAAAAGAAGTAGTGGACTTATAGTCTAAGCCAAAACTTTCTGTGATAATCTTCGCCATTTGTGCTCTTGTTAACTTATCGTTTGGTTTGAAATAAGTTCCTTTGCTGAAAATGCCGTATTTCGTTAATACAGCGATTTCATTGTAGGCAGAATGAGTTGTTGGAACATCGCGGAATCCAGGATTTGGAGCATATTCGTCATCTATACCCAAAGCTCTTGCTACAATAATAGCTGCTTGTGCACGAGTCACAGGATCTTTAATACCAAAATTGCCGTTTTTGTACCCTTGAATAATTCCATTTTTTACAAGGTAATCGATTTCTTTTTTCGCCCAGTATGTACTTGGTACATCTCGGAAAGAAGTAGAGGCTGCAGCTTCGTAATTCGCTTGCTCATCCATGGAAGTAGATTTTCCGCTTAAACTGCCCTCGAAAGTTGCCGCAGATGGAACAGCTACAGGAATGAAAAGTATGATAGCTAAAACAGCCATTAATAAAGATTTAAAGGCTTTCTTCAATTGTAACACCTCTCAATTTTTAGAATTGTATTCGCAATTACTTTAACAGATAGATACAAAAATTGGCTACAAAAATTTTCAAAATAGTAATTTTTAACTATTTATCTAGGGCGGAAAGAGGAGATATGATAGGTTAAAAGAACTAATTACACTCTCGCAATAAGTATCATCATAAGAGATTTCATAAAAATTTTTTAAGTTACTTTTATTCAACGGCTAGGTGTAACTTTAATTTGTTCATCGCTTGTTTTCGCCACTTTTTGACGGTAGAAGGAGAAACATTTTCGCATTGAGCGATTTCGGTGATCGTCATGTCTTGATAAAAAGTGCGAATGAGCCAAACTTTTTCGCGGTGAGTTAGGTGGATTGCATAAGTGAGTAAGATGTCGAGTTCGAATGGTTTATCACTTTGTTCATCTGGTTTCTCCTCCCAAAATAACTGGTTAGTGTAGACTACTCGTTGTTCTCTTTGCTTGGATTTTTTTAACGCATCCATCATTCGTCCTTTGATATACGAGTAGGCGATACTTGAAAAGGCACCTTTGTCCTGGTCGTATTTTTCATAAGCCTCCCAAAGGGCAACCTGTCCAATTTGTTGAAATTCGTCCTGGTCTTTGTAAATATGCAGCGATTTCATGATGTGATGGATTATTGGTAAAAATTGATGATAAACGTTCTCAAAGTTCTCCATTGTTTTCTTCCTTAATGGAAGCGCGCTTGCCGTGAATTCCCGGGTTGAACCAAACATAGCGGGATTCTCTTTGTTAGGCGAAAGGGTAAAATAGAGAGAAGAGTAAGAGTTTTAATGGATATAATTACCTGTAATTTGATGTTTGTCCTAAGTAAAGGTACGAAACCTTCTTTTTTATAAAAATATTCAATGCTGAATATGACAGTTTAGATCAAAAAGAAGCTTTTAACACAGTCCGAGAGAATTCCCCTTCCTCAAGGAGCGTGAAGGGCACAGCCGAAAATCGTTTGGCAGATCATCTTCCGATCTTTGTCGAAAGAAAAAAGGATGAAATTTTCCATTTGATATTGATGGGAACATACATTCGTTTTATGATGATGACAAGGGAGGAGGGATCTCATGTATCGAACGTTGAAAACAGGCTTTACGGCTCCTCAGCCAACGCGTTTCACCTACGCTGGATCTGCGGAACGATTTGGAATGACTGCGTGAAACTAGCCCGGTATTACTACCGGATTCACGGCGCGTGGATCAATAAAAGCGATCTTCAATCTGAACTCAAAGGCTTGTACCCTCTTCACAGTCAGACGATCCAAGCGGTGTGCCACAAGTTTCTGCATGCCCGAGATGGGGTTCGCCAAGCACGGAAAACGAATAAGTCCATCCGATATCCATACAAGGAAAAGTTCGTGTTCCATCCCAAATGGGTCGATAAATCTTTCGTACTAAAAGGACGCAAGCTGATGCTCAGCCTAGGCAGGTGGAAAGGGAAACAACAGACACCGCTCGTGTTGACGCTCGCCTCGGTCCCAACTGGCTTGGTCAAAGAAGTAGAACTCGTCTTTGACGGTCGGTGGCATGCCTGTTTGTCGTATGAAGACGGCATCGATCCCGTACCGATTCAAGACGGTCATACGGCAGCGATTGATCCAGGTGAGATTCATACGATTACCGCCGTCAGTACAGGCGGACAAGCACTTGTGATTTCTGGCAGAAAGATGCGCAGCGTTCACCGGTTGCGAAACAAAAAAGCGAGAGAACTGCAAATCCTCATGAGTCGGTGTCAAAAAGGGTCCAGGAAATGGCGCCAATACCATCGAGCAAAAAAGTACATTCTCTCCAAAAGCGAACGGCAGCTAGGAGATCTCCTGCACAAGACAACCCGTACCTTTGTGAACTGGTGTGTGGAACAAAGAATCGGCCATGTCGCTCTTGGCGATGTGGAAGGTGTTCAGCGACACACGAGCAAGCGAAATAAACGGCGAAAACGCAACAAGGTCCGTTCACGAAACTACCGATGTTCTTGCGGATATGAACGGCATCGGGATGTCCATGGTGCAGGGAACATCTTATCTCAGTATTTGCACGGGAAGTTTCGAGAAGTGATGCTGACCAGTATCACGTATCTACGTCCTGTACAGGCGTAGTAGATGGGTAGAACCGCCCCAGGGGAGATGGCCATGCCTTTGATTCTCTCTCTGTTGCTTACGGTGGCAGCAAGCCGTCGGGAGACGTCTTGCGTCAAGACCACTGCTTCCTGTATGGGAGCGTCAGTCCTCGAGAAAGACGAGGGTGTCGTGTACACCTATGGACATCGTCCAGCTTCTGATGTCGAGGGGATCGACAAGAAACCCCCACCTCAAGCTCGCGATAGGTGGGGGAGGTTCATTGTAGTGTTAGCAACGTTTATTGGAGCTGAGATGAAGGGAGAACATAAAAAGGTCTTGTTCCATTCAATGAACAAGACCTTTTGGTATGAAATGATTTATAAATATAAAGAAATGATTAATAGAAGAATTCCGTTTTTATGAATCACTCTTGCTTTTATCTCTATTATTTAACATGTATGTAATACAACTTGTAGCCCGGTCTAATTGTTTGTAATAGACATGAGGAGAACAGTTTAAGGATAGTTTGACGCCATTTTTAAAATAGACAACCATTTTCCCTTTGACTGAAGAATGGGATTGTACATGCCGTGGGAATATCCAGCAGCAGCCAGACTCTTCAGGTGAAATTGTAGGAAAGGTATAGATTAGTTCTTCGTGGCAGATTAACAATGGTGTTTTTTTGTAATAGTTTAGTTGCTTACGAGTTGCTTGAAGCCGGCCTTCATAGGTGAATAGGCGGTGTAAACAGGCTTTATTTAATAGCTGTTTCGCTGTGTCATGGGTGTAATACGTTCCTTCCTCATCATAAATAATCGTATTGCAGTCATCTTGATGATGCTCTACAAGCCCCATTGTACTTACAGAAGGCATATAACTCTCAACAAAAACCATCAAAAACTCCCCCTTCTTTGTAATTAATACTATAGTAGCGATTAAATGTAAATTTTTACAATGGACAATATTAAAAATATGTAAATTTTTGAATATTGTTTTATCACTTTAGTGTAGTGGATCTGATCTCTGAAATATGCAATTTTGAATAATTTATGCATTTTGTAATGAATTTTCATAATAAATGTAATTTTATTCTGAAAATTCTTAATTGGTATAATTTTTGCATTAATTTCCGGAGTGTGTTTTTAAGATTGCTAAGGGGGTTGTTATATGTCAGATTCAAAAGAAATGAGTAGGTCGTTAACGCTTGTTCCGGTGGTGTTGTTCGGTTTTTCGTTTATGGCGTTAGCGACGGTGTTTAGTACATATGGTATTGCGGCTGAAACTTCGAACGGGATGGTCGCGGGAGCTTATGTGCTAGCGATGATCGTCATGATGTTTACAGCTTATAGCTACGGACAAATGTCAAAAGCCATTCCATCAGCAGGATCTGCCTATGCGTATACGCAAAAAGCACTTAATCCTTATGTTGGATTTATGGTTGGTTGGTCGATTTTGATGGATTATTTGTTTATTCCAATGGTCAATTACTTATTGTTCAGCATATTTTTCTCGGCCGCCTTTCCGGCCATTCCACCGTATGTGTGGGTGCTAGGAATGTTGTCATTAGTCACATTTATCAATATTAAAGGCGTGAAACTGGCGGCAACAGCGAACGCTTTGATCACAATTTTTTCTCTTCTATTTATTGTATTGTTTATTGGCTTATCGATTAAAGAAATTCTTAGTGGAGAAGGTAGTGGTACACTGTTATCTCTTGAACCATTCTACAATTCAGAGAAATCTTTTTCTTCTATCGTAGCGGGAGCCGCTCTTTTATGCTTCTCGTTTCTCGGATTTGATTCAGCAACTACGTTTGCAGAGGAGACGGTTAATCCGCAAAAGACCATTCCACGTGCCGTGTTTATTATTACGTTAGCTGGAGGGTTTGTTTTTGTAAGCGTTTCCTATTTTGCTCATCTTGTTTGGCCAGACTTTAGTACATTTACTAATGCAGACTCAGCTGCTCATGAAATCATTGCCCTTGTTGGTGGAAAAACATTCACTTCGTTATTCCTTGCTGTCTATGCTGTTACAGCGTTCGGTTCAGCGATGTCGTCACAAGCTAGTGCTTCTCGCGTTCTTTATGCGATGGGGCGTGATGGTCAACTACCGAAAAAATTCTTTGGAGCCATCCATTCCAAATATGAAACGCCAGTGAATAATATTTTAGTCATTAGTGGCTTTTCATTGCTCGCATTATTTTTAAGTTTGACGCTTGTTGCTTCATTTATTAACTTTGGAGCGTTTCTTGCATTTATCTGTGTGAATATTTCGGTAATTGCTTATTACTTTATTCGAAAAAAAGAGCGTTCATTGAAGGGGACGATTATGTACTTGATCATTCCGTTGATCGGGGCTGGCCTTGATTTATGGTTGCTTATGAATCTTGACGTTCATTCAAAGGTGTTAGGTAGCATTTGGTTTGTCTTTGGCTTTATTTATATGCTCTTTTTAACGAAAGGATTTAAGCAAAAACCGCCAGAGTTAAAGTTATCAGTGGATCATTCGTGAGGGAGGAAAGGGAACATGATGAAAGCAGATATGATTTTAATTAGCGAGGCCGTTTTTACAGGGACAAGTGATCAGCCGGAGCCATTGGCTGTAGCGGTAAAAGGGAATAAAATTATGGAGGTTGGCCCTAAGGAAGAGGTGCTTGCCTTCAAAGGAGAGCATACAGAAGTGGTGGATGTTGGAGATCAACTCATTATGCCTGGTTTCCATGATGCTCACTTACATATTATGCTCGGTAGTTTGTTCAGCCATTATAGCGTTTCTTTAATAGATGCGAAGTCTAAGGAAGAGGCGATTGCTAAAGTAAAAGCATATGCTGATGATCATCCAGAAGAGGCCTGGATTGTAGGTACCGGATGGGATCATACGGCTTGGGGAGAAAAGGATTTTCCTACTCGTTATGAATTGGATCAAGTATTGGGTGATCGTCCAGTTGTCCTTCTACATGCGGAAGGGCATTACGGTTGGGTCAATTCCATCGCTCTTAAAAAAGCGGGGATTACGAAAGACACAGAGAATCCGGATTACGGGATTATTTATAAAGATGAAGCTGGGGAACCAACGGGGATTTTAATTGAAACAGCGATTTCTTTAGCGACAGATTATGCCTATGATTTTTCAAAAGAAAGACTACGTGATATGGTGGAGCAGTTTTTACAGCATGCAGCCAAATTAGGAGTAACTTCTGTGAATGATTTGTATGCAAGCCGTGCTCATGAAAAGTTGGAAGCGTACGATGTTTATCAAGAAATTGAGGAGGAAGGATGTCTAACGGCGAGATTCCATCTTTATTCGCCACTAAGTGGAGACATTGAACAAGCGAAGAAATTACGCGAACAGTATAATTCCGATAAATTGCGATTGGCCGGATTAAAGCAATTTATTGATGGGGTCGTCACGGGCTATACTGCTTATATGCTTGACCCATATGAACAACGTCCTGAAACAAGGGGAGAGACGGCTTATAGGGAAGAGCAACTAGAGAAATGGGTGGCAGAAGCGGATAAGGAAGGTTTTCAAATTCGCTTTCACTCAATTGGTGATGGCGCCGTTCGACTTGGGTTAGATTTATATGAAAAGGCCCAAGAGAAAAATGGCAAGCGCGATGCACGTCATGCCCTTGAGCATATTGAAGTGGTCGCTCCTGAAGATATTCCGCGTTTCGGCCAACTTGGCGTTATGCCATCTATCCAGCCGTATCATATGGCTCTGATGCCAAGAGAAAGCCACACGACACAGGTTAGTGATGAAAAACAAGCGTATATTTATCCAAATGCCTCGTTAGTTCGCTCTGGCGCAACGGTGTCGTATAGTAGTGATTACCCGATTGTGCCGCTTGAACCAATGATTGAGATCTATCATGCGGTGACGCGTAAAGATTTTACACTGAAGGATACATGGAATGAACAAGAAAAAGTAACGATGGCTGAAGCACTAAAAGCTTACACAAGTGCCTCTGCCTACAGCGTTTTCCGTGAACACGAACTAGGTACACTAGAAAAAGGAAAATTAGCCGATATTATCGTCTTAGACCGAAATTTATTTACGATACCAGAAGAACAAATTCCTGAAACCACAGTTGAACTTACATTAGTGGATGGAGAGGTCGTTTGGAGTCAGCCGCAAGTAGCTGTGCAGAAATAAGTAAATGATTAGGGGCTGTTTCATTAGGGACGTAATTCCTGATGGAGCAGCCTTATTTTAGAGGGGGATGGAATAATGAAAAAAGGAACGATGAATATTGCTTTAATTCAACATCAATGTGTGGAAGATCATGGGGAGAATATAAGGACAGCGGAACAATTGATCCGACAAGCTGCGGAGAAAGGTGCGAAAATTATTTGCACACAGGAATTGTTTAGCGGACAATATTTTCCGCAGACGATTGATGTCAATAAGTACGAATGGGCTGAACCTATCCCTGGCCCTGTTTCAAATCGAATGCAAGCTCTATCGAAAGAATTAGAGGTTGTAATCATTGTCTCTCTTTATGAATATGTCAGAGATGGATTATATTTTAATACAGTCGTTGTGTTTGAAGATGGAGAAAACCTTGGGAAATATCGAAAGCATCATATACCAGAAGGTCCGCAATATATTGAAAAATATTATTTTACAGAAGGAGATTCCGGATACCCTGTTTTTCAAACAAAATATGGCACGATCGGTGTGTTAATATGCTGGGATGAATGGTTTCCTGAACCGGCGCGCATCTTAGCTTTAAAAGGGGCAGATATCATTTTTTATCCATCAGCGATTGGCTCTGAGCCAGACCACGCGGATTTAGATACGTCGCAAACATGGATGGATGCTATTCGAGCGCACGGTATTCATAATAATATCTTTATTGCTGCGGTCAATCGAGTCGGGCGTGAAGAAAGCGAAGAAGGTTTTATGACATTTTATGGTCGCAGCTTTATTAGCGACCCTTGGGGAAAAGTAGTACAAGAAGCAACAACGAAAGACAAGGAAATCATTATGGCGGAAATTGACTTAAAAGAAATCACAAAAGCCCGTAATATCCTACAATTCCATCGCGATCGCCGTCCAGACAGCTATGGGGAACTGTTGAAGAGAGTGATTGAGTAAAAAAGATAATCATTAAAAAGCCAACCAGTGGATGTGAATGACTGGTTGGCTTTTTGAGTTTAGTATGTCGTCCATCAATGCGCTAAATGATTCCGGCATAGTGTTGGTCATGGCAGTCTTTTAAATCGAGTTCTCCGGATAGCATGGCTGGGAGGATCTCGTCAAGACCAACGTTCGCTTTGCGGATGATGTGAATATCATTTTTATTCAGTTCTTGTTCAGTGATGTTCCCCTTATAGGAGATGATTTCCTGTCTATCATCATTTGTGTTAATGACATAGGGGAGAGATTGTTCCAAAGGTTTGTCTAACCAGTACCTAGTGAATTTAGAAGCCAAGTCGTCTTTTTCAAACATCCCTAAAAATTCACCTTGACGAATCAATAAGAGGTAATCGGCGAATTTGCGAATATCGTGAAGCTGGTGGCTTGTAAATAAAATCGTGCGTTCCAAGTTTTCATCCATTAATTGCACCATCTCATCAATCACCAATTTTTGTGCCATTAAATCAATGGCAGCCATCGGTTCGTCAAAAATCATCAAATCCTGTGGTTGAGCTAAGGTTAAAGCAAGTGTTAATTTTTTTTGCACACCTTGCGAAAGTTTATCAAATCTCTTATTTAATGGAATGTTTAACTTATCGACATAGCGAGAGAAACGTTCCTCATCAAAGGAAAAAGAAAAATGAGCAATAAGTTTTTTTATTTCCGCCCCTGTTAAGCCATTGCAGCCAGATGTTGTTTGAGGCTGGTAGGCAATTCGCTTTTTCCAACTGCTATCGCCTAAAGCTCGATCTTGCTCAAACAGCTGGATACGGCCGCTGTCTTCTTTTGCTAATCCCATGATCATTTTTAGCAGCGTACTTTTCCCAGCGCCGTTATCGCCAATAATAGCGACAGAACTTCCAGTGGGAATTGCGACGTTAATAGGCCCAAGCCCAAATTCCCCGATTTGTTTACATACTTGTTCCAATTTAATCACGCTCATATTTAACCTCTCCTTTCTTTAATTATTGAGGTGAACATTTGTTCAATATCCTGCAAGGAATAATCATGTTGCAATCCTACTTCAATTGCCCGTTCGATTGCTTGATTTACTGTTTTTTCTTTTACTTCTTCTTTTATTGCGAGTGCTACATCTGCCACAAAAGTTCCTCTCCCTCGAATCGTTTCAATGAATCCTTTTCGTTCCAAATCATTATAAGCTCTTTTCGTAGTAATCACGCTGCACCCTAGTTCTTTCGCTAACACTCTTATGGAAGGTAAAGCGGTTCCAGCGGGCAATTGTCCTCCAGAGATCAGAGCCTTCACTTGAGCTTCAATTTGGTGATAAATCGGTTCCCGACTGTCTTGGGAGATGTGAATTGGCAAAGTCATGATAAAGTCTCCCCTTTACAAATAATCATTGGTTCGGAGTCTTTTAACGGCGTATCGATACCAGTAAAGGTAACTTCCGATTGTTAAAAGTGCTGCAGATACTAATGTAACTGTTGGGTAATTTTTGATGAGAAAAATGGATCCTTCGACTAAGCTTGCTCTTATATAAAAATAGTAAGCCACAGTAATTGCTAAGATTGATCCGTAGGTAATAATTGAAACGATGATCATTTTTGTCATGGATATGACATCTCCTACGTCACCAGCTGAGAGGAGAAAGCTCATCATTAGACCAATCAAGAGCCAAAAAAGTAAGAAAACGATAGATTCCCCTATGGATAGGGTCGAGTTCAGCTTTGAAGGTACAACGAGAAATATACTAATTAAGACCAAGTTTGTAATGACTGACAGAACAGAGTTAGAAAGAAAGCGGCTTTTTAATAGCACATCTTCTTGAATGGGCTGCTCCTGTAAAAAGTTAAAAGAACTGCAGCCCCAAAAATCTCCTGACACCCGTGTTAATTGGTATTCCTTTGAGCGTAAAGAATACGGGAGAGTGATGACGACAGTAAGAAAAACAAAATCAAACAAGATTTTCATAGCCGTGTTCACAGAACCATTTGAAAAGCCTATTAAAAAGACTAAGTAAACAAGTGTACATATTATTAGTTTGAATAGTCCTGTCATTTTGAATAGCTCAAACCTACTCAACCACCAAGCATCATGCCAAACTGAATGCATTTAAATAACCTCCTACTGTTAATGTGTATATATAATTATACACACATATTAAATGATGTTTCTGGAAAAATCAACTATCTTTTTTTGAGATCTGATCCCCCACTGCGTTAATGTGTTAAAGTACCTAGAAGTTTTCTTTGTTTCTTTTACTTTGGGAAATATCAGATTATTTCTTCTTTTTTGTGTGTATGAGTGGTATAATTTTTCAAATAAATATTTTTCATCATGTAAGTTAAACAGTGAGCAAGGAGTGGAATTGGAATGAAGGTTTGTAAATTTGGTGGAACGTCTGTGGCGAGTGCGGAGCAGATCAAAAAAGTAGCCGCGATCGTTGGGGAGGATACGAAGCGTAAAATTGTCGTTGTCTCCGCCCCAGGGAAACGCTTTAATGATGATATTAAAGTAACTGACTTACTGATTAAATTAGCAGAGGCTTCTCTTTCAACAGGTGAAACGGAGAAGGAATTACAAGCAGTCGTGGATCGCTATGCTGATATCGCCAAAGGACTTGGTCTTGATGAGCATATTGTAAACATCATTGAAGAAGATCTTCGCGGGCGATTAACAATCAATCGTGATAATCGTGATTTATTTGTGGACCAGCTAAAAGCGAGTGGAGAAGATAATAATGCGAAGCTGATTGCCGCTTATTTTTCAAGCATTGGCATGGAGGCAGAGTATGTTAACCCGAAAGAAGCAGGATTGATTGTTAGCGATGAACCGGGACGTGCTCGTGCCTTACCGGAAGCATATGAAAACTTAAGTAATTTGCGTGATCGTAAAGGAATCGTTGTTTTTCCTGGTTTCTTCGGCTATTCACGTGATGGTGTGATGATGACGTTTGCTCGTGGTGGTTCCGATATCACAGGCTCCATTTTAGCTGCTGCTGTTAATGCGGAACTATATGAAAACTTCACCGATGTGGATTCGGTGTTTGCAGCTAATCCTAAAGTAGTGGACAGTCCCGTTGAAATTAAGCGCATGACGTACCGGGAAATGCGTGAGCTCTCTTATGCAGGTTTTTCTGTTTTCCATGACGAAGCATTGATGCCGGCTTTCCAAAGATCTGTGCCGGTTTGTATTAAAAATACAAATAACCCATCGGCAGAAGGAACAATGATTGTCGCTGAACGTGAATATTCAAAAAGTCCAGTGATCGGTATTGCAGCAGATGGTGGATTTTCAACGATTTATGTCAGCAAATATTTAATGAACCGCGAGCTTGGATTCGGTCGTCGGTTATTACAAATATTAGAAGATGAATATATTTCTTATGAGCACACACCATCTGGCATTGATGATTTATCTGTTATTGTACGCAGCCATCAGCTAACGCCGGAGAAAGAAGCACGTATTATTTCCAGATGTCGGGAAGAGTTGCTAGTGGATGATGTGTATGTGGAACATCATTTTGCCATGGTTGTACTTGTAGGAGAGGGAATGCATAACACACGCGGTCTGACAGCAAGAGCGACAACAGCGATTTCTCGTGTTGGAGCTAATATTGAAATGATCAACCAAGGATCATCTGAAGTCAGTCTTGTATTTGGTATCCAAGAAAAAGATACAGAAAGCGTCTTAAAAGAATTATACAAGGAGTTTTTCAGCACTAGCGCTGTACTAGGAGTTTAATGTATGAAAAAAACCAGTGTGAAAGGGGAAGATCTTTCATCACTGGTTTTTTTGGGTTTGGCAGTGGGGGTTGGCTGCTATTTTAGTGCTTGCTCGGGTAATCGTTGTTAAAATATTGGCATGTTCTTGTGTGTTCACCATGTATTTTGCTGCTACATACGGTCTATGTTTATCGTCAACCACATACATAGGTGGAAGATGGTTGAGTGAAAGGGCCAATAAATCGTCTAGGCAACGGTCGCACAGGCAGGTTAGTTTTAAGTTGTCTTTATGCTCTGTAATGATGGTTTTCACGATATCTTCCATGGCGTTCTTGACGGTCATGCTGTGCCCTCCATTTCCTCATTAAATGTAAAAAATACACTATTTATTATATCGGATAAAAGTAAAAAATATTTAATCCAAACATTTATCCCGCATTAACGGGCTGTAAGACCCCCACTCATTGAAGTTTCACTTTCACTCTTTTAAAGTGGCAAGGTGACAGTAAATTGGGCGCCTTTTTGTGGTTGACTTTGGGCGGTGATAGTTCCTTTGTGAGCTTTGACGATTCCTTTAGCGATAGATAAGCCTAGGCCGGTGCTATTTTTTTCTAATCGAACAGGCGTAGTGCGGTATGTGTGCTCGAATAGTTTTTCTATATTTTCTTCTGAAAAGCCGCTCCCGTTATCTTTGACTTGAAAGGAGATAGTATCTGTCTCTCTCCAAAGGGAAATCTCCACGATTCCACCAGGAGGGGTGAATTTCACCGCATTCGATAATAAGTTTGAAAAGACTTGCTCCATTCGAATCGAATCAAGCAATACTTCATGCTGTTTGCCCTTCTCTAATGAAGATTGATAAATAAATGTTAGTTCTTCAGCTTTGAGTTGTGTTTCATAAGATTGAAATAGCTTATACATGTACTCTTCAAAATTAACAAGTTGAAAATCAAAAGAAAGCTGTTTTCCTTCCATTAGTACAAGCTGCTTCATATCAGCAAGCAATGTTTCCATAAATTCTACTTGCTTATACAGGTTCACTATATATTTTCTTTCGCCTAAAGGAATCACTTGATCCAACATGCCTTTAGTTACTATTTTCAGCACGGATAGCGGAGAAGACAGATCATGGGAAATAGCTGAAATCAAGCGAGTTCGGGCACTTTCTGCCTTCTCTAACTCCTGATAAGCCATTTCTAATTTCAGTGTTCGCTCCTGTACCTTTTTTTCTAATTGTTTATTTGAAATATTTAACTGATTCGACAGCCGCTCGGCCATTGCATAGGAACGAGCATATTTCGCTGCATTGAGAGCCACATGAATGATGATATAAAAGAGGACACTCGCTGCGGCGATGTACATTCCGTCTAGTATACCCAGTCGAATCAATAGGTCATTGAGAATGCCGTAAATGATTAACACTAACCCAACAAGATTCCAGTAGGCTTCGGATACCCCTTGCCTAATTGAACGAATCGACAAAAATGTCATATAAATAAACACACACAGCACGAAAAAGGCAAAAGGTAATTTAGTGTATGTAAATATACTAGCAGGCAGAAAGAAAGACATACATGCGCTAGTTAAGCAGACGAAGGTGACTATTTTAAGAAAGAATCGTTTCAACGGTTGATGCAGCATAGAATGGAAATATTTATACCAAGCGATAAAAGCGAGAAAGGTACTAGCATGCTCGATTCTTAAAATCGTTGTCCAGTTTAAAAATGGGAATAACAGACCAAGCTGTATATTGCCGGTGGCTGAAGTTCGAATCGCCACTGCCAAACAAACAAGGCCAAAGTAGAGCGACGATAGATCATTGCGGCGCTTCATATAAAAAACAATGTGATAAATCGCCAGAATCAACATTCCACCAATAATAAACGATTCTTTCATCATACGCAGATTATGCTGGGTGAGTAACGCAGTCTCTTCACCAAACTCAATTGTTTTCCACAAGCCTGTATGATAGATCATATAATTAGCGGTTAAAATATCAATCTGTAACACTTCTTGATCTGGTTGATAGGCAATAAAGGATGGACGGTTGGCTGGGATATAATCTTCTTTTGTAGTGCCGACTACGCCATTTGTATAGAGTGTTTCCCCATTCACTTTAAAAACATAACTTGATCCGATTTCTGGTAGATAAAATCCGAGACGTTTTCCGACATGTTGAGGATTTAGTTTAATGGTCAGGCGATAGTTGGCATAACCGTTTGGAGGTACACTCCGGCCGTTTAGTTCATAATTGGTCCACTCATTTGGTACTTTTACATAGATGGGGGACTGGCCACTGAAATCTTTCCATGAGAAGGCCCATTCTCCATTTAATCCGATGATCGGTGTTGTCACAAATGAGTGTGATTGAAGATCTAAAACTCCTTGCTCTGCTTTTAAAGGAAGATGAGCAGGTCGGGCAGACTGGCTGTAGATAAATAATAGAATCAATAAGCCTAAGGTGACAGAAATATATTTTCTTCGTTTTTTCATGGCACGAATTTGTACCCAAAGCCTCTCACTGTTTGAATATAGCGCGGCTTTTTAGGGGTGTCTTCAATTTTTTTTCGTAAATTGCTGATGTGGACAAATACTGTACTGGCATCGCTTTCAGAATCAAAGCTCCAAATGGAGTTAAACAAATGCTCTGAATTAAACACTTTATTTGGATGTTGAGCCAAGAAAAATAGCAATTGTCTTTCTTTCACATACAGTTCAACGGGGTGCCCATTTTTTCTTACTTCCATGCTTTCTAAATCGAGTGTAAGATCTCCAAATACTAGCTTGTTGTTTGGGGTTTTGTCTGTGCGTCTCCGTAAATGAACTTTTATTCGCGCGAGTAATTCTTGAGGGTCAAAAGGCTTTGTGATGTAATCGTCGGCTCCGCTGTCAAAGCCTTGTAATTTCATGGATGTTTCATTAAAACCGGAAACAAATATTAACACACCATCAAACTGTTTCCGATATCGCTTAGCTAAAGCTATGCCGTTTTCACCTGGAAGCTGAATATCAAGCAATATTAAATCAGGTTGAAAAAGCTGTATCTCCTCCCAACCCTTTTCTGCATTTTCTGCCCAACGCGCTTCGTACCCAGCGGCTGTTAAATACATAAGACCTACTTCAGCAAGCGTTGTTTCATCTTCTATTAGTAGGATTCGCTTGCGCTCCATTTTGGTTGCATCCTCTCTAAATAAAGCTTTACTATAATATTACCAATTTTTCGTGAATTTTCGAATGATGCATTTGGACTAAAAAAGAAGGCTAACCTAAAAGTAAAGGGCTAGCAATCTCGCCGACTATGTTAGCAAGGTTGCTAGATACTTAAAGGTTAGCCTTCTTTGTCTAATCTTTTCGTTGATTGAGGAAAGACAAACTTATTCAGGTAGCTTGTCTAAAATGCTCGTATGGTTGCGATGTATTCTGTGTGACTCTTGATACGCTTTACGCAATTCCTTTGTTTGTAAGCGTTCTTTTAGTTTCGGTAATACAATCGCTAGTAATACGCCATAAGTGATTAATTTTTTTGCATTCATCTTTCTTCATCCCCGTTCTAAATAGTAGATACATTTCAATATACCCAATAATTTTCAAGTAAAAAACCAAACAACAGAGAGGCGCCATGTTTTAGTCATAGAGCCAAAAAAGATATCCAAATCTATTATAGCATATTTTAGATAAAAACACGAAGGAACACCAGTAAAATTGAAACAATGGTAATTTATTGTAAAAAACATTGTTATTATTTATATGTTTTAGTTAATTTACACTATATTAACAATATATTAACAGTGAAAATATAATATTTATTTAAAATGTAGGGGATATGCTTAATTCATAGGAGGAAGTCATGAGGAAAAAGACAGTATACACATTAACGCTTGCCACTTATTTATCCATTTCAACGTTCGCTCCAGCAATATTTGCAGAAGGGGTAACGAATCCTGTTCAATCATCTGTCACACAAACATCAGTAATAGATTCCCAAAAAAATCCGACTTTACTCATTACTGAGCTAGTTCCCGATACAACGAATGTAAATTCAAAAGACGGCTATGAGTTCATTGAAATTTATAACAATAGCGATCAACCTGTCTCATTGAAAGACTATCAATTAATATACCGCTATCCAGATGGTAGTAAACCAGATATGAAATGGGGATTTAAAGAAGATAAAATTATTCCTGCTCAAGGGACGGTCGTTGTTTGGGTGAAAAATGGAGCTAATACAGATTTGACATTAGCCGATTTTAATAAGCAGTTCAATACTCAATTAACAGAGGAACAATTAACTACTGTAGAATCTGATGGGATGGCCAATACAGCTGAACGTACATTAGTCATTGCTGATACATATAATAACGAATTATCGGCAGCAAGTTATTCAAAAGAACAGATAAAAACAGATAAGGGTATTCAATATAAACTGTCTGACGATCAGAAAAATATGGAAATTATCCATTTCGATCAACCAGCGACACCTGGGGCAGTCGTGCCAGAACAAGTGCCGGATGAGCCCGTTCATATTGTCAATGATACAGTAGCTCCACTGATTGATCATATGGCTGTGACGTCTATACAAGCAGGTGAAGACTTAAAATTGAACGCTAAAGTTACAGATGAGACGGCTGTGAAAAATGTGAAAGTTGCTTATCGAGTCAGCCAGGATAGTGCTTGGAAAGAAATAGAGATGAAAGCAACGGAGCAATCTCCTGATACCTATACAGCAACTATTCCTAAGGACGATCTTGTAGGCAAAGAAGTTTTTTATCAAATCCATGCATTTGATGGAACGAATACAACGAAAACAGACGAGTTTAAAGCGACTGTAGTAGAACTTGCCTATGATCCACAGAAAGTGCCTGAGCTTCTAGTGACAGAAGTCGTGCCAGATTCCACTAATGTTGGAGGAGGAGACGGTTATGAATTCATTGAGGTGTATAACAACACGACAGAAACTGTGAATCTTAGAGATTATAAGATTCATTATCGTTATCCTATGGAGGGACCAGAAGCAGACTTAATTTGGGGACCAGAAAAAGAAGATCTTCTTTTGCCATCAGGTGAAACGATGACCTTTTGGATTATCAATGCTGGGAATAAAGATAAAACTGTTACAGACTTTAATCAGCACTATAGCGTGAATTTAATAGAAAACCAAAACATCGCGAAAATATATTCAGATGGGATGGCCAATAGCGGTGCCCGTGGTGTGGCGATTGCGACAAATACAGGTAAAGACATTTCTGTTGGTTATTACAATGATGAAGGAACGAAAGATGATACTGCCGCTGACAAAGGTATTCTTTATACTTTCCCAAAAACACCGGGCGATACAGTGATGAAGAAATACAGTAGCAGTACAGAAGCAGCGACACCTGGATCATTAGCAGAAATTCAAAAGCCAGTTCAAAAGGTGAAGCTACCAGCTGATAGTGAAAAACCAACTGTATCGGACCTAACAGATAAGGCTCCAGTATCGGAAATGAATGATATTCAATTAACTTTTGACTTGAAAGACAATCGTGCGATTAAAACGGCGCGTTTATTTTACAAGGATAATATAGAACCTGAGTATCATTCAGTAGATTTAACAGAAAACTATGATGATAAACTTTATCGCCATACTATTTATTCACCTAATTTAATCGGCAAGGAATCGATTGAATATTATTTAATCGTTTCTGACGGTGTGAATGAAGTGAAAATAGCTCCAAAGAAAATTGATATTATTCAAGATGAACAGCAAACAGGTCTTGGATTGAACGTGAAAGATGAAACATTATTAAATAAAACAGCATCTATTAAAGCTTTCCGTTCGGAAAAATATGAAAATACGAAGCTTTTGATTGACGGAAAGGATGTCACATCTGAGACATCTCCTGCGTTAGCAGAGCCTGCTTATTTTGCTTTTGATGTCAAAAAGGTCAACCTTTATTTTAAAAATGGTGTGACGATTGGCGATGAAGCCATTCACATTTTTGACGATACCATCAATACGTATATGACGAAAACGGTTCCGATTGACCCGAAATATTTTGAAAAAGGGAAGGACGCTGTCATTTCGATTCGTTCTGGAACGAAAGTCTCTCCTTTTGATAAGGACTCGGAAGAAAATCGTGATGATTTTTATGTGAAAAATGTTCGACTAGTATTGAAAGATGGGACAGTTATTTATGATCCTGCCTACAGCAATCCAGATAAAGAAATTTCAGTAGGAGATGGCGCATCAGCTAAGCCTGTAGTCGATTTTTCTTTTAAAGTACCTGATGACAAATTTATTGCGAAAGCATATCAATGGGATACAACGAAAGCGAAGGACGGTACTCACAGTGTTGAAGCGATAAACGGTACGGAAAAATCAAAGGCGAACGTCATTGTTGATAATAGTGCACCTGTTTTGACATCAACTGTGCAAGAAGGAGAATTATATAAAGGTCCTTTCACGATTAATGTTGAAGCAGAAGATGAGTTATCCGGTGTCGATAAAGTCACAGCGGAGCTTGATGGCAAAGAGATTACTCTTCCGCTGGAAACGTCTTCTGCGAAACTAGAACCAGGCGCTCACAAGCTAAAAATGACAGCTGTCGATCAAATCGGCAATGAAACGACGAAAACAGTTACTTTTAATGTCGCTGAAGAAAAGCCATATAAACCAGAAGCGGTGAATCCAAAAGATGGTGCGACGAACGTTTCAACTTCTACAAAATTAAAGGTCAAAGTGTCCGATCCGACAAAGGATGATCTGGATGTAGCATTTATGAAAGGGTATCAATATAAAGCGAATGAAGCTGATTATGTATCCGTTTATGAAAACAACGTGGATCGTGAACCGCCAAAAGAAATGATTCCAAGTGGCGAAAAGCCAGTAACAGAAGTTGATAAGTTAGCAGCTGCTGATCAGCAGTATGTGACGACCCAATCAGTGGATCAATTCCCATACCAACGTTTTGAAGTGAAAGTGGATGAAGAGGTTGGTGAAAATGATGAAATTGAACTGAAGTGGGAAGGGAAATCATTAATTGGTCGTAAAGTTTCCATGTATGTTTGGAACTATAAGGAGAATAAATGGGAATTAACGGAGTGGAAAATAGCTGAAGATGATAAGAACTTTAAGCTGAGCGGTACGGTGAAAGGTTCTGATTATGTGAAAGACAAAAAAGTACAGGTCATGGTCCAAGATGAGATTGCTTCGACAACTCAATTTGACTATTCCTTTATTTGGATGTCTGATACGCAATACTACTCTGAAAGCTACCCACATATTTTTAAGAAAATGACGGAGTGGACTGTTGATCAAAAAGAAGAGATGAATATTAAATATGTATTCCATACTGGAGATCTTGTGGATGAGGCTGATCAGGAGTACCAATGGAAATATGCTGATGAATATATGGGATATTTAGATAAAGGGAATGTTCCATATGGCGTCTTGGCCGGTAACCATGATGTCGGCCATAAAACAGGTGATTATAACGAGTATGGGAAATATTTTGGAGAAACTCGCTTTAAAGACAAAGATTACTATGGAGAGTCCTATAAAAATAACCGAGGCCATTATGATTTAATCAGTTCGAACGGCAATGATTTTATCATGATTTATATGGGTTGGGGAGTCAATGATGAGGATATCGCTTGGATGAATGAAGTGCTTGCTAAATATCCTGATCGAAAAGCCATTTTAAACTTCCATGAATATTTGCTTGTTTCAGGAAATCGTAGTCCAATTGGAGATAAGGTTTATAATGAAGTCGTTTTACCTAATGAGAATATTATTGCTGTTTTATCCGGCCATTATCATGATAGTGAAACGTTAGTGGACGAAATTGATGATGATAAAGACGGAAAAACGGATCGTAAAGTGTATCAAATGCTAGCGGATTATCAAGGTGGTCCTGAAGGTGGTCAAGGATTCCTACGCATTATGCAAGTGAATCCAGTCGAGAATAAAATTTATATGAAAACATATTCTCCCTATTTAGATAAGTATAATTATTATGATATGAGTGAATATCCAGGAAAAGATGAGTTTGTGATTGAAACGGATTTGACACCGAAAGAAAAAGTGGTGGCAACGGATTCCTTTGAAGCGAATGTGTTCACAGATAAGAAAATTGGTGAACAAACAGGAGTAAAAGATCAACAAACACCAGAAGTACCTTGGAATAACCTTGAAGCTAATAAAGAGCATGGCTGGTACGTGACCGTTAAAGATGAATTTGAAGGAGAAGTACGTTCAGACGTATGGACATTCACAACAAAAGCAAAAGAAACCGGTGGTGGAAATCCAGGTAATGGTGGAGATGGCGGTACAACGGAGCCACCAACTAAACCGGAAGTTCCAGATGGTCAAGAGAAAGTTATTGAAATCAAGGAAGATCAAATTCAAGCTGGTTCCAATGAATGGCTACTTGATATGAAGGAAGAAAAAGTTGAACGAATGAGTCTATCTTTATCGAAAGAGCTAGTAACGAAAATAGCAACAAGTAAACAACCGCTTAAAATTACTCTTGATGGTGGACATGAAGTCACATTATCACCAGAAAACCTTGACTTTTTACAAAAACAGGCGGGGGATGTGATCCATGTAAAAATAGCTAAGAAAGGTCAGGCGACAAAAGCTGCAGCAGTTACTCAGTTCAAATCTGAGATAGTACAAGTATCCATTTTTGTTGGGGAAGAACCAGTCATTGAAGCTCTTCCAAAGCCTATTTTACTAAGTATGAAGCTAAATGGACCTGTTCAGCAGGATCAAACAACGGGTGCTTCTTATAATGAAAAAACGCAAAAATGGGAATATGCTGGCGGATACTTGCAAGGTGAGCATTGGGTTATTCCAACAAGACAAGCTGCTATGCTAACTGTACTCTCAAATAATAAAGTATTTAAAGATACAAGTGATCATTGGGCGAAAAAGGAAATTCACTCTCTTGCTTCGAAAATGATTACAACTGGAAAAACAGATGAACTATTTGCACCAGAACAAGAGTTAACAAGAGCTGAATTTGCTGTATTACTAGTTCGTGCGATGCAAATCCCAGTGAAAGAATATGAGGGAACCTTTAAAGATGTTCCAGAAAGTAAAGCTTGGGCAGCTACTCAAATTGAAGCGGCAAATCGAGCAGGGATCGTGTTAGGAAAAGAAGGAGGAACATTTGATCCAGACGCAAATATCAACCGTGAACAAATGGCTGTAATGATTATCCGCTCCATTGAGTATCAGCAACCAGAATTGCTAGATTCATTAGATTTAAATCAATCATTTAAAGATGACAAGCGTATAAATGATTATGCTAAGATACCTGTTAAACAAGCTGTAGAGCTTGGCATTATTAACGGTTACAAGAATGGAAAGTTCGAACCGAAAAAAGATACAACTAGAGCAGAAGCAGCTGTTATGCTTTATCGTATGTTA
Source organism: Bacillus sp. FJAT-52991 (assembly GCF_037201805.1). GTDB lineage: Bacteria > Bacillota > Bacilli > Bacillales > Domibacillaceae > Bacillus_CE > Bacillus_CE kandeliae. The sequence continues at coordinate 3,247,767 of NZ_CP147404.1, read as the reverse complement.
AATGTATTAAATGAAAAATAATGCAGAAAAGCCAGTAAGAGAAGATAGATGCCTCTTACTGGCTTTTTGTTTAGTTTTTTTTCAGTCTCATATAGACGACTTCGTTAAATCCTTTTATAATTTTTAAAAAGAACAGTAAACAGGAGGACCGCCATGGGGAAAAAAAGGTTGGCAACATCCATTTTGGCAAGTGCAACAATCGCTTTTACTTTATTCAATTCAACTCACGTACAAGCTACTGAACAAGTAAGCCCGCAAGTTATTCAAGGAAACTATGAAAAAGGCGAGCTTATTATTCAATTTAATCGCTTGCTGACAGAAGCGGAACGGGAAGTTATTTATCAAAAGTATGGATTGACGGAGGAGTCTACATTACAAGATGGGCTTTTTGCTAATGTGACCATTGAGGATCACCATCAGTTAAAGGCAGTGGCGGAAGCATTAATGCAAGAGAAAGAGATTGCAAGTGCAGAACCGAATTATCATATGACAACCGAGTATAAACCGAATGATCATTATTATAATCGTCAATGGTTTCATTCAAAAATAAATGCGCCTTATTCTTGGAATCGGACTCGTGGAGACTCGCAGTTAACTGTCGCGGTGATTGATGGAGGAATCGACATGAGTCATCCAGAGTTTAAAGGTCGCCTAGTAAAGCCGTACAATGCGGTTACAAACAGTACGACATTTGCGCCGGATGATCATGGTACGCATGTAGCTGGTATTATTGGGGCTGCTATGGATGGTGCTGGTACGGCAGGCGTGGCTCCAGGTGTGAAAATTATGCCGATTAACGTATTTGATGGCGAATATGCTGAAAGCTATGATATATCGAAAGCAATTATTTATGCAGCCGATCAAGGGGCAGATGTGTTGAATTTAAGCTTGGGTAGTTATAGCTACAGCAGCGTCGTGGAATATGCGGTGAATTACGCTTATAAAAAGGGAGCGGTCGTCGTTGCTGCTGCTGGAAATGATTCGACGAGTACACCAATGTATCCAGCCTCTCATTCAAGTGTTATTTCAGTAAGTGCGACAAATGCGAAGGATAAAATTGCTGATTTCTCCAATTATGGTCGTTATATTAATGTGTCTGCACCAGGTGAAGGGATTCTTTCTACCGTCACTGACAATGCTTATGCCTATATGGATGGAACGTCTATGGCTGCACCGGTTGTGTCAGGAGAAGCGGCACTAATTCTATCTAAAAATCCGTTCTTAACGCCGAATCAAGTGGTGAAAATCATTTATTCATCTACGCGTGATTTAGGTAAAAAAGGATGGGACTCCTACTACGGAATGGGTCGCATCGATACTTACCAAGCTTTAAAAATGACGCCAGAACCAATGGGCAATATTTCACTTTCCTCGACACAAATTAAAGCGGGCAAAAATGTGAGAGCGGGCTTATCAGTTCGCGGCAATGTAAGAGGAACGGTATCTATAGAGGATGCAAATGGGAAAACTGTGAATACCCTTATTCGTAACCAATTGCCGCAAAAAGGCGGATTTGTCGTGTACTGGAACGGCAAGCTACAAGACGGATCTTATGCTAAACCAGGTGAGTATAAAATCGTGTTCCGCGTGTCAGATAACCGTCAATCGATGGTGAAAAAAGCAGCGGTAAAAGTGGTTCCAAACTAATCATTTGGGCTGTCTCTTTTAGGAGGCAGCCCTTTTGAGTTAGGAATTCTTTACTATTTTACGCTTGTTAAGTACTTTTTTAACGATAGGATAAACAATTGGTGCATACTTAATGGCTGTTCTCACAATGGACTTTATTTTCACTTTACGTCACCTCACTACTATTTTCCCTGAATCGAACAAGCTTAAACAATAAAATTTCAGCATCGTATCTCGGATTCCTGTTATAATGAAGGCAGATTCGGGCAAATTGATTATTAATTAAAAGTGAAGGAAGGATTTATCATATATGACAAACTTGCAAGCAGGAACGATTCGCACGCTTGAGGTGAAAAATGAAGCTCCATTTGGCTGGTTTTTAACGGATGGAGAAGAAAGTGTATTGCTGCATCACTCGGAAATGATGGATGACTTTGATCTAGATGAACCCGTTGAAGTATTTTTATTTCAGGATCATCAAGGGCGACTCGCCGCTACGATGAAGAAACCATTGATCACTCAAGATACTTACGCTTGGGTTGAAGTCGTTGGTGTGGAGGAAAAACTAGGAGTATTCGTCTCCATTGGCATTACGAAAGACATGCTTGTATCAGAAGATGACTTGCCATTTATGTTCTCGGTTCGCCCGATTGTTGGCGATCTTCTATACTGCACGCTAAAGCTCGACCGTCGTGACCGCTTATTTGCGAAACCGGCAACAGAAGAAGTGATGCAGGAGCAATTCACAACCGCTTCTAGAAAGGATTTCAACAAAGACATTACCGGCATTGTGTACCGTGCAACGAAAGCCGGCACGTTTATCATTACCGCAGAAGGCTATCGTGGCTTCATTCACGATTCTCAGCGCAAGGTAGAGCCGCGTCTCGGTCAAAAAGTGAACGGCCGAATTATTGATGTCAAAGAAGATGGCTCCGTCAATGTGTCCCTTCTCGGTCGCCGACAAGAAGTGCAAAAAGACGATGCCGAAAACATTTACGATTACCTCGTTGAACGTGGCGGCTCTATGCCTTATAGTGACAAAAGCTTCCCAGAAGAAATCGAAAGCCGCTTTGGCTTAAGTAAAGGAGCCTTTAAGCGAGCTCTTGGCAAGCTGATGAAAGAGAGAAGAGTGTATCAAGAGAACGGCTGGACCCATATCGTAAAAGAATAACCATACGTAAGCTGCCAGGAGAATTTCCCGGCAGTTTTTTTGGTGCAGGTGGGGCGGTAATTAGTCGGTGGTAGGGTGAGATTAGTCGATTTTGGCTCCTGATCAGTTGGGAAAAGGGGAAAATCGGCCGCGCTCCGTCTCGAATCAGTCGCGGTGGTCAGTGTGTTCAGTTGTGTCACCGTAATTAGTCGATGACGGGGTGAGATTAGTCGATTTTGACTCTTGATCAGTCGGGAAAGGGGGAAAATCGGCCGCGCTCCGTCTCGAATCAGTCGCGGTGGTCAGTGTGTTCAGTTGTGTCACCGTAATTAGTCGATGACGGGGTGAGATTAGTCGATTTTGGCTCCTGATCAGTCGGGAAAGGGGGAAAATCGGCCGCGCTCCGTCCCGAATCAGTCGCCCAGACACCATAATCAGTCACTCGTGCACGACAATCATGTTTGACTAAACAAAAAAGCCGCCCGCGGGCAGCTTTTTATTCGTAGTCGTTAGAGAGTTTTAGCTTATCAATCACTGTAAAGAATATGCTAAGTAAAATGGCGACGACAGTGGCTAAGGCCATTCCTTTTAGGACAAAGCTTTCGCCAATTTTTAACGATGCACCGCTTAAGCCGATTACAAGTACAACCGTTGTTAAAATCATATTGGTTGCTTTTGAATAATCCACTTTTGATTCGACAAGCATACGCAAGCCGGAGACAGCGATGACGCCGAATAATAAGAGTGAAATGCCGCCCATAACAGCTGATGGAATGGTAGAGATCAGCGCGGCAAGCTTGCCGACGAAAGATAAGATGATTGCCATGACAGCTGCGCCACCGATTACCCAAGTGGAATACACTTTTGTTAAAGCGAGGACTCCGATATTTTCACCGTATGTTGTATTGGGCGTGGAGCCGACAAATCCAGAAATGACGGTTGAAATTCCGTTACCAAGAAGGGAAACGCCAAGTCCAGGTTTTTTCATTAAATCGCGTTCAACAATGTTTTCTGTGACAACGAGATGACCAATATGTTCAGCGATGACCACAAGTGCGGCTGGAATAATAATCGCTATGCTAGCTAAGTCAAACTCTGGTTTGTAAAAGTCAGGTAGGGCGAACCAGTTAGCGTCACGAACAGGTTGGAAATCAACTAGTCCGTAAAAATAAGCAATGATATAGCCAGAAACAATTCCAATTAAAATAGGAATAATCTTTAAAAAGCCTCTAAACATGACATTTCCGATAATTGTAATACCAAGTGTGAGTAAGGAAACCGTAATCGTAGCTGAGTCCGGTGTCCACGGTTTTGTCGGGTCTGGATTGATAAGCCCAGCCATTTTCGCAGCCTCTGGGACAAGCTCAAGTCCAATCACCATGACAATCGCTCCCATCGCAGCAGGAGGGAACACGACATCAATCCATTTTGTTCCGACAAAGCGAATGATTAAAGCCACAAGAATAAAGATGATTCCGACAGCGATAAATCCACCAAGGGCTGCATTATATCCTTTATCGGCTAGTACAATTGTAACTGGAGAAATAAAGGCAAAACTGGAACCAAGATAAGCAGGGATCTGACCTTTACATAACACAAGATAAATTAATGTACCAACACCGTTCATTAATAGAATGGTCGCGGGATTTACACCGAAAAGAATTGGTACAAGAACCGTTGAGCCGAACATTGCAAACAAATGCTGCAAACTAAGTGGGATTATAGCTAACGCTGGTGGACGTTCATCAACTTGATAAGTGCGCATATAGACACTCCTTTAAACATAATATGGAACACAAATTGTTCATATTATACAGCAACAAGAAACAGCTTTCTATATATTTATTTATTTTTTAAAAATATAGACTGAAGTAATTGGAGTAAATATACTGAAAGTAGGATTATTTTGGGAATTAGCATAGCAGAAATTTTGAGTTCCCCTTTGTTATATCGATTATGTCATTAGATAGGAGCCAACAAGATGTTTACTATATTAATTGTTGAAGACGAAAAGAAAATTAGTGATATTGTAGCGGCAGGATTAAATGAATGGGGCTATGATACGCGTACAATTGAAGATTTTCAAAAAGTGGAAGAAGAGTTTTTAACTATTGACCCTCACCTTGTTCTTTTAGATATTAATCTGCCTTATTTCAATGGTTTTTATTGGTGTGAGCAGATTCGAAAGCATTCCAATGTACCTATCATTTTTCTTTCTTCGCGAACGGAAAAAATGGATATGATGATGGCGTTGAATATGGGTGGAGATGACTTCATGCAGAAGCCATTTTCTATGGAAATGCTGATCACGAAGGTGCACGCTATTCTTCGTCGCACGTATACGTATCAAACGGTTAATATGGATGTAGTGAAGCATAGGGATATCACTTTGCACATGAAAAAGGCGGCTGTGTACGTTGGAGAGCAAGAGATGGAATTAACAAAGAATGAATTTAAAATTCTTTGTGTGCTTCTTGAAGCAAAAAATGAAATCGTGAGTAGAGATAAGATCATGAAGGCATTATGGGAAGATGAAAGTTTTATTGATGACAACACGCTTACAGTAAATGTAAATCGCTTGCGGAGAAAATTAAATGATTACGGTCTAGATGGATACATACAGACGAAAAAGGGACAGGGGTACATCATAATATGAAAGTGACATTTGGGAAATTTTTATTTTTTCAGCGACGAGCGATTATGATGTATATGTTTATCATGGCTTTTATCACTATTATGCTGTTTGTTGAGCCAACGATGCCGATTCATTTTCAGAACATTGTTTATATTCATATTGTGGCTTTTGTTATTTTCAGCTTGTATATAACGGTGGAATTTTTGTACATAAAAAAGCATATTTCTCAGGTGGAGACACATTGGACAAATGGTTATTTTATTCAAGAAGGAGTAGGAGAATCAAAAACATATGAACAATATTTGTATGGGCAGCTCTTTCAAATGGTCAATGAAAAGCATCAAGAAAAGATGCGTTCGATTACAAAAGATAAGAAGGATACGTTGGAGTATATGACTTCATGGTTTCATGAAATAAAAACACCCATTGCTGTCAGTAGGCTCATTATTGAACAATCTCCTACTAATGCTGTGATGGAAAGCATAGAGGAAGAAATCAATTTAGTTGAAAACTATGTGGAACAAGCCTTGTATTTCATACGAACTGATGAGTTCAATCATGATTACTTTATTTTACAAACAGAGTTAGATCAACTTGTTCGATCAGTTATTAAGCAGCACGCAAAGATATTTATTAAAAAGAAAATCAAGCTAGAGTTGCGTGTAGAACCGATAGAAATACAAACCGATAAAAAGTGGCTTGCCTACGTCTTATCTCAGATTATATCCAACTCATTAAAATATACGGCTGATGCAGGAACAATCATGATTCAGTCAGAAGAAGATTCGAAGGAAGTCAGGTTAGTTATTTCCGATAATGGAATCGGGATTGAACAGGCCGATGTGCAACGAATTTTTGAAAAAGGTTTTACAGGGATGAATGGAAGGGCACACGGAAAATCCACAGGAATGGGTCTGTACTTAGCGAAGAAATTAGCCAATAAACTAGGGCATGAGCTGTCTGTCTCTTCAAAGGAAAAAGAATATACGTCGATGACGATTCACTTTCCGAAGGGCCAAGACTATTACTCGATTTAGTCATATGAAAAGCCGGAGAGAAAATGGTTTCTCTCCGACTTTTGCTTTCGTCCAGCTCCGCCTCCTTGGAGTTCGAGGTCAGAAGCCAGCCTGACTGCATGGCTGAAAAACGCCATTTCGTCATTCTGTCATCTGCTTGTCGCTCCAAAACAGTCGGCTCTGCTTTTGTTTAAGAATTATTCACCAATTTATTGGCTGTTCCTACGGTCATGATGTAGTAACTTCCGTAAAGTATGGCATAGACGATATTAATAATAATGACCGGTGTAATAAAGTTCATGTCCATTAGTTTGGATAGTGACCATAGCATGATGGAGCTATGAGCTATTCCGACAATCAAGGGAAGAAGGAAGATGATCATATATTGTTTGGCGATCACGCGTTTTACTTCCCATTTGCTCATGCCGACGTTTCTAAGCGTTGTGTATCTTTGTCGATCTTCAGCTGCTTCTGTCAGCATTTTAAAGTAGATGATGCTTCCGGTAGCTGAAAGAAAGACAAGACCCAGAAATCCACCGATGAAAATGAGTAATCCATATACGGATTGGGCTGTTTGATAGCTATCTGAAAAACTATAGAAGGCGGTGTAAGGTGCTACGAGCTCTTTCACTTTTTTTGTTAATGTGGCAGACTGTTCTTCATCTTCCACTTTAAATACATGAGAAGAAATCGTTTTGTGCTCTTTTTGAAGTGTTTTAAACATGCTATCGCTCACAATTAGTGTTGCTGGCTGAATATCATTATTAAATAATACCTCTATTTTGCTCTCTTTGATCATAAGGGAAATATCTTCGTTCGCCAATGATAGAGAAACTGGTTGTTCTGTACTTTTCTCTTTGTTTTGAGAACCGATAAAATTTTTCTCTAACATAACAGCTTCACTCTCATTTAAAGAAGGTAGAGGTTCTCGTTCTAATGACTTTGCTAGTTGGTTATAGGATGATTCTGAGACGACTGCAAACTGTTCTTCGTAATACAAATAGCCGCCAGGGATATTTTTTAACGAAGCTGTATCTCCTTTCACCATCAGATAATCGAATGTTTCGTCAAATAAAAGCGGATATTCTTTGTTATTTTGAATGAGAGCAGTGATTTGCTGATCTATCTCATCTGATGTGATTTCATATTGGTAGCTGTATGGGACAAAATCTTTCATTGTATTCAGCGTATTATAATACATCGTGTAGGCAAATCCGAAAGCAATTAGAGTGACTCCATTTAAAATGGAAATCGTTGTTAACATAATGGCGTTACTTTTTAATCGATTGGTCAGCTGGGTAAAAGTTAATAGATTGGCCCATTTATAGTAGATGGATTTTTTATTTTGTAGCATTTGTACAAAAAATCCACTCAATGAATGAAAAAAGAAATAGGAACCAATGATCATGATGACAAGGGTGATCAGTAAATTGCGACCAAAGTGTTGATCCCAGCTTTTAGAGTCAGCAGCAGTTAAGAACATCCAGTAGCTAACTCCGATAAAAATTAGAGAGAGAAGAGCAATAATAATTGATGGTTTACTAAGCGTTTCCCCTTTGTTTTTTGCACGGAATAAATCAATCAATTGAAAACGATGCATAATCAAATAACCTTGCAAAGAAGTAAGAAAGGTAATGATTGAAAATACAATAAGTGTTTGAATAATTGCTGTACTATTGAATGAAAAATGGACGACCATCGAAAAGCCCATGAGTTTAACTAAAATCATGCTGAAAAATATCGAGAATAACTCTCCAAGAGCAATTCCAATGATTAGCGCAATCACTCCAAGTATAAAATTTTCATAGAAAAGCATTCGCCCAATATCTGTTTTTTCAACACCGAGAAGGGAATAAAGTCCGATTTCTTGTTTGCGTTTTTTTATAAAAAAAGCATTTGAATACCAAATGAATATGGTGACAAATAATAGCAAAATAAAGGAGGATGCAAAGAAAGCAGGCTGAATTTTATCCGTTTGATCAAAAGCATTGGCAATTTGTTTGTTGTACTGCAAAGAAACGAATGTGAAATAGATTAATATGCTGAATGTCATAGAAGCGACATATAAAAAATAATGCTGAAAGTTGTGTTTCACATTTTTCTTTACAACATCAATTAACGTCATGGTTGCCACCTCCTAAAGATGACAAGGTCAATAATAACTGTTCAAAGAAAGCTTTTCGTTCTTTATCTCCTCTTACTAGTTCGGTAAATAGGCTACCATCTTTCATGAAAATGACACGATCACAGTAGCTGGCTGCAAACACATCATGAGTTACCATCAAAATCGTTGTTTCATAGTCTTTGTTTAATGTTTTAAAGGCATTTAATAAATCTGTTGACGATTTAGAGTCTAGTGCTCCTGTTGGTTCATCAGCCAAAACAAGGCTTGGATTGGTAATGATCGCGCGTGCCGCCGCTGTTCGTTGCTGTTGCCCTCCTGAAGTTTGATAAGGATACTTATTTAGGATTGATTGTATACCTAAAATGGATGCGACATCTTCTACTTTTTGCTCGATCCTGTAGACAGGAGTATTCGAAAGTGACAAGGGAAGAAGAATATTTTCTTTCATCGTTAATGAATCTAATAGATTGTAGTCTTGAAAGATAAACCCTAAATGCTCTCTTCTAAATTTAGATAAAGATTTATCTTTCATCGTTGTAATTTCTTCTCCGCTTATTTGAATGCTGCCTGCTGTGGGTTTATCGATCGTTGCCAAGATATTTAGCAGCGTAGTTTTTCCCGCGCCAGATGGTCCCATAATCCCAATAAATTCACCTTTATATATCGATAAATCTATCTTTTTTAAAACGGTAAATAAATGATTTTTCGTCCCATATACTTTATGTATACCTTGTGCTTGTAAAATAGTATTCATTGTTTTTCCTCCTCTGTTTACTCGTTGTAATAAGCATACTTCGAACAGAAGAATGTCATCCATAGATGTATCAAACAAAAGCGAAGTTATCCTTACATTTTTGTCACATATAAATAAAAGTTCTTCTTCATCCAATGGTTTCCCATAGTCTTTCTCTCTTAACAAAGTGAGCTTCCAAGGACAATTCCTCGCTTTACGGAGCAAAAAATAAGCCGACTGAAAGAATAACCTTTCAGTCGGCTCCGCTTTTCATTTTTCTTTATCCTGTGCGGTTCGTTCCAGTCTATACGTCGCTAAACGGAGTCTTCCGCTTTTCTATGTCCAGCTCCGCCTCCTTGAGGCTCGAGTCAGATGTCAGCCCGACTTCATGGCTGAAGAGCGCCATTTTGCCGGTCCGTCATCTGCTTGTCGCCCCAGGACAGTCGGCTTCGCTTTTCTGCTTGTCCAGCTCCAGACCCCAGCGACTAGTGGACTTCCACGATCCTCCTTGCGATAAGTCAACATCGATTCACTATCGTTCATCGTGTTTCCTTTATCTCGTGCGGATCATTCCAGTCCATACGTCACTAAACGGAGTCTTCCGCTTTTCTGTGTTGTCCAGCTCCAGCAGCCAGACTCTCGGTCATAAGCTGTCCCACCTGTGTGGCAAAGAACGCCACTACGGCGGTCCATCTTATGCCTGCCGAGTCTAAACGGCTGCTGCCGCTTTTCTATTTAACTTACTTTTTTCGTTTCTCCTTTATATGCTTTCGTTTGGAAGAAGTCGTTTGTTTCTTTGACAATGACTTTATAAAGGAGCAAAATACCAATTAAGTTTGGAATCATCATTAGTGCGTTGGCCATGTCGGCGAAAGCCCAAACGGTTGTTAAGCTAGCTACGGCACCAATTCCTGTTGCTGCTACGTAAATGATACGATAAGCAGAGATATATTTTAATCCAGCGATGTATTCAAAGCATTTTTCTCCGTACATGTACCAGCCTACGATGGTTGAGAATCCAAAGAAGATAACAGATAAAGACACGATCCACTCACCAGCCGTACCGAGGACAGAAGCAAAGGCTGCGGTGGTTAATGCTCCGCCTTCGAGACTCGCGTTGTGTGCAACACCTGAAATCATTCCACCTGTTGGATCCCAGAAACCAGTCATTAAAAGAACGAGACCTGTCATTGTACAAACGATAAGTGTGACGATAAACGTCCCGGTCATCGCAACAAGTGCTTGTTTAACTGGGTGATCGGCACGAGCATTTCCTGCGATGAGGGCAGCTGTACCAAGACCAGCTTCATTGGAGAAAATTCCTTTTGATACTCCATTACGAACGGCTTCAGTTACCATTACTCCAGTGAAACCTCCGACAGCTGAAATAGGATTAAAGGCATAGTGGAAAATTAATTGGAATGAAGGAATGATTTGATCATAGTTGATCACAATAATTAATAAGGATCCACCGATATAAAGGGCCGCCATAATCGGTACGAAAAATCCAGCCACTGTACTAATTCGTTGGATTCCACCGAAAATGATTAAAGCCGTTAGTACGACAAGAATAATACCTGTAATCCAGCCGTTAATATGGAAACTTTTCGTCATAACATCTGCAATGGTGTTCGACTGTACGCTATTTCCAATTCCTAGTGCAGCAAAGGCACCAAAAATGGCAAATGCCGTAGCTAGCCATTTCCATTTCCGACCGAGCCCTCGCTCGATATAGTACATTGGTCCACCAGAATATTCACCATTGGCATTTTTGACACGATATTTCATGGCTAATAAAGCTTCCGCGTATTTCGTCGCCATTCCTAATAAACCAACGACCCACATCCAGAAGATCGCTCCTGGTCCACCTAAAGTAATGGCTGTTGCTACCCCTGCAATATTACCGTTTCCTATAGTCGCAGCAAGCGCGGTCATTAGAGCTTTGAAGTTACTTACGTCGCCTTCTGCATTTGCATCTTCTTCCTTTTCTTTAGAAAATGCTAGTTTAAAAGCATAAAGTAGGCGGCGAAACTGTATTCCTTTGAGAAGAAAGGTGAGAAAGACACCGGTACCCACTAGTAGTATTAAACTTGGTGTTCCCCAGAGCACACTGTTGATCTTTTGCAAAACTTCTAACATCTTTCATCCTCCTTGTTGAGGTGTTTTTCTAAGATTGTGATGTTTGTAAACGTTTTCAATGTGTCGATAAATATGTTTTAACATTTTGAAAAAACTAGACAATTGTCGAAAAATCAAAAGGAAAACTTCTTGATTTGTCGAAATGCACAATTGAAGCTCTTTTATTATATCAAAATGTTAAAAATCTGCCATGAAAATAATATAAGTTATAAAATTATGAAGATTCAGCAATGAAGTAAACTATTGATATTACTGGGGAAGAAGCTAATGTTATATTTCAAAATATTTGATTGTTAATTCACATAATATTATTCGAATAATATATTTTCTCTCTACGAATTTCAGAAAAACAACCTCAAATGCGAACGAAAAATAAAAAAAATAAAAAAATGTTCGTTATTTATGAAATCCTATTAAATCGGTTTTTGTAAGCGTTATCAAGAGGAAAACTAGCGTGTAGTATGGTTCCTTCCTACTTGATAAGTAGATGTTTATAATTTATAATTCATTGATATTAATAAGTATAAATTTTCTGATATAAAAATAAGAAACGAATGAGGGTGTTAACATGGAAAGAGTTTATAATTTTTCAGCGGGTCCTTCTATGCTTCCGCTGCCAGTGTTGGAAAAAGCTCAAAAAGAATTGGTGAACTATGCTGGTTCTGGCATGTCTGTAATGGAGTTAAGCCATCGTTCGGGCCTATTTACAGATATTATTACGAAAGCGGAGCAGCTACTTCGTGAATTAATGAACATTCCAGAAAACTATAAGGTTCTATTTATCCAAGGAGGAGCTTCGCAACAATTTGCGATGATCCCAATGAATTTATTGCGTAATAGCGGGAAAGCGGACTATGTGAACACAGGGTCTTGGTCTAAAAAAGCGATTAAAGAAGCGAAGAAGTATGGCGAAGTTCGTGTGATTGCTTCCTCAGAAGACGAAAACTTCAGCTATATTCCAGCGATTGATGCGAGCATGATCGATCCGGAAGCTGATTATGTACATATCACAACAAACAATACAATAGAAGGAACGGCTTTTTCAGAAATTCCTGATACAGGGAATGTTCCCCTTGTAGCGGATATGTCTTCTAATATTTTATCGGAAGAAATTGATGTGTCAAAGTTTGGCTTAATTTATGCAGGGGCCCAAAAGAATATCGGCCCAGCTGGATTAACCGTTGTTATTATTCGCGACGATTTGATCGGCTTTGTCAAAGAAGAGGTTCCGACTATGCTTGATTATAAGACTCATAGCGAGAGTGGCTCTTTATATAACACGCCTCCTACTTACGGCATTTACATGGCGAAGCTTGTGTTTGAATGGTTAACTGAACTTGGCGGCTTGAAAGTAATGGAGCAGATCAACCGTGAAAAAGCGGAGATTTTATACAGCTTCTTAGAGGAGTCGGACATGTTCGATTCTCCAGTGAAGAAGGATAGCCGCTCCATCATGAATATTCCTTTTGTTTCACCATCAGCAGAATTAGATGCGGCTTTTGTCAAAGAAGCGAAAACAGCTGGTCTTGAAACGTTGAAAGGGCATCGTTCCGTCGGTGGAATGAGAGCAAGTATTTACAATGCAATGCCTGTTGAAGGTGTGCAAGCACTTGTTGACTTTATGAAAAAATTTGAAAACAAACATAAATAAAAGGGGAGACCGTAACTGTGTATACAATTAAAACATTAAACAATATCGCTGAATGTGGCTTAAATATATTCAATAAAGATACTTATACAATCGATAATGACAGTACAAACCCAGATGGGATCGTTCTTCGCAGCTTCAATATGCACAACGTTGAAATTGATGAAAATACAAAAGCAATTGCTCGTGCAGGAGCAGGTGTGAACAACATTCCAGTAGATGCTTGCACAGAGCGTGGAATCGTTGTGTTTAACACACCAGGTGCCAATGCCAATGCGGTAAAGGAGCTTGTTTTAACGACTTTAATGGCTTCTTCTCGTAACTTATTTGCAGGTGTGGAATGGACGAAATCTTTATCTGGAAAAGGCAATGAAGTGCCGAAGCTTGTTGAAGCAGGCAAAAAGCAATTTGTCGGAAAAGAAATTAAAGGAAAAACATTGGGCGTTATCGGTTTAGGTGCGGTTGGTGCTCTTGTAGCCAACGATGCTTTAGACCTTGATATGGATGTCATCGGATTTGATCCATTCATCTCTATTGATACAGCTTGGAATCTTTCTCGTAACGTGCAGCGTGCGATGACGATGGATCAGTTGTTTGCGGTATCTGATTACATTACCGTTCACGTACCATTAACTGAAAATACGAAAGGGATGTTCAATGAAGAAGCTTTTGGCATTATGAAGCCAGGCGTCCACATTTTGAACTTCTCTCGCGGCGAGCTTGTGAATGAGGAAGATATGGCTGTGGCAATTGAAAAAGGAATCGTTGGCAAATATATTACGGATTTCCCGAATGATAATATATTAAAAATGAACAATGTGATACCGATTCCTCACCTTGGGGCATCTACGAAGGAATCAGAAGAGAACTGTGCGATTATGGCTTCTCGTCAAGTAAAGGAATATCTTGAAACAGGGAATATTAAAAACTCTGTTAATCTACCAAATGCGTCTCTACCTTTTGCAGGAAAACGTCGTGTAACAGCTTTTCATAAAAACGTACCAAACATGGTAGGACAAATTACTTCTGCTTTATCTGAATACAACTTAAACATTGCAGACATGGTCAACAGAAGTAGAGGCGATTACGCTTATACGATCATTGACATTGATAATAAAGTAAACGGCGATGTGATCCCTAGTTTACAAGAAAAAATTAGCCAGATCGAAGGAATCGTAACGGTTCGCGTGATCTAATCACTTTTTTCATAGTGGCTACCTCGTAAAGGTCTGCCTCTAATCATCTTATCTACCTTTTTAATTAGTAGATTGGATGGATTAGAGGTAGGCCTTTTTGCTTTTGAAACATTCCTATTTTTTAACTTTTGATTAATTTTATTACAAAAAAATTAAAAAAATGAAACTTTTTTGTAACAAATACGTTATTATTAATGTGACAAAAGAATCAGTAGGAGGGTGATCTGAATGAAAAATAGTTGGAAACGCACATTAGCATTGGGGATATCAGCGGTTATGGTATTTCCAGCAGGGGCGGTGGCTTCAAGTTCAAATACTTCGATACATGCTGAGGATGTGAAACGATTTCAGCAAGCGGCGAAATCATCATCCATCACAGCAACTGAAGCTGAGAAGAAGCTAGAAATGTACAAAGCGAATAAAGAAATGGATGAATTCCTGAATGCAAATACATTTGTGATTAAGTACAAAAAGCCTATTGCAAAGCAGGTACATAATAAAGCGGGAGTAAAGCTGGTGCGTTCGTTACCACAGCTTGGCTACGATATCGTTTACATACCGAAGTCGAAAAAACTAAATGATGTCTTAAAGGTATATCAAAATGAGAAAACAGTCGAATCCATTAGCCCAAGTGTGAAATATAAGCAATTCGCTCCAACACTTGGCGATCCGAAAAAGTCAAAAATGTATCATTTGCCAATGTTAAATATCGATCAAGCAATCAAGCAATCTGGGAAACATAAAGTAACGGTGGCAGTTGTTGACGGTGGCGTCGATTATAAGCATCCGGACTTACAAGGTCAGCTGCTGCCGCCTTATAATGCGGTAGATCCAGCAAAAACACCGGTGCGTGATTTGCACGGAACGCATGTCGCTGGAATCATTGCCTCCAAAGCAAATAACGGACTTGGCGGTTATGGAGTTAATCCGAACGCCAAAATTTTACCTGTCGATGTGTTTAACGGAAAACAGGGTGCCACTGATTATGCGATCGCTGAAGGAATTCTTTATGCGGTGTCTAAAAAAGTCGATGTCATTAATTTAAGCCTTGGTGGCCCAGTAACATCTCCACTTGTGGCAGATGCCATTCAACAAGCGATTGACGCAGGCGTGGTTGTCGTCGCGGCCGCTGGAAATGAAGCGACAGATGTGTATTCTTATCCTGCTGCTTATCCAGGCGTGATTAGCGTTGGGAACGTCGATCGCAATAAAATGCTTTCTGATAGCTCCAATTTCGGTCCATCGGTTGATGTTGTTGCACCAGGTGAAGATATTTATAGTACAGGCTATGAACTGGGAAAGGGTTCAAGCTATGCGACGTTAACAGGGACATCGATGGCTTCCCCGATGGTTGCTGGTGTCGCTTCTCTATTAAAATCAAAAGATCCTAATCTAACGTCCTATGATGTGGAAAATATGTTGGAAAAAACAGCAACAGATCTTGGGGCAAAAGGATATGACACAAAGTATGCCAATGGGCTTATTAACCCGGTTGCCGCTTTGAAACTAGATCCGAAGAAGCTGCCGGCACAACCTGACTATTCAGAAGCATCTGTCTTAAAAGCAGCGAAGCCTTTAAAGGCTGGCCAAAATACTTTCACAGGTAACATTAAATCGCCGGGTGAAATGCATTGGTACAAGGTTGATTTAAATGAAAATGAACATGTGCAAACCGTGTTAGAAGGCAATTATTCTTATGATTATGGTATGGAGTTCTATTTTATCCCTCAAGGTGCACAAGCGGATGAAGGCATGTTCGTGGAACATAATAAAAGCCGTGCAGGTGAAAAAGAAGCCTATTTATATACTGCAGCAGAAAAAGGAACGCTTATCATTGGCGTGAAGGATGTCAATGGGAACTATCATGCGAGCGGGCAATCGAAGTACACATTGAATGCTGAAAAAATTACGAAGTTACAGGCAGATCCGGATACGCTAGAAAATCCAGTGAAAATTACTTCTTTACCTTATATAAAAAGTGATTTGACATTATTCCCAGCAGAACAAGGAGCACCTGATCATGATTACTTCACTTTTGCTGTTGAGGAACCAAAAGTTCTTTCGATTTCAGTATCAGACATACCAGGTGTGAACGCTGCGTTAAGTGTATCCATGGTCGCTGATGAGGAAAGTGAAGAAGTGGTGATGGCCAATGACAACGGGCCGAGCCAAGGTGAGGTGCTGTCGTTTAAAGCGGTACCAGGGGTCAACTACAAAATCAATGTCACAAACGAAGCAATGATGGGCCAAGATATGGGATCGATTTTAGCTTTGATTGGAATGGGCGGCGGAAGCATCGATCTTGGGCCTGCTGATTCCTCAGCCTTTCCATACCAATTCAAGGTAGAGGAAAGACAGCTTCCTGCAGATGAAGACGGATGGCCAATGTCAGAGGATCTAGAAAATAAATTAGCAAATGGCGATATTGATCCGCAAACGTATGTTGAAAAGAAAGCGGAAGATCAAGCCGATTTTGCAGAAGAAACGACTGAAGAAGAATATAGTGCAGATAAGGAAATTTTAGCGAAAGCAATACCTTATACACTTGGGAAAGATCAGCGCGGGTATTTCCAAGTGGAGGGCGATGAAGATCATTATAAATTCATCCCTACAGCGAGTGGTGTGTATGAATTTGATATTGTCAAAGGTGCTAGTCAGATGCCAGTGGCAACGATTTTACAATATGATGAAGAAATGGATGCCCTACTCCCGATTACTGGAGCAGAAGATGACATCTTTAGTATGATTCAAGCGTTAATGGGCGGTCAACAGACAAATAAGATCACTGTGGCGTTGAAAGCAGGCGAGGAATACGTCCTTCGCATGGGGAATTCGATGTACAATATTTCTGGTGACCCGTATACCATTCGTACAAAGAAAGTAGCGGATGTACCGAAAGAGTCAGATACAGATCAAAATAGTGCGGAACAAGCAGTAAATATTAAAGAAGGTGCGACTTATCAAAACTACTTTGTTTACGCAGGAGATACAGATCATTATTATTTTAAAAATGATGGAGTGGAGAAAATTCATCGCTTAAGTATCAAGCCTTCTAATGCTACAGCTGCACAAAAAGGGAAGATTCCTTCCGATTTGCGCTCACCAATGATTTTCGGTGGTGCTTTAATAGAAGATACGAACGGCAATAAAATGATTGATGAAGAGGAAGCATTAAAAGCTATTCCATTTGGTCCGAGCATGTTTGAAATGAGTTTTGAGCCGACAGTAGATCTTTCGTTTAAAGCGAAGAAACATGCAGGCTACTTTTTACAAGTGCAACCGGCCTTATCTACAAAGCCTAATTTATTGCCTTATGAAGTGAAACTGTCTGAAATGAAAAGCAACACAAAAGATGGTGATGGCAAAGTCGTCAACCATGTACCGCAAAAGCCACTTAGCTTGAAAAAAGCAAAGGATCATTTATATACAAATGGGTATATGAATGCGGAAGTTCCATTTGGTGATGTCGATCACTTTGCTTTAAACGTAGCAAAAGACAAGCGCTATGCGATCACGCTGCAAATGGAGAGCGGACTCGATGGAAAAGTAGAGATTTATAATGAGAAAGGCGGCCTTGTTGCTAGCTTCGATCACTACGGAAGCGGTGATGAAGAAATTGCTTTCGTCAACTTGAAAAAAGGCAAATACTTTATCGAAGTAAGCGAAACACAAGGAAGAGCTTCAGCACAACCGTATAAATTAACAGTGAAATAATGCTATTAAAAAACAGGTTCCGGAATCATTTCGGAACCTGTTTTTATACATATTTGCTTTTAAGATAAAATACCCATTAGGATAAATTGGATTCGTTCTTTTGTTGATAATTGTTTCAATGGTTTCTTTTTCAGCAGGTCTTTTTGGACTGGTGTGGTGAATTTGGCTTTTGTTGTGTTTAGTTTGCTTGGGTCTGTTATGACGACTTCGCCTTCTTTTAGGCCGCTTTTTACTTCTTGGACACCGTTCACGAGTAGCCCTTTTTCAATGTTTCTCTTTTCAATAAGTCCTTTTTTGTTGAGGACATAGACATAAGATTTTTTCTTTGTTTTGACGACGCTTGATTGTGGTACAGTGACCGCTTGGAGTGCTTCGTTTGTAATGATGGTAACGTTTGATTTCATTCCTGGAAGCAATTCAGCGGCTTGGGCATCTTCTGTTGGGTTAAGCTGTGCCTCAAATGGATACAGGCTTTTTCGGTTCACTGACGGTTCTTCTTCTGGATATTTTTGTAAGTTTGAGATTGACCCTTCTAACGTTAATGATAATGGGGCAACAGTCGTTTTTACTTTCAATCCTTCAGATACCTTTCTCATTTGCTGTTCATTTAGTACTCCTTGGACAGCTGGGTTTGGTGAATGAATCGTGATCAGTGGATTATTTAAGTGTTCGTCGATGTTTTTGACAACCCCCTGAACTTCACTTTTAGCGACGAGGTTGCTTTTATTCGATTCAAGTTGAGCAATGAGCTTCTCGTACTTGCGAACTTCCTCTTCAAGATTTTTCTTCTCTGTTTCTTGGTCAATAATTTCCTTTTCCATCATGGTGATGGCGCTTAAGCCATTGTCTTCTTCTTTATCTTTATCCTTGTCGTTCGTTTGTCTTGTTTCTCTTTCTAAATCATTTAAAATTCCTTCAAATTGCGAGATTTGTTGTTCAACGAACGTAATTTTTTGTTGTGCTTCGGCTTTTTCAGCTTCAAGCTTTGTTAATTGGCGTTCAAGGTCGACGGAGGAGTATTCAAACAGTGGATCGCCTGCATTAATGACTTGCCCTTCTTCGACTAAGAATTTTTGAAAGCTTCCTTGATCTTCATTGAAATACACTGGCGTCACTTCAGCGGGAGTGATCACACCTGACGTTTGAAAGGATTCAGTGACGTCTTTCACCACTGAGGGATTCCATTCAGTGACCCACTGCGTGCGTTCGGCTTTACTATCTTCTTTAAATGTTAAATATAAGTTGCCGGCAATGAATAGAGTGCTGGCTGTAATCAAAGCGTTTCGTTTGAGTCGTTTCATGTTCATGCTTCCACACCTCCTTGCGTTTTAAAATAGTCGCTCGACATGAATAGACGTAAATAGTGTCGCAAATACCCAAAAGACTAATGTAATGATCATAATCAATAAAAAAACATAGCGCGGACTTTTAGCGGATGCTCCTTTTAAAAATTGGTATTGAAGGACAAACGCCCATAATTGAAATAAAGAAATAAAGCTGAAGAAATTAATAACTAGTTGATTATCCGTGACATATTGAGCAAGTACACCTAAAGTGAACGGTGACGACGCTCTTGGAATCGCCAAAAATAGCTGTAATCCAATTAAAAGGCAAAATTCTATTAAATAAATCAAGTATACAAATGTTTGTAAAGCAATTAATTTACGAAAATCAACTTCTAAGAATGTCCAAAATAATAGGGTAGGAATAAAAATGATCACTAGTGGATAGATCAGTCCCCATACGGCTGCTCCAATAGCGAAAAGCATTTTTTCCCACTCGAAAATGGTTGGATTCGTTTTTGTTATATATGTAGAGATAGGCTCTGCTTGGACACCTAAATAGCCACTTACAAACGAAATCAACACGCTGAAGAACACTAATAAAGAAAATCGGCTCCATAATCCACGGATCGTTTCTGCTTGTTCGAGGCGATAGAAGCTATCTGTTGGTCGCAACAGCCCTTTGACTAGCTGCAATTGATAAATCATCACGAAAATCCCCCAATAATATAGAATGAAATGACATCTTTCCTCATTATATGTAATCATTTGACCCTAGTCCATTATAATCTAATGACCGCTCATAATAAAGATGCATACAAAACGTCTTTCACAATAGAGGGGATATGACAAGAGGATGACAATTATTTTGGCGAAATTTGCAAGGTAGCATGATAAAAATCAATAGATTCAACAGTTTACTAGAAAAATGAGGTCAGAAAATTCAGTCAACTGAAATATTAGTGTAATGAAAGAAACATCTTTGTGTAATCTGCTCGTTATAAATACATGGTAGAATATGGACTGTATTGAAAATCAAGGAGGTTTTTTATTCGTGAAGAAAGCGATCATGTCGTTTATTTTTGCCGCACTAGTTTTTAGTGCTTCGCCTGCTGAAGCAGCAACTACGACTCATACAGTAAAACATGGAGATACATTGTGGAGCATTTCCCAAAAATATAAAACAACCGTTGAGCAAATCAAGAAATGGAATAACTTAGAATCTAACGTACTTTATTCAGGTACTAAATTAATAGTTTCTAATACTTCTTCCGCGTCTGCTCCGGCTAAGCCCGCTAACAAAAAAGTAGCAAAGGAATTGACTGTTCGAGCGACCGCTTATACGGCTTACTGTAATGGTTGCTCTGGCATTACAGCTACGGGGATTAACTTAAGAAAAAATCCTAATGCGAAAGTGATTGCAGTTGATCCTAAAGTAATCCCACTTGGATCAAAGGTGTATGTGGAAGGATATGGAGAGGCTATTGCTGGTGATAAAGGCGGCGCTATTAAAGGAAACAAAATTGACGTTCACATGCCGACAAAAAAGAAAGCCTACGATTGGGGCGTTCGTACAGTGAAAGTTAAAGTTTTAAAATAATAACTTCGTAGTTTAACAGAAATCCACTTTGTTGTTGGGTTTCTTTTTTTACCATTAATGACATCGAAAGGGGTGAAATACTCTGAACTATTTCGTCAAAGTTACAAAAAAGCAAGAATGTCTTCTTTGTAATCCTTTCGTTATAAACGCACACAAAAGAGTAATGACTTCTTAAAAACATTACATGGCATCCCCGTGATACAATGAGTCATGTTAGCGAAAGGCCAGATGCCAAATGCCAATTCGCATTTATATAAATAGATTGTTTCTTTTAGCCAATGGACCGAATAAAAAAATTCTCACAGACGGCATGAATGGAAAGTAGCCGCTGTCAGAACAATTTGGAGGTTTTTCTATTATGAAAAAACAAATACTTGCACTTGCAGCTACTACAGTGATTGGTGGAGGCCTTTTCAGTACAGCAGCATCGGCACAAACATATACAGTACAACAAGGAGATACACTTTGGGGGATTTCACAAAATAATGGTACAACAGTTGAACAACTAAAAAGCTGGAATAACCTTTCTTCCGACTTGATCTTTCCAAATCAAGCATTAGAAGTAAACGGTGGTTCATCTGCAGCACCTGCTTCATCAAGCAATAGCAACGGTACATATACCGTTCAACCTGGAGATACTTTAGGAAAGATTGCAGCTAATCATGGTCTTTCTGTTAGTTCATTAAAAGCATTAAACGGCTTATCTTCTCATTTGATTTATCCGGGAGATCAATTAGTTGTTTCTGGTAATGCTACAGTTGAACAAGCATCAAAACCAGCTGAGCAAGCATCAACACAGTCAGCACCGACTCAACAAGCACCAGCTGAACAAAAACAAGCTGAAGCCTCTTCATCTAATGTACAAGGAAAAAAAATGACGGTGACAGCAACAGCTTACTCCGCAGATTGTGAGGGCTGTTCAGGAGTTACAGCAACAGGTATTGACATTGGTTCGAATCGTAACGCAAAAGTGATCGCTGTTGATCCAAACGTTATTCCACTAGGTTCTAAAGTATACGTTGAAGGCTACGGAACAGCCATTGCAGGAGATACTGGTGGGGCGATTAAAGGAAATAAAATCGATCTTCATATGCCATCAGAAGAAGAAGCTTACCAATGGGGCGTTCGTACAGTCGATATTACAATTTTAGACTAATAAAAAAAGCATGAGGTATAGTAAAGTGTACCCTTTGTAAAGGACATTTTAAAAAAGCCTAGGCAGTTTTTAGAAGATGATCTCTGTATTGAACAGGGGTCATCTTTTTTAGATTCCATTGATACCTATAGTTATTGTAATAAATCATATATTGCTTAATTTCACGTTTTAATTCCTCTAGTGTTATACATGGTTTAATATAGGCCTCGTCCTTAAAATGCCCAAAGAAGGATTCTTGCGGAGCATTATCCCAACAGTTACCTCGCCTGGACATGGATTGACGTAATCCAAGTTTCTTCACTAACTTTTGAAAATCAGGGTGTGTATAGTGGGTACCTTGATCAGAGTGTATCAAGGCATCTTCTGTCTTTCTAAAGTTTCGATTCTTCTTTAACTTCAGAAGGGTACCTGTAGCTAAATCCATGGTTAATCGGTCTGACACGTGATAGGCCAAGAGTTCATTGGTTGAGCTATCTTTAATTGTCGACAAATAGGCTTTCTGACCCTTTCCGTAATATAAATATGTGATATCGGTTAGGAGTACCTTTCCAGGGACACCTTGCTTAAATTGCCGGTTCAATAGATTTGGTACAACTCGGTGTTCTTGTGTGGCTTTCATCATTCGTCTATAAGGATTTGCCTTTCTGATAGGGCATATAATCCCATACTTCTTCATGATTCGCCGTATGCGCTTTAAATTGTAGACAACACCAAATTGACCCGCCAAAGTCATTTTGATTTGACGTGCCCCTTTTTTCCGTCTTTTAAAATGGAAGGCCTTTAAGACAATCCCCTTTACTACCTCATCTTTTTCATCTTTTAGCTTCCTTTGTTCTTGCGACGCTTTTGAGAAATAATTATAATAACCACTTCTTGAGACGCCAGCTGCTTTACATAGGTAGCTCACTATATTTTTTAATTGATATTTTTCGATAACTGATCGAATAAGGATATACTTTCGGCTAGGAGGAAGTGCTATTTCTTCATCCCCCTTTCTGCAAATCGAATCTTTTTTAAAAGTTCATTTTCCGCCTTTAACAAGTTAATTTGTGCTTCTAAGCGAGCATTTTTCTCCTCTAGGGATAATTCTCTTTCTCTAGGACGCCCTGAGTTACCAGTTCTAGTATCACGTAAACCACTTATCCCTCCCTCATTGTAAGCATCATTCCACCTTCTACTAGCTGACTTAATCCGGTGTTTCCCCAAAACATCTATGTCAAAACCATGTTGTTCAAATATATCTCTGGCAAACTTGCCTTTCTTTTTTTCTGCGATAAAAATATGTTTAAATTCATCTGTATAGGTAATTCCTTTTAAACTTACAGATTTAACGTAAGGATTAATTGATAGCAACTTGATCTCTTTTTCTGTAAAAACCTTTTTACTCATAATTTCTCCGTCTCCATGTCAATTTCTCTGGTTGTGTTTTTTATTATACAAAAAAGTACCCTATAGGTAGACTTTTTTAGTGTCTACTCTATAGGGTACACTTTATAGTACCTCGTGCTTTTTTTATTTTATCGCTAGTAAAACGGTATTTGTTAAAGCATCAACGCCAATTTTTAAGGTGCGTTTGTCAAATGTCATATGTGGATGATGTAAGCCAGGTGTGAGGTCGGCTCCAATTCCCATCATCGATGCTTTTAAGCTTGGTCGCTTAATCGTATAGAAATGAAAGTCATCGCTTCCAGGTGTGATGAGCGGTTCCGCCAGCATGTCCGTGCCGCCGGTTTGGATAATCCCTTGACGAAGCCATTCTTCTGCTTCAGGAGACACTTCCGCACCAGGTGTGAAGTCGAGCCAATCATAGTTAATTTTCACATCATAGAGCTGACAAATGTGTTCAATTTTCTGTTCAATTTTTTTCTGCATATCTTTCAAGACAGCATTCTTTTGTGCGCGCAGATCCATTCCGAATTTAGCGGAGCCAGGAATGATGTTAAAGTTATGGCCACCCGCTTCTACATACGTCATTTTGACAGAATAGGCCTCGAATGGCGAATATTGAATTAATTTTATTTGCTCATTGAGAGTAGAAATAATATCAATGGCATTCGTGTTCTGATGTGGACGCGCTCCATGGGCATCTGGACCTTCGATTTTTCCTTGTAAAAAGGTCACCGCTCCGTGATGAATCGATGGTGAAATTTTCCCAAATGGAAGCTCCTCGATCGGTCGCAAATGAATGCCGAATAAGTAATCGACATCATCGACGACCCCTTTTTCCACCATTTTGAGCGCTCCGCCGCCTGTTTCTTCCGCTGGTTGAAAAATAAAGCGGACGCAGCCTTTGGTGATTTGTTCTTTTAATTGTAAAATTGTGCCGATCACGATCGTCATATGGGCATCATGGCCACAAGAATGATTCGCTTGGTACGTTCCATTGACTTCTTGCCAAAGAGCATCTATATCCGCGCGAACAGCAATCACCGGTTTGCCGGAGCCGATTTCAGCAATGAGCCCTGTGCAATCATCAAATGTAAAAACAGAAACCCCTTCAGAGCGCAGCAAATCGGCGATGCAGGCTGTTGTGTTCGTTTCTTTCCAACTAATTTCTGGATGAGTGTGCAAATGATTAAAAATATCGAGCAGGCGACCTTCGAGACTGGTGTCGGTTTTACTCAAGTGGCATCCTCCTTATTGAACGTCAAATTTCATGACCGTTAATTCTTGTAATACCTCTTCATCAATTGTCAGTCCAAGACCTGGCTTTTCATTCAAGTGAACAAATGGCACATCATAATGTAGATCACCAATATCTTTGCTGAATAAAATCGGTCCAGTCAATTCTGTGCTTGTAATATTTTTTCTTGCTATCGCTGTATGGTAGCCGGCAGCTGAGCCGATAGAAGATTCGACCATCGATCCAATCTGGCAGTCAATGCCTGCATATTCAGCTGCTTTCGCGATATGAATAGAAGGGAAGATCCCGCCTGATTTCATCAGCTTAATGTTAATTTTATCTACAGCTTCTTTTTTGATCATTTCAACGAGCTGCTCGCCTGTTTGTAGCGATTCATCGGCCATTAATGGAATCGTTGATTGACGCTTTAACTGAGCAAGCCCGTCGATGTCACCGATTCGGATCGGTTGTTCAAGCCAAGAAAGCTGCAATGGTTCAAGCTGCTTCATCGCTTGAATCGCTGTTGAGTATCCGTGCCATCCTTGGTTGGCATCCACGCGAATAGGAACGTCTTTTCCAACGGCTTCTCGCACAGCTGCGATTCGCAACACATCCATCTGATTATCGATCCCTACTTTTAGCTTCAGCGATTTAAACCCAGCTGCGATGGCTTCGCGTGCTTTTTCAGCCATCACTTCAGGCTCTTCAATACTTAATACTTTTGGATACGTTAGTTCTGTATGAGCACGTCCACCGATTAAATCATATACCGGTAGGCCCGTTGCTTTCCCCATTAAATCATAACAAGCGATATCAATCGCTGCTTTAGCTGCTGGATTCGCAATAATTCGTTTGTTCATTATATGATGAATATGTTCAATTTGAAATGGGTTTTTCCCCATGACAATTGGTAAAAGTACCTGCTTCAAAATTTCGATTGCACCGAAGAAGCTTTCTCCTGTTACATGTTCATCCGGCACAGCTTCCCCCCAACCGATGAGGCCATTATCAGCTTCCAATTTCACAATGATAGAAGGCATGTGATGGAAAGTAGCATACGAAATAATAAATGGTGATTTTAGTGGCAAATGAATGCCATAAACTTCAGCTTTTACAATTTTCATTACGTCTGTCATCTCCTTTGGCGTATGTATCCTCTTAAGTATAAGGGAAAAAAAAGGTTTTGGAAGCATTTTCAACTATTTTATAGGTGTAGATTCGAATCTTTTCCTCATATATAGGCTGAGAAATACAGCAGGTAAGACAACAATGGCCATTCCTAAGAAAGCAAGCCCTGGTGTTTCTTTATATAAGTATCCGCCAGCAAAGGTTAGTAATGCGGTGCTAAGGCCCATTCCTAGCGAGGCATAAATCCCTTGAGCAGCAGGAATTTCACGACTTGAAAATTCTTGATAAAGCAAGCGAATAAAAGCAAAGTGGGCCAACCCAAAGGTTAAGGAATGAAGTAACTGGCTGAATATATAAACCCACACGTTAGGGAAAAGGAATAGCAATGTCCAGCGAACAATCGACGCCATCGCCGCTACAAGAAACATAGAAGACACATGGACATTTTTCATTAAGCGGTCAGCCATCGCAAAGAAAATAATCTCTGCAATTACCGCAATATTTAATATGATGCCGCTCCATGTATTGTTTACACCTAAATGCTGCAAATATAGAAACCCATAATTATAGTAAGAGGCATGCGCTCCTTGAATTAACACACAAATAATCATAGCGATCACAAAGCGCTTCGATTGAAACAGTGAACGAAACGGAACCTTCGTTGTCTCGGATTTTTCTTGTAAGGAAGCAGGTGTTCGGTAAAACGTCGCGGCGACTACAAGCAGGCAGCCGACGAACATCACGTAAATGATTGCTTCTTCTCCAAAATAGGCGGTGACAGCTCCAATCACTAATAATCCAATGGTGTAACCGATTGAACCGAATGAGCGGCTTTTTCCGTAATGAATGCGCTCGCTTTGCATCATGATCGCCCCGATACTCTCCGTCAATGGCAGCATCAGCGGATACACAAGGCTGAACAATGTCATGGCTAAGATCATGGCATAAAACGAATCAAACGGGATAAATAAATAAAGCAAAACCACACTTAAGAGGGCAAATGCCTTCATTAATAGTCCAATGGGGAATTTGCTGCTTAAAGTAGGGAAGATGAAAAAGGTTGAAAATGAACGAACAAGCAAGCCAACGGCAATGACTGTGCTAGCTGACTCTACCGTCAATCCTTTACTAGAAATTAACCAAGCCGTCCAGTATGGCATAAAAATTCCCCAAGTAAAGAAAAAGGCGAAAAAGTTTAATGATAACCAATTTTGTGCTTTATACACGTCTAATAAAACCTCACAATTTAAATTTTTAACTGTTTCATTATATAGGAAGAGATTAGTGCTGTCATGGTCATTTGTCCTCTGCCATTTATTTCATTCCTAGCAAACTTTTTTTACGTCTAGCCGTTATGAGACGCGTATCAAAAGAAGGAGCTTCAGAAGTGTTATGACAAAGAAAAGAAAATATCAACTCGTCGAAGATTATATTGTTGCGTAGGTGAAAGGAGGGTGACTGATTGTTGCTGATTCGCGACTGATTCTAGTTGAATGCCGCCCAATGACTCGCTGTTTGTGCCCGAAAAGTGGCAAAAGCCGACCGGTGTTAGGGAGGTCGCCTGATTTGTCGGCTACTCCAGCTGAAAAATGCCGGTTGGCGACTAATTATTGGCTATTCGCGCCTGATTTTTAATGATCCTTGCCTGAATGAAAGTGATCAAACTACCTCCTTTTCGTCATCATTCCATTGTAAAACTCGTTGGGCGGATCTTGTCATCAAGGGAGAAGGTCGTCTTGATGAGCAAAGCATGTATGGAAAAGTGCCAATCGGTATTTACGCTATAAAGCTTACGGAATCAATTAAAAAAGAGCAGGAGAAGGTACGCATCTCTTCCTGCTCTTTTTTCATAACGCCAGACTCTTGTATTGCAATTTTGCAATTAAACTTTCAAATTTGCAATTTTTAAAAAGGTTATTGCAGTTTTGAATCGAAGTAGTTTCATATAGAGCAACAAGACGGGATTCCTATCTAAATAGTGAATGAATAGCATTTATTTTCTGAATTTTTATATTTTTCATTCGGTTTTTTGGTTTTGGCATGATATTTGCTTTTATTAAGACAAATGTAAACGTATTCACTGCGTTAATAGGATATTCCCTCGTTGTGAAAGTGTAGATCGGAGGGATGGCCAAGATGAGATGGAAATGGAAAGAGGTGTTAAAGCCTCTTCCTCTAAGGATTGAAAAGGAAACAAAGGTGCAAGAAGCGATTCGCTTATTTAACGAAGAACATGGTGACATTGCATTTGTTTTTCATGGAGGCAAGGAGCTCGTTGGGTATGTCACACCCTCAACATTATTTCGGCAGCTTGAACACGCTTCTTCTTTCGATGAGCCGATCCAGTTTGAAAAAGATGTATTGTTCGTTCGCGAAACGAGCTGGGTTGAATTTTGGCATAATTGTCATTTGGTTGTTGGAGTGAATGCACAAGACGAAATCGTTGGTTATGTGACGGTCGATGAAGCGAAACGAACAGTGAGTCAACTGCAGCTAGCGCTTTTAAACCATAGTATGGATAGTGCAGAAATAGGGATTGTTACGACGAATGAAAAATTTGAAGTCAATTTCATGAATGAAACGGCGGAGCAAATTTTAGGGCTGTCTCGTTCCATTCTCGTCAGCCGTAATTATAAAACGATGGTTGCGACGGAAGAGAATTTAGACGAAATTTTAGCTGGAGAGAGAAAGTTTGGCGTTGAATGTTCCTTTAATTTCAAAAAGATCATGGGACATTTTTCTCCTATTTATCATGAAGGTCGTATTCAAGGGTTGGTGCATGTTTTTTATTTACAACAGCTATTAGAGGAAGCTGTGAGCGAACTGCAATTTGTTCGGGAGCTTAGTGAAGAATTGCAGGCCATTTATGCGGCATCGAATGAGCAAATTATGGTGATTGAGCCATCAGGTGTGATTATGAGTGTGGCGGGGGCTTTTTTACAAAGTTTCTGGAAAGGGCTTTCTAAAGAGAGTTTAATTGGGCAAAACGTCAATGACCTTGCACAGCAAGGACGATTAGAACCAAATATTGTCGACTTCTGTGTTGAGGAAAAACAGCGAGTCAGCTTAGCCCAGCATAATCGTTACAACAGCAAGATTCTATCGACGGCTACGCCTGTGTATAAAAAAGGAGCACTCCAGAAAATTATTGTTCTTTCTCAAGATGTGACAGCGGATGAACCCGTTGAACGTAGGTTCTTAGGAGAAGATCATCCACCAGTCGTGCATAAAAAAATGGTGTATCGTTCAATGGTGATGACGCAGTTAGTCGAAGAAATGAAGCAAGTAGCAGCAGTCGATTCAACCGTGATTATTACAGGAGAATCTGGCGTTGGAAAAGAAGTGATCGCCAGCCATATTCATGCGTATAGTGATCGGTCGACGCAGCCATTTGTCACCATCAATTGTGGAGCCATTCCTGAAAATCTATTAGAAAGTGAATTATTTGGGCATGAAAAGGGATCATTTACAAGCGCTAATGATCAAAAGAAAGGATTGTTTGAAGCTGCTCACGGAGGCACGATTTTTCTTGATGAGATTTCTGAAATTCCCCTTCATATGCAGGTGAAATTATTGCGTGTACTTCAAGAGCGTGAAGTGGTGAGGATTGGGGGACTCACGCCAATTCCTGTTAACGTTCGCGTACTGGCTGCGACAAACCGAAATTTAAAAAAGATGGTGCAAGAACAAACCTTCCGGGAAGATCTTTTTTACCGGTTGCATGTCGTCCCATTAGCGATTCCGCCATTGCGAAAGCGGAAAGACGATATCGCTCCATTATCGCTTTATTTCTTAAAAGAGTTCAATGCTACTTATCAAAAAGAAAAGAAGCTTTCTAGAGAAGGGCTTCATTTATTAGAGAGCTATCAATGGCCAGGAAATATACGAGAGCTACAAAATGTCATGGAACGATTAGTGGTCACTTCCAAAAAAGAAGAGATTTCTGGAAATGATGTCTTTCGAGCCATTTGGGATACCGATGGAGAAGAGGCTGGTCATATTACGGTGAAAGGCATTATACCATTAAAGGAAGCAGTGGAGGAGATGGAGCATCAGCTCATTCAGCTAGCTGTTGGAAAATATGGTACCGCTGCCAAAGCAGCTAGTGTGCTTGGAGTCAGTGCCTCGACCATTAGCCGCCGAATGAAAAAGACATCAATGTAAAGGAGTGATGGAGATGCTAATCTTCCCTGAAACACGATTTGACTTTTGTGGTGATGAATATATTTACGCAGAGATTTCAAAGGAAATGAGAATTGAAAGTAATTTTAAAGCCATTTCGATTACGAATGAGCTGAGAAAGCGGCAAATTCCAGGCATTGTCGAAATTTATCCAGCCAATGCCTCCTATTTAATTCGCTACAATCCAAACGAGGTGTCTCCTCATGATTTGCTTGCCTATTTGCAAGAGGTCGATCGAGAAAAAAGTAAGCGCTCTGAGTTGAACTTCGACAGTCGCTTAATCGAGATCCCTGTTTGGTACGATGATAGCGTCACGAAGGAAGCGATCGAAAAGGATCAACATCGCCATCAAGAACCGGGGCAATCAAACTTTGATTTTGTGATGAAAATAAATGGGTTCACCGATAAGGAGAGCTTTATTGAAGCACATTCAGTCAACCCTTATTTCGTTACTTCGCTTGGCTTCAAACCAGGTACTGCTTGGACGTTTCCGCTAGGGATTGAAAATGAACAAGTCATTCAAGCACCCAAATATATGAGTCCGAGAGCAAAAACACCGAGGGAAGCAGTAGGTATCGGTGGGGCGTTCACAGTCGTTTATCCTACACAATCACCGGGAAGCTATCAGTTAATTGGTTTGTCAGCTGTCCCTGTGTATGATCCGACACAAAGCTTGGAGATGTTTAAAGAATCGTTCTTTCTAGCAAGGCCAGGTGATTTATGGAAATATCGGCCGATTAGTGAAGCAGAATACCGCAATATTCGTGAAGAGGTCAACAAGCATACGTATCAATATAAGGTGAAGCACGTGCCATTTTCCGGTGAGGAATATGATGAAAAACGAGCGGCCTATATTTCGCAAATGATGGAGGGGTTTTAAATGGTGTTGCGCATCGTAGAGCCGGGCATTAGAACGACCATCCAAGATATGGGGCGGTTTGGGTATTATCATATGGGCGTACCGCCATCCGGAGCGGCAGATAAATATTCTTATTTACTCGGAAATATCATGCTTGGAAACCCTCGTCATTTTGCGGCACTAGAAATGATGATTAAAGGAGCCATTGTGGAATTTAAGAAAAAAACGGTCGCTATTGTTACTGGGGCATCAGCGGAGGTTCGTTTGAATGAAGAACTGATTCCGGTATGGGAGCCGTTTCTTGTTCAGCCCGGAGATGTTCTTTCTATCGGTGCCATTCATGGAGGGGTTTTTGCTTATCTTTCTGTGTCAGGAGGGCTCGCTACGCCGGAAATGCTAGGAAGTCGATCGGTTTGTCTCGCCAGTGAATTTTCCGGTGTGTTAGGAAGACCCTTGTTAAAAGGAGACCTCCTTCCATTGAACGAGCCGTTGCCAGGAGCGATACGGCAAGTAGGGAAGACATTGCCTGTGGAAGCGCTTCCCTCTTTTTCTAAGGAGCTTGATATTCGTCTTGTGATGGGGCTTACTTGTGACAGAGTTAGTGACGAAGGACTGGTCGGTCTTTTAAATCGAGAATGGGTCATTCAGACGGAATCCAATCGGGTCGCTTATCGATTACATGGCGGTCGAGTGAATTATAAAGAAGAAGAGCCGCCATTCGGATCTGGAAATAGCTTTGGCAATATCGTTGATATTCCTTATCCAATTGGAGGAGTCATTGTTCCGAACGAAGAAGAATTAATTATTTTGATGACAGATGGTACAGGCGGTGGAGGCTATGTCACGATTGGAACGGTCATCCGCCCAGACTTAAATGTGCTCGCTCAAGCAAGGCCTCAGTCTAAAGTGCGATTTCATGCAGTGACGATTGACCAAGCCTTTCAAATGCGACGGGAGATTGAGCAGAAAGTAGAGAAAGTGAAAGAGGCGGTTCAGCAAGTCTAGTAGCTGCCACTTATCAATTCTGAATATTCAGCAATAAAAACTTTAAGGAGGTGATTGGGACAAAGGGGGAAGCGGTAATTGCTTAGAAAATAGGATGCAACAATTAAACAATAAATAATGAAATAAAAAATATTGGAGGCGAATTAGGTGAGTAAATATCATGTAGCGGTTGACGTTGGGGGTACGTTTACGGATGTGTTTGTGTTTGATGAGGAAACGGGAGAAATTTATGTAACGAAAACCTCTTCTACACCAGCCAATCCGGAAAAAGGAATGTTAGATGGGATCATTAAAGCACAGTTAACAGGGGATCAAATTGCGATGTTCTCCCACGGAACAACAGTGGGAACAAATGCGTTAATCGAAAGAAAGCTACCAAAAGCGGCTTTAGTGACGACGAAGGGCTTCCGCGATGTACCTGAAATTCGTCGTGGAACAAAGCTAGACTTATGGGATGCGTATAATGATGTCGCTGATCCATATATTAAGCGTCGTGACCGATTTGAGCTAGCGGAGCGTGTTGATTATTCTGGAGAAATGATGCAGGAAATCGACGAACAAGAAGTGCGTACACTAGCGAAAAAATTAAAAAGACGCAGCGTTCAATCGATTGCGATTTGCTTTATGAATGCGTATGTCAATGGAGAAAACGAAAAGCGGGCGAAGGAAATTTTCCAAGAGGAATTACCGGATGTGTACATTTGTACATCGTCAGAAACTTTACCAGAAATTTTCGAGCATGAGCGTATGAGTACAACGATTGTTAACGCGGTGCTTGGACCAACCATTTCAAAATATATTAAAACGTTGGAAAAAGAAATGAAAAATATTGGTTACGATGGTGATATTCTCGTTCTTCACTCAGGTGGAGGGGTGATGACATCTGAAACTGTGCCTCGTTATGCCGCTCGTCTAGCAAGCTCTGGTATTGCGGCTGGTGCAATTGCGAGTAAGCATATTGCCAATATGTGCGGCTTTAAAAATGCGATCGGCTTAGACATGGGAGGAACAAGTACTGACATTTCCTTAATGTATGACAATGATTTGCGTATTACAAAAGATTGGTACATCGAATATGGTTATCCAATTGGATTCCCAAGCATTGAAATTTTAACAATTGGAGCCGGTGGAGGAAGCTTAGCATGGACCGATGAAGGTGGTTCATTAAGAAATGGTCCGCAAAGTGCGGGAGCGGTTCCGGGACCTGCTTGCTATGGTCGTGGTGGAGAGGAGCCGACAAATACGGATGCCAATCTTGTGTTGGGACGCTTGAGCACGAAGCTATTAGATGGGCAAATGACGATTGATCGCGAGGCTTCTTTAAAAGTGATCGAAGAAAAAGTAGCGAGCAAATTTGACTATGATGTATATGAAGCTGCTGATGCGGTTATTAAAGTAGCTAATGCCAATATGTGTGATGCGTTGCGCTTAATTTCTGTTCGTCGTGGCTATGATCCACGTGACTTTGCACTTGTTGCTTTCGGTGGTGCTGGTGCCCTACATGGGGCGCATTTAGCGAAAGAAATGGAAATTCCGAACGTGATTGTGCCAGCTCACCCTGGTGTTGCCGCGGCAATGGGATGTCTATTAGTAGACGTTCGTCATGACGTCACAAAAACATACTTAAGCAATGTAGCAGAGATTTCTAAAGATGATCTTGAGAAAGAATTTATTGGCATGGAAAAAGAAGCGATTGCCTTACTTGAGGAAGAAGGAATCGCGCCAGAGAACATGAACCTGATCCGTTATGTTGATATGCGTTATGTTGGACAGTGGAGAACGCTTTCTGTCTCCGTTGACCGTCCATTAACTTCCCTTGAATACGCGATTGAGCGTTTCCATCAAGAGCATGAGCGTGAGTTTGCTTTTGCTGATAAAGAAACAGGAATCGAAATTTATGGCTTGCGTGTCGAAGCGATCGGAACCGTGAAAAAACCTGAATTCCCGAAAGAAGAACCAACAGGATCTATCGAAGAAGCATTAAAAGAAACACGTGAAGTGTACTTTGAAGAAGCAGGTGGCTTCGTAGAGACAAAAGTATATAATCGTAGCTTAATTCCGGTGCTTTCTGAGTTTAGCGGACCAGCAATTGTTGATCAGCTGGATGCAACAATCGTTGTCCCACCTGAATTCACAGTCAAAGTGGATGAGTACCGTAATATGATCATGACGTATCAAAAGCAAAGCGGAACGGAAACAAAAGCAGTAGCTAAAAAACAGCCAACATTAAACTAATTCGAACATTAGAAGGGGTGGAGAAATGAGTACTGTATTTGAAAGTAAACTAGATCCGGTAACATTTGAAGTATTGAAAAATGGTTTTGTGAACTTAGTTGACCAAATGTCTGAGCAAGTATTAAGAACATGTTATTCGTTTGTTATCTATAACCGTGACTTCAGCGCCGCATTATGTGACGCTGAAGGAAATACAGTTATGCAAGGAACACAAGATATTTCTGTACACGTTGGAACACTCCATTTAACGGCAAAAGCGGTCATTGAAGATTTCGGAGATGACATTCATCCTGGCGATGTTTTTATCGTCAATGACCCATATCGTGGAGGCACGCACTTCAGTGATACACGCGTCATTCGCCCTGTTTTTTGTGAAGATAAGCTGATTGCCTTTATGCAATTGAATGGTCACTGGGCGGATATGGGAGGATCAGTTCCTGGTTCATTTGATGTGAACTCGAAAGACCATTATGGTGAAGGAATACGCATTCCACCGCTCCGCATTTGGAGTAAAGGCGAGTATCTTCATGATGTAGCCAATGTGCTCGTATCAAATATGCGTGTACCAGAAGAACGTCTTGGAGATTTGCGTTCACAAGCAGAAGCGACAAAAACAGGTGAAAGACAATTAATTGCTCTTGTTGAAAAATACGGGCTCGATACGATTTTAACGGCATTTAGAGAGGTGCAAGATTACGTCGAGCGGTTAACTCGTGTCAAAGTAGCCGAACTGCCTGATGGCGAATGGGAAACAACGGATTACATCGATATGGACCCAGCTGTCGGTGAAGGGTTAATTCCTATTAAAGTAAAAATGACGATTAAAGGCGATGAGATTTTCTATGATTTAACGGGATCGCATAGCTACATCGGTTGCTTCTTGAACGCTGGCTTTGGTGCTTCTTTATCGGCGGCTTATGCAGGGACGAAGACATTTTTCCCAGACGTTCCGTTAAACTCGGGCTTCTATCGAGCGGTTCACGTTCATTTACCTGAAAATTCAGTTGTTAATGCCGGCTGGCCAGTGGCGGTGACGGGTTTCTGTTCTGGAGCTTACGAGAAAATCATGAACGCCTGCTTTGAACTTTGGTCTCACGTCATGCCGGAACGCGCGCTTGCTTGCTCTTTCAATCTAGAATATTTACTTATCGGTGGATGGGACCAACGGGAAGGCTATGATAACTATTTCATGTGGTACGACTGGATGGCTGGTGGACATGGAGGCCGTAGCTCAAAGGATGGAGCGAATGCTTTATCTCCTGTATTCGGTGTCGGACTAAGCATTCAGCCTTGTGAAGGGCAAGAACGCTTATCTCCAGTGATCACGACAAAACATGAAATCGTTACAGACTCAGCAGGGCCAGGTAAATTCCGCGGCGGCTGTGGAATTGAAAAAGGTGGTATTTTAACAGCTGCAAATGAAACGGTCATGTCATATTGTTGTGATCGCTCTCGTTCTGTTACATGGGGCATCTTCGGTGGACTTCCTTCCACTCCTCATGGCGCGTGGTTAAATAAAGACACAGAAGAGGAGCATTTCTTAGGGGCGATTTTCTCGAATGTGAAATTGAAACAAGGGGATCAATTTACAAGACCATCGGCTGGTGGCGGCGGACTAGGTGACCCACTAGAACGCGATCCGAAAGCGGTTATGGAAGATGTCATTGACGAGTATGTGTCGATCGAGCGTGCGAAGAAGGATTATGGTGTTGTGATCCGTGAAATCGATCGTGACATCGACCTGTTTGAAATCGATGAAGAAGCGACACAAAAAGAAAGAGCGTTCATTCGCAACGCACGTAAAGACTGGTTGAATGAAGATGTCGATGCCGTTGTAGCTAAATTTAACACAGGCGAGATAGATCTCCTTGACCTTGTTCGTCGTTACGGTATCATCATCGACCAAGAAACAAATGAAGTGTTAAGAAAAACGACAGAACAAAATCGTGAAATGCTGAAAAAACGTTCGGTTGCTTATTGGGCGTGATGCTAGAGAAGCTGTTGGTGAAAAGAATTTCTTTTTGCCAGCAGCTTTTTTTAGGTTGTCTATCGTTGTGATTTATGAATGAATGTTCTGTGATAAAGGTTGTAATCTTAGGATTTTTAACAATGGATATAGCACAAAATAAGAGTGACGCTAAAACGTTAATAGATTTCAAATGCAATCCCGGGCTGCATAAGATTACACCAAGCAAAAGACATATTGGAGAGACTTTTTACTAAATAAAAAGAGCTTAATGTTCAAATTAATGTTACAGTTAGAAAAAATATTTTAAAAGTGAGTAGGCGAACAACATGATTGAAGTAAAAACATCTTCACTAAGTGATGGAGAGTTCAACAGAGGGGTATTTGCTACATGTGATATCAAAAAAGGAGAGCTTTTACATGAAGCACCTGTCATTTCTTATCCAAACGACCAGCATCAATACATTGAGCAAACGATACTTGCTGATTACGCTTTTGAGTATGGGATAAATCATTCTGCGATCCTTCTTGGTTATGGAATGTTGTTTAACCATTCTTATGAACCTAATGCAATTTATGAGATTAATTTTAGAAATCATACATTTGACTTCTATGCTTTCACCGATATAAAAGCAGGAGAGGAGATTTTAATTAATTATAACGGCGATGTTGATGACAAAGATCAACTATGGTTTAATCAGGACTAAAAAGGGTAGTAAAATAAATCAGAACTTTGCCTTTAATCGAAAATACCTATCTTGTTCATAATCCTTAGACCTGTTTTCTAGAAAGAGATTCTAAACATTGTTAATGTTTTCACTTAAACTAACAGGGGGCGTTCGTTGAAGGAAAATAAGCTAATTTGCATCCGTGTTTCTATTTTCGTTATTCCATTAAAGGGCGCTATTCTTTTATAGAGAAAGCGTCTTTTTCTTGTCTTTCAAGGGTTCTCATGGTTAAGTAATTTTTTGTTTTCTACGATTGGTGAATAACATTTTAAATGAACCGTGAAGATTGTGAAGAAATGTACTTAAGCTAACGGACAGTTTAGTTGAATAAATACACCCTTCATAGTTAATGGCTCCTTTCGTATGTAGCTCTACACTTGTTTTTTAGCTTATGACTAACGAGCGTAGTATTTACAGAGAAAAAAGCGATTTGGAAAAATTCCAAATCGCTTTTTTAAAATATTATTGCTTTTTAGGTTTCTTATCTAAAATAAAGCGTAGTTCATTGATATCATCATCAGATAAGGTATCTTCCTGAATGAATTGGGCAAGCATGGA
Organism: Bacillus sp. FJAT-52991; assembly: GCF_037201805.1. Taxonomy (GTDB): domain Bacteria; phylum Bacillota; class Bacilli; order Bacillales; family Domibacillaceae; genus Bacillus_CE; species Bacillus_CE kandeliae. The sequence continues at coordinate 3,210,462 of NZ_CP147404.1, read as the reverse complement.
TTTCAGGGTACCTCCATAGATACGCTTGATAAATGATTTGGTTTCGGCACGTTGGCACTCTTCCTGTGTATAGAGCGGGTAAAAGGTGTAAACTCTTAGATTTTTATTGACGCCTACTACATCTTTTTGAACTAATCGATCGAGAAGAGTACGTATGGTTTTCGGTTTCCAATCAGTACTCTCCTGTAAGGAAAGTGTGATGTCATTCGCTGTTTGAGGAGCTTTATCCCAAAGCACGTTCATGATTTCCCATTCTGATTCTGATATACTAGGAATATTTTTCTCCATATTTATCTCCTCCACTTTCTTTAATAGATTCCCCAATCTTTTAAAATTGATAAAGTAATTTCTACAGCCTTGCTTCCAGATGCATCATCTTCATTTTGTATATTGGTAGCAAAGAAATAAGTATTGTTCTTCGTCTCTACATACCCGATAAACCAACCATTGATGTTTTTTCCATTCACTGTTCCTGTACCTGTTTTTCCTGATAGGCGAGCTTCTTCATTCTTTTCTAAGAGTAGTGCTTCCTTCACAGCTTGTATATTCATTCCCTCATATCCAAATTGATTGTTATAAAAGGCTTGCAGCAGTTGCACTTGCTCGACTGGAGAAATTTTTAATGAGGATTCGTGCCAGAATTCACCTAATCCCCCAGATGCATTGCAGTTTCCATATTTTATGTCTTGTAGATTGGATTGTATTGTTTCAAATCCTGTTTTACGATCTAGCTCTTGGAAATACCAGTTTACAGATTTTTGTAAAGCAGATGAGAGATCCTGGTCCATATTCCAAGCGTCATAGGGTTGCTCCGTCCCATCCCATGAAAGGGTGGATTCTTCGGGTGATATCACATTTGATTCTAGTGCAAATAAGGCACTATAGATTTTATATGTGGAATCAGGTGATACCCGCAACGTACTTTTCTCTTCATTATAAATGCGATATTGTTGTGCACTATGATCATATAAAACAAAGCTTCCTTCATAACCTTTAAAGAATTGATGTAAATCCTCATAAACTGTTCCGTCCTTATTAAAATAGTATCGGTCGTTCTCCGTCGCAAATGCGGAAATGACAGGTAATTGGACTGTCAAAATGATACTGGCCAACACATAAATAAAGACGCTTTTTCTTATTGATTTCTTTGAGCCAGGCTTATAGGCAGAAATTTGTTCAATTCGCTTTTTGATTTGACGCTTCGAACCGTTTATTTTTGTTACTAACTGTAGCTTACTTGACCGTTTCGAAGGATCTGCAAAATTTATGATTGTATTTCCATATTCACTAAATGAATTATCATCTAGTAAATGTAAAACAGATGTATCACATGCGATTTCCCGATCTAATCTCATTTCTCTAAAGGCAAGCCAGACAAGGGGATTAAACCAATAAATGATTTGATAGAACAACATCACGTAATTTGTCAGCAGATCCTTGTTTTTATAGTGATTCAGTTCATGAAGAAAGATATACTCGTAATGTTTCAAGCTAAGCCAGTTTTCATGCTGAGAAGGTAAGACGATATATGTTTGAAAAAGTCCGAATATCATTGGAGATTGGACTCTTTTCGAAATAACAATCTTTATTGATTTTTTAATCTGTAGTCTTTTCTTGCATTCTTCGAAAAGTGCGAGAACTTCTTGATTGGAAAACGTAGAAGAATAATTCTTTATCCTTCTAAGTGTGATCCATCCACGAACCATAGTAAAAGTAAATAATAGCACCCCTGACATCCATAATCCCATCACTCCCATATTAAGTAAGGACAGGTCCGTCCGATTGACAGATACAGAGAAGTCTTGCATCAGATGTAGGCCCTGCAGCATATTAGTTCCAGCTATTTCCGTATTAGGGCTGAGCACATTAGTCTGATATGTATCCCCACCGCTAAAGAGAGAACTAAAATTATATAAATGAGTAGGTATGAATGGAAGTGCTAAAGCGATAAAAAGAAACATCCACAAATGATAGTGCCATTTTGCTGTTAGTTGTCTTCCAAACCATTTTCGTATAAATAGAATAACAGTAACGGAAAATGAAGACACCAATAGGCCAATTATAAAATGAGTTAAAAACATGTCCTTCAACACCAACTCTCTTGGATTTTTTAATTTTTAAAAACAGGTATATAGCATATTTATTTATAGTAGCTTGATGGTGAAAAATAAAAAGTTGACTTTATTTGATTACATATGTAATACTGTACTACAGATGTAATCGGACTACAAACGTAATCTTCAGAAGCTTCTTGAATAAGGCTGTTTTTTCAATTCGTACATAAGAGTCTAATCAAATAATTAGGAGGTTTTACATCATGAACAAAAGAGGGTTTTATCAAATATTAGTACCGATAGGCTTGGCGCTTATGGTTGTAGGCTGCTCAGATGAGAAAAAACAGGTTGTACAACAACCAGAAACAGAACATACAGGGGGAACTAACCAAACGTCAGAAAATATAATGGCAAAAGAAACCACAATGGAGAAATTTGAACAACTTGAGAAGGAATATGATGCGAGGCTTGGGGTCTTTGCGTTGGATACCGGTACAAACCAAACAGTAACCTATCATCCAGATGAGCGTTTTGCTTATACATCTACTCATAAGGCTCTAGCTGTAGGAGCACTTTTACAACAGAAATCAATAGAAGACCTTAATCAAATAATTACCTATACAAGTGAGGAGCTTGTTAATTATAGTCCGATTACAGAAAAGTATGTTGATACGGGGATGACTCTTAAGGAGCTTTGTGATGCTTCTCTTCGATACAGTGACAATACTGCTGGAAACCTTATCCTTGAGCAACTGGGGGGACCGAATGGATTTAAAAAAGCACTGGAGGAAATTGGAGATAATATTACCAACCCTGAGCGATTTGAGCCAGATTTAAATGAAGTTAATCCTGGTGAAACTCATGATACGAGTACACCAAGAGCACTTGCTACTAGTCTTCAGGCTTTTACATTGGGAGATACACTTCCAACTGAGAAACGTGAACTTTTAATAGATTGGATGAAGGGAAATACTACTGGAGATGCGTTAATTCGTGCTGGAGTGCCGAAAGATTGGGTAGTGGCTGATAAGACTGGAGCAGGATCATATGGTACACGAAATGACATTGCGATCATTTGGCCATCAAAAGGGGACCCTATTGTTCTTGCTATACTTTCAAGTCGTGATAAAAAAGACGCTGATTATAACGACGAGCTTATTGCTGAGGCAACAGAAGAAGTAATTAAGGCTCTTAAAGTCAAAAATAAATAGAAAATGATTGTACTAAAAAGGTTACGTTAAGTAGCCTTTTTTAGTAGATTAATTCCTATAACGATTGTTATGGTGACCCTTCTTCAACTCCCATGAAAGAACGAAAGTCTTTCATTATCTGTGGTGCTATGAAGTGCAGCATGGTTGGCTAACAGGGCAGTTCCTAGCTTCAACATTCAATTTTTTATGGTCAGCTAACGATGAGTGACCTTTTAAGATGAAGGTCGCTTTTTTTATTCCTTAAGAAAGATTGTGAAATAATGTACTTAAACTATAAGGTGCGTTAGTTCAACAAGAAAAAGTAGTTAATATCTTCAACAATCGGGCGCGATTGTTGATCAAACTTTATTACAAACCAACAGTAGACTTAGGATTTCAGAATGTTCGAATGAGAAATCTAATATTGGAGTCCTCTTCTTTAAATAAAAAATCGATTTTACCCTTTAACAGAGCTATTTATTAAATTTGAAATATTCGATATATTGTATTCGGTACAATTCTATCGAATGGAGGTGATTGGATGAGGCCGATCGTGTTAGGGGTGCTTTCTGCTTTTTTCTTTGCTTTTACGTTTGTGCTCAATCGATTAATGGAAGTGGATGGAGGTCATTGGATGTGGAGTGCCTCCTTGCGCTATATTTTTATGGTGCCGCTGTTGCTTATCGTTGTTGCCGCTAGAAAAGGACTAAATCCTCTTTTTCAAGAAATGAAGAAGCATCCTTCAAGCTGGTTATTGTGGAGCATTGTCGGTTTTGGTCTTTTCTATGCACCATTATGTTTTGCAGCAGCATATGGGCCGGGTTGGTTAATTGCAGGAACTTGGCAAATGACGATTATTTCTGGTTCCTTGCTGGCCCCGCTGTTTTTCGTCACCATTTCTACGCCTACTGGCAAGAAAAAACAACGTGGAACGATTCCGGTTCGTGGACTTATGATGTCACTTATTATCTTGTTGGGGGTTGCTTCCATGCAGATGGAGCATGCCCGCAATCTTTCGTGGCAAGCGGTGATCTCATGTACATGGCCTATTATCATTGCATCTTTTGCTTATCCACTTGGGAATCGAAAAATGATGGAAGTGTGTGCAAATCGATTGGATGCCTATCAGCGGGTGCTTGGAATGACACTTGCTAGCTTGCCATTTTGGCTGCTTTTGTCTGCATACGCAGCGATGACAGTTGGTTGGCCAAGTCAAAATCAAGTGATGCAATCCGGGCTTGTGGCCCTTTTTTCCGGTGTATTTGCAACCGTGCTATTTTTTGCAGCAACAGATCTTGTTCGAGACAATATGCAAAAGTTAGGGGCTGTTGAAGCGACCCAATCCTTTGAAGTGCTGTTTGCTGTTGTTTTGGAAGTTCTTCTTTTATCAGCCCCGCTGCCAACGGCTATTTCTTGGATGGGCATGCTGTTTATTGTCCTTGGAATGATCTTGCATAGCTACGTATCGCATGCGAAGAAACTTGTAGTAAATAACTAATTATTTCCTGTTATAATAAGAATAAGTTGGATGTATGTTTATAAAAAACTCCGAGGTGAAAAGATGAAGAAATACATTCTGATGATCGGGTTGCTACTATTGACGTTCAGTCTTGCCGCCTGTAATCGAACGCCTTCTCCGGAAGAACGTCTCGATGAATATTTAGAGTTATGGAATCAACAAAAGTTTAGTAGCATGTACAAAAACTATGTATCTCCTGCTGTTAAAGAAAAAGTGAAAGAGAAGGATTTTAGCGAGCGCTATCAAACGATTTATAAAGATTTAGAGGTGAAAAATTTAAAAGTAACCTCCCTTGCGAAAGAGGAGAAAGATTGGGGAGAGAAAAAACGAGCGGAGATTCCAATCAAAGTGGAAATGGACACATTGGCCGGACCGATAAAGTTTGAGAAGAATGCGGTCTTAAAGCTCAAAGAAACGGAAGAAGGAGAAAACTGGTTTATCGACTGGGATACGAGCTATATTTTCCCTGACTTAGACGAAGGCGATAAGATTCGCATTGAAACGCTAAAGGGCACGCGTGGGCAGATTTTTGACCGCAATGGCAACTCTTTAGCCGTCAATGGCCGCGGTTATATGGCAGGCTTAATCGCTGGGGAAATAGATGAAAATGCTGAGGCGAAAGCGAAAGTGGCTCAACTGCTTCAAATCAAGCCAGAATTCATTGACGAACAGTTAAAGCAAAGCTGGGTACAGCCAGGCTACTTTGTTCCGTTGAAGAAACTAGCTTATAGCGAGCAAGATAAAGTGGCTAAGCTTGAAGGGTTACCGGGAACGACGGTAGAGGAAATTTCAATGCGAGAATATCCATACAAAGAAGCGACAGCTCATTTAACAGGATACATAGGGCCTATTAATGGAGAAGAACTGAAAAAGTTAAAAGACAAAGGTTATTCTCAGCATGACCAAATCGGAAAACGCGGGCTTGAGCAATTGTTAGAAGATGAACTGAAGGAAAAAAATGGCCATCGAATCTATATTGAAAAAGCAAAAGCAGAACCGGTGACGTTAGCTGAAACGCCTGCTCAAAATGGAAAAGATGTAAAAGTAGCCATTGATGCGGAACTGCAAAAAAATGTGTATGAGCAGCTAAAAGGAATGCCAGGTACGGCTGCTGCTGTCGATCCTAAAACAGGCGAAGTATTAACGCTTACAAGTTCACCAGCATTTGATCCAAATGAATTTGTTCTTGGTGTGAGCAACGAACGCTATAAAGAGTTAGAAAATGATCCGAAAAAACCGCTGCTCAATCGATTTGCTGCTACTTATTCACCGGGGTCTACGATTAAACCGTTGACAGCGGCTATCGGTTTACAGACGAAAACGCTCGATCCAAAGAAAGAACGCGATATTAAAGGGCTACAATGGCAGAAGGATTCTTCATGGGGCAGCTATCGCGTCACGCGGGTCAAAGATATCGGTCAGCCTGTGAACTTGCAAGAAGCACTCATGTACTCGGACAATATTTACTTTGCTCAAACAGCACTTGAAATTGGTCCAGAGAAAATGGTCGATGGCATGAAAGCATTTGGTTTTGCTGAAAAGCTTCCATTTGACTATCCGATTCGTACATCGCAAATTTCTAACAGTGGAAATTTGAATAAAGAGCTACTGCTAAGTGACACAGGCTATGGACAAGGAGAAGTGTTAACAAGCATGCTACATCTCGCTTCTATGTACGGCGCGATTGTGAATGATGGAACGATGATGAAGCCGCAGCTTCTCGCTCAAGCAAAGCCGGAAGAATGGAAAAAAGAATTGCTCACAGCAGAGGAAGCCAAGATGTTACAACAGGATTTGCGACTCGTTGTTCAAAAGGGAACCGCTAAATTAGCTGATGTGCCAGGGTTAGCATTAGCTGGAAAAACAGGCACAGCGGAATTAAAAACAGAACAGGGCACTCGCGGGAAAGAAAATGGATTGTTTGTCGCTTATGACCAGAAAAACCCTGCCTTTATGTTAGCGCTAATGGTAGAAGGTGTAGAAGGTCAGGGAGGAAGTAAATTAGCAATAGAAGCGAGCCGAAATGTCTTTTTACAGGCTGCTCAGTAAGAACATAGAGACCATCGTCAGCAAACAATTTGTTGATGGTGGTCTTTTTTTGTATAGTAAATGAAGCAATGAAAGAAAAGAAAGGTCGTCAAATATGAAAAAAGTAACAGTGGCCGGTATGGGCTATGTGGGGATCGTCACGGCGGTCGTCCTTGCTCGTGTAGGCTGTGAAGTAACGTGCTTAGATACGGATACTAGAAAAATTAATCAATTAAAAAAGAAGGAGCTGCCCATATTCGAACCCGGTTTAGAAGCCGCTTTACATACATATTATCGTCAGCTTTCATTTACAAGCGATATGAAAGCCGCATTTTCCGCTGCTGAAGTCATCGTGATTACCGTTGGCACACCGTCTTTGCCGGATGGAAGCGCAGACTTGCAGTCGCTTCGTACACTCGCTAGTGAGATTGGGAAATACGCTATGATGCCAGGGTTTATCACGGCCATCAAAAGCACCGTTCCGCCGGGGACAAGTAAAAAGATGAAAGAGTGGATTCAACAAGCACAAGCAGACAAAGTGGTATTTTCTGTGGCATCGACACCAGAATTTTTGCGCGAAGGCTCTGCTCTTGAAGATGCGTTTTACGGAGATCGCATCATTATTGGAGCAGAGGATGAGCGTACGGCCCGCGAAATGCAACGTTTGTACGAGCCGCTAGGTCGACCGATTTTTACAACGGACTTAAATAGTGCGGAATTGATTAAGTATGCGTCCAATGCTTTTTTAGCGTCTAAAATTAGTTTTATCAATGAAATGGCTCGCCTTGTGGAGAAAGTAGGAGGAAATATTGCGGATGTGGCAATAGGAATGGGGATGGATGTGCGAATCGGTCATCAATTTTTGCGAGCAGGAGTGGGCTATGGTGGTTCTTGCTTTCCAAAGGATATTGAAGCATTGTTGCATTTAGCGAGTGAACATGACGTTCAGCTTACAACTGTCGAAGCGGCGAAACGAGCCAATGAACTTCAGATTGATTATTTTATCAATAAAGTGAAAGCGTTAGTGGCGCCATTAACAGGCAAGCAAGTAGCTGTGATGGGGCTTTCGTTTAAACCGAACACAGATGATATGAGAAGGGCTCCCTCGATTGCCGTTATAGAGGCTATGTTACAGGAAGGGGCAAATGTTATTGGTTATGACCCTGCAGCTGAAGCTAATGCTCATCTCATTTTTCAAGATCGCATTGCTTATGTCACTTCCGTTGAAGAAGCCCTTCAAAACAGTGATGTTGCAGTGATCTTAACGGAATGGGATGAAATCAAAAATGTCCCTCCTCAACAATTTTTCCAATTGTTGAATCAGCCAATTGTCATTGACGGACGAAACTGCTTGTCAGCAGATGATATGTGGGCAACAGGAGTCCAGTATTATTCGATTGGTAAAAAAGAATTATAACTGATAAGTGAAATCGTTCTAAATTAGTCTAAATCAGTATAAAGGGATGGTTTTTCAAGAAACAAAGTCCTGCTTCAATGGTCTGTTAACAGTCGATATACATGATTTAAAATATATCTTTTATCATAATAAAATAGATAAAACAGGAAATTAAAAAGAATTTTATAGGTATAAAGATGTTTAAAGTTGGATTTTTATTAAGTCTTCCAGAAGCGAGTCGATATAAAGGAAAAAGTGATTTGTTCACGAAGCTTCATGTGAGAGGAGATTCGAAATGAAAAAAGCCCTATTCACTTTATCGACCGCAGCGGTCCTTTCAACTGGTGTTGTCACAGTTGCAGAAGCAGCAGAACATCATGTAGTCAAGTCTGGGGAAACGCTTGAGAGTATTTCAAAAGCGTATAATGTTGAGTTAGACGTTCTCAAGAAAATGAATGGGTTAAACAGTGACCAATTGTATGCAGAACAAACATTAAAGATTAGCGAAGAGGTTGTGGAGGCTGCCGATTCCAATAGTCCCATTTACGTGGTCAAAGAGGGGGATACACTTGCTTCCATTGCGAAACTTTATCAAATGGAAGTCGATCAGCTGAAAGAACTGAATGAATTAACGACGACAATTCTTCATCCGGGTCAGCAGTTGAAGGTAATAGGTGAACCTATGCCAGCTGAACAAGAAACGAACCAAGAAGTTGAAGTAACTCCAGCAACAAAGTCAGTGACTTCTTCTAATGTAACGAAACCAGCTTCTGGAACGAAAACATACACTGTTCAAAACGGGGATTCACTTTATGCCATTGCTAAAGTTTATCAAATGAGCGTGGCTCAATTGCAAGAGTTGAATGGGTTAAAGTCAACGAATATTTATGAAGGTCAAAAATTAATTGTCAGCGGCCAAGCGTCATCTGCATCGGTTAGTGATGAGAACGAGCCGGAATTATCGATGAAAGCGGCTACATCGACATATACCGTTCAAAGCGGCGATTCATTAAGTAAGATCGCAGCACGTTACAAAATGAGTGTAACGCAGTTAATGCAATTAAACGGCTTGAAGTCACATAATATTTATGTCGGACAAAAGCTAAAGGTGAGCGGGAAACCATCGTCAACGAAACCGCCTGTTGCCAAGCCGCCAAGTAAGCCGCCAGCTTCATCAGGCGTCTACATCGTTCAAAGCGGCGATTCATTAAGCAAGATTGCCGCTATGCACAAAATGAGTGTGTCGCAATTAATGCAATTAAACGGCTTGCAATCTCATATGATTTATGTGGGACAAAAATTAAAAGTGAGTGGGAAACCATCATCAGCGAAACCGCCTGTTGCTAAGCCGCCAAGCAAACCGCCTGCTTCATCTAGTACATATATTGTTCAAAGTGGGGATTCCTTAAGTAAAATCGCCGCTATGCACAAAATGAGTGTAACGCAATTAATGCAATTAAATGGGTTAACTTCGCATACCATTTATGTCGGGCAAAAATTGAAGGTTAGTGGTCAGCCACCAACGTCTAAGCCGAAGCCAAAGCCGCCAACATCAAAGCCGAAGCCACCAACGTCTAGCAATACATATGTAGTAAAAAAAGGGGATTCCTTAAGTTTGATTGCCATTATGTTTAATATGAGTGTGCAGCAATTGAAGCAATTAAATGGCTTAACTTCAGACGTTATTTATGTGGGACAAAAATTAAAAGTTACCAATGATGGAGGACAGCCACCCGTTGTCACGAAGCCGCCAAAGCCATCTGATGATACTTTTTCCGTCGATCGTTTGCTAGCTGAAGCGAAAAAGTATATAGGTGTGCCTTATGTGTGGGGAGGAGCCCAGCCGTCTGGTTTTGATTGTAGTGGATATATTTATTATGTATTTAACCAAGCAGGGAAAAAAATACCAAGAACGAATACCGAGGGATATTATAGCCGCTCTTATTTTGTGTCTAATCCGAAGCCTGGAGACCTTGTTTTCTTTAATAACACCTATAAAAAAGGAATATCGCACATGGGTATTTACCTTGGAAACAATCAATTTATTCAAGCAAGCTCTTCAAAGGGAATTACGATTACTAGTTTGGATAATCCCTATTTTAAACAGAGATTTGATAGCTTTAAACGATTTTACTAATGAAAGAGAGAGGGTGCAGGAAACATGTCTGCATCCTTTTTTGTGAAGAAAAAAGCACCCGCTACAAAGAGCAGATGCTTTCGGGCCACCACCAACCGTTGCCGCTATATTATCGATAACTTACAAAACGGAAAACTACCCTTTTATTGTAACATATCTACTTATATTCACAAGAAAAAATTTCATATCTTGGATATAATATCATCATTTTATTCTTGGAAACTACCCTTCTACTCGAACACTCCAAGTCGTTAAATCTGGTTGATCCTTTGTGACTAGCTCTTTATGGAAGATGACAGTCCATGGCTTCGTTGTGTTCGCTTTAACTTCGAAATCCTCGAAAGTGAATTGCCCTTCTGCGATGACTTCTTTTTGATGGTCTAGTACTTGCAGTGGGAGCTGCTCGATTTTTAAGTTTTTCTCATAGCCGTTGCGGATTAACAAGGTGACATGGAATTGCCCGTCTGCTGCAAAATTAGCTTGTAAGCCAGTGAAGTTCAGTTCATTCTTGTTTGGGTCTCCAAGCTCTGCAACGATTTTTTGTAATTGTTCTTTTTGTTGTTCTGGTAAAGCTTCTTCCCAAGCGGGAGCTAAGTCTAATTCATGCTTTGTTGATGTTAAGTCAAAAGCAAGGGTCCAATTTTCCTTAGCTAAATGGACGGCTGGAGCGAGCGTTTCAGCCGGAAACATGAATGTCCATGGACGGCTGCTTTTTGCTGGTAGATTCCCTAGCTCTTTCATATTAAATACATGCTTCGCTTTCACTTGTTGTTCTTCATTAATAAGTAACAGTCTGACTTCTCCTAGTTGAAGCTCTTTATCAACAGAGTTGCGGACGAAGGCAGAGACGGCTAGTCCTTCTGGTTGTTCTTCCCATTCGATGCCTGATAAAGATAATTGATTCGCCTTTAATAATGGCAGTTCATTGTTCAAAAAGCGTAGGACATACATTTGTTCTTTTGAAATAGAAGCTGCTGGGTGAATAGAAAGCGGTGTTTCCACTTCTTCTGTTGATTCTGGTGTGTCATTGTTCGTTAGTTCACTTGATGAAACGGTACTTTCAAGCCCGTCGTTTTTCAATTTGCTTGTATCGTTACTTTTCTTTTTGAAAAAAGATAACATAAGATGACTACTCCTTTTTAGTTAGTTCGTTCACAAACGAACCGAATTGAATGGCGGTGTTCTTTTGTATCTGATGGTACATCATTGTAAAGATTTCAAGCCCTTCATGTGCATAAATTCGCATCGGATCTTCTTGTTGGTAATAGCGAAGACCAATTCCTTCTTTCAACCTAGCCATATTTTCAAGGTGGCTTACCCACAGCTGGTCGATGTTCGATAGGGTGATCTGTTTTATATACTCGTCCCAAGAGGGCTCCGCTAGTGTTTGTAACTCCTCACAGTAGCTAGCTGCTTCTTGCTTAACGATCTGTTGAATTTCTTCCTTGCTCGTGATGTCTTCTGGTAATGTAATGGAACGGCCCCCAAGTATGAGTTCAATCGTGGTTTGAAGCTGTTCGGGATGCCATTCTTCTACAGACTGATCTTCATGACAAATATGTTCGATCTCATCGTGACTCGCTTGCTTGATCATATTAAGGAAATGGTCAACCGTCTCTTCTTCATTGACCATTTTGTTTCTAAGACTATAAATAATGTTGCGTTGTTCATTGCTTACATCGTCTAGTTTCAAGTTGTATTCTCTCATCGAGAAGTTCGCACCTTCTACGATGCGTTGGACTCGATCAACAAATTCATGAATTTTTTTATTTAGCACAAGACCATTTTCATCTATTTCTAACTTTTTCTCCATCTTCTCTAATTCTTCTTTAGCGAAGCGTACGAGCATATCATCCGCTAATGAAATAAAGAATTGGCTTGAACCTGGGTCTCCTTGGCGTCCAGAACGTCCTTTCAGCTGGTTGTCGATTCGGCGACTTTCATGGCGTTCTGTACCGATCACATGCAGTCCCCCGAGCTCAGCTACGCCCTCTCCTAAAAGGATATCTGTTCCTCGACCAGCCATATTGGTGGCGATAGTAATTTGCTTTTTCTGTCCCGCTTTTGAGATCAACTCAACTTCTTGTTTGACACTTTTAGCATTTAATAATTCAAAAGCTAGCCCAGCTTTTGTAAAGTATTCGGCCACTTTTTCTGATTGTAAAATCGAAGTCGTCCCAACGAGTACCGGTTGTCCCATTTCATGTCTTCTCTTCACTTCTTCTGTGACCGCTTGATATTTTTGATCGGATGTGGAAAAGATGAAATCTGGCATATCCACCCGTTGCTTCGGTCGATTCGTAGGGATTTGAATGACCATCATATTGTATACTTGCTCAAATTCTTTTTCTTCCGTTTTCGCCGTCCCTGTCATGCCAGAAAGATGCGGGTACATACGGAAGTAATTTTGGATCGTAATCGATGCTTGTGTTTTATTTTCATCGGTGATTTCAAGTCCTTCTTTTGCTTCAATGGCTTGGTGAAGTCCATCGCTTAACGAGCGGCCCTCCATCGTTCGACCAGTGAATATATCCACAAGCAGAATCTTGCCGTCTTTAATGATGTAATCGACATCTCGCTCAAACATCACATGAGCGCGCACAGCTTGAATCATATAGTGATACAGTGTTTGATGTTCAAGGTCGTATAAATTATCTACGCCAAAGGTTTTTTCCACTTTGTCAATGCCTTGTTCAGTGAGACTGACCGCTTTTGTTTCATCATCTAAGTGATAATCTTCATCTCGTTTGAATCGTTTCGCTACACGCGCGCCAATATAATGGAGCTCAGAGCTTCCCGGCATTTTTCCAGCAATGATCAGTGGTGTTTTTGCTTCATCGATCAACACGCTATCCACTTCGTCAATAATAGCGAAATGGTATGGGCGTTGAACGCGTTGAGTTGGATGCCACACCATATTATCTCTTAAATAGTCAAAGCCAAATTCCGTTCCGACCCCGTATGTAATGTCTGCTCGGTAAGCGGCTTGTTTTTGATCAGAGTCCATCAGAGGGAGATTTAATCCAACGGTTAAACCGAGGAATTCATGAAGAGGCCCAATCGTTTTACGGTCACGCTCTGCTAAATACTCGTTGACCGTAATGACATGAACGCCCTTTCCTTCAAGGGCACGCAAATAGCTTGGAAGCGAAGCGACAAGCGTTTTTCCTTCACCTGTAGGCATCTCAGCAATGTTGGCTTCCGTCAGCACAAGACCACCAATCAACTGCACATCATAATGCCTCATGCCAAGCACTCGTTTAGCTGCTTCGCGGACGACCGCAAATGCTTCGACTTTGAGGTCATCAATTGTTTCGCCATTGGTTAATCTCTCTTTAAAATCCACTGTCTTTTGAGCTAACTCATCATCTGTTAATCCTTCAAAAGCTGTTTCTAATGCATTTATTTGTTCGACAAGTTTATAATATTTTTTTAAGCGTTGATCATTTGAATCGCTTAGTTTTTTTAAAAACGAAATCATGTATTTTTACGCTCCCTTAGAGTAATTCACTCGAAAATCACTTCAGATCATTATTTAATCTTACCAAAATACGAAACGGTTGACTATCATAACGGGATTCGTGTGATAATTATGAAAATTATTTTTTCGACTGATCAATGTAGTAAAATCAGTGCTTCATCACATGTTTTTGAAAGTGTGTTAAATTTGTAAAAAATTCACAACAGAAAAATTTACAATTAAATTGTTGAAAAAAAAACAGTTTATGAGAAAATGTAAGATGAGTTGCTGTAAAATAATTTTATGTTGCAAAAAATAATGATGTTGACTTCAATAGATTTGAGATGAAAATATATCCATTTGTTCATTATTTTAAGGAGGTACTACATGGTTGCCCTTGCCTTTGTGATTTGTTTAATCGCATCGTTAGCGATTACGCCGCTTGTGAAGAAATTGGCGATTGCTGTCGGTGCAGTGGACAAACCGAATTATCGTAAAGTACACCAGAGGATTATGCCCCGCATGGGAGGATTAGCGATTTTTATTAGTTTCATGATTGGAATGTTCGTGCTACAACCGCAAGCGGATTTCAATTTAGCAATTATGATTGGTGGCGTGATCATTATCATTACGGGAGTACTAGATGATCGCTTTGAATTGTCGGCTAAAGTCAAGCTTGGTGGACAGCTGCTTGCTGCGCTTGTTGTCGTTGTTTATGGTGGTGTGCAAATGGAGGATATTAACCTTCCGTTCGGTGGTCACATGGAATTTGGCTACTTCAGCATTCCGCTAACTATTCTTTGGATTGTCGGTATTACAAATGCGATTAATTTAATTGATGGACTAGATGGGCTAGCGGCTGGTGTGTCATCGATTGCCTTGCTTACAATTAGCTTAATGGCTTATATGAAAGGTGATCTATATGTAATGAGTGTCGCTTTGCTTGTGTTAGGAAGCACTCTTGGGTTTTTACATTATAACTTTCATCCGGCAAAGATCTTTATGGGAGATACAGGAGCACTATTTTTAGGTTACATTATTTCCGTGCTTGCTTTGCTTGGATTTAAAAATGTAACGGTCGTCTCGTTAATTATTCCGATCATTATTCTTGGAGTGCCGATTACGGATACATTCTTTGCCATCATTAGACGGAAAGTGAATAAGCAACCGCTATCTGCTCCAGATAAGTCCCATCTTCATCATTGCTTGCTACGCATGGGCTATACGCATAAGCAGACGGTTGTGATTATCTATGCGATCGCCTCGATGTTTGGGTTAGCTGCGGTGATTTTTACAATGGCGACCATTTGGGGAGCGATCATTCTTATCGCCGTTTTAGTTGTAGCAATTGAATTGTTTGTTGAAAGTGTGGGGCTTGTTGGCTCCGATTATAAGCCGTTAATGAATTTGATGCGCGTTCGAGTCAAAAAGAATTAATTATAAACAAAAAAGCTATCGATTTATTTCGATCGCTTTTTTTGTTTGAGTTAAAATAAGAGATTAATAGTATGTGCTCGTTCATCTCCATAGTGAGCAGTAAAAACATACTAACATTAGTAGCACAAACCAAGGCCAAGGTTTGTGCTACTATTTTTTTATAGTAGAAGTGAAGAAAGGTCGAACGGCCCCTGGGACCAAATCGAGTCCGTTTCAAAAACCGACCAACTTCACACCCTTATGTGAATCAGTTTAGTATGTTGGATCCGTAGAGATCGTGTATAAGAAAAGGGAATCGATAAGGCCCTGTGAAGACTTCTATGATTGGCTAAGAAGGAGAAATGAATATGCAACATGTAGTCGCTCTTGATGTGAGTATGGGGAAAAGTACGATGGTGATTTATAACCAATATCGTCAATGTGAATTTGAAGGAGAAATTCTTCATACCAAACCCTCATTTGAAGCTTTGAACGAAAAACTCCAAACATTAACAAAACAGGATGGACAAGCACCAGAGATTGTATTTGAAGCGACAGGTGTTTATTCCGCATCATTAGAACGCTTTTTCCAAACAGAAGGTTATATCTACCATCGAGTGAACCCTCTTGAAGCGAATCTTCAAATGGCATCGATGCGTCGACAAAAAACAGACAAAAGCGATGCACATGAACTGGCAAAATCACATTTTAAAGTAGAGCGTACAGCTACTTATCAAGAAGAAGGCTATTATAAACAAATGCGATCACTCACACGTTATTATGATGAACTAGATCGTGAAATCACTCATCTTTTCAGTCGCCTGCATGCCATTCTACAACTCAGTTTTCCAGAATTAGAAATCATATTTTCAACACGCTCGGCCCTTTTTCTCAATATTGTGCAGCTCTATCCGCATCCAGATGAGGTACTCACTTGTTCCAAAACCATCATTCGTAATCGGCTAAAAGCAAATACAAGGAAGAATCTATCTCTTTCGCGAGCAGAAGCGAAAGGACTCGCTTTACTAGAAGCTGCGAAAGATTCGTATCCAGCCATTTCAAAAGAGGATGTGCGTTGTGAACAAGTACGTGACTATGCGAAAAGGATCTCTGATTTAAAAGAAAAGAAAGAAGGGCTTGTGAAACAAATGGTCGAGCTCTCAAAGGAAAGAACCGAATACAACGTACTGATTTCATTTCCCGGTATCGGAGAAGCGACAGCTGTTCGTCTGATTGGAGAGCTTGGGGATATTCGCCGTTTCAAGAACCACAAGCAGTTAAATGCCTATGTTGGTATTGATGTGATGCGTTATCAATCAGGAAATACCTATTACAAAGATAAGATCAATAAACGAGGAAACAACAAGCTACGAAAAATCTTGTTTTATATGGTTCAGACCATGATTACATTACGTCGATTCGGTGGAAATCATTTGGTGGATTACTATGACAAATTAAAAACGCAACCTCAAGGAAAGCCCCATAAAGTTGCGTCGATTGCCTGTGTGAACAAGTTTTTGAAAGTGGCATTTCACCTGATCACACACCATATCACTTATGACTACGAAACAGCCTCAACCTGTTCGTAATTGGTTAGTCCTACTATAACATATTTGACCTTTCGAAAAAAACGAAATTTCGTTAGGTCTTTTTGGTATGCGCAAATTTGTTTCTGTAGGAAGGGGTACCCCTTCCTACAGAAACAAATTCATCTAACTAAATAAAATTCATCTAAAACTACTTGACTAGAGGTAAGAAAGGAGCCGTCTCAACTACTTATGAGACGGCTCCTTTTCTGTATCAAAAGCGACAGGTGCAGAAAACCTAATTTAATAGCATTTTCAAATAAGAAGTATCATCTCAAAAATTTGCGACGCGGATTTTTGGGATACTCCCTTCGTCTACTTAATCGTCTAATCTAATCCAAGATGTCTAGCAAGATCATTTTTGACGATTTCGAATTCAGTTTCATCAAGTTGGTAAATGTAAGCACCGTCTTCTGATCTTGCATCTTCCCCTTTTAAAGTGATGGTTTCGAATTTTAGACTTCCGGATTTTCCATATTCAATAAGGGATTTCATTTCGTCAAATGTCATATTCGTTCGCATATTGGCACCGACAGCATCTAGAATTTCGTCATATTTTGTAATAGAATTTACAGAGATCGCTTTTTTGACCACTGCTTCAAGTAGTTCTTGCTGACGTTTACCACGTTCGATATCACTATCGTATTTACGAGTACGCGCAAGTGCTAACGCTTCTTCGCCATTCAGCTCTTGTGTCCCTTTCTTTAACTTAATCGCGTTGTGTGTGTCCTTTGAGTCTTTCTCCTCTAAGTCATATGGAACATCAAATGTAATTCCACCAAGTGCATCGACTACATCCATAAATGCATAGAAATTCATGCGAACATAATAATCAACAGGTAGGCCAAATAATTCTTCTACTGTTTCAATAGTTGCTTTTGGGCCACCGTAAGCATGGGCATGGTTGATCTTTGTCTTGTATCCAACCTCTGGGACATACACGTAAGAGTCCCGAGGGATGCTGACTAATTTAATTGATTTATCTTCGACGTTCAAAGTGGCTAGCATTAAAGCGTCTGAACGTGTTTTACCTCCAAATTCTTTCTCTCTTGATTCACTCTCATCTACTCCGATAAACAAGATAGAAATATTATCTTTTAATGGATGAACTTTTGCATCGCGAAGGTCAGATTTGTGACGCCCGTCATCAAGATAAGAGTCTTTGAAAACAGATTCTGCCTTTTTGTACAAAAAGGCACCATAACCGGCGGCAGTAAATGCGAGAAATAACAGTGGGAGTATAACAAGAAACGCAATGCGGCGTTTTCTTTTGCGCCTCTTACGCATTTGCATACGTTGTCTTTCGGTTGACATAAATTCCTAAGCTCCTTCAATAATTAATCTTGCCAAGGGAATAGCTAACTTCAACATTGTTGCTCATACTTTGATAAAATAGCCCAAGTTCTATTTTACTATGATTACATTTAACAGTAAATTTTATTTTTTCAATTGCAGTCAATTAGTTGTTCTTGGTAAAGTACTTCGCCTTCATGAATGACTGCTTGTCCGTTTGTTAACTCCGTCATCCACTGGATAAATACTTCTTTTTCATTTTCTTTAACGAAGGTTTCAATCTCGACAGTATCTAAATAATGAATATCTTTAATGGAGTAAGTGGAAGAACGTAATTCGTTTTCAATTTTGCCGAGCCAAGTATAGTCAATCGTTGTTTTCATAATTTGCATGAGACGACGCTCAACGACACCAGTTGCGTTAATTCCTTCAGACACTGCTTTGCCATAAGCTCGAATTAATCCACCTGTACCTAATTTAATGCCCCCGAAATAACGGGTAACGACAACGACTGTATCTTTTAAATTTCGTTTTTTCAATACTTCAAGCATCGGAACACCCGCTGTTCCACTCGGTTCTCCGTCATCGTTTGCCTTTTGAATGGAATTTGTTTCTCCGATCATATAAGCGGAGCAGTTATGTGTGGCATTCCAATTCTGTTTTTTTATATCGGCGATAAATTGTTGCGCTTCTTCTTCTGTCTCCACCCGGTTGATGTAGGCAATAAACCGCGACTTTTGTATAATGATTTCATTTTCTCCATAGCCTTTAACTGTATAGTATTGAGATAACAATAGACATGCCTCCAATTCATATGAAAAAATATCGACATCAAATACCTATAATATATAAAAATAGAAAAAGAAAAAAGTTATATCTCCACTGACATCACTTTTTAATCAAATGGTCATGCAACTTTAAGCTAAGTTAAAAGTTTACGTGTTATAATACAATTGTCATCACTTGAAGATATGTATGTTTTATTTTAGATCGTAATGGTTACATAATGAGTAAAGATTCCGTGTATAATTATAAAGACTTAAGACCTATTGAATGTTGCATAAATGACAAATACATGCCTTTTTAATTAAATTTCCATGAAATTGTCTGTTCTTTCTAGTGAAAAAGTGGAGATACAGGTAAAATGGTATTGTCGGAGGAAGGACATTCTATGTTTAATATGAACAATAATATAGCCGTTTTAGATACGATTTTAAAAAAAATCATTGAAACCGTAGACAATAGTAAAGGAGAAATTTTTACTATTGCGGAACAAAGTAGAAAGGATCATCAAATATTACTTGTTGAACTAAATAGTGTTCGCGATCAAGTACATACGTTAATCCATGAGCAGGACCAACTCGAGCTGAAAGTAAAAATGGCTAGGAAAAAATTAGCGGAAGTGAGCAAGAATTTTCACTCCTACTCTGAGGACTTTGTCCGTGATACTTATGAGAGAGCTCATGACTTGCAATTGAAGCTATTGATCTCACGGCAAAGTGAGAAGCAGCTGATTGAAAAGCGAAATGATTTGGAAAGGCGACTGGTATCGGTTGAGTCCACGATTGAGCGAGCGGAACATCTTGTCACCCAAGTATCTGTTGTTTTAAACTATTTGAGTCAGGATATGAAGAAAATTGGTGAAGTGCTAGAAGATGCTCGCTTAAAGCAAGAATTCGGTTTTCAAATTATGGAGGCGCAAGAAGAGGAAAGAAAGAGACTATCAAGAGAAATTCATGATGGTCCTGCTCAAATGATGGCGAACGTTCTATTGAGATCAGACTTGATAGAGAAACTATATAAAGAACGTGATGTAGAAGAAGCATTTCAAGAACTTCGCAGCTTGAAAAAAATGGTTCGTTCAGCGTTGTATGAAGTGAGAAGAATTATCTATGATTTACGCCCGATGGCTTTAGATGATCTAGGTTTAATTCCGACTATAAAAAAATATTTAGCAACGATTGAAGAATATTCGCAATCATTAAATAAATCAACAAAAATTTATTTTGTTAACATGGGAGCCGAAAAGCGCTTACCAGCTAAATTAGAAGTAGCCTTATTCCGACTCATACAGGAATCTGTACAAAATGCTCTCAAACATTCTGAAGCAAGTGAGATCACTGTAAAGTTAGAAATCAGTAAACAGAATGTACTAGCTGTCGTGAAAGATAATGGTAAGGGATTTGATGTCACAGAGAAAAAGAAAGGGTCATTTGGCATCATTGGGATGAAGGAACGACTAGAGCTTCTAGAGGGGGAACTGTCGATTCAATCCAAACCGAATCAAGGAACTTTAGTTATGATTAGTATTCCTATTTTAGAATAGCATTGTATAAAGGGGGAAGTAAGATGAAAACAAATATCGTTATTATCGATGACCATCAATTATTTCGCGAGGGAGTTAAGCGAATTTTAGAATTTGAAGAATCATTTGACGTGGTAGCTGAAGGAGATGACGGAGCGGAAGCGATGAAGCTCGTCATTGAACATAGTCCGGACGTTGTTTTGATGGATATCAATATGCCGCAAATCAACGGGGTCGAGGCGACACGTGAGCTTGTGGACAAGTTTCCGAATACGAAAGTCATCATTTTAAGTATTCACGATGATGAGAATTATGTTACACATGCCTTAAAATCTGGAGCTATGGGTTATTTATTGAAAGAAATGGATGCAGACGCTTTAATTGAAGCAGTCAAAGTAGTTTCCGATGGAGGCTCTTACTTACATCCACGCGTGACTCACAACCTCATTAAAGATTATCGTCGCCTAGCAAATGATGAAGGAAAAGGAAAGGGCTTCCAACAAGTAGAAGTGCGCCGTCCACTTCATTTACTCACGCGCCGTGAATGTGAAGTGCTACAACTTCTAGCTGACGGAAAAAGTAACCGAGGCATTGGAGATGCTCTATACATCAGTGAAAAAACCGTCAAAAACCACGTCAGCAATATACTGCAAAAAATGAACGTTAATGACCGTACTCAAGCGGTTGTCACCGCCATTAAAAAAGGCTGGGTAGAAGTGAGATAATCAACCAAAGATCGTCCATCTAACGGGCGGTCTTTTTTGTGTGATTGTCGTGACTGATTCGGAGCAAATGCCGACTGAATGGGGCTAGTTTTTTGTCCAAAAAGGGCCCTGTGGCTGATTGTCGGTCATAGGCGACTGATTATGTAGTTGTCGCGACTGATTAAAGATGAGAGCCGCCCAATTGTGGGGAATCTGTTCCTGATCAAGAGTGAAATCCGCCTGATCTCATACCTTTTCTTGATAATATTCCTCATTTAAGGTGTGTGTGTATTCCGATCATTGATCTGTCTCCTTTCTTTCAGTTGAGGAATACCTCAGTTTTAACATACAATAGTACGGAAGGGACGTGGATAAATATGTTAAGGTTGAAATGGATTGGCCTTGCTTTGTTAACTAGTGCTCTGCTTGTCGGCTGTGGAGCGGAGGAGGAGCAAGAGAAGAAGGAAGAGTCAAAGCAAGTAGAAGAAGCGAAGCCAGAAACGAATGAGACACAAAGTCAAACGGTAAAGCAACCAATCGAGGAAGCGAAAAATTTGCCTCCTGAAATAAAGGAAGAAATAATGGCTGCATTTGATCAGCACATTTCGGCATTTAACTCTAAGGACGTAGATGGTTACTTAGATACACTATCTAAGAATACTAGGGATATCGAAGAAGAGCGTCAATATTTAGAAAAAAGGTTTGATGTATATGACTTGAAAATGGAGCCACAGCATACGGAAATCATCAAATATGATGAAGAAAAACAAGAAGCTCATATATTTATCGTTATGAAATCAGTTACGAAGGATTTAGAAACAGGGAAAGAAGTTGAGAATGAGACACGACAAGTGATGACGTTTAAAAAGGAAGAAGGAGAATGGAAACAAGCCGCTTTGTCTGCTATGCAATAATATCTAAATATTGTTATAATAAAGACAATTTATAATCAAAGGGGTGCAATACATGACAAATCAACAGCGAATGAACGTTGAAAGCTTTAATTTGGACCATACAAAAGTGAAGGCGCCATATATTCGATTGGCTGGCATAAAAGAAGGAGTCAACGGAGACAAAATTCATAAATATGACCTTCGTTTTTGTCAGCCAAATCTGGAGCATATGGACATGCCTGCTCTTCATTCATTGGAGCATATGATGGCAGAATTCAGTCGTAATCACTCAGAGAAAATTGTTGATATTAGTCCAATGGGTTGCCAAACAGGTTATTATTTGTCCGTTATTAATCATGATAATTATGAAGATATTTTGCGAATTGTCGAGCGGACGTTGCAGGATGTGCTCGAGGCGACCGAGGTGCCCGCTTGCAATGAAGTGCAATGTGGTTGGGCGGCAAGTCACAGCTTAGAAGGTGCAAAAGAGATCGCTCAAGGCATACTGGAAAAGCGCAGCGAGTGGACGGAAATTTTTTAACAGAAACAGGCTGTTTCTTAAAGAGAGCAGCCTGTTTTTTTATGGGGTTTATATATGTAAAAAATAGGTTTAATAAACATTTTTTTAACCTACTAAACTTCTAACCCATTCCAAACCTCCCTTTCTTGAATTTAATGGAAGTATAAGAGAGGAGGTGATGATGATGTGTAGACAGTGCAGTGGACATAAAGATAAAGATTGGAAAGACGATCATTCTCAAAAAAATAAGCAAGCCAGTTTCGTTGATTTTGAGTTTTTTACACTAGATCCCAACATCTCAATTGACAACCGTTTCGAATTGCCAGAAGATGTTCAAACGCCTGTAGCTTCAGTTACTTTGGATGAAGTGAAGAAAGGAAATCTCGTTTGGCTAAACGGTGTTTTCGGATTAGATAATGATGATAATAATGTTCGTGAAGTGGTAATGAGAATCTTTAAAGGCAGCCCACTGGTATTTATCCCAGGCCAAGAGATTTATTTAGCAAGAATTGAGATTGATGATGAAGGTAATGATGATCAAGTGGTAGAGCCATTAGCTCATGTAGATGTAATCGATTCCAATGACCGAAACTTGACATACACGGTGACATTACAACCAGATGGAGATGATGTTTTTCTAAATGGTCCAGTCACATTTACAGCGGTATTAATTAAAAAGTAAGGAAAAATAAGACTGTTTCCAAAAGACTTGGCTCTTTGGGGCAGTCTTTTATAGTTAACGAGAATAAAATTGTACGAAAATCGTGCAAAAGCTACTCTTTTCTTATAGAATAAGAAGAACATGGCACTTCTAACGTCAAATTTGAAAATAAGGTAGGTATAAATATGAAAACGGCAATTGTAACGGATAGTACAGCCTATCTTCCGAAAGAATTGCGTGACCAATTAAACATACATATGATCCCATTAAGTGTGATTATCGGGCAAGACACATATCGGGAAGAACTTGATATTACGGCTGAACAGTTTTACGAAAAAGTTCGCGAAGAGGAAAAATTTCCAACCACTTCACAGCCGCCGATCGGTCAGTTTGTGAAATTATATGAAGAGTTGGCCAAAGATTATGATGCGGTCGTGGGCGTTTATTTATCCAGTGGCATTAGCGGTACGTTCCAGACGTCAATTGCAGCTGGTGAAATGGTAGAAGGACTTGATGTGTATTCCTTCGATTCTGAAATTAGCTGTGGGCCCCAAGCTTTTTATGTGCTTCGAGCAGCGGAGTTAGCCAATCAAGGACAAGGGCCTGAAGAAATCCTAGCAGCACTTCAAGAGATGAAACCATTCATTCGTGCGTATTTCATGGTCGATGACTTAAACCATTTAAAGCGTGGAGGTCGCCTAAATGGTGCCCAAGCATTTATTGGTGGATTATTACAAGTAAAGCCAATTCTTCACTTTGTGGATAAACTTATCGTCCCATTTGAAAAAATTCGTACAAGTAAAAAAGCTTTAAAACGCGTCGCTGATTTATTCGAAGAGGATTACAAAAAAGGCGAGCCGCTTCAAGCGGTCATTATTCACGCCAATCGTGAACAAGAAGCAAATGAATGGTGCGAAAGTCTGCAACAGCGCTTTCCGGAAGCCGAATTCGACATCGGCTACTTCGGTCCCGTCATCGGTACACACTTAGGTGAAGGTTCACTTGGCATGGGTTGGGTGAAGAGAAATTGATAAATGAAAGAGGCTGATCTCATGAAGGAGTCAGCCTCTTTGTTCAATTAATAATCAATCTATAAAAGGTAAAACTTTATGAATTGTATTGTCCATTGATCGACTCGGTAGAATGAATGTGTTTCTGGCAATTCATCTAAGTTAAGTTTCTTTGCTATGTGTCTCGGCGCTAATCGCTCTGTTGGCGAGGTCATCAAAGCCTTGCTCTTTAAGAAGAGAAATGATTTCTGGTTTGATAGCAATTTTATTATCTACTAAATATGTTGCTTTAGAACGAATCATTTTGTCAAAGATTGGGCTACGTGATAGACCCACTTCTTCAAGTTCCTTCTGATTTAGTAGCAAATCCATCAATGTCAGCCAAGTATAATCCGTGCCCCCAAAATTCTTCTTAGCATCAATATGATACCATAGATCACCATTGCTACGAATCCAACCAGGATAAAGGTTTTCAATACCTGCTTGTATTTCTTGAGCGGTATTCAAATATACGGGGTTATTTGTTTGTTGATATGTTTCCAATAATAATCTCATTTCCCCAAGTGCATGGTTAAGTGATGCGTGGGTAATGACCTTACTCTCTGGAGAATAATAGTCAGCAATAAGATAGCCTGATGGTGTGATATTTATAACATTTTTCGCTTCTTTTTGGTCGACAAGGAAATCTGCATAACGCAGGTTGACATTTTTGAGCTCAGGAATATTCAATATTTCACTTGAATTTTTCAAAAATAGTGCGGCTTTTTCATTATGGCGAGTATCCACATAAGGAGCAGTAAAACCGTATGGTTCTTTCAAATAGGTGCTTGTATATTCTGTTAGAAATATCGGTGACTTTCCAGCTGTCAACGCCCCTTTGGAAAGTGTATCAAGATCAGCAATGGAATTAATAACTAGGTCGTAGAAGTAACGCTCTTTGTTCTCGCTATAGGCATCTAAATAAATACTACCTTCCAAGTTACCAATGCTACGACCGAAGCCCATTTTATAGCTGGGTTCGATTGACCATGGTAGCTTTGTATAAGCACCGTCAGCTGTGAGCCACTTGTTAATTACTCGGTATTCTTTGATCGTACGTTTGAACCATTCATCTCGATTGGTAGCACTCGCAAATAGTGGTTTTTGGGAAATGAGTGCCCAGTTTTCAGAGATGGATTTTCCTTTGACCGACATGTTCAAGTGAGAAGTGATTAGATTTTTCTCTTTGTCCTCATAAATTTGGTAGCTTTCATATTCATCTTTAAATTCACGAAGAACAGATTTCTGTCCATTTGAATAATTTTGTTGACGATGAAGAGATACATAGTTTTTGCCCATCATCACTTCGTTTGTCGTTGCGTTCCCTTTTTTAGTAGATAGAATACCGATAGGATGAGAAGTTGGGTCGACTCCAAACGTTGAATCATGAGTTTGATTCACTTTTCCGTAAGATTCATACTTTGTTAAAGTATAATGATCAGATTGTTGGAACGGCATAATTACAGACGCAGAGTAGTCACTGTTACTATTATTAACAAATTTCGTGAAAACAAAGACATCGCCATTGTCGAGTTTTCTTAAGGTTACTCGCATAGACCCAAGGGGTTTTGATGGATCGCCCATATGATAGTAATAGTGTGTGTCTGTTGAACGAATATGAACGTCGGTTGTACGCTTGTGATAAGTGAGCGGCACTTCATTAGTATTCATTCGAACTTTGATATATTGTTTATCGTCTATTGGGATCGTTACCTCAGATGAATTTTTATCATTACCAGAAACTGTTCCAGCATCCGTTAGTGTCTCACTCTCTTTATGAGCCCGCTGCTTTTTCGTATCATCAAATGTCTGCATTGAGGCCTGTATGGCAAATATTAAAACCAAAATGAAAACAGCCAAGCCTATTATAAACTTTCGCATAATAACCCCTTTCTAACAAAAAATCATTGTATTATTTTATCATACCACCATTTTTTCTCTATTAGAATATAGCACCATTACAGAGTTATTATTAAAAATGAATGATGGAAAAGACAGGAAAAACAATAATTGTGTCGAAAAAACTAGAGAATTTACTACTCGTGAGCAATGAAATGACTGAGTGACTCCTATATACTACTAATGTAAGACAAAATTATATGTAAGGAGTTGACTACATGAATCAAGAGTTGTCTTTCTTCCTCTCCGGGCGATTATTGCTTCAAGAAGAAATCCCCTTTCCCCTTCAGGATCAACCTGTTCAATTTCTCCAAGGTGTGTTCAAAGAAAAAAATCAATATCACTGTGCTAGATGTGGCAATCATAACGATGAACTTTTTGCTTCATTCCCATGTGCCCGCTGTGGTCAAATGTGCACGTATTGCCGTCATTGTTTAATGATGGGGCGAGTGTCGGAGTGTTCTCGGCTTGTGTGCTGGACGGGCTCAGCTCCGATCAAGCGTGAAGATGGTCGATTGAATTGGGAAGGTCAGTTGTCGAAAGGGCAGCTTGTAGCTTCTGATGCAGTCGTCGAGGCGGTGGAAGAAAATAGTGAGTGGCTGATTTGGGCGGTATGCGGCGCTGGAAAAACAGAGGTGTTATTCCGTGGTATTGAAACGGCTCTGCAAGCAAAAAAACGAGTGTGCATCGCCACACCAAGAACGGATGTCGTGCTAGAGTTGGCTCCAAGGCTACAAAAGGTCTTTCCGACTGTTGGTGTCGCTGCTCTTTACGGTGGCAGCCCCGATCGTCATAAATATAGCTCCCTCGTTGTCACGACAACGCATCAGCTTTTCCGTTTTCAAGAAGCATTTGATGTGATGATTGTCGATGAAGTCGATGCCTTCCCTTACTTCTATGATCCCGCGTTACAGTTTGCAGTCCACAAATCCCGCAAGCCAAACTCGGCCCTCATTTATTTAACAGCGACTCCGAACGAACAATGGCAATTAGAATGTAAATTGGGTAAAAGAAATCATACGAAGATCTCTGCACGTTTTCATCGTTATCCGCTACCAGTCCCGCAAGTGCGTTGGTGTGGCCGCTGGCAAAAGGCCTTCATCAAAGGGAAAATCCCACCAAAAGTGGAAGATTGGGTGAAGTCTCGACTTGCCTCAGATAAACAAGCACTCCTCTTTTTCCCTCATATTGACCTAATGGAACAAGCTTTGCCCATTTTTCAACAGTTAGACCCGCATATTCAAGCTGTTCATGCCGAAGATCCCGAAAGAAAAGAAAAAGTCGCTCTTATGCGAGAAAAAAAGCTCCTCTTACTTTTAACGACAACAATTTTGGAACGAGGCGTGACCTTTCCGAATATTGATGTGGCGGTGATCGGGGCGGAGGATGATATTTTCACTGAAAGTGCACTCGTGCAAATCGCTGGTCGGGCCGGGCGAAGTGCTGATTTTCCAGATGGGGTTGTCACATTTTTTCACTTTGGTCGCACGAAAGCGATGCTACGAGCGATCGCTCATATTGAAGCGATGAACAAGGAAGGACGGGAGAGGGGGCTGATTGACGGATGAGTAGATGCTTATTGTGCCATCAGGAAACGATGTTACAATTGAATTGGCGCCAGTTTTTATGCATAGAGGAAGCGACCGAGCTGTGCGACAAATGCCGGGAAATGTTTGTGCGAATTGAAGGTGAACGCTGTCAAAAATGTTCGCGGCCGCTTGATGAACTCGAGGATGCGTATAAAAAGGATGGATGGTGTCAAGATTGCTTGCACTGGGAACAGGACCCGTTATTTCAAGGAGTACTAGAAAAAAACATCTCTATATTTATCTACAATGACGCAATGAAGGAGTGGGTCGCACGCTTTAAATATCGCGGCGATTATGTGCTCGCTCGTAGCTTTGCAGCGGATATTCGCCGAGTGATAGAAAAGCTAGATTATGATCAAGCGACTGTTATTCCATTAAGTGATGAGCGGCTTCGTGAGAGGGGATTTAACCAAGCAAAGGCATTAGCAACCGAAGCAGGCATCCAAGTAACGGAAATGATGGAGCGGGTGCATACGGAAAAACAGTCAAAGAAATCACGAATAGAGCGCATCAATGCCAAGCAAGTGTTTCGTTTAAATGAAAAAAATGATTGCCAAGATGAAAAAATATTAATTTTTGACGATATATATACTACAGGCTCTACGCTTAGACAGGCAGCCAAACTACTAAGGGAAGCAGGAGCCAAGGAAGTCTGCTCCTTTACACTCATTCGAGGGTAAATTAGCTATAGAAGAAAGTAGTTGGAGGAATGACCATGAGTGAAATCGTTAATTGTCCCCGCTGTGGTGACCTATATATGAGCAATGCATTTCGCGATGTATGTTCGAAATGTGCCAAGGAAGAAGAACAAATGTATGAAAAAGTGTATAAATTTTTGCGCCAACGGGAAAATCGTGCCGCAACGATTGAGCGTGTTGTAGAGGTGACAGGAGTAGACGAAGAGCTCATTCATAAATGGATGAAGAAAGGTCGTCTACATGCGACTCATTTTCCGAACATGGGCTATCCATGTGACCGTTGCGGAGCGATCATTAGTAGAGGAAAGCTTTGTGCGAAATGCACACAACAAATTGAAGATGATATAAAACAATTGAAGCGAGAAGAAAAGTTTCGAGAAGAGAAACAAGAGAATGAGCGTCAAACGACTTACTATGCCGTCAATAAAAAAAGTTTTAAATAGGGAAAATAGGAAAATCAGCTTAGTAAATGTCACTAAACTTTCATTTCTTTTTGCCGATATAAAGGAAAAATAGTAGTAAAACGGAAATCAGAAAGCGAGGGATATGCATTGAAAATTCAACGAACAGGCGTATCCGGAATCAACCCATACCAAAAGCAATTGAACAAACAAGAAGAAAATAAGAAGCTTTCCGGGATGCAAGCAGATAAGCTCGAAATTTCGTCCGCAGCGAAGGAAATGCAAGAAGCCTCTAAAGTGTTAGAAGCGCGTAAGGAGAAAATTTCTAGCCTGAAACAGCAAGTGGCTACTGGGGAGTATCAGCCGAATCCGGAACACATCGCCAAAGGACTTATCAATTTTTTCAGAAAACCATGAATAACTAGCGGCCCACCGCCAAGAAAGCAGAGGGAGACATCATGTCTGCACCAAAATTAATCGACGTACTAGACACAATGAACCGCCTGCATGAGATGCTCTATACGCTAGCAGAAAAGAAAACAGACATTATTAAACAAAACGATATGAACGGACTCGATCAATTGCTCAAGGAAGAGCAGAAATATGTCGCTGCTATTAATACAATGGAAAAAGAGCGGCAACAGCTGGCAGTTGAACTGACAGGAAAAGCAGATGCGACGCTTACCGATTGTCAAGAAGTAGTCACCGAACAAGAAAAACTCAAACTTCAAGCTATGAAAGAACAGCTAGCAGCAAAAGTCACAAAGCTCAAAGAACAAAATGAGCTAAACCAGCAGCTGATCTATCAATCCTTGCAGTTTGTCAACATGAGCATGAGTCTCATGAGACCACAACCAGAACATGCAACGTATAGCCATCCGACTCAAGGACAAACCGGACAGCCGAAGCGTTCAATGTTTGACTCACAAGCCTAAACAATTGAAGCGGTGAAAAAATACACCGCTTCTTCTAATGAAAACTAACCAAAAAATGGGAGGATCAACATGCGATCTACTTTTCATGGATTAGAAACCGCCAAACGCGGCATGTTTACACAACAAAGTGCTTTATACACAACCGGTCATAACATTTCAAATGCCAACACACCAGGCTACACACGCCAACGAGTCAACTTTCAAACGACTCAACCTTATCCTGGCGTAGGAATGAATCGCTCACAAATTCCTGGACAAATGGGAACAGGAGTGGAGGCAGGATCTGTGCAGCGAGTGAGGGATGGCTTTTTAGATACCCAGTTTCGCGGACAAAATCAGACACTAGGTTATTACGAGGCTAAAGCTTCAGCTTTATCACAAATGGAGGGAATTCTTAATGAATTTTCTACAGATGGAATTTCGAAAGTCATGGGTCAATTTTGGCAATCGTTACATGATTTAAGTGGTAATCCGGAAAGTGGAGGACCCCGTACAGTTGTACTAGAGCGTGGAAAAGCAGTGGCGGATACTTTTCACTATGTTTACAATTCTCTTACTACAATAAAAAAAGATTTAGGAAATGAAATTGGTGTAAGTGTTAAAGAGATTAACTCTTTACTTAAACAAATTAGTGATGTGAACAAGCAAATTGGAGAAATCGAGCCTCATGGTTATTTACCGAATGATTTATACGATCGCCGTGATAATTTAGTTGATCAACTATCTAAGTATGTAAATATTAAAGTCGAGAAAGTACCACCAAAAACACCGCCTGAAGGAAATGCCTCACCAATAGCCGAAGGACAATATAACATTAAATTAATTGGGAAAGATGGTTCTGAACAAGGTGACCTAGTTATTGGAGATAAACCTAGTGTTATCGGAATAGACCCAGCAACAGACCTTAATGGGGATGGTGTATTGGAGATTAATGATAACATTCAAAACATTACTTTAAATGGAGCAGCAATTAGTGTTTCAGATTTCTCGCCAGGTAAATTAAAAGGAATTATTGAAACATTTGGATATGGTGCGGATGAAGGCGCATACCCTGAAATGCTGAAACAGTTAGATAAGATGGCTTATGAGTTTGCGAAAGCATTCAACGAGCAACATGAGCAAGGTGTTGATTTGAATGGAGCAAAAGGGAAGCCGTTTTTCGATGGCGTAACAAGCGAAAAGGGAGCGGCTGCCAATATCGGTGTGGCAATTAAGGATCCTAATGAAATTGCAGCAGGTACGAAACCTGGAGAAAAAGGTGATGGTTCTAATGCATTGGCATTAGCCAAAGTTAAGGAGAAGCCTCTTGCAGGTTTAGGTAATACAACTGTTGACGCATTCTATCAAGGAATGGTTGGAAGACTAGGTGTAGACACACAAGAAGCAAAAAGACAAGCATCTAATAATGCAATATTACTTCAGTCAATCGAAGGAAATCGTCAATCGATTAGTTCCGTGTCTTTGGACGAAGAATTTACGGATATGATTCGCTTTCAGCATGCTTATAATGCGGCAGCGCGAAATATTACGGCTGTGGATGAAATGCTAGATAAAATTATTAATGGGATGGGCCGAGTCGGATTATAAAAAAATAGGTGGTGAGTAACAGTCATGAGAATTACACAATCAATGCTTTCAAACAATATGGTGAAAAACTTAAGCTCTAGCTATGAGAAAATGGGGAAATATCAAGATCAACTGGCGACAGGCAAGAAGATTAACCGTCCGTCGGATGATCCAGTTGTGGCGATGAAAGGTATTGCTTACCGAACAGGTTTAATGGAAGTCGAGCAATATAAACGAAATTTCGATGAAGCGTATAATTGGGTAGAAAATACCGATTCTGCTTTAGATAAAGCGACATTAGCGCTTCAACGTATAAGAGAATTGACCAATCAAGCTAGTAATGATACGTATGAAGAAACACAAAGAGTAGCGATGAAGCAAGAAATAGAACAATTAAAAGAGCATTTAAAAGATATTATTAATACAAAAGTTGGCGATAAATATATTTTTAACGGTACGGATACGACTAACCCGCCAATCCCAGCAGGAACGGATACTATTTCAACTAATACAAATCCAGTAATTATTGAATTATCAAAAGGTGTTGAAATTCCAGTGAACATCAGTCCGGGAACAGCCTTTAGCCCTGATCTATTAACGGATATCGAGGATTTAATGAATAAATTAGAATCACCAACAACCTCTGGCGAAGACTTAACCGGCTTTCTTGGTAAATTAGACAAGCATATTGACAAGATAACGAACGCTCGAGCAGAATTAGGAGCACGGATGAACCGTATTGAGTTAATGGAGGAACGTGTGCTAGAACAAGAAGTAACAGCTACTCGGATGTTATCAGACAATGAGGATGCCGATATTGAGCGAGTCATTACCGACTTAATAACTCAAGAAAGTGTTCACCGCGCTGCCCTTGGTGTGGGAGCACGTATTATTCAACCATCTTTACTGGACTTTTTACGCTAAGCTATTCCACAGGGGATAGCTTTTCTTTGTGAGGTGAAAGGAAATGAAATTGCCACAAATTAGAATGAACAGCCAATTTGCTCAAATTGAGTTAACGATACAAAAGCCTGTTCAATCAATTGAACAACCACAAGCTCAACTAGATATTGAACAACCGAAAGCGGAAATGACAATTGAAACAACACCAGCTCAACTTTCCATTGACCAAACAGCAGCTTGGGAAGCAATGGATTTAAAGCATATCTTTAGACGGATTGAAGAGTATGCTCAAAATGGTTATCAAGATTTCTTAGCAGGTATCGCTAGAAGAGCACAAGACGGTGATCAGCTAATGAAAATTGAACATGGTGGAAAAGCGCTAGAAGATATTGCAAAGCGCAATAGCGAGAAGGAGCCAAAACAACTTCACCTCGGCTGGGTTCCACCGCATTTTAGTGTGAAAAATAACCATAAACCAAAAACGCTTGAGATCCACTGGGAGCCGAAAAAGGTTATTAACAATACAAAAGCACAAAAGCCGATTATTGATTATCAACCAGGTGAAGTAACAACAGATATGAATCAGCGAGAATCATTAGATATTGATTTTGTCAATTTAAAGTTTAAAAATATGAATTTTGAGATAGAAATATAAGTGAAGGATCGTGATACACAATGATCATTGAAACAAAATATCACGGACAGGTTGAGATTCAGGAAGAAAAGATATGGACATTTACTCAAGGAATTCCTGGCTTTGCGGAGGAAAAACAATTCATTCTGCTTGCACTCCCTGACAACGACGTATTTTTTATTTTGCAATCAACGAACACACCGAATCTTGGTTTTGTTGTTACCAGTCCATTTGCTTTCTTTCCAGACTATGAGTTTCAATTGGATGAGGTAGCTATCGATGCATTACGGTTAGATCAAGCGGAGGAAGCAGCTATCTATACAATCTTAACGGTTCAAGATCCTTTTGAGAAAACAACAGCTAACTTACAAGCACCGATTGTTGTGAATACGAAAAACAACAAGGCAAAGCAAACCATTTTAAATGATAGCCGCTATGAAACGCGTCATGCCATCTTCCCGGTTGGCGCTAAAAAGGAGTGAGCCAGTATGCTAGTCCTAACAAGAAAAACAGGAGAAGCCATCCAAATAGGCGACGACATTGAACTGACCGTCATCAGCATCAAAGGCGACCAAGTCAAACTTGGCATTAACGCGCCAAAGCATGTCGATATTCATCGGAAAGAAGTGTATCTCTCCATTTTAGAAGAAAACCAGTCGGCAGCAGTTGAGATTAAAAATGTATTTAATTTATTAGCGGAAAAATAAATTAGCCATAAAAAGAACGTCAACATCAAGACGGTTTTACTTTTTTTAACCGTTCGTATGTTTGACAAAGAAAAAACAAAAATATTTTTATAAAACTATTAAACAAATTTCTTCTCGTCCGATATTAAATATGTAGTGGGGAAGACAGGGCGGCCGACCGACCGACCTGTACAACTCGCAAAAAAACTAGTGTTCACATGGATGTGAACGACCTATTCAAGGAGGAACTATCCAATGAGAATTAACCACAATATCTCGGCGCTTAACACACACCGCCAATTTACAGCGAATTCAGCAAATGCACAAAAGAACATGGAGAAATTATCTTCAGGTCAAAGCATTAACCGTGCAGGCGACAATGCTGCAGGTCTATCAATCTCAGAAAAAATGCGTGGACAAATCCGCGGTCTTGAGCAAGCATCTCGTAACTCTCAAGATGGGATCTCTTTAATCCAAACGGCTGAAGGTGCGCTAAACGAAACACATGAAATCCTTCAACGTATGCGTGAGCTATCAGTTCAAGCAGCGAACGATACAAACGTAACAGCTGACCGTACAGCGATTTCTGATGAGTTAACTCAATTACAAAGCGAAGTTTCTCGTATTGCTAATGAGACAGAATTCAATACACAGAAGTTAATCGCATCAAAAGGGTCTTATACATTCCAAGTAGGTGCTAATTCAGGTCAAACGATTAAACTTGATATTAACACAATGACAGCAACTGCATTGGGATTAAGTGCTGCTGCAATCAAAGTAGATACAACTACAAATGCTCAAGCAGCTGTTACTGCTATCAATGACGCTATTACAAAAGTTTCTAAAGAACGTTCAAACCTAGGTTCTGTTCAAAACCGCTTAGAGCATACAATCAATAACTTGAATACAGGTGCAGAGAACTTAACAGCTGCAGAATCACGTATTCGTGACGTTGATATGGCGAAAGAAATGATGGAATTCACAAAGAATAACATCCTTTCTCAAGCAGCGCAATCAATGCTAGCTCAAGCAAACCAACAGCCACAAGGCGTTCTTCAATTATTACGTTAATTAACTGAAGAATAAGTGGAAAAAGAGTTTCGGTGACGAGACTCTTTTTTTCTATTAGAAACAAAAAAAATTTTAAAAAACTATTAAATAACTCTTTTCTTCACCGATATTAAATATGTAACGGGGAAGACAGGGCGACCTGGACGATCCGCAAAAAACTAGTGTTCACATGGATGTGAACAACCTATTCAAGGAGGAACTATCCAATGAGAATTAACCACAATATCTCGGCGCTTAACACACACCGCCAATTTACAGCGAATTCAGCAAATGCACAAAAGAACATGGAGAAATTATCTTCAGGTCAAAGCATCAACCGTGCAGGCGACAATGCTGCAGGTCTATCAATCTCAGAAAAAATGCGTGGACAAATCCGCGGTCTTGAGCAAGCATCTCGTAACTCTCAAGATGGGATCTCTTTAATCCAAACAGCTGAAGGTGCGCTAAACGAAACACATGAAATCCTTCAACGTATGCGTGAACTATCAGTTCAAGCAGCGAACGATACAAACGTAACAGCTGACCGTACAGCGATTTCTGATGAGTTAACTCAATTACAAAGCGAAGTTTCTCGTATTGCTAATGAGACAGAATTCAATACACAGAAGTTAATTGCAGCATCAGGATCTTATACATTCCAAGTAGGTGCTAATTCAGGTCAAACGATTAAACTTGATATTAACACAATGACAGCAACTGCATTGGGATTAAATACTGCTGCAATCAAAGTAGATACAACTACAAATGCTCAAGCAGCTGTTACTGCTATCAATGACGCTATTACAAAAGTTTCTAAAGAACGTTCAAACCTAGGTTCTGTTCAAAACCGCTTAGAGCATACAATCAATAACTTGAATACAGGTGCAGAGAACTTAACAGCTGCAGAATCACGTATTCGTGACGTTGATATGGCGAAAGAAATGATGGAATTCACAAAGAATAACATCCTTTCTCAAGCAGCGCAATCAATGCTAGCTCAAGCAAACCAACAGCCACAAGGCGTTCTTCAATTATTACGTTAATCAATATAAAAGGCAACCAGCTACTAGGGTTGCCTTTTTTTAAAAAGAAGGATGAATGACAATGAAACACATAGATAACCAAGAACTAGAATTGGAAATAAATACTGCATTTGAAGTTGTTCAATCTAAACAAAATTTGCCGATCATGAAAGTGAAAGGTTATTTAACAAATAGTAAATACGATCCTAAAAGAGAAGCAAGTAAAATAGCTGAAAAAAACTTTAAAAAGCACTATATTCATATTCTAGTAGGCAGTAGCGGTGGTTATATTGCTGAACAATTGTGTGAAAAGTTATCTAATGAAGATCGTTTAATCATTATCGAACCGAACGAAAAGGTTTTTGAAGAGTCGCAAAACCTCGGTTTATTTAAAAATCTTCAAAATGAAACAAAGGTAGATTTCATAACGGGTGTACAGCTTGAGGAAATTGAAAAAAAATTAGCTATAATTTGCAATGCATATAATAATAGAATCCAACTCATCATATCTCCTAATTTCGAAAAAATATATCCCTTATTTACGAAAAAAATAATTTTGTTAATTAAAGAAATGTTAATGTTAAATGTAGTTGATAAAAATACATGGAGCTTTTTTGCAGAAGGTTGGCAAGAGAACTTTATGGAGAACTTATATTTTTCTTTTTCATCCACTCCATTTAATTACTTTAACAAGAAATTTACTCATCCTGTTGTTATCGCTTCGGGGGGGCCATCACTAAGTAAGCAATTGCCTCTTTTAAA
Source organism: Bacillus sp. FJAT-52991 (assembly GCF_037201805.1). Classification (GTDB taxonomy): domain Bacteria; phylum Bacillota; class Bacilli; order Bacillales; family Domibacillaceae; genus Bacillus_CE; species Bacillus_CE kandeliae. The sequence goes on along the minus strand of NZ_CP147404.1, from coordinate 3,174,106 downwards.
AGAATATCGAGATAAGGTTATATTATTATCTGCTGGCTCAACGATTAACACCTTGTTACAAAATGAACTAATTCCAGATGCGATTGTTTCAATTGATGGTGGGATAGCCAATTATAAACACTTTGAACAATTACATCAGTTAGACGTACCTTTATTTTATGCCATTACCTTACATAAAGATATTTTAAAAATGTACGAAGGAAGCAAAGTATTTTTTAATAATACAAGCCATCTGAATATAAGTAAATTAACGAATGAGGTAATAGAAAATGATATTCATGATGTGATAGGTGGAGCATCTGTTGCTAATTATTGTTTAGATATTGCCAATCAAATGACTACCGGCCCTATTTGTTTAATTGGTCAAGACCTTGCGTATACGGATAACAGTACTCATGCGGCTGGTAATAAAGGACAAAAAGAGCTTGATCCACAATTCATTAAAGATAGGAAAATGTTCACTGTTATTGGATACGGTGGAGAAGAAGTTTGGACGGATTATCCGTTTGTTTCAATGAAAAAAGGGTTTGAAGATTATATAAATTATGTTCATACGTTAGATCAACCGTCTAAAATTTATAATTGTACAGAGGGTGGCGTTGTTATCGATGGAATGGAGCATATTTTATTCCAACAGTTTTTAAGTGAAAATTGCCATACACCTATTTCTTGTTCGATCAAAGCATTGTTAGAAGAGATAAATTATAATAGAAGTCAAGAAGAGTGGAACAGGTTTTATGAACGGATACACAAGGAGAAATTTAAGAATAGGAAAGTTATTAATGTTAGTGAAGAAGCAGTGAAGATTTTAGAGAAAATGGATGCTGAAAACCCGGTATTTCAACAGTCAGTAAATAAAAAATTATCTAAGCTTGATAAACAATTAACGAGATTACTAGAAGATGAATTTTTGCTTTATTTATTTGGAGAAGTATTTAAACAAGTAAACAATTATTTTCTTGAAAAAGAAAATGAGACAGAAGAAGAAACTCATCTGAGGATTTATCATAAATCAGTTGTTTTATATAAAGGAATTTTAGACGCTTCGCAAAAAGCGGAAAAGTGGTATGAAAACTTATTAAGTAATATTAAAAAAGAACTGGCAACGGAGTGAGTAGAGTGGATCAACAATTAATCGTAGATAATATTGAATTTTTGAAAGAATATATTCCGAAATTGATTGTCGCAGTTGAACAAGAAGTAGACTTTCTAGTGAAGAATGAGGAAAAGGAAGCTCTTCAGCTATTACCGTCTATTTTTGAAGGGTTAGAATGGACGAACCGATCTGTAAGCAGCTTACAAGCACTTGGATATATGATTGAAAGTGATATTGAAGAAAGAAAAGGCCTTCTAGAAGAGATGGAGCAAGCATTTCAAATTAAGGATTTCGTATTATTAAGTGATTTATTTGAATATGAGGTGCTGGAGTGGTTAAAAAAATGGTTTGAACAACTTCAACATATGGACGGTCAACTCAATTGAAATTCGAACTAATTGAAACAAGAACGGCTCCCACTGTAAAGGTGTGTAAAGCAGAGAACCACTTTTACTTGCATAGTAAGTATGATCCATTAAAAGAAGCTACGAAGTGGGTAAATGGAATTGAGCAAGAAAAGCTCCAAGCAAAGGAGATAATGGTGCTTGGATGCGGTGCAGGGCATCATATTCAAGTGCTTAGAAAAATCTGTCCAAATAAAAAAATAGTTGTTTATGAATTGAATTCATATTTCTATGATTGGATCATCCAAACAAAAGCAATAGATGCTCTATTACAAGATGAAAATATTACCTTTCGTGTCATTCGTTCGAATACAGATCTGTCTGACCTTGCTAACGAGCTAAAAGAAGAAATGATTATATTTAAACCTGCTTTAAACATGGTAGATGATCGCTTTAAAGAAATGGTTCATATACTTGAAAATTACCTCATTCAAGAACGAACGGTGAAAGACCAAGGACAAGATTTGATTGAGAATTTTTATAAGAATGTTCAATTAGAGGATCAAGGGTTAAAAGCGTTCAATTTTAAAGATTCAACAAAGGCTGTTCTTGTGTCAGCAGGACCTTCTTTAACGAAGCAGTTACCTCTATTAAAGCAAGCAGAAATGAGCGGGGAATTTATCATTGGTTGTGTCGGTACAGCTTTTATTCCTTTGCTTACATTTGGTATTAAACCGGATTTTGTGATGATTGCTGACCCTAAAGAAGCGATTGCTGAACAACTAGCTATTGAACAAGCTGAAATTCCGCTCTTCTACTTAAGTACAGCCAGTTCAAAGGCGGTCATCAATTATCGAGGTCCTCGCTTTGTCGTGTGGCAAAAAGGCTTTCCATTAGCTGAAGTCGAAGCTGGCAAGAGAAATGAGCCGTTGATTGCTACAGGAGGATCGGTGGCTACTTGTCTTTTAGATGTATTAGTGACTTTAGGAGTAAAAAGTATTGCTTTAATCGGTCAAGATTTAGCGTTTACGGATCAAAAAAGTCATGCTGAGAATACTCACGCTCAAAGAAACATAAAAAATTCACCATTTTTATTAAAAGTAATGGATTATTACCAAAAGAAGTATGTTTACACTTCGCGAAATTTACAAGTATATTTAAAATGGTTTGAAAGATATGTTGAAAGCAATACAGATGTGGAGTTCTTTAATTGTACTGAGGGAGGAGCTTACATAAAGGGATGGAAACATCGTCCTTTTGCTGAGTACATCAAGAATGTTTAAAACAAGTTTTATATTACATAAATAAGGATGAGAACAATGAATTTGGAAAATAAGACGGTATTAGTAACTGGAGGGACTGGTTCATTCGGTCAAAAGTTCATTAAAAGAGCCCTTCAACAAAATGTAAAAAAAGTGATCGTATTTAGTCGTGATGAATTAAAGCAGTATGAAATGGCGCAAGAATTTACTGACCCGCGTATGCGCTTTTTCATTGGTGATGTTCGTGATAAAGAGAGATTATATCGAGCATTTGACGGTGTTGATATTGTCATTCATGCGGCAGCGCTTAAGCATGTAGGAGCTTGTGAATATAATCCATTTGAAGCCATTAAAACGAATATTCATGGAGCTCAAAATATCATTGAGGCAGCTATTGATCGAAATGTGAAGAAAGTGATTGCGCTTAGCACGGATAAAGCAGCAAGCCCAGTAAATCTTTACGGTGCGACAAAGCTTGCTTCAGATAAACTGTTCGTAGCAGCTAACTCCTATGTTGGTGAAAGAGAGACAAAATTCTCTGTTGTTCGTTACGGAAATGTAGTCGGTAGTCGTGGTAGTGTTGTTCCTTTCTTTAAGAAGATTAAAGAAACAGGACGACTTCCAATTACAGATGAACGCATGACTCGTTTCTGGATTACTCTTGATCAAGGGGTTCAATTTGTACTTGATAACTTACAACGTATGCACGGTGGCGAAATTTTTGTACCAAAAATTCCGAGCATGACAGTCACAGATTTAGCTAGAGCTATTGCTCCTGAATGCGAAATCGATATTATTGGTATCCGTCCAGGAGAAAAATTACATGAAGCTATGATTATGGAAGATGATGCTCGTCATACGAAAGAATTTGATACTTATTATGTTATTCAACCAGAGTTCCCTTGGTGGTCAGAAGAATATACAGCTGCAGGGCAGTCACTACCAGATGGATTTAAGTATACAAGCGATAGTAATACTGAATGGCTGACTGTTGAAGAACTGAGAGAATTAGTTGAAGAAATGTAGAGGTTCCTGCATTTCTTTTTTTAGATTAAATTTGTTAAAAGAGGAGCCGGATTTTTTATTGATTATAAAAAATTACTAAGACTATTTCGTCAAATTTTACACATTGAAAGTTAGGTGATTTTAATGAAAATAGTAGCAGTTATTCAGGCTAGAATGGGATCAACCCGTCTACCGGGAAAAATACTAAAGAAAGTAATGGGGAAAACATTACTAGAATACCAACTAGAACGTGTCAAGCGATCAAAGTTAATCGATGAAATTGTTGTAGCTACCACAAGTAAATCTAGTGATGATGTTATTGTGAATTTATGTGAAGAACTCGGCATTCACACTTATCGTGGGTCAGAAGATGATGTACTATCGCGTTATTATGAGGCAGCTACAGTATATAAAGCAGATGTCGTTGTTCGTTTAACTTCTGATTGTCCAATTATTGATCCGGAAGTGATTGATCAGGTAGTGCGAGTATATTTGAATCATCAAGGGGCCGTTGACTATGTATCAAATACGCTTAAGCGGACATTTCCTAGGGGGATGGATACAGAAGTGTTTTCTTATCAAGCATTAGAGCAAGCATATCAACAAGCTAATTTATATAGAGATAGAGAACATGTGACAGCTTATTTTTATACAAATCCAGAGAAATATCAACTGAAAAATGTCAAATCATCAAATAATAGTAGTCGACATCGTTGGACTGTAGATACAGAAGAAGATTTCGAACTGATTACTAAAATTATTTCTAATCTCTACCCACTAAAGTCTTCTTTTACATTAAGAGATGCTTTGGATTTACTAGAAGAACATAAAGAATGGTCTAAAATTAACGAGCATATAGAGCAAAAAAAATAGGGTGAGTAAAATGAACATTTTAGTAAGGGTGGATTCCTCAACACAAATAGGTAGTGGGCATGTAATGAGATGTCTTACTTTGGCTGATATTTTACAAAAAAAAGGTATCTGTGTGGAATTCATTTGTCGAGAATTGCAGGGTAACTTAATATCTTTTATTTCACAAAAAGGATATCGCGTACATATTTTGAAGAAAAATAATACTATTCAACAAGGCAATGCGAGTTATTTAAAACATGCTTTGTGGTTAGAAGTATCAATGGAGCAAGACGCTAAAGAAACGTGTGAAATAATTAGTCAATCTAACAAAGAGTTTAATTTATTAATTGTAGATCACTATGCGTTAGATATTAATTGGGAAAAACAAATAAAAAAGCATGTGAAAAAGATTATGGTAATTGATGATTTAGCAGACCGTAATCACCTTTGCGACATACTATTAGATCAAAATTTTTATAAAAATCAAGAATCACGGTATGATAATAAAGTACCCTTTAACTGTAAAAAATTCCTTGGACCTAATTATGTATTGTTAAGAGAAGAATTTTATAAGTTAAGCCCAAGTTCAAGCCGTTTAAAAGTAGAAAGAATTATTTTATTTTTTGGTGGTACCGACCCGACTAATGAGACGATTAAAGCAATAAATGCTTTTTTAAGTTTAGTCAAATCAGAAGTGAGAGTCGATGTAATAGTAGGCACAACAAATGCTAATAAAAAAGAGATTGAAGAACTATGCTATGCACAGGATAACATTGAGTATCATTGCCAAGTATCTAATATCGCTGAGCTTATGAGCAGAGCTGATCTTGCGGTAGGAGCTGGAGGAACAGCTATATATGAAAGGTGCTATGTTGGATTACCCACCATTGTTGTTACTATAGCAAACAACCAAGAAGCAATCGTAAGAGATTTACATGATGAAGGACATATATATTATCTTGGAAAAAAAGAAGAAGTATCAGAAAGTGATTTAGCCAGAGCAATGCTTTATTTTATTTCAAATGAACAAATACGAAACAAATTATCTAATTCTGCTAAGTCATTACTTTCCAATAACAAAAAGTATGTAGCCAAATTAATAGCTGAAATTATAGAGCAAGGATGTAATCAATAATGTATAAGCTGACAAAACTAGCTATATCTCAAAAAATACTTATATGGAAGTGGAGAAATAAAAGACATATAAGAGAAGCGATGTATAACAGTGAAAAGATCAAGCTACAAGATCATAATAGGTGGTTTGAAAAAATTATCAACAGTGATACAGATATCTACTTTGTTCTATTATTTGATAATAAACCAATAGGGTTAGTATATTTTAATAATATAGATGATAAAAATAATAAATGTCATTGGGGGTTTTATATTGGTGAGGACTCTGTACCTAAAGGCTCTGGAAGCGCAATGGGGTATTTAGGTTTAGAGTATATATTTAATGAGTTGAAATTTCACAAAGTCATAGGTGAAGTGTTGGAACGAAACACTAAGAGCATCAACTTTCATGAAAAAATGGGATTTATAAAAGAAGGAAATCTTAGAAAAGAAATTTTAAAAAATGGTGATTATATAGATATTATTCGATATGGAATATTAAAAGAAGAGTGGATGAATAAGAAAGAGGAATTGAAAAAAAATTTAACCAATGAAGGTGTTAATCTAAATGAATATCGTCATAGCATATAATCAACCTTGGTATGAGAAAATTGCAGATAATATTTTTAAAAAAAACCAAAAGGTTAAAGTTTTTACAATTACGGATCCGAGTAGTTTAAATGAAGCAGTTTTAGAAGAGATAGATCCATATTATATCTTTTTTCCCCATTGGTCTTATATTATCAAAGAGGATATTTATTCTAAATATAAATGTGTTATTTTTCATATGACTGATTTACCTTTTGGAAGAGGAGGTAGCCCGCTTCAGAATTTAATTTCAAGAGGTATATACGAGACAAAAATTTCTGCTTTACAGTGTGTTAAAGAACTCGACGCAGGACCTATTTATTTAAAAAAGTCTTATTCTTTATTTGGAAATGCAGAAGAAATTTATATGAGAGCATCTGATACAATTGAAGACATGATTCAATACATAATTGAATTTGATCCGAAACCAAAACCTCAACAAGGAGAAGTGGTCGAATTTGCAAGAAGAACACCAGAAGAAGGGAATATTGAAAATGTTGAGGGCTTACAAGAAGCTTTTGATTACATAAGAATGCTTGATGCTGAGGGATATCCTAAAGCCTTTGTGGAAGTGGGTAATTTTATAATTGAATTTGAAAGGGCTTCTTTAAAAAAAGATCATGTACATGCTGATGTAAAAATCAAATTGAAAGAAGGAAAATAAAGTGAAGACAGTATTAGTAATCGCTGCTCATCCAGATGATGAAGTATTAGGGTGCGGTGGAACAATGGCTAGACATGTTCAAGAGGGTGATGTTGTCTATTCAGTCATTTTAGCTGAAGGAATTACAAGTAGAGATAAAAAAAGAAATAGAGATATACATGCAGAAGAATTTGATATTTTATATAATGCTGCAAAAAATGCAAATGATATTTTAGGGGTTCAACATATAAAATTATTTGATTTTCCAGATAATCGGATGGATTCTTTAGATAGATTAGATATCGTCAAAGTAGTTGAAGAATTAATTAATGATATTAAACCTAATGTTATTTATACCCATCATATTGGGGATGTGAATATTGATCATAGAAGAATTCATGAAGCTGTAGTAACAGCTGTGCGTCCTATTCCAGGAAATCATTATGTTGATGAAGTGTTATATTTTGAAACAGCTTCTAGTACTGAATGGATGACACCAGAGTCTGCTCCTGCATTTAAACCAAATTGGTACATTAATATTGAGCAAACATTAGAATTGAAATTGAAGTCTTTAGAAGCATATGAATATGAAATGAGAGAATGGCCTCATGCTAGATCAATAAAAGCGCTAGAGTATTTAGCGAAATGGAGAGGAGCAAACATCGGTGTCGAGGCAGCTGAAGCATTCATGTTGGGAAGAAAAATTATTAAGTAGTTTTGAAAGAGGATGATACCATGAAAGAAATTATTGTGTTAGATAGGAACATTGGCAATGGACATAAACCATTCATCATCGCAGAAATGTCCGGAAATCATAATCAATCATTAGATAGAGCTTTGGCAATTGTAGAAGCAGCCGCTAAATCTGGAGCACATGCTTTGAAAATTCAAACGTATACTGCTGATACGATGACGCTTAATATAGAAAATCCAGATTTTGTTATTAATGATAAAGATAGCTTGTGGAAAGGGAATTCTCTTTATAAGTTGTATCAACAAGCTTATACTCCATGGGAATGGCATAAACCTATTTTTGATCGTGCTCGTGAGCTAGGAATGATTCCATTCAGTACTCCGTTTGATGAAACAGCGGTTGATTTCTTAGAAGAGTTAGATATACCGATGTATAAAATTGCGTCATTTGAAAACAATGACATTCCATTGATAAAAAAAGTAGCCTCAACAGGTAAGCCAATGATTATTTCTACAGGTATGGCGACAGTGGCAGAGTTAGACGAAACAGTTCGAGCGGCACGCGAAGCAGGATGCAAAGATTTAATCTTACTAAAATGTACTAGCACTTATCCAGCAACACCAGAGAATACGAATATCTCAACTATCCCTCATATGAGAGAGCTTTTTGATGTTCAAGTTGGACTGTCTGATCATACGATGGGGATTGGAGTTGCTGTTGCGAGTGTTGCATTAGGTGCCACAGTAATAGAAAAACATTTTACCCTTTCAAGAGCAGAGGGTGGAGTAGATTCTGCCTTTTCCATGGAGCCAGAAGAGATGAAAGCTTTAGTAATCGAAACAGAGCGAGCTTGGCAGGCAATGGGACAAGTAACATATGGACCGACAGAAAAGGAGAAAGCTTCTTTAAAATTTAGACGATCTTTATATGTAGCAAAAGACATTAAAGTTGGAGAAAGATTTACGAACGAAAATATTAAGGTTATTCGTCCAGGCTACGGGTTGGAACCAAAATATTATGATCGTATTCTTCAATCGGTTTCAAACAAAGATATGAAAGCTGGAACTCCTTTGAGTTGGGAGCATTTATTGTAACATAAATATACTATATGGTTGGGGATTTTAAAAATGCTCTTCTAATAGTTAACTAAAGGGAATGATCAACATTGAGAAAACGTGAAATTTTCCTTTCGTATGGGAAACAATGGGTAACAGACGAAGATATTCAAGAAATTATAGATGTATTAAAGTCTCCTTTTTTAACACAAGGCCCTAAAGTAGTAGAATTCGAACAAGCAGTAGCCGACTATGTTGGCTCGAAATATGCGGTGGCATTTTGTAATGGAACCGCTGCTCTACACGGTGCTTGTTTTGCTGCAGGTATTTCTGAGGGAGATGAGGTCATTACAACGCCACTCACATTTGCAGCGACTTCGAATGCAGTGCTTTATTGTGGTGGTCGCCCCATTTTTGCTGATATAGATGAACAAACGTATAATATTGATCCACAAGATATTAAGAAAAAGATAACAGACAAGACGAAAGCCATTATGCCTGTAGATTTTACAGGGCAGTCGGCGGATATGGACACCATCTTAGAAATAGCGAAAGAGCGCAATCTAGTGGTGATTGAAGATGGGGCACATTCATTAGGAGCCGATTACAACGGACGGAAAGTGGGCACACAAGCTGACATGACGATGTTCAGTTTTCATCCAGTCAAGCCAATTACAACTGCTGAAGGTGGCGTCATCGTAACAAATAATGAAATCTATTATGAAAAGCTGAAGCGATTTCGCAGCCATGGCATCACTAACGAAAATCTATCATGCGATGAAGGTCCTTGGTATTATGAAATGGTTGACCTTGGATTCAATTATCGAATGACCGATATTCAAGCAGCTTTAGGGGTCTCACAAATTCAAAAATTAGATGCTTTTATTGAACGAAGACGGGAGATCGCTGTGCAATATAATGAAGCTTTTGCAAATTGGGACAAGGTGATTACGCCAATTCAACTTTCTAATGCGAATTCTGGTTGGCATTTGTATATGCTTCAACTAAAGTTAAATGATTTACAGAAAACACGTCGACAAATCTTTGAAGAACTGCGTGCATTAAATATTGGAGTTCATGTCCACTACATTCCTGTTTATTGGCATCCTTATTATCAACAATTGGGTTATGAACGCGGGCTTTGTCCTAAAGCTGAAGCTTGGTATGAGGGTGCACTTACATTGCCGATTTTTCCGAAGATGACTGATCAAGATGTTAGAGATGTCATTGAGGCTGTGAGGGAATGTGTAGGAGAGGGAAACTCATTGCTTAAATGAGTTTAATTAATGTCTATTTTTAAAGAGAAGCACATTGAAAAGGATTGGAAGCATTTAACCAGGTTAGCGATTATTTAACGGAAATGATTCTCTCTAAGGTCGAAGTTTTACAGCCTGTTAATTCGGGAAAGAGTTTTTTAATTTCAGCAGATATAGTTACATTTATTTTCCCAAATATTTCACTGATATTAGCGATAAGAAGAGCCAGACATCTAACTCCGTTCGATGTCTGGCTTTCCTCATTCATTCTCCTCATAAGCCCTCGTACGATCAACCTTCCCAACTTTCCCTTGAAACCAGCCAATTTGATTTGTTTCTCTATTATCAAACTGAGGAACAAAGGGTTTAATATCAAGTAATGGGGTTTCGTTTAACATATCCACCTCTGAAATATAAAGACGATTTCCCTCTGCTCTTTGCAAGCGTACAGTAGATAATCCGATTTTATTCGGGCGTCGCGGGTAACGAGTAGCGAACACGCCATGGGGTTGATGATCAAGGAAAGGTTTCACTTCCAATGATACATCGGTGACTAAATGTAGATGATAAATTAACGTTAAGTGCGAGAATTCTTCAATATCTTTCAGGCCCGGAACAAACTCTTCATTTATTTCAATATACCCTTCAACGTCTTTAGCAGCTACCGCTTGAATCGGCATGCCCTTCTCTTCTTTAAAAGGAGTATAAATCGTACCAATGGCTTCTAATGTGATTGTCATTACTCTTACTCTCCTTATGAAGTTCATTATTAGTTATAACTAATTATACATGGGTATATTTAGTTATAAAAGAGAAGTAGATATAAACAATCACAGCTACAATCAAGTAAAAGGATGTCCGAAATATTTTTATCGGACATCCTTTTATTTGTGAGTTAAGCGGAGTCTAAACCTGCACTTCTTTCATGACTCTTTCAAATCGGCGTATAATACTATTTACACTTCTATTCATTCGTCTTCCGATTTCTGCATAGGTGAGCCCTTCTTGCCGCAGTTGAATTAGGAGTTGGTCCTCTTTTGTGGTCCAGCATTTGTAAGTTCTTTTCTTACATAAGCAATTCTCTTTTTCTTTTATTCTCTCTTCTTTTACCCACGCTGGTTCAGGCGGGAGTGCTTGGTGAGGGATGTTGGAGAAGGTGATTTTTTCTTTATGTAGTTCTGCCCATTTCCAAAATTGATAAGGATCAATAAAATAAAAGCTTTTTGATTTTCTTGTTACTTTTTGAATAAAGGGTAAGTGATGCTTTTTCATCCACCATTTAATGGTGTTACGATCAACTTGTAGTATTTTCGCTAGTTCTCCAATTGTAACTAATCCTATTTGGGATTTTGTGTTTGCTAACCCTAGTCGATTCATTTTTACTAGGACGGATTCAAAGGAACGGTCTAACTTCTTGGCGATATTTGAAACTTTTTGAAAACCTGCATATTCTTTCAGGTATTCAATTTCATTTGTACACCATTCTTTTCTCATTCTTATTTCCACCTCATTTGTTATAATTTGGAAGTAAAAAACTATTCTATACAGGATAGAATAGCCAAAGAATTTTATGGTAGAAAAATCCATTAATTTGGCAACCAGGCGATCATAGTTTAATATATTAAACCTTAGACCCTAGGCTTTGCGTCCTATTCTTTCGAATAGTTTGCCTTTTACATCCGTCATATGTTGTGCATTTATACTTAATTATCGTAAAACAATTTACGATACATATCAACAAGACTACAGAAAAATAGTATTATTTTACGATGTATCTCATTTTTAAATAGTATAATAGTAATGTTTTTAAGTATTTTATTGTAATTTCAAAACGATATATAACTTTTATCCTTATTTGTGATTTAAGTTAGCAGACTTCATTTGACTTTGGAAGTGTCTCATACGGATTCCCATAATGATGAGAAAATAGAGTAGCTAGTCCCAACGAATTTTAGTCAGTACGATTAAAACATGTCGGTTGGTATTATATCCCCATGAAGGCGAAAAAGGAGGTTTGGGTTGATTATTTATGTAGTTCCGCTCATAAAAGATGGCGTAGAGATTGGTGTCGTTGGCATAGATATTCGCTTTGATCTTTTTTCTAATACGGTACTCGTATGCATTCATGAGTTCAATAACATGAAATATAAATGTCTATATAACTATTAATATATACCCAAAAATATAATTTTATGATAGGGTAATATATACAGGGATTTTTATGGATCAAACATACTGCGATAAGGGCAAACTTCTCGAAAGGAAAGGACGCAAAGCTATGGATCTAAGGTCTTCTATGACTATGATTGCCAGGTTGCCGAATAGGCATATCGTTGTATAGGGTTATTCTATTTTTTAGAAAACCCTTTTTCTGTTGTCTTTTTTAGGGACATCAAATTTTACTAATTTCTTAGGAAGGAAGAGATCAAACGTGTTTGGATTAGTAAAAAAGAGTATTTTAGCAAGGATTCTTAGTTCTTCAGTCATTAATATTATTATAGTCGGACTGACTTTAATTGGCTGTTCTTTTTTTATTCAAGGTAGAGTATTAGAGACTCAGTTGCTTGATCAATCTGCAAAGATTATGGAGTCAACTTCTGCAAAGCTTAGTGATGAAGAGGTGTCTGCTGCGAAAGAGGATCTCGATCCAAATTCTGATCTGCATAAGAAGCTTCGCCGTTATTTCGACCAAGTCTCTGAAAGTAATCCGCAAATTGCACAGGCCTATATTTATGGAACGGAGCTTGAGGATGGAAATAAAACTTCCATTGTCTCCATGCCTACACATGTGCTAGAAATGTTTGAAGAAGCAGGTATGAAATTAGGAGATATGTATGAACAGCCACAATTTATTGCTGATAGTGTGGCGGAGATGGTTTCTACAGGTGAGACCACTTATTCAAAAGTATATCAAGATGATTATGGCACGTGGGTGTCTGTGCTAAAACCATATAAGAATGCCCAAGGAGAAATCATTGCTTATTATGCACTTGATATTGATGCAAGTATGGTAGCAAAGGGAAAACAAGCTCTACTCTTATATAGCTCATTGGCTTTGTTAGTTATTCTCGTTATTGTAATTACTTTACAATATTTTATTGTTCGCAAAACGATTTTGCCCTTGCGAGAACTTGGAGAGGGGATTGAAAGTTTTAGTGCAGGCCGGTTTGATATCGAGTTAAAAGAAAGTGAAGATGAAATCGGTGGAATTAATAAGAAATTTAATCAAATGGTCAAAAATATGCATGTCATTGTAAGTTCCATCCATGAAGCATACGAAAGAAATAACGAATACTCTGGAAAGCTTTTGACGGCTGTTACAGAAGGCAGTAAAAATCATGATGTCATTGCCAACCACATAGATAATATTTCTGAACGAATGAAGACTCAGGAGACAGCTACTGGGGAAAGTGCGACGTCCTTAAATGAGATTGTCTCTGGTATTACAACGATCGCAGATTACTCATCAGAAGTTCGAAATAAATCAGATGCAATGGAAGAACGTTCGAAAAAAGGAAATGAAATCGTCCAAGAAAGTATCGCCCAACTGAAATCGGTGGAAGTTCATGTAGGGGATTCTTCACAAGCTCTTCATAAGCTGAGTGAAAAATCAAATGAAATTTCGGACATCGTTGTCTTGATTACAGAGATTGCTAATCAAACGAACTTGTTAGCTTTAAATGCAGCAATCGAGGCAGCAAGAGCTGGAGAACATGGGCGTGGATTTGCTGTAGTGGCGGATGAAGTACGTAAGCTGGCAGAGCAATCAAAAGAGTCAGCGGAACAAATTAAAGAATTAATTTCTATTATTCAAATAGAGGTAGAAACAGCTGTTTCTTCTATTTCTGATGGAGTGAATGCTGTATCTTCAAGTGTGATAACAAGTGAAGAGATCCGCAAAGTGTTTGCTCAGTTCTTAGGAGATATCAACGGAATGGGCGGACAAATTCAAGAGATTTCTGCAGCTACTCAGCAGATTGCTGCAGAATCAGAAGAGGTCGCAGCCATTGTTGAACAGCTAAGCAGCACAGCGGAACAAAATACGGAAACAGCTCACGATATCAATCATATGACTCAACAACAAAATAAAAATATGAGAATGATTGCAGCAGATGCGGAAGAAATGAAGTCGCTGTTTCAAAAATTGCGTGATTCGATTTCTATTTTCAAACTTTAGCAAAGGAGAGGACGTTCATGTCTCAAACATTACTCACGTTATCATCAGAAGCTAAGAAATATTGGGAAAAGGAATTACAGCAACCACTTCCTGTATTAAATCTTCCACTTGGGTTATCCAAGAAAGGGAGCGAAAAAGAGCAGGTGGACACGGTTTCTTTTTCCCTCACAGGGTTAACAGAAACATATGTTATCAACTGGGCAAAGGATATTCAAACGAATGTACCTGTGTTTTTTGTCTCCACGTACTTTTTATTGTTATATCGACTAACGAATGAAAAGGATCTGATCGTTGGGGTAACAACTGGTGAGAATCAAACAGTTCCTGTGAGAGTTTCTTTTGAAAACTGTGACACATTTCTTGATCTCTTAAGACAAATTCATCAAAAATTAGAAAGAGCAGTGGCTTTTGGTGATTATAAATGGAATGAACTGATTGTAGAAGACCAACCGTTCTATACGGCATTTTCTTTTGGATCAAATAGTCATTCATATGATACATATTTAGATGTAGAAATGAATATGTCTGCTGATTGTCTTGAGCTAAAGATGAATTATGATGCGGATCGACTGTCAAAAGATACGGTTGATAGATATGGTTTATATTTGAGCAAAATAATTGATGCTACACTATCCGATTCACCTTCTTCTGTACGGATAGATGCAATAGAAATTATTTCTGAGGAAGAAAAAGAAATGTATCGCCGTCTCCAGCGGCCAGTAAGTACAAATCGGCAGATGAAGGCGATTCATGAAAGGTTCCAATCGGCTGTGCAAAAGCATCCAGAAAGAATAGCGATATCTACTGAACAGTGCCGATTAACCTATCGTGAGCTAGATGAACGTTCGAATCAAGTAGCTCATTTGCTACTGGAAAACGGTTTGGAAAAAGAGGGGCTCGTTCCTATTTTTATGCGCCGTAGTTTAGATACGATTATTACTTTATTAGGAGTGTTGAAGGCAGGCGGGGCCTATGTTCCTCTAGATCCGGATCATCCTGCTGAAAGAAACCAATATATTTTAAAGGATACAGCAGCAGATTTTGCGATTGTTCATTCTTCTTGCTTACCTCTGTTCGAACAGCTATCTGTGAATCGAGAGACATTGAAGGTGTTTACTGAAGAAGACAGCCAATCGTGTTCACGTGAGGCAGTAGAAGTACATGTGGACCCGGATCAGCTTGCTTATATGATTTATACTTCCGGTTCTACAGGTCAGCCAAAAGGAGCGCTCATTGGCCATCGAGGTGTGGTCAATTTAATTGATTGGTCGACAAAAGAAATGAAATTTACCGAACAGGATGCTTTATGCCAATTTGCTCCGTATAGCTTTGACGCCTCTGTATACGATACGTTTAATGCGTTATTTAATGGCGCTTGCCTTTACTTACTTTCTGATGAAGAAAGAATGTCTGTTGTAGCTTTTGCAAAAGCGATTGAGAGAGAAGAGATTACATCCATTGCCATCTTGCCAACGATCTTTTTCAATGAATTAATTAACAAGCTACCGCAAGAGTATATTGCGAATTTCAAGCGCATACGCCAAATCGCCATAGGTGGAGAGGCTTTAAAAAGGGATTATGTGACATCATTTGAGAAGAAGTTTGGTTCTCATATCAATATTTACAATTTGTATGGACCAACGGAGTGTACGGTAGCAGCAACTTTTTATAAAGTACATAAACAAATGCCAGCCACACCAACTGTGCCAATCGGTCATCCGGTAGACAATTACGCCCTTTATGTTGTGAATGATCATCATCAACTATGTCCGCTTGGTGTACCAGGAGAACTTTTGATCAGTACGGTTGGTGTAGCTAAAGGGTACCTTCGACAAGCGGAAAAAACAGCTGCCGCTTTTGTTCCGAATCATTTTGAGGATGGGCTTAGTTCGACTCTTTATCGCTCTGGAGATATTGTTCGTTTATTGCCGACTGGAGAATTAGAGTACGTAAGCCGCAAAGATTCTCAAGTGAAAATTCGCGGACATCGCATTGAAATTGGTGAAGTGGAAGAGGCATTATCTAAGCACGAGAGCTTAAAGGATGTGGCGGTAATTGTTAAGCCGGATGAAGAGGGCTTGAATATGCTTGTGGCATTTTATACAAGTGTCACAGGGGAAGAATTGACTGCGCTGGAATTGCGCGATTTTCTTTCAGGTAAACTGCCAAAATATATGATTCCTGCCCATATTCAGCATGTGATGATCATGCCGGTTTCACCAACAGGAAAAATCGATCTTCGGGCGCTAGCTAACTATGAAATTGAAAAAACGGTGATGTCCGAGGTGAAGCATGTACCGCAAACAGACACGGAAAAGCTTGTAGCAGAAGCTTGGAAGACGACGCTGAAATTAGACGAAATTGACATTCATGATAATTTCTTTGAAATCGGTGGGCATTCTCTTAAAATTATTGAAACATTAGTGTTATTAAAACCGAATTATCCACAACTGAAAATCAATGACTTTTTCTTATATCCAACTATCGCTCAGCTGGCTGTTCGTGCATTGGAATTAAGTCAAGAAACAGTTGAGAACGAAAAACGAGAAGCAAACAGTGAAGTCATTGATCTTCCAGAGCAGCCTGCTATATTTGGCTCGTTTGATACAGCCTCACTGTTGAAACAGCAAAATGTATTATTAACAGGAGCCACCGGCTATTTAGGTTCTCATATTTTACAGCAGTTGCTGGTGACGACAGAAGCTAACGTTTATTGTTTAGTGAGAGGCGCCTCTGCCGATCAAGCAAGAGAACGATTGTTGAATATGTTAGCTCACTATTTTGATCACCAGATTTCAGAAAAAATGTTAGAGCGACTGACTGTGCTGACAGGAGATTTAGCAGAAGCGAATCTCGGTCTGTCTTCTGTGGATTGTGAGTATTTGGAAGGACAAATTGATACCATTATTCATTGTGGGGCCGACGTTCGTCATTATGGAGAATCCGATCATTTTTCCAAGGTTAATAAGCAAAGTACGGAAGCATTGCTCGCATTTGCTCGCAAAAAATCTGGATTGCGCTTTCATTTTATTTCGACGTTAGGGATACCTGAAGACCTAGCTGCTGAAGGAAAATGGGATGCGAGTAAAGGGATAGATGAACTTCATAATATTTCCTTAGATAATGTGTATGTGAATAGTAAGTTTGATTCTGAAAAGATTTTACTCAAAGCGGCTCAAGAAGAAGGAATACCTATTTCTATTTATCGAGCAGGCAATTTAACGTGCCACTCGGAAAATGGCAGGTTCCAGAAAAATATTGATAGCAATGCTTATTACCGAATGATGAAAACGATGCTTGCTTTAAAAACAGCTCCAAAAGTTGATTGGTATGTTGATTTCACGCCAATTGATTATGCTAGTGCAGCTATCGTCTCATTGTCTAATATGCCGGAAACTGCTGGGCGACTCATGCATATTTGTAATCATGAGCAAATTCATTATTCAAACATGATTGAAACGCTTGAAAAATGCGGATATCTCATTCAGTTGAAAGACGAAAAGGAATATGAACAATGGTTATTTAGCGATAATGGGATCGACCCTGAAGTGTTACAGTTAACCATTGCTCAGCTTGAAGGGGACGGAGCGAAAAATTCCAACTATCGTTATACTTGTCCTGAAACGATTCAGCTATTGCAGAAAACGAAGGTCAAATGTCCGGTGGCCAATGAAGAGTTTATGAGAAAAATGATCGATCATGCTGTTCAAATCGGATATTTTCCGAAACCTTAATTATGAGGACTTAGCACTTGGTGAAGTGCTAAGTCTCTTTTTGTTAAAGGAGAAATCAATGGTAGAGGTTTACTTACTGAAAAATCATACACCAGAAGAGACGCTTTATTTACTAAGTCCTTATTTATTATTAGAGGAAAGAGAACATATACAACGTTATCGCAACCTACAGGATCGGAGCAATTCCTTACTTGGGATGTTAGCCATTAAGTATTTACTAGAAAATAAAGATTTAGGTTCAAGCCCTATTTTTAGAGAAGCAACTGGTAAACCATATGTTAAACTGCCAGGTTGGAAAGGCGGGATTAGTATTTCTCACTCTGGAAAGACTGTTGCCTGTGCTATCACATCTAATGGAGCTGTCGGAGTAGACATTGAAGAATTTCATGAAATAGATGTGAATGTCGCTAAGGAAATATTAAGCCATCAAGAACTGAAAGCTTTTCAAAAGCTTCATACGCTAAAAGACCAGCACACGTTTATCTTCAAACAATGGACGTTAAAAGAAGCTTATTTAAAAGCAACAGGAATGGGACTTCAAAATACCTTGCTCTCTGACATCGAATTTACTACTTCAGGACAACCGAAATTAATAGCCGAAGAGAGTTGGAGTTTTTTCTCTTCAATGATGAACGTCAGCTTGTATTTATCGCTTTGCTATGCTTGTCAAATGAGTCAAGAAATCCAACCAAAAATCATGACTGTACAGGAACTAGAAAGCCATTTCTCTCAATCATAAGAACGAGATTAAGCTGAAATTTTTAACTAAAAGCCGTCTATTTAGCTAGCTAAATAGACGGCTTTTTTCTAGAATATCACTCCGTATCGGTAAACAATTCTCCCAAATTCTCTATCATATAATCCGGCTTAATTTTCGTTCGTTCGATATCTGTTTGACTAGACGCACCAGTTAATACGAGGCAGGTGCGGATGTCGTTATTCTTGCCCATGAGGATGTCTGTTTCTAGTCGGTCGCCAATAATTAAGCATTTGTCCTTTGGGATGTTTAATTTTTCTTGGACTTTATTGATGTAATACGCGGATGGTTTGCCAATTACTTGATCAATGTGTTGCCCAGCGGCTACTTCGATGGCTTTTGCAATAGCGAGTGTGTCTGCGATATAACCGCCGGGAACGGGACAAGCTGGATCCGGATTCGTTACAACTAGTTTGGCGCCATTACGTACGGCTGACATGGCCAAGTTCAGTTTGTCATATGTAAAGGCACGGTCTAATCCAACAAGAACATGCGTAGCTTGCAATGGATCTTCCGTTACGTTTAATGGATAATGACTGAATTCTTGGGCAATCGCTTGTTCCCCAACGATGTAAATGAAGGCATCAGGGGAATGTTCTAAAAAGTAAACAGCGGATAGGGAGGAGGCGGTTATGACTTCCTCTAATTCCGTTGCGATCCCTAATGAACAGAGAAGCTGCTGGCAATCTTCTCTTGTGTGCGTAGGGGCATTGGTAATAAATAAGATTTTTTTATGATGTGTTTTTAATCTATTGATGGTTTCTTTGACGCCAGGGAGAAGCTGCTTCCCGACGTAGATCGTTCCATCTAAATCAAAACAATAGGCTTCAAAGTCGTCAATATGTATCATGTTACACTCCCATGTCGTTAATTTTGGATCTCACTCTGTAGAAGGGTCTTTCCTTCTTGTAATTTTTCTAATGGTGTATTTGAGGCATATTCAAGAATGAACTCACAATGTGATGCGTAGTCGTTAATAGCTGCAAAGACAGCTTTCCATTCGATCGTACCTTCACCAATGGCTAAGTGGTCGTCTCCTATTCCGTCATTATCATGAATATGCAAAGCGAGCAGTCGGTCTTTCGTTTCTTTAATCAATCGCGGAATATCCCAGTTGTTTAAGTGAGCATGGCCTGTATCAATTAAAAAACCAGCTGTTTCATCGATTGTCTCTAAGAAGTTCGTATATTCCTCTTGGGTGAAAAGGGAGCTTCCGTTATATCCGACATTTTCAATCGCCAGTTTCACGTTTAATGGTTTCGCAATTTGGCATAATTCATTAATATAATCAGCAGCACGTTGTTGGGCCACTTGTTTATTAAACAATGGAGAAAAGCAAAACCCCGGATGAATCACGACATGACTTGCTTTAATGAGGCCAGCAAAGTGAATCGCTTTTTTATATTCGGAGAAAGCCGTTTCTCTTGTGGCCCGGTTTTCACTTGTTAAATTAATGTCCCATGCTGGCGGGTGGATCGTATAACTAATAGGTAGTGATTGAAGCTTTGGTACGAGCGTTTGGAATGAATCTTCCATTACATTCCACTCTGGTCCATCCATTAATAATTCGATTTTGTTTGCACCGTGTTCGATTAATTGATTAGTCTTCTCTAAAAGATCGTTTGATAAAAGGGCTAAGTCCGAGTAACAAATATTTTTTTTCATGATGATTCACTCCTCAATCAATGATTTAGGGTAGCCGATCGAATTTGTTGTTTGTTTATTGAACATATGGATTTTTTCCATTCGTGGTTCTACATAGACAAGTTCATTTGGCCACCATTTCTTTGATTCGCTCATGGCGATCAGTTCATTTCCTTCTACATCGATATAAATACCATAACTATTGCCGTGATTTTCTACATACTTGACATGACCTTTCCATCCGTTTTGTACCGGCGTTTTAGACAGGTTGATATGTTCTGGACGGATGCCAAATGCGAGCTCTTTTTCACCAATCTGCTGGATGTAAATGCTCCAATCAGAGCTTAATTGTAATGTTTGATTGGCAAGGGTAGCTTTGTCTTGATAAATATCCATATCTAGGATATTCATAGGAGGCGACCCAATAAACTTTGCTGTGAAAATAGTAGCCGGTCGGTGATACACGTTATCGGGTGTATCAACCATTTGCAGTCGCCCTTGATACATTAAAGCGATCCGATCACCAACTGTCATCGCTTCTACTTGATCATGGGTGACATAAACAAGTGTTTGTTTATATGTTTCATGAATTTTCACCAGTTCTTTACGTGCGGAAACTCGTAACTGGGCATCTAAGTTAGATAAAGGTTCATCTAGTAAAAAATAGTCTCCTTGTTTAACGACTGCTCTAGCTAAGGCAACCCGTTGTCTTTGGCCTCCAGATAAATCTTTTGGTAAGCGGTCTTTATATTCTTTGAGCTGTAGCATCTCTAATGCGGCTTCTGTTCGGCGGTTGATTTCATCCGCTGGTACCTTTTGGACCTTCAAGCCATACGTAATGTTATTAATGACATTCATATGTGGGTATAAAGCATAGTTTTGAAAGACCATGGCGACATTTCTTTTTCCACTCGGGAGGTCATTTACTTTTTGGTTATCCATATATAAAGACCCTGATGTCACATCTTCCAACCCTGCAATCATGCGTAATGTCGTGGATTTCCCACATCCAGATGGCCCCAGAAGGATTAAGCGTTCTCCTTCTTTGATTGTTAAATTAAGATCTTTCACTACTTCGATTTTTCCGTAAGATTTGCACACATTTTCAAATCGAATTTCCTTCACAATATCCCGCCTTTACTTAATTCCTGAAGAAGTAAATGTCCCAATAATATACTTTTGGAACAGTAAATATAACGTTAATGGTATGATCATCGTGATCACGGCTACGGCCATGGCGACAGTGAAATTTGTTCCGCCTTCTGAACTAATATACATTTGCAGTGCTAACGGCAATGTATAATTATCGGTCGTTTTCAAAATAAGTACCGGCCATACGTATTCATTCCACGATAAAATAAAGAACCAAATTCCTGTTGATGTGATAGCCGGTTTGACAAGTGGGAGCACAATATCTTTCATGATGCGCGCGTGTCCTAAGTTGTCTAGTCTAGCTACTTCAATTAAGGAAATAGGAATGGTTTTCATTGATTGTCGCAGTAGAAAGATTCCGACTGCATCAGCAAGCTGTGGCAGAATAACGCCCCATATACTGTCTGCTAATCCAAGGTCAGAGATCACTAAATAGTTTGGAATCATCGTGACCGAAAAAGGGATAAAGATCGTGCTGATTAATAGAAAGTACAAGATGTTTTTGCCTTTAAAATCAAAGAACGCAAACGCATAAGCAGCTAAGAAAGACGTCAAGACTTTAAATAAAGTAACTGTGGTTGCGATAATCAAGGTGTTCGAGATAATTTTTACTACATTTAAGCTTTCAAAGAATGTTTCATAGTTTTCTAATGTAGGTTGAGTTGGGATAAAATTTAAGGCATTATTGTAAGCCTCTTCTAACGGCTTAAAAGAAATACCGATCGCAAAAATAATGGGAAAGATCAGAATCACGATCGTCACCATAAAAATAATATGCCAAGGTATCGATACGAAGCGATTAGTTTTCATAATGGATACCTCTTTCTACAAACTTGAATTCTAAAATAAGCAAAATAATAAAGATCGCCATTGTTAAAATCGATAAGGCAGCGGAATGTCCTGTTCGATATAAGACAAAGGCTTCATGATAGGCATGGTAAATCGCATTAGAACTAGCATAATTCGGCCCGCCTTGTGTGATCACCTTAATCGGTGTGAATACGTATTGAAGTCCTTGAACAATCGTGATGATCAGCACATAGATTCCAGTCGCGCTACTCATCGGTAACACGATATGAATAAATATTTTCCATAAAGGCACTTGGTCCAATCGGGCGGCTTCGATCACTTCTCGTGAAACGCCATTGATGGAGGCGTAGAGAACGATAAAGTTATACCCGAATACTTTCCAAGAAGTGATTAAACTTAATACAACGATGACCCAACCATCTAATTTGCTCCAAACAGGCATCTCCACGCCGAACCAACCAAGGATAATGGCTACTGGTCCTGAGACCGGATTTAATAACCAGGTGAATAAGATAGATCCAACCACTAATGAAATGACGGAAGGTAAAAAGAAGGCCCCTTTGTAAAAGTTATTGAATCGTTTTAAAACGACATCAAGAACAAAAGCGAAAATGTACGGAACAATTAAGTTAATGATCAATAACAAAACAATATAAATGAACGTATTTCCAAAGACTTTGTATGTAGTAGGATCAGATAGTACATCCTTATAGTTTTGAAGACCGACAAATTCCTTCGTTGGCTTTACCATATTCCAATCAAAAAAACTCAAATAGATCGTGTATATAAACGGCCAAAACATAAATAAGATGAAAATAATTAAGGAAGGAATCAGTAAGCCATAAGCTTTCCAATGGTCTTTCGTTAATTTGATTTTTGAAGATTTCGCAACTTGCATGTTTTGCTTTCCTCCTGAGTTTACTTCCTTCACTGGGCTGTTATGTAAAAGGAGAGCTAAGAGAGGGGGAATATTCTCTGAGTGTTTCCCCTTTTACATGAGACAACCTAGTGAATAGAAAATTACTTCAGTAATTCATTGATTTCTTTTTCTGTTGATGTTAAGCCTTCTTCTACACCGACTTTTCCACCAAGGATTTCATCGCGGACATCGAGTAACTTTTGCTCTGCTTGTAGACCAGCATCTCCAGGGAAGGACGTCCAAGAAACGACACCATCCATTTGTTCTATAGCGGCTTTCATCATTTCGTTTTCTGCTAGAAAGGCTTTCAGGCCATTTTCTGCTTCTGCCACATCTTTACGGGGAGGAACATAACCTGTGCCTTCTGTCCATTTCGCCATTGATTCCACGCTATACAAATACTTCATGAATTCCCATGCCGATTTTTGTTGTTCTTCTTCTTGAGCTGTAATCGCTAACATCGCACCACCCGCTGGTAAACGTACTTCTTTTCCTTCCCAAGCAGGTGATTTAACAGCTGCTACGTTAAATTTCACATTGTCTTGAATTTGCGAGCGACGGGCAATCGTTGTATAAGCCATTGCTACATTTCCATCGATAAAGCTTTGAACACCTTGATCCCAAGGAACGTGAAGAGCAGTTTTATCTTTTACCACCATGTCCGCCATTAATTGATAAGCTTCAATTCCTTCTTTGGAAGCGAAAGAGGCTTTTCCATCGGTTAACATGCGTGCACCGTTACTCTCTAATAAAGCTTGTGTCGCCCAGTTATCAGCTGGCTCTTGCATATAAAAACCGTATTTACCTGTCTTTTCTTTAATGACTTTTGAAAATTGTTGTACTTCTTGCCAAGTTTTTGGTCCGTTTTCATCGAGTCCGGCTTCTTTTAAGAGGTCTTTATTGATATATAGAACAGGAGTACTTAATGAATAAGGAATCCCAACTTGCGTACCTTCAGAGTTTTTGGCTAAGTCCATGATGTTATCTAAGAAGTTATCTTCCAAGAATGTTTCATCTTCTGGAAAATGTTGATCGATCACTTCTTGTGGTGATACATAACTAAAATTGTTGGAAAAATAGTCTAGAAAAGACCATCCTACTTGTACGACTGCAGGTGTTTTTCCGGATGCCGCTTCAGCTTGCAAGTTCTGCATAAGACCTTTATACATATCAGGGTTATACTTGGCGATGACTTCTGTTGTTTCACTTTGTTCGTTGAAGGCTTTGACCAATTCTTCTACTGTTTTTCCACCTTGTGTTTCCGCATTGACATGCCAGTATTCAATGACTGTTTTTTCGCCATTTTTTGCTGAAGAGTCATCGGATGTTGTGTCACTCGATGTTCCGCAAGCTGTTAGCATAAAAACTAATGAAAGTAAGCTGAATAATTTTAAAAATGACTTCATTTCATCGATCTCCTTTATTAATTCGTCTCATGTTCCTTTGAGTGGGATGCCAACACTTATTACATGCAGCAGAAGTCGTTTCTTTCGCAGGTTCACCTCCTTGAGTGCGTATAGGAAAAAATAAAAGAGACCCCAAATACAATGTATACTCATGGATATACATCAAATTTGAGGTCTCTCTGTTCGCACCATTTTTTATTCACTTTATGCTTATACAATAACGAATAATTATTAGAATAGTATTAATTAATTGTAAAATCTTTCTTTACAATTCATTTAAATTAATTTTCCACATGTCAGGGTTGGATGTAGTAATAGCGAGTGCGCCGTTTTCTAATGCTTGTTTCGCGTGTTCCGGTGAATTAAGTAGTCCACCTGTGATCGTTGGTACGGGAGAAACTTTTGATATTTTATTTAAAAAATCAGGAACACGGCATGGCATAATTTCAATAACATCTGCTTGAATGTACTGAATATCTTTCACCAAGTTGGTATAAACTTCCGTATCAATTAAGAAGATTCGTTGAACAACGACAAGTCCGCTAGATTTTGCTTTTTTAATAATGCTAGTTCTTGTCGTCACGATAGCGTGTGGCTGCACATTCCGTTTGACAAACTCAATCCCATCCCGATCCATTTCTAATCCACCAATTTTTTCAACGTGTAAAATAACAGGTAGGCCATGAGATTGAATAAAGTCTACATACTTCTTTACTGTTAAAATCGTTCCAGTCATTAATAATACGGCGCTTAAATTGTCTTTGTATTTAATTGCTTTTTCAATATATTTAGGCTCTTTTACCGCGGCGACCATTTTATGTGTTTGGAGTCTTTCCTGTAATACCGTTCGTGCATGGGTGTGTTTCATCTTCTTGTTCCTTTCTATTAAGGTTTATTTTACCATTAGTTTATAGTTTTTGAGATTGATTTGAAAGAGAGGTAGAGGTGAGATCAAAAATAAAACTCAGTAGGAGAATTCTCCACCGAGTTTCATAGTACAACATGTTAAATTTTAAATTTATCAAAAATCAAATTCATCTCTTCTGATAGTTTAGCCAAGCTGCTGGCAGAAGCAGCGACTTCCTGTATAGTTGCTAGCTGCTCTTCAGCGGCTGCAGAGTTATGCAGGCTAGCTGCTGCTCCTTCATCGGCTCTTTCACCGACGGATTCGATGAGAGTGACCATTTGATGACTGCTTGAAGAGGTTGCTTTAATGTTTTTTTCGACTTCTAGTATTTTTTCCGTTACCGCTGTGATCGATTGTTCAAGATGGGTAAATACGTCATTAATACGTACCGTCTTTTTCATCCCTGCTTCTACTTGATCAGTTCCCTCTGTCATTGATACGACGGCTTCTTTCGTTTCTTGTTGAATTTCAATGATCAAAGAAGCGATTTGTCCGGAAGATTGAGCAGATTGTTCGGCTAGCTTTCGTACTTCTTCAGCAACAACAGCAAAGCCTTTTCCAGATTCTCCTGCACGTGCGGATTCAATCGCCGCATTTAAAGCGAGTAAGTTTGTTTGTTCGGCAATGCTTGTAATCATGGAAATAATGTTGTTGATTTCTTGAGAGCGTTTATCCAATTTTTGAATGATGATCGCCGTATCTTTCACTTTTTGATGAATGGCGGTGATGGATGCAATAACGGCTTGGATTTCTTCCGCACCTTCTGCTGTTGCTTTAGAGGCACCCTCGGATAATGTTGTCGCTTCTTCTGTCCGATAGACGGCGTCATCCATTTGGGTTGATAGGACATTGATGACGTTGACCGTTTTACCTACGCTTGTTTTTTGTTCATCAGACCCGCAAGCGATTCGCTCAGTGACTTCAGCCACTTGTCTAGCGGCTTCTGTACTTTGGTCAGCACTTGCTGTTAATTGTTCAGATGAACTAGCAATATGTAAGGACGCTTCTTTCATTTGTTTTAGAATCGAGTGGAGTTGCGTGGACATTTTATTGACCGACTCGATTAGTTGTCCTGTTTCGTCTTTCGCATTGGTATGTAGTGATTCTTTTGACAGGTCGCCATTTGCTACTTGTGAAAGGTAGGCGGACGCCACTTGAATTCGCTTTAATATGCCTTTTGTTAAAAAATAGAAAGCAAATAGAGAAACGATAATGACAACGACAGCCAATAGGCCGATTTTCCAAGTTGTATTTTGAGTCACTTTTTGAATTCTTTCAGATGCGTCTGGAGCTCCAACGTACCACATACCGATAATCTCGTTACTTTCATTCTTGATAGGCATATAGGCTGTTTGATACGTATGACCTAAGACATCAGCTTGTTCTAAAAAAACTTCGCCGTTTTTTAATACCTTGTCTGCCACCTCATCAATTACTTTTGTACCAATTCCACGTTCGCCATCGACCATAACGTTCGACGTAATACTTGTGTCACCCAAAAATAAAGTAGCGGTATCTCCATTGGTCAGCTCACCAACTAAGTCAACGATTTCTAGGTTATTGTTCATCACTTGATCGCCTTTATACAATGTTCCGTCCTCTGCTCGCCACTCACCAGGGTACATTTGGTCAATGAGCGCATAACTAGTACGTAAATCGGATTGCGCTTTTTCCAAAGCCTCTCCTTCAATCACTGTTTGAATAGATTTTATCTGCAGCAAACCCGTCACCAAAAACGCACAAACCAGCATAATAAACGTCGTCAATAAAAGTTTCTTCCTAATCGAATACTTCGTAAACATGTAAATCCTCCTTTAGTAGTGAGGTGCCTGTCGCTTCCCGAATTTTGTTAGGTTTCGTCGAAGGTTAATAAATATAAGCTTATAGGTATATAATACTATATTCAAAACGTGAATTAAATGGAAAATAGGTAAATTTATTTACAATTTCATACTTGATGATCAACGCCCGCACACTTGTGATTTTAATCGTAAGTTAGGGCGTTTTTTCTTTGTTTTTAAAAAATACATATGTTACTATTATTACAGGTGAATATAATGAAAATTAAAAAAGGTAGAGGCTATGTTTACGCCATTCAATATCATATTGTTTGGTGTGTGAAATATCGGAAAAACATCATTAGTGGTGCGCTTGAAGATCGTTTAAAAGAAATCTTACTAGAACAATCTCATACACACGAGTTTACGATCGTTGAAATGGAAACAGACGGGGATCATCTACATATGTTAATTGAATGTTCTCCTCAACACTACATTCCTAACATAATGAAAGCTCTAAAAGGAAATAGTGCTAGGTATTTGTTTAAAGAGTTTCCTGAATTGAAAAAACAATTGTGGGGGGGCCATCTTTGGAATCCATCCTACTTCATTTGCACAGTTAGTGATCGTACAGAAGAACAAATTACAACATACATTCAAGAACAACAGGTAAAACCGAGAAAACGCGGTAGACCGAAAGATAGGTAGGGGGTGTTCGTAATGGCAAGGAAAACAACCAAACAACGAAATGTTGAATTGGCAAAAGATGGACTCCAGTTACGCCATTACGGACTTCGTTTTCGTATGGAACCGAAAAAATTTCAAAAAGAAAAAATTCATAAGTTCGCTGGATGTGCCCGCTTTGTATTTAACTTTTATTTAGCTGAAAAAATAGAAGTTTATAAAAATACTGGCGAAACACTTCATTACGGTGAATTCAAAAAATCGTTTAATGCGTTGAAGGACCATCCATTATTCAATTGGTTAAAAGAGCCCGACAAATTTGTAAATGAGTGTGCAATGGAGCAAGTAGATGCTGCATATGATCGCTTTTTTAAAGGGCAAAGCAAATTCCCAACATTCAAATCAAAACATACATCCAACCAATCTTTCTCTACAAAAGAAACGAACGGAAACATTCGATTAGATATTGAAAAGCAGACGGTTCAGTTACCTAAAATCGGAAAGGTGAAAGTTAAATTTTCTAAGAAACATCGTCAAACGTTTCAGAAGGATGGGTTTAATGGGAAAATCAAATCAGCTACGGTGAAATACCATAGTAGTGGTCAATATTATGTTTCTTTAAAAATAGAAGAGAAAGTGCCTCTTAAAGAAGAGGGTGACTGGACCTCTACTCCCGAGGATCAAATTATTGGAGTGGATGTAGGACTTTCTCATTTCCTTATCGATTCTAACGGTAAGAAAGTTGAAAACCCTAGATACCTGAAAGAGAACCTCATTACATTAGCCAAACTTCAACGAAAATTAAAGCACAAGAAAATAGGTAGTGCCAACTATAAGAAATTACAACAAAAAATAAGTAAGTTGCATTTACATATTACGAACAAACGGAAAGATTTTTTACATAAGGAATCTCGAAAACTCGTAAACGAAAACCAAGTGATCGTGTTGGAAGATTTACATGTAAAAGGTCTTATCAAGAATAAAAAGTTATCACGAAGCATTGCCGATGTTAGTTGGTCCATGTTCAAAACATTCGTATCTTATAAAGCAGATTGGAGCAATAAAAAAGTCATTCTTATCGATCGTTTTTTCGCTTCTTCCAAGCAATGTAATGGGTGTAAAGAAAAACATATTCTTCTATCTCTTTCAGAACGTGTCTGGATATGCCCTCACTGTGGAACTGAGCACGATCGAGATATCAATGCAGCTAGAAATATAAAAGAAGAAGGCATCCGTATGTTACGAAGCCTTCAAATACCAGTTTAATCTATCCACCGCAGGAACTGCGGAGTGTGCCTGTCAGCGCCCAGTGTGCTGTTTGTCCGAGATTTTGGGGCGATGGAGAGAGTGTAAGACGTTCCATTAGGAATGCGGTTCTCATTGAAACAGGAATCTTACGGTTGGTTTAAATCATCAGGTCTTTCGTCCGAAAGGATGTTAGAATCCTGCGATTTCAATCGTGGGAGGTTCAAAGGATGTATAAAAGGCGACGCAAAAAAAACGTGTGTTCATTGAACAACACACGGGAATATCCTTTTCTTATTCTTCTTTATAAAACCGCTCACCTGTCTCTGGATGAAAATAGACGACCATCTTTTTTTGAGTAGTGGGATCAATGGATACTTCTTCTGTTCGAACAAAGCCTTTTGGCACATCTTTTCCGTGCTTCGTTTTAAAGCGACGATCCCAAATAAACCAGGAGCCGAAAATTAAGACGAGGAGGAGGAGCAGTTGCACACCGTAAAAGCCGATGATCCATTCCATTCGCTTATTCCTGTTCAGCGATGACAGCTGTTCCGTAGGCGACGATTTCACTCATGTTTTGACCGATTTCTCCTGAATCAAATCGCATCATCACAATGGCATTAGCCCCCATTGCTTGTGCGTTTTTGACCATTCGATCGATCGCTTGTTTTCTCGCATCTTCTAGCATTTCTGTATATTGATTAATTTCTCCACCGACTAACCCCTTGAAAGACGCCATAATATCTTTTCCAACCCCTCTTGCACGCACCGTTAATCCAAAGACCGGTCCTTTTACTTCGTTAACTTTATAGTTGGTAATATTTTCGGTTGTAACAATAATCATGATTTACCCTCCTTTAATATTGAAAAAATTTGTTCTTGCAACATAATTCTACATGAGGATGAAAATCCCTTTAAAACATTAGATCGCATTTTGGATGGAATATCAATAATTTTATTAAAAGTTTAACAATTGAACCGATATTAAACATATCCAATATTTATAGGAAATGAGACCTATTAGTCATCAACGGTTTTTTATAGTTATTTTAAAAAGAAATGAAGAAATGGAGCATATTCACCAAAGTAGCGACAGCATTCATTCAGCTGTCCAAAATATTTCCGCCATCTCGCAACAAACTGCGGCATCAGCTGAAGAAATTACTGCTTCAGTCGATGAGCAAACGATCGCCATCGCCATCGCCAATAGTACGGAACTAGCTGAAGAGCTAAATGAATTGAGTGAAGAATTACATCAGGCGATTCAGAAATATAAATTGTAACACTTCTTATTAAAAAATCATTCATATTGTTAGGTGATGGACAACTGTGGAAACATCGTACATCTGTTCATGCCGAGAAAAGGAGAAATATATGTTTAGATCTAAAAAAAACGACCAATATCCCACGCAGCAGCTACAGAAAGAAATGACAGAGTTGAAGGCTTCATTTGAAGCGAAAGAACGAGAGGGAAAAAATCGACTCACGCATGTAAGAGCCGAAATAGCCGCTGCTGTCAATCAACATGGAAAAGTCAATGCCCAACATCGCGTGCTTGGAGAAGCCGTTGGGCAAATTGAAAAAAGATTTGACAAGGTAGCCTCTTTAAGTGAGCAGACTTCACAAAAATCCATCCATTTATATGAAAAAGGAAACTCGTTGAAGCAGCATTCCACCCAAATCGTTTCTGATGCGCAGCAAGGGACAACGGAAGTGAACCAAACAGCTGCCGTTATCAAAGAGCTTGGGCATCAAATTCAAACGTCTGAAAGCAATATGGCGAAATTGAGTGAGCGCTCTGTGGAGATCCATTCGATTGTTGGCGTCATTGAAGGCATTGCGGCGCAGACAAATTTATTGGCGTTAAACGCATCAATTGAAGCCGCTCGTGCGGGTGAATATGGCAAGGGCTTTGCTGTCGTTGCACAGGAAGTACGCAAGCTAGCAGAGAGTACCTCTGATAGTACAGCAAACATCCAAGCGTTAACGACCACTTTAGGAAATGAAATAGAGCACGCTTTAGAAGCGACAAGAAAAAGCAAAGAACTTGTTGAAAAAGGCATCGAAGTGAGCATGAACACCGCGGAGAAAATTGATCGAATTTTAGCGGCGATCGAGAACAGTCAGCTAGATATTAGTGAAGTGCAAAAAATGATTGATGAACAAAAGCAGTTGTCATTGCAAACGAAGAAAGAACTAGTCGAAGCGCAAGAACTATTTGATAAGGCTCATCAGATGATCAACGAGCATATCGAAGACGCCAAAGCAGTAGAGCAACAGCTAGATCATGGGGTCAAGCAGTTAACATTGTAAAAAATAGAAGACAACCTTAACGTCCAAGTTGTGGTTGTCTTTTTTGCTTTTTGATGCTGAAATTTTACAATCACTTAACGAAAACAGAAAAAAATTATTATATGTTCATGCTATAATTTAAGCTATAAATGAGACTTATTAACAGGAGGGGAAAGCTTTGGAAAGAAATAAAATCAAGAAAACCGTACTTGCTTCGGTACTAACTGTTAGTGTAATGATTCCGATGGGGATGGAAAAAACAGCCTACGCCAATGAGTTAGATGAAGACATTGTAAAGCTTCGTTTGTTAGAAACGACAGACATTCATGTGAACCTGATGAACTATGATTACTATCAAGATAAAGAGGTCGATAAGTATGGTCTTGCTCGTACAGCGTCCCTTGTTAAAGCAGCGCGTGCAGAAAGCCAAAACTCGATGTTGTTTGATAACGGTGATCTAATTCAAGGGAACCCACTCGGTGATTATGTTGCCAAAGAGAAGGGATTAAAAGATGGGGAAACGCACCCGGTGTATAAAGCAATGAACCTCCTACAATATGATGTAGGAAATATTGGGAATCATGAATTTAATTATGGATTGGATTTCCTTGAAAAGACGTTAAAAGGATCCAATTTCCCTTACGTCAATGCTAATGTGTATATCGATGATAAAGATAACAATCCTAACAATGATAAAAACTACTTTGACCCATACTTGATCATTGACAAAAAAGTGAAGGATCAAGATGGAGAAGAGCATACGATTAAAGTCGGTGTGATCGGCTTTGCTCCACCACAAATTATGAATTGGGACAAGGCTCATTTAGAAGGCGAAGTAATCGCCAAAGATATGGTCGAAACAGCGGAAAAATTCGTCCCTGAAATGAAAGCAAAGGGTGCGGATGTCATCGTGGCGATTCCTCACTCTGGGCTCGGCACGATCGAGGAAGGCAAGATGAAGGAAAATGCGACCTACGATTTAACGAAAGTAGACGGAATTGACGCGGTTCTGTTCGGTCATTCTCATGGCGTATTTCCAAGTGATCAGTATAAAGATCTGAAAGGTGCGGACGTTGAGAAGGGAACAGTTAATGGCGTCCCAGCAGTTATGCCAGGTTTTTGGGGCAGTCATCTAGGAGTGGTTGATCTTGAGCTGCAAAACGAAAATGGGGAATGGAAGGTGATCGACGGCCAATCTGAAACAAGAAGCATTACGACAGCAGATGGAAAACCGACCGTTGAGTCAGACCCTGAAATTGTGAATGCCGTGAAGGATGAGCATGAAGGAACGCTGGAATGGGTGCGAAGTGCAGTTGGTAAAACAACAGCCCCAATTAATAGTTATTTCGCTCTCGTTCAAGATGATCCGTCCGTGCAAATTGTAGCAAACGCCCAAAAATGGTATTTAGAGAATAAAATTAAAGGAACAGAGTATGAAAAGGTACCTGTTCTATCAGCAGCTGCTCCATTTAAAGCAGGGGCACGCATGGGTCCTGACTATTACACCGACATTCCAGCTGGAGATATCGCGATCAAAAACGTCTCTGATCTATACTTATATCCGAATACGTTAAACGCGGTACTTATTGATGGAGCAGGCGTAAAGGAATGGTTGGAAATGTCAGCTGGTCAATTTAACCAAATTGATCCAAAAGTAGGTGCGAAAGAACAAGCACTCGTAAATCCTGCTTTCCCGACGTATAATTTTGATGTAATTGATGGCGTGGCGTATGAGATTGACGTCACACAACCAGCTAAATATGGCACGGATGGGAAAGTTGTGAATCCGAATGCCAACCGTATTAAAAACTTGAAGTTTAAGGGCAAAAACATTGACCCTAAACAAAAATTCCTTGTAGCAACGAACAATTACCGTGCAGGCGGTGGCGGGAACTTCCCAGGCATTAACGCTGAAAGCATAGCGATCGAAACGCCAGATGAAAACCGTAGCATTGTCATTGATTACATTATGGAAATGAAAGAGATCAATCCGTCAGCTGATCAGAACTGGGGATTTGCCCCGATCAATGAAGGCCTCAATGTCACGTTTGAAACATCACCAAACGCGAAAAAGTACACAGAAGGCTCGGACAAGTTTAAATACGTGAAGCAACTTGATAGCGGATTTGCTCAATTCTCAATTGATATGAAGGGAGAAAGTCACCCAACAAACCCAGGTGAAGTGGAGAAAGACTTTAAAGATGTTCCGAAAGATCATTGGGCTTACGAATATATTCACAGCTTGGCGTCAAAAGGAATCATCCTTGGGAAAACAGATGGCACGTTCGCACCGAATGCAACGGTCACAAGAGGCGAGTTTGCGACCTTCATCGCGCGAACTCTCGACCTGAAGCCAAAAGGAAAATCTCCTTTCAAAGATGTACCGAAGAACATGGAAAAAGACATTACCGCTGTGTATGAAGCAGGTATTATCTCTGGCGTGAGCAAAGATAAATTTGCTCCAAATAAGCCAGTGACAAGAGAGCAAATGGCTGCCATGACTGTGGAAGCACTTGAAGTAAAAACAGGCAAGAAGTTCACGGCCTCTAAGCCAGCCAACTTCAAAGATAGCAAGCAAATCCATAAAGAATTTAAAGACGAAATCGACGTAGCGGTTGAACAAGAAATCATGTCCGGCTACAGTAACCAAAAGTTTATGCCGAAAAAATCATCCACAAGAGCCGAAGCTGCTAAGGTGATTTATAAGCTAGATCAATATAAATAACTTAATGAAACAGCCTGAGTTCTATACTGATATAGACTCAGGCTGTTTCATTTCTTTTTGTATCTTTCTATCTATGAAAATTGAATTATTAATTATATGTAAAGCTCTTTTTATCAAGACTTTTGTCTGATAAGATAAGTAGGGTTCATGAAATTACATCGAGAGAAGGAGAACAATGGATACAAACACATCTTTTTTCAATAGAATTTCCGTTCAGTTGCTTTTAGCTGTAACCATCGTTATTTTAACGATTAGCAGTGCGATCGGAATTTCCAGCTATTATTTAGCTAAAAAAGAATTAATTAATAGTGGAAAAGAAGAATTAAGAAGTATTGTTCAAACATCTTTGCCAGTCCTTGAAATGCTTAATGAAGAGGTAAAAGAGGGAAAAATCACTTTAGAACAAGCACAAGAAAGGGCTAGAATCATATTAAATGGTCCTAAAACTGAGGCTAATGGATCGGTTGGGTACGATTTTCACAAAACTAATTACGTTTATAAAGATAATGGGTATTTGTATGCATATGACTCTAATTATAAGGCTCAACTACACCCCGCCATTCCAATTGGTGAAGATGAGTCTGAAACAAAAAATAGCGAGGGTGTGTACGTTCAACGCGAGCTCGTAAAAGCAGCGAAAGCAACAAGTCCGGAAGACCATTTTTATACATATGCTTGGAAGAATACTGGAGAAGCAAGCGAACAACCTAAAATAGCTTATATGGTTTATTTCGAACCATGGGATTGGAATATTGGGATTGGTGCATATGAATCTGAATTCTATCAATCATTACAATCACTTAAGAATTATATCCTCATCATTACCATTTCTATTGCCGTTTTGAGTTTAGCTATAATGTTTTGGTTTGCGAAGAAAAAATTAGATTTATTGAAGCAAGCGGCTGCGATCTCCCTAAAAATTGCAGATGGTCAATTGGATGTACCAAAGCTTCAGGAAACTTCAGATGAAGTGGGACAATTGAATAAATCGTTTAATAAAATGTCTAGTGAACTAAGGGGGCTGATTGGCAAGCTTCAAGATACGAGCACAAACTTACTTCACTCGGCCACTGATTTATCAGCTGTTTCAGAGGAAACGTCAGCAACAAGTCAGGAAATTGTTCGTGCGATGAATGAGATTTCTAGTGGAGCTGTTTCACAAGCTTCGGATATTGATGATATGAGCAGAAGTGTGGATCGTTTGTCTAGTGCAATTGCGCAAATGAATCAGGAAAATCAAGTGATTCGCGACATTACCACTTCTACAGAAAAAGCAACCGATCATGGTAAAGAAATTGTTCAAGTGCTGAAAAGTTCTAATGAACAGTCATTAGTCGCTTCCGAAAAAATTAAAACAAGTATTACAAACTTAACGAGTCAAATTCAAAATATCTCACATATTACGACGACAATTAATCACGTTACGGAACAAACGAATTTACTTGCCTTAAATGCTAGCATTGAGGCGGCGAGAGCGGGTGAACATGGTAAAGGCTTTGCTGTTGTTGCGGATGAAGTGAGAAAGCTTGCAGAGGAATCCAATCAAGCAACAAAGCAAATCCAAGAGATGATCACAGGCATTCACCAAGAAACTGCAATAACCGTTTCGATGATGAAAGAGACGACTTTATTCTCTACCCAACTTAATAATGCTGTTCATGAGACCGAGATGGAATTTACTCAAATCTCAGAAGCAGTCAGAGAAACGATTAAAGCGATCGATGGGTTAAACAGTGAAATTATGACTGTCACAAATCAAAGTCATGAAATTCAAGAAGTCATTCAAAATATCTCTGCGGTGTCTGAGGAAACAGCAGCCGCTGTTGAAGAAATTTCCGCTTCCGTTGATGAGCAATCGAAAGCTATTTCTACGGTTAGTCATTCAGCCGATCAATTATCGCAGCTAAGCGAAACAGTGTCAGCTATGATTAATAGATACAAATTATAAAAGGATAGGGTTAGTCCTTTCCCTCTTATCTCATTCTGTGAAAATTGAATAAATAAAATTAGAAAACAGCCTAAGATCATGTCTAGGCTGTTTTCTAATTTTCATAAGAGGGTATGTAATTGATTAGGAGGATGATAGATAATGAATGAACAATATCCAGTGTTAAAAGAAGCGGAACCTTTTTATTATGAAGGAGGTCCAACAGGTATTCTTGTGATTCATGGCTTCACAGGCTCTACCCAAAGCATGCAGCCACTCGGCGAAGCCTACAGAGAAGCTGGTTTTACCGTTTGTGGCCCACGTTTAAAAGGACATGGAACTCATTATGAAGAGATGGAAAAAACGACGTATCAAGATTGGATCACTTCAGTAGAGGAAGGGTTTCAGTGGCTAAAAGAGCGATGCGAACGGATTTTTGTGACGGGGCTGTCGATGGGCGGCACACTGACTTTGTATTTAGCGGAAAAATATCCAGAAATCAAAGGGATTATTCCGATTAACGCAGCCATTGATTTACCAGCAATGAAAGAGTTTGAAGGAGCAAAAGAACCCCGCTTTCTCGACGCGATCGGTTCAGATATTAAAGCAGTTGGTGTCAAAGAGCTTGCCTATGAAAAAACACCTGTCTGCTCTATTCAAGAAATACTAATTTTAGCGGAACAAGTGCGAGCTCATCTTAGCGACATCACTTGTTCTGCACTGGTTTTCGTATCGAAAGAAGACCATGTCGTTCCACCGGAAAACTCGGAAGAAATATTCGCAAACATTGCTTCTCTCGATAAAGAAAAAATTAAACTCGACAACAGCTATCATGTGGCGACACTAGACAACGATCAGTCACTAATCATTGAGCGAACGTTAAATTTTATTCGTACTCACATATAAGAAGTATATCGCAAAGAGCCCAGGAGAATGGGCTCTTTGCGTTTAGCCATTGTTTCTTAATTATTGAAGCAATTTTTCTATTTCTTTAGCAAAAGAAGCAGGTTCATCCGATGGTTCGAATCGTTTGATGACATTTCCTTCTTGGTCGATAAGAAATTTAGTGAAGTTCCATTTGATCGAATCACCGAGGAGAAATTCTGGATTTTTTTCCGAGATCATCATCTTTAATAGCTTTTCACTAATGTTTGATTCGTCAAATCCACGGAATGGAGCAGCCGCTTTTAAAAACTGAAATAATGGAGCTTCGTTTTCTCCATTGACGTTCACCTTTGAAAAAATTGGGAAAGTGACACCGTAATTTAATTGACAAAAAGACGAGGCCTCTTCATTTGTACCAGGTTCTTGGCCAGCGAATTGATTGCAAGGAAAGCCCAGTATCTCTAATCCAGCTTCTTTATAGGAGAGATAGAGTTTTTGTAAGTCCTCAAACTGTGGAGTGAAAGTACATTTACTAGCTGTATTGACGACCAGCAACACTTTTTCTTTATAATTTTCAAGAGAAACGATGTTGCCATTTGTTTTTTCTACTTTAAAATCAAAGATATTCATAGGTAGCACCTCTACTAGTTTGTTCTTATTTAATAATTATTATAAATAAGGGCGGATCATTTGTCTAATAAAATATACTACTTTCGTCCTGTTCTTCCTTTCAGGTAAAATGGAACTTATACGAAAGATAATGAATAAAAAAGGAGCGAAAACAAATGAACGGACAACATCGAAAAGATATTCAACCGGGGCTTGATGTCAATATTGTGTTAAAAAAGGATCAACGAACAGGGAAGAAAACGAGAGGAATCGTCAAGGATATTTTGACAAACTCCAGCTTTCATCCACATGGCATTAAAGTGCGACTTGTGGATGGACAAGTAGGGAGAGTGCAGGAGATTTTTGTTGGGGGAAACGGAAGTGCTTGCGATATTTGATGAAGAAAGAAATTGAATAGGTGAGGCGACAAGGAAAAAGTACATCAAAAAGGTTTATGGCATGAGAACTTTCATTGTTGAGTGAAGAAAAATGCGTTGGCATGCTGACACCAACGCATTTTTCGATTATCCAAAAAAGAAATCCAATACGTTAGAAGCCGTTGATGCTTCTTTATTGTAAAACTCGGAGTACCCGCACTTTTTGCAATAAACAACTATAAATTGATTCTTTTGAATATCAAACATTTTTGATAAGCCCGTGCCCGTCATCGCTACCTCTTTTTGTGCCGCATCCCTACTACCACATTTGATACAACCTTTTTCAGCCATCATAATCTCCCCTTTCTTATATTAACTATTACGATTCAAAAACAATAAAGTTTCAACAGCGATCTCCTAAAAAATCCATTGTTTTCGTTTTTTCTTGTTAATATCGTGGTTCGGCTTCCGATATAAGGGATAGAAATGATTTTCTGGAGGGAGCGATGGGAGATGCTTGATAAGCTGGGGATGTCGAACCAAGTGATGAATCCTATAACTCGTCCTATACAACAAGAAATGGATGCAACGATGAAAACCGAGGACGTGCAAAGTCAGCCTTCGAAAGCAGAGATGGAGAGAGTTATTCAGGGAATGAATGATTTTTTGAAGCCTTCAAATTTGCATGTGAAGTTTGAATTCCACGATGAATTAGAAGAGTACTATGTGACGATGGTCAATGATGTGACGCAGGAAGTCATACGAGAAATACCGTCGAGAAAGCTATTAGATATGTACGCAGCGATGACCAAATATTTGGGGATTTTAGTAGATGAAAAAATTTAAGGAGGCATTATGATGCGAATTAGTGGATTAGCAAGTGGTATGGATATTGATACAATGGTCAAGGACTTAATGAAAGTGGAAAGAATGCCGCTTGATAGAATGAAACAAAAAAAACAAAAAGTTGAGTGGCAACGTGATGATTATCGTGCAATGTATACTCAGCTGGATGATTTTCGATCGGAGTTAACGAAATTAAAGTATACTCAAAATTATCGAGCAAGAAATGTTAGCTCTGTAGATGAGTCGAAAGTTTCTGCGACAGTTGCTAGTGGCGCGAATGCTTCTTCTTATTCAATTTCAAAGGTTACTCAATTAGCTAGTGCGGAAACAATTGTCAATAAAGGAAAAGTTACTTTAGATAAAAATGCTGGTTTATATGATCAAACTAGTGGAGAAGCAGGAATGTGGAAGACAGGTGCAATCGAGAGTAAAACGATTAAAGTAGGAACTGCTGGGAAGGATTTTTCTCTTGGTGACACAAACTTTGACGTTTCGTCGATTAGCAATTGGGGGGTCAAAGTAGATGGAAAGTCATACAAAGTAGTGACTGATTCAAATGATTTGACCGATAACACGGTTTTAGTAAACCCGGATGGTACGTTCAAGTTTAACAAAGAATTAGCTGCAAATAGTACGATTAAAATCGATTATATCGCAAATGACAAAACAGAAAATTTTGCCCTGACAAAAGACTCCACATCATGGCAATTACAAAGAAACTCTTTAGAAGATATTTCTATGTCATTTGAAGGTTCAGCATTGAATTTAGTGGCAAACCCAGATTCTACAGGGGACGATTTGCTCATTCAAACGGCTGGTGGGGAAACCATTGGAACATTGAATTCCAATACAGGAAGGATAACGTTTAATGAAGATCAATCTCTAGAAGGTAGCTTGGAAATCACGTATAAACAAAATTATACAACTTTCTCTGTAGGTGCTCATACTGGTGAGGGGGAAGTGTCTTCAGAAACGTTCTTTATTCAAGGAAATGACTCAATGGATAGTGTCATTAAAAAAGTGAATTCATCCAATGTTGGCGTATCCCTGATGTATGATGATTTTTCCCAGCAAATGACGTTAATGAGAACGGCAACTGGTGACTTTAACAAAGACGGTAACGAAATATTCTTTTCAGGGGCATTGATGGAAAAGACATTTCAATTTGACCCTAATAGTACTCCAACAATAAAAGGGGAAAATGCAAAGTTCACCATCAATGGTTTAGAGACAGAGCGTAGTTCGAATAACTTCACTATGAATGGTGTAACGTTTACGCTTAAACAAACATTTACGGACGAAGTGAAAGTAAATGTAAGCAATGATTCAGAGAAAGTGTTTGAAAATATTGTTGGGTTTGTTAATGAATACAATGAATTAATCGAAAAAATCCAAAATAAAACGACTGAAAATGTTTATCGTAAATATCAGCCATTAACGGATGAAGAAAGAGAAGCAATGACTGAAAAGCAACAGGAACTTTGGGATGAGAAGGCGAAAAGTGGCCTTTTGCGAAGAGATCCTATTTTAACAAGTGCATTATCCGAGATGCGTTTAGATTTATCGGCGCCTGTGAAAAATGATAATGTTTCCTCCGCATATAATTCATTAGCTAAGATTGGCATTACGACCACTTCTAATTATATGGAAGGTGGAAAATTAGTAATTAAAGATGAACAAAAATTGAGAGAAGCGATTGAAAAAGACCCTGCTGCGGTAGAAAGTTTATTTATTGCTAATGGAACTGACGAAAGCCAAAAAGGGGTTATTCATCGCTTATATGAAACGACCAATAATGCTATGGAGAAAATAAGAGTAAAGGCTGGGAATAAACATTCAACAAACCAGCAATATTCTTTAGGCCGAAGTCTTGATACAATGAATAAGCAAATTGCTCGATTTGAAGATCGTTTAGTCCAAGTAGAACAACGTTATTGGAATCAATTTACAGCTATGGAGAAAGCAATTCAAAGAGCAAATGAACAATCTGCTTATTTAATGAATGCATTTGGGTAATTGTTATTAGTATATAGAACAAAAGGAGTGGCACTGAGTGTCTACAAACAATCCATACAAACAATATGAAAATAATTCTGTTAATACCGCTTCACCCGGAGAATTAACGTTAATGCTTTACAACGGTTGTTTGAAATTTATTCGTAAAGCTAAAGAGGCAATTAAAGAAAAAAACTATGAACAAAAAAATGTTAATATCCAAAAAGCCCAAAAAATTATTCGAGAATTAATGGTTACTTTAAATATGGATATAGACATATCTAAAGAAATGATGACTTTATATGATTACTTAAACCGTCGTTTAATAGATGCGAATTTAAAAAATGATATTGAGATCCTAAATGAAGTAGAAGGGTTTGTTGAAGAGTTTCGAGATACATGGAAATTAGTGATACAAAAAAATAGACAAACTCAATATGCAGGCAGTGGTGGTCAAGTTTAATGAGTGAGGTTGTTGTTCAATGCCATTTGTTGACGAAGCAGCTACTAGATTTGCTTGAAGGGCCATATAGTGACAATGAGCGAGATCGATTAATGGCAGAGGTTGATTTGCTGTTACAAAAAAGAGGAGTCCTTCTTCCGAAGATTACTCCCCCATTCAATGATGAAGAGATTCAATTAGGGCATGAAATCAAACAGTGGAACCGAAAGATTGATGTTCATCTGCAAAAGCTAATGGCTATGATTAAGCAAGATATTCAAGGTGTGAATATGAAAAAAGCAAGCATGTCGAAATACACGGACCCTTATGGGAAACTTTCTATGACTGACGGGATGTTTTACGATAAAAAAAATTAGACCAGCTCAACTTGAGCTGGTCTAATTTTTTATTTAAATAAGTTTAGTATGTCTCGAGCATTTTGATTAACAGTTGATACAAGAATTTGATCACTCTTTTGTCTAATTTCTGCACTAGTTAAAGAGAGCATTTCTTTTCCCATATCAGCATCTTTTAACATAGAAAAGGATGTTGTCATATTTTTTTCATAAATATGAGCATTTCGGATATGATGTTCAATCGCTTCATAATGAGCTCCAACTCTAGTTAAATCTAAAGAGACTTTTGTGATGGCATTGTCTATTTTAGTTATTAGATTTTCAGCATCGTTTTGATCAAGTAGTGAAGCGCCATTTAATCCAAGTGCATCTGTGTCTGTTTTCACTAAATCAATTTTGATTTGTTGGCCTGGGTTAGCGCCAACCATTAAGACGAGTGGAGCATTCTCTCCCAGTATTTTTTTTGTATTAAATTCTAGCTTTTCTGCTGTATCATTGATGCCATTCATCAGCTCTTCTAATTCAATTTGTGCTGCTTGACGATCTTCATGAGTGAGAGTATCATTTGCAGCCATTACACTTAATTCTCGAGCGCGCTGTAGTAGGCCATTCACGTGATTTAGCCCTTCATCTGTTACTTCAAGTACAGATAAGCCATCTTGCATATTCTTCTGTGCTTGAGAAATACCGCGAATCTGTGCACGCATCGTTTCAGAAACTACTAAACCAGAAGCGTTATCAGCAGACTTTTGAATGTCTAGCCCTGAAGCTAGTTTGTCAAGGGTCTTTTGAATTTTCGTTTCATTTTTTTGGTACCTGTTCATTGAAAAAGCAATCATAGATTGATTTTGAATTTTCAATTAAAAAACACCTCTTCTCATTTAAAAATATTTTTCATCTTTTATATCGGCTTTTTTTGTTGAAAATAAAGGAAATGGTAATTGATTTTTAAGACTTTGTACCGATATAAAAGGAAAACTTAAAAGGGGCTACTGCAATGGATTATCAGAAAGCAAAGGGAAAATATGAGGAAACAAGTATTGCTACAGCTTCTAATAATGAAATCATCATTTGGATGATACAAAAAGCATTGCAAAATCTCGAAAAAGCAAAAGTAGCTTTACAAATACGCGACTTACCAGAGCAAAATAGACTATTAAATCAAGTTCAGCAACTTGTATTTGAATTAATGATTTATGTGAATAAGCAAACAAAAGAAGGGAAAAATTTATTAGCTTTGTATGATTATATTAATCGACGTTTAATAGAAGCAAATATGGAGAAAAGCCTATCAAAAGTGAATGAAGTTGAACGATATTTCATAGAATTACTTGAAGCGTGGAAAGAAGTGAAAAAGAAGGGGACGAAAAAAAGCTTATGATCTAAAACATTTAAAGGAATAAGTCACTAAATACAAAAATTCGGAATGTTTGTCAAAAATTCGACATATTTTTTTTCGAGATTTAGCAGGGATTTTTAAAGAGATAGAGAAATATATATACATAGCTACAAGTTAAGGAGGAGTTCGCATGATGGATTACAACATTCGTGGTGAAAACATTGAGGTAACTCCGGCGATTCGTGAATACGTCGAGAAAAAGATTGGGAAGCTAGAGCGTTATTTTAACGAAGTACCAAACGCTACTGTGCATGTAAACTTGAAGGTTTATTCTGATAGAAATACAAAAGTAGAAGTAACGATTCCGATGAAAAATCTTGTCCTTCGTGCGGAAGAGCGCAACGGAGATATGTATGCAGGCATCGACTTAATTGTTGATAAATTAGAACGTCAAATCCGTAAACACAAAACTAAAGTAAATCGTAAGTTCCGTGAAAAAGGGGAGCCGCAAGAGTATTTTGCCATTGCAATGAATGAAGCGGCAGCCACTGAAGTGGAAGAAGACACAGATGAATTAGCGATTGTTCGCACAAAGCAATTTGACTTGAAACCAATGGATTCTGAAGAAGCGGTTTTACAAATGAACTTGCTTGGTCACAGCTTCTTTATTTATACAGATGCTGAGAGCAATGGAACAAACATCGTCTACAAACGTAAAGATGGTAAATATGGTTTAATTGAAACAAACTAATAAAAGGGACGCTTGCAAAGATGAACTTTGCAAGCGTTTTTTGTTCATCTGTATCAAGTTGACAAAACGTGTTAAGATAGAACAAGTGTTAAGTTTTTGTGATTTAGAGGAGGAATAACATTCATGTCAGTTGGACGGAACGAACCATGTCCATGTGGAAGTGGGAAAAAATACAAAAAGTGCTGTGGAAAAGTAGAAGGCTTAGCGATTCATGGGGTGATGCTTGAAGAGCTAGAAAACTTACAGCGAGAATTAATTGACTATGCGATGGCAAATTATTCACATACGATGAAGAAAGAGTTTCAAACGCTCTTACATAAATACGAAGTGCTTCGCAAAGATCCACAAGTATTTTTAGTCGCTTTTGAAATTTGGTTTATTTTAAATTATCCAGTGAAAGATGGACGAACAGTGCTAGAGAAGTTTGTTGCTCGTCGATTGAATACGATCGAACGTGAACGGACGAAGCAAGTATTTAAAACATGGCCACAAACGAAGTTCATTGCTGGTCAATTAGGTATGATCCGCGATCATGTGTATGAAGTTCAAGATATTCTTTCCGGAGAAAAAGTGGCGATTCGTGCTCGTCAAAAGGTAGATTTAGATGAAGTGTTTATTATCGGAGCGTTATTGCCATTTGAACAAGAGTACACGTTCTTTATGATCGACTTCCATTTTGAAAAGGAAATGGCTCCACGAATGGAGAAATGGTTGTTATCTCAAGGTGAACAAGTAGAAGAACGAGAAGCTTTTGTTTCTGACAACTTCCTATTCGTATTAGACGGCTTATTTACCATTTATAATGAGATGCAGCAACCTCAGGAGTCTCAAGAGCCATTTGATTATAGCGAATTGAAATGGGAGAAAGAAGCGCAAGCGAAAACAGCTGATGCCCTACGCGAATTTTTACAAGAAGAGGGGATTGAGGAGCTGCATCAACAAACGGCGGTTCTTCTATGGAATCTGTACTGTCAGAAGGAGAATCCAACGATCCGCAAACCGGAAATATATGTCGGAGCCCTTGTTTCTCTTTTACAATCGTATAATATTGTTAAAGCCAATGATTCAAATGCAGCACTAGCTAAGCGTTTAGGAACAACCGCAGCGAGTTTATCGAAGCGGGCTAAAGAAATGGAAGTAGTTCTTCA
Source organism: Bacillus sp. FJAT-52991 (assembly GCF_037201805.1). Classification (GTDB taxonomy): domain Bacteria; phylum Bacillota; class Bacilli; order Bacillales; family Domibacillaceae; genus Bacillus_CE; species Bacillus_CE kandeliae. Next base: position 3,129,293 of record NZ_CP147404.1, on the reverse strand, counting down.
AGAACGATTAGCAGATACGCAGTAACTAGGAAAGAACGCTCTTATGGGCGTTTTTTTCTTTTGACAAAATAAGCGGAGCGCGTAATTTTTATCCTTCTGTCTAGGCCCTTCAGTTGTTTCAAATGGGGGTTAATGTTAAGATTAAGTAGGAATTTTGTGATTTTTAGGCTCATATATTAACTTGTTGAGAGTAAAAGGAGCGTTTTTATGGGTTTGTTAAATAAATTATTTGATGCAAATAAACGTGAAGTGAAGCGTTTGGAACATATGGCAATGAAGGTAGAGGCGTTAGCAAGTGCGACGGAAGCACTGTCGGATGAGGAACTTCGGGCGAAAACGATTGAATTTCAAGAGCGGTACCGTAACGGAGAAACGTTAGATGATTTATTGACAGAAGCGTTCGCCGTTGTGCGTGAGGGAGCGCGTCGTGTATTGGGTCTATATCCTTATCGCGTGCAGATCATGGGGGGGATTGCCCTTCATGAAGGTAATATTTCTGAGATGAAAACCGGGGAAGGTAAAACATTAACAGCGACGCTACCGGTCTATTTAAACGCCATTTCTGGAAAAGGTGTACACGTCATCACAGTTAATGAATACTTAGCTTCTCGTGACGCGACGGAAATGGGAGAACTGTATAATTTCCTCGGCTTATCTGTTGGCTTGAACTTGAACAGCTTAACAAAAGAAGAGAAAAAAGCGGCTTATGAAGCAGACATTACTTATGGAACGAATAATGAATTTGGCTTTGACTACCTTCGAGACAATATGGTGCTTTATAAAGAGCATAAAGTTATGCGTCCGCTTCATTATTCTGTCATTGATGAGGTCGACTCGATTTTAATCGATGAAGCGAGAACACCATTGATTATTTCGGGTCAAGCGCAAAAATCAACTCAGCTATACATCCATGCTAACAGCTTTGTACGTACATTAAAGCTAGAAGATGATTACACATATGATGTGAAAACGAAAAGTGTATTGCTAACTGAAGAAGGAATTAACAAAGCGGAAAAAGCATTTAGTATTGAAAACTTATTTGACTTGAAGCATGTTACATTGAACCATCATATTAACCAAGGGTTAAAGGCACATGTGACAATGCAGCGTGATGTCGACTACGTTGTTCAAGAAGAAGAAGTCGTCATTGTTGATCAATTTACCGGCCGTCTTATGAAAGGTCGCCGCTACAGTGATGGACTTCACCAAGCGATTGAAGCAAAGGAAGGCGTGCCGATTCAAAATGAAAGCATGACAATGGCAACGATTACGTTCCAAAACTACTTCCGCATGTATGAAAAACTGTCCGGAATGACTGGTACAGCGAAAACGGAAGAAGAGGAATTCCGCAATATTTATAATATGCGTGTCGTGGCCATCCCAACGAACCGACCAATTGCCCGTGATGATCGTTCCGATTTAATTTATGCGACGATAGAAGGCAAATTCCGTGCGGTTGTGGAAGATATTTATCAGCGTTATCAATTAAATCAACCAGTGCTTGTGGGGACAGTTGCCATTGAAACGTCCGAGTTGATTTCAAGCTTATTGAAAAAACGCGGTGTGCCTCATAATGTGTTGAATGCGAAAAACCATGGCCGTGAAGCGGAAATTATTATGGAAGCTGGGCAGCCAGGGGCGATAACGATCGCGACCAACATGGCCGGACGTGGAACGGATATTAAGCTTGGGGAAGGCGTCAAAGAACTTGGCGGACTTGCCGTTATTGGTACAGAGCGTCATGAATCACGCCGAATTGATAACCAGCTACGTGGACGTTCTGGACGTCAAGGAGACCCAGGTGTGACACAATTTTATCTATCCATGGAAGATGAGTTAATGCGCCGCTTCGGTTCAGATAATATGAAATCGATGATGGAGAAAATGGGAATGGATGACGATCAACCGATTCAAAGTAAAATGGTTAGCCGTGCGGTTGAATCAGCACAAAAACGAGTAGAAGGAAACAACTTCGATGCTCGGAAACGCTTGCTTGAATATGATGATGTATTACGTCAGCAACGTGAAATTATTTATAAGCAACGTGATGACGTGTTAGAAGCCGAAAACCTTCGCGATATTATGGAAGGAATGATTGAAACAGTGATTCACCAAGTGGTGGGTCTCCATATCAATCCTGCTGAAGTGGAAGATCAGTGGAACCTTCAAGGGATCGTTGACTATGTAAATGCGAATTTATTACAAGATGGTGAATTAGAATTAACCGATCTTCAAGGCAAAGAAGCTGATGAAATATCTAATTTAATTTTTACCAAAGTGAAAAATCGCTATGATGAAAGAGAAGAGCAAATGGGCGAGGAGCAAACGCGTGAATTTGAAAAAGTTGTTCTCCTTCGTGCAGTCGATTCAAAATGGATCAATCACATTGATGCGATGGATCAATTGCGTCAAGGAATCCATTTGCGCGCTTACGGTCAAATTGACCCGCTTCGTGAATATCAAAACGAAGGCTTTGCGATGTTCGAAAACATGGTTGCTTCAATTAATGAAGAAGCAGCTAAATATGTCATGAAAGCCGAAATTCGCAGTAACCTAGAGCGTCAAGAAGTTGCCAAAGGCCAAGCCGTCAATCCGAAAGAAGAAGAAGGTAAAACAAAGAAGAAGCCCGTTCGCAAAGCGCCAGAAACCGGCCGTAATGAACTATGCCCATGCGGCAGCGGCAAAAAATATAAAAACTGCTGCGGCGCTGGGAAATAAGGTTGTTTTCAGCGGAAAGTCAGAGAAGTTTGCGATAAAGTCGAAGAACCGCTCCAAATATGAAACAATTAGCATGACAATGTTGTCATTAGCTAGACTGGCATAATATAATGACAGGAAAAAAGATGACTGTGTGGATGCACTGTCTTTTTTCCTGTTTGATGACCAATAAATGATGAGGTGTTTGTATGGAATTATTTGAAATTCGTAATGAGTTAGATAGAACAGCTAAGAAATTAGCGGACTTCAGGGGGTCTCTTTGACTTAGAACACAAAGAGGAACGGATTGCTGCACTAGAAGATGAAATGCTACATCCTGATTTTTGGAATGATCAGCAAGCGGCGCAAGTGGTGATTAATGAGTCGAATGGATTAAAGGAAATTGTCAATGAATATAAGGGCTTGCTTGAAGTGCAGGAGAATCTTGAATTGACGCATGAGTTGGTGAAAGAGGAGGCTGATGCGGAACTTCAAGCCGATCTTGAATCAGAGATGGAAGAGTTCATAAAGCGCATCAATGATTTTGAGCTGCAGTTATTATTAAGTGAGCCGCATGATAAGAATAATGCCATTTTAGAACTACATCCAGGTGCGGGTGGTACAGAGTCACAAGATTGGGGCTCGATGCTTCTTCGTATGTATACAAGATGGGCAGAAAAGCAAGGTTATAAAGTAGAGACGCTTGACTATCTTCCAGGAGATGAAGCCGGGATTAAAAGTGTGACGCTTCTTATTAAAGGCCATAATGCTTACGGCTATTTAAAAGCGGAAAAAGGCGTTCACCGTTTAGTGCGGATTTCGCCGTTTGATTCTTCTGGCCGCCGTCATACATCGTTTGTTTCTTGTGAAGTAATGCCGGAATTTAATGAAGAAATTGAAATTGAGATTCGTACAGAAGACATTAAAATCGATACGTACCGAGCAAGTGGTGCGGGTGGACAGCATATTAATACGACTGACTCAGCCGTGCGGATCACACACTTAGCGACCAATGTCGTTGTGACTTGCCAGTCCGAGCGTTCACAAATTAAAAACCGTGAGCAAGCCATGAAAATGTTGAAAGCAAAGCTATATCAAAAGAGATTAGAAGAGCAAGAAGCAGAGTTGGCTGAAATTCGTGGAGAGCAAAAGGAGATTGGCTGGGGAAGTCAAATCCGCTCATACGTCTTCCATCCATACTCTATGGTGAAAGACCATCGAACAAGTGAAGAAAGCGGAAACGTACAAGGCGTCATGGATGGAGATATCACCCCGTTTATTAATGCTTATTTACGTTCACGTATATAAAAGAAAACCCGTTTGCCTAGCAAACGGGTTTATGTTTTTTTACTCATATATTTCAAATAATGTTTTTAGTTGCTCTTCTGTATGATTCCCTTCATCAGCCCAGTCGGGGATCTCGCTTAGGTAAGGCTGATTCCAAATTTCTTTTTCCACTTGTTTGCTTTTTGCTAATTCATCCACTATCATCAATTGTGAAAAAACTTCTGAATCAATGTCCCATAAATCCCAATCTTCCCCATCGACTAAATACATGACATAGGATCCGTAATACTCTCCTTCGTCATATTCATATGAAAGCTCTATGAAATCGACGGCTTCCCAGCTATAGTGTTTTTGGTCCAGGTCCCAAAAAGGCGAGACCAAAATTTCCTTCTCAGTAATAGTAATGGAATGGTGCATTGCTAAATAGACAAATGGAATAAAAAGAAGCTGAATGCCGCCTGTCCATAATAAGAAAGAACGGAAGGAGGAAGAAGCGTTTTTTTTCTTCTTTTTCTTTTTTTTCTGTTTCATATGATCGGTGATTTTAACAAGAAAGAAATAAGAACAAATAGCAAATACGAATGAATAACTAATTAAAATGAAATCAGCCAAATCGCTTAATTTGAAATAAATATAAGGTTCGTTTATTTGAACGAAGTCTGCTAGTGCGAACAGTAATCCGCCGCAAACTGTTGTCATAAAGCCAATAAAAAAAATTACGCTCAAATTTTTAAGCATGAAATCACATCCCTGGATCTTTTTGATCTTATTATATAAAAAAAGTAAAAAGGTGCTCCATCAGCCTAAAGTCCATTCTTCTTCGCCGTTTAATCCTTTTCAAAATGGTTAAAATAGAACGTATATACAAGAAGCAAGTTTGAACGCTTGAGTGCCGATAAATGTTCACAGAATATCAACAATTGACCATTAGTTGATGCGTTTCAAGCGGCTGTGGAAGGTTTTAAAAGCAGACAAGTCTGTTATAATAAAGAGGTGTATCATATTTTTCCTCAGGAGGAGATAACATGAAACTGAAAAAGTCATTATTAGCTCTTTTGTTAGGGTCATCCATGGCTCTAGCTGCTTGTGGTGGAGGAGACGAAAAAGCTGAGCCAGAGAAAGAAACTGGTAAAGAAACAGCAAGTGCAGATGGAGAGCAAGTGTACAAGCAAAGCTGTATGAGCTGTCATGGAGAAAACCTTGAAGGTAGCGTAGGACCAGCGCTTGATAAAATTGGGTCAAAACTTAGTGAAGAAGACATTCTTAATGTGATTAAGAATGGTCAAGGCGGTATGCCACCAAATGTTGTAGAAGGTGCAGATGCCGAAGCAGTAGCCAACTGGTTAGCGAGTAAGAAATAAGAACATGAGAAAACATCAGCAAATGAGCTGGTGTTTTTTTCGTCTATTATGTCGAATATTTCATCATGAAGAAAGATGCTCATATCAAGTTTTCATCCCGTTTTTTAAAAGCAAATATGAGGAAAAAATACTCAAGTTTATTACAAGCGAAAAGAAAATGTAATACAAATGAACCTGAACAAACTTTGATTCAATGTTATAATGATTCTGGATTTACAAGAGATCAAAGAATAAATAGGTGATTGTATGATAGAGATGAAAGGCGTGACAAAAAAGTATCCCAATGGAGTAACTGCCATACATAACATTGATGTTTCCATTAAACAAGGTGAGTTTGTGTATGTTGTCGGGCCAAGTGGTGCTGGTAAGTCGACATTCATTAAGATGATGTACCGCGAAGAACGACCAACAAGCGGGAAAATTGTCGTCAATGGGATGAACTTGTCTGTATTGAAAGAGAGCAGTGTCCCTTATTTTCGACGTCAAATGGGAGTCGTCTTTCAAGATTTCAGACTGCTACCAACATTAACGGTATATGAAAATGTCGCCTTTGCCTTAGAAGTGATAGAAGAAAGCCCAGAGAATATAAAGAAACGAGTCATGGAAGTGCTGCAACTAGTTGGCTTGAAGCACAAAGCGAAAATGCTTCCAAACGAGCTATCAGGAGGAGAGCAGCAACGTGTCTCAATTGCTCGTGCTTTCGTGAATAAGCCAAAAGTATTAATAGCTGATGAGCCGACAGGTAATCTTGATATGGAGACATCTTGGGATATTATGAGTGTTTTTCAGGAAATAAACGGAAAAGGTACGACCGTGGTGATGGCGACTCATAATAAAGATATTGTCGATACGATTCGCCATCGAGTCATCGTGATTGATAAAGGACGAATTGTCCGTGATGAACAGCGAGGTGGTTATGGCTATGAAGCCTAGTACAGTCCGCCGGCATTTTCGAGAAAGCTTTAAGAACCTTAAGAGAAATGGTTGGATGACCTTTGCTGCAACATCTGCAGTTACGATGACACTGTTGTTAGTTGCTGTGTTTCTTGTCGTCATTCTGAATATGAACAAAATTGCTACTGACATTGAAAACGATGTGGAGGTTCGCGTTCATATTGAGTTAGACGCAAAGGAAGTAGACAAACAAATATTGAAGGATGAGATTCAGCAGTTGCCTGAAGTCGAAAGTGTTACCTACTCTTCGAAGGAACAAGAATTAGACAATTTAATTCGAGACTTAGGTGAGGATTTTGCGCTGTATGAACAGAGAAACCCACTTTACGATGTGTTTGTTGTAAAGACAAAACGCCCGACAGATACCCCTAAGGCAGCAAAGAAAATCGAAAAATTAGATTCGGTTGAATCCGCTGTGTATGGGGAGAAAAAAGTAGAAAAGCTATTTAGTGTGTTAAAGACGAGTCGCGACATTGGATTTGTATTGATTGTTGGATTGTTGTTTATAGCGATGTTTTTAATCTCTAATACAATCAAAATGACGATTTTTGCTCGTCGTAAAGAGATTGAAATTATGAGATTAGTAGGAGCAACGAACTGGTTTATCCGTTGGCCCTTTTTATTAGAAGGTTTGTGGATTGGACTTCTCGGCTCGGTGTTACCAGTTCTCGTCGTTATTATTGGCTATCACTATGCATTCAAAGCATTCACAACGCATATGCAAGGACAGCTTGTTCAAATGCTAGATTATTTTCCATTTGTGCTCCAGGTGAGTAGCATTGTTATCCTGGTTGGTGCATTTATCGGCATGTGGGGAAGTGTGATGTCGGTGCGTAAGTTTTTGAAAATATAAGATAGAGGAGAATTTGGCTTGAAGAAACGTGTAGGTCTCACAGTCGCATTAGTTACATCTCTTAGTGTTAGTAGTACATTTGGACTGACGGAGAAAGCATCCGCTTCAACGTTATCCGATCTTGAGAGCCGTGAAAATCAAATCGAAAATAAACAATCTGGTCTTGAAAAAAGCATCAGTGAGAAAAATAGTAAAATTAATGAGCTTCAAGGGAAACAAGACAAGCTGTCAGCGGAAATTGAGAAGCTAGATTCGGAAGTTTCTAAAACAGAGTCCAATATTCGTGACAAGCAAGAGAAAATAGCTCAAACGCAAAAAGAGATTGAAAAGCTGAAAAAAGAAATAGAAGAGCTGAAGAAGCGAATCGAGGAACGTAATCTCGTATTAGACGATCGCGCCCGTTCACTTCAAAAAAGCGGCGGTTCAGCGAGCTATATGGATGTACTCCTCGGAGCGACAAACTTTGGCGATTTCGTCAATCGAGCAACAGCTGTCACGCAATTAGTGAATGCCGATAAAGAAATCCTTGAAGAACAAGAAAAAGATAAAGCGCAACTAGAAGAGAATGAGAAGCAAGTAAAAGAGAAGTTAGCGAATCTTGAAGAAATGCTGCAAGGTTTAGAATCGTTGAAAGCCGAACTAGAACAGAAAAAAGCGGCAAAAGATCAAGTGATGAAAACACTTGCTTCTGAAGAAGATGAGATGCATGATGAAAAACTAAGTCTTCAAGAAGAAAAAGAGATTTTATCCTCTCAAGATAAGGCTATTAAACAAGCGATTGCTGCTGAGAAAACACGGTTAGCTAAAGAAGAAGAACAAAGACAAAGACAAAGACAAAGACAAAAAGAGCAGGAGCAGTCACAAGTCTTGCCGGATAGCTCGACACCTGCACCGGAAGCCGTATCAGAAGCTGCACCAGAAGCTACACCTGATCGTTCAAATGATACACCAGCGGTAACATCTGGTGGGTTTATGAGACCAACTGAAGGGCATATTTCTTCAGAATTTGGCCATCGCAGTTCAGGAAACCATAAAGGAATTGATATTGCGAATAGCACTAGCGTACCGATCGTAGCTGCGGCAGATGGAGTCGTTAGCCGCTCGTATTATTCTTCTACATACGGAAATGTCATTTTCATTTCTCATTCAATAGACGGTAAAGTGTTAACAACGGTTTATGCCCATATGTCTGAGCGCCTTGTCCAAGACGGGCATGTATCAAAAGGCCAAAAAATTGGGTACATGGGAAATACCGGTCGTTCCTCCGGTCAGCATTTACACTTTGAAGTTCATGAAGGCCCATGGACACAATCGAAAGAAAATGCAGTGGATCCGAGAAAATATGTCAGCTTTTAATGAGAAGACTGTCTGTCAATGTTGCGTTGGCAGGCAGTTTTTTTTTGAGATGGCTTGTTAGTTAACTCTAATGTAATTTGTAAGGTCATCCATGAAAATTAGGCTCATGCCCACACAAAGTCTCCCTTTTTGAATAAATTGTAATTGTAAGTGAAAGGGGAGGTGTAGCAAATGAGTGGCGGATACGGATGTGGAGGCGGCTTCGCGTTAATCGTTGTTTTGTTCATTTTGTTAATTATTGTTGGGTCTGCTTATATTTGCTGTTAGTAATCGAAGACCTTTGTGGACAAAGTGAGTGCCCCTCTTTGGGGCTGCTCACTTTCTACATAGTGGACGAGAAGATAGCTTTATTGTAAGATAATACCTAATAAGGTATTGAGGAGTGCTTCATATGTCACGAAATGGATTAAATGATAACGATTTGGATATGAAGGAATAGTATAAAATGAAATGGTATACGATAGGATCAATCACGATACCCGTTTCACAGCTCGCTCTCGGAATCACTTTTTTACTCATCGGCGCATATCTTTGGTGGAAGAAAGAGAAAGACTTATTAGATGTATATGGAAATACGGTCTTTTTGTTCATCATTGTTTGGAAGTTTAGTATCATTATTTTCAGTTTTTCAATGGTCATCGAAGCACCGATGTCTTTGCTATATTTTAATGGTGGAGAAAGAGGACTTTGGCTCGCGGTGATGGCCGCATTGATGTACATGGCATGGAAATGGTCGCCTCAACAATGGTATGATGGGGTAAAAATTTGGATGATGGTGATCGTGTTATTTGAGATGCTCTTAGCGATGTTGAGTGGACAAGCAGGTCTGCTTGACACCATTCGTTTGGCGGGCGGAGCCATGGCTTTATCGTTCTTAATAAGAGCCCCATTACAAGTGCTTTGGCTATTTACTCTTTGGCAATTGCTGTTTGAATCTTGGGCGGGAGAAGTAGTTTCAACGACCGGATTATTATATATAGGAGTAACTATATATTTCGTAATGATAAGGAGGAAACAAAACATTGGATAAAAAATGGTTTGGGTTATTGCTGCTCGTTCTTTTAGTCGGTATAGCTGTTGTGAATATGGTAAAGGATCGTCAGGAAGTTACAGAAATTGAGAACCCGGGAACTAAAGCGCCGTCCACTGCTCAATCTGGAATTGATGTTGGAGAAAAGGCACCCGACTTTACCGTAAAGACGATCCAAGGAGAGGAAGTGTCTTTATCGGATTATGAAGGGAAGAAAGTCATTTTAAACTTCTGGGCAACTTGGTGTCCACCTTGTAAAGCAGAAATGCCTCATATGCAAAAGTATTATGAAAAAGAAGCTGAAAAAAATAACGTTGAAATTCTCGCTGTCAACTTAACGAAAAACGACAAAGGAAAAGAAACTGTCGCTGACTTTGTGAAACAATACGGGCTCACCTTTCCGATCTTACTAGATGAAGAAGGCACGCTTGGCGAACAATATCAAGCCTTTACCATCCCAACGACGTATGTGCTCAACACCGATGGCACTGTCCACCAAAAAATCGTTGGTCCAATGGATGAAGCGATGATGGAACAACTCGTCAGCGAACTAAAATAAGAAAAAAGTAAGGGTCTGACCTCCGCTTGGGAGTCAGGCCCTTATTCATATTTTGGTTATTTTTTTCATAAGGTAGGGTATGGAGGTTGTCCTAGTGATGGGTGGCTCCTTTAGGGGGAAGTTTTTGGAGCTTTCTATATTGGAGGGGGCGAGATGGTGAAGAGGAAGTGGGTTGTTGTGGTGATGGTGGCTTCTTTTTTCTCGGGAGCCGGGGGCATGTATGCTGGGCTGTCTGCTTGGGAAGTGAAGGAGGAGAAGGTGGAGCAGCCGTCACCATCGTATAAAGTGCCGGATGAGCTGCATAAAGTTCAGACGGCCTATGAAATGATTGGAGATAAGTACGTGGCTAAAGTGGATCGTTCTGAGCTGATCGAAGGGGCGATCGATGGCATGGTGGCTTCGTTAAAGGATCCTTATTCTGTTTATATGGACGCTGAAACGGTCAAGCAGTTTGAGGAATCTCTGGACTCTTCTTTTGAAGGAATTGGGGCAGAAATTACCGTTGAGGATGGGAAGTTACTCATTGTCGCTCCGTTTAAAGACTCTCCTGCCGAAAAAGCAGGGTTGAAGCCAAAGGATCAAATTGTCTCCATTGATGGACAATCGGTCAGCGGCTTGACGATTTTTGAGGCAACGAAAAAAATCCGCGGCAAAAAAGGGACAAGCGTTACCGTCGGCATTCTGCGTTCAGGAATGTCAAAGCCGCTTAAAGTGAAAGTAAAGCGAAATGAGATTCCGCTAGAAACGGTCATCGCAAAAATGAACAAGAAACGTGGGCAGTCAATTGGCATCATTGAAATCACCTCATTTTCTGAAGACACAGCAAAGGAATTTAAACGTGAATTACACAAGCTAGAGAATAAAAAAATGACCGGGTTATTAATTGATGTACGCGGAAATCCAGGCGGCTTCTTATTAAGCGTAGAAGAGATTTTAAAGGAATTTGTTACCGAAAATCGACCGTATGTACAAATTGAAGATCGAAACGGCCGGAAAATTCCGTACTTCTCTAAGAGGGAAAAAGTGAAGTCATACCCGATTGCTGTTTTAACCGATCAAGGCAGTGCCTCCGCTTCTGAAATTTTGGCAGGAGCCCTTCAAGAAGCAGAGGGCTATAAAATTATTGGGGAGACGACCTTTGGAAAAGGGACCGTACAACAACCAGTACCGCTTGGAGATGGCAGTAACTTAAAGCTAACGACTCATAAATGGTTAACGCCAGAAGGTCGCTGGATTCATCACAAAGGGATTCGCCCGGACATTGAAGTGCGGCAGCCGGACTATTTTTATGCTCATCCGCTTCAAATTGAGAAACCACTGAAACTAGAAATGAACAATGACAGCATTAAAAGCGCACAAACGATGCTAGAAGGGCTAGGCTATGGCCCAGGACGAACGGATGGCTATTATAATAAAGAAACAGAAAAGGCCGTACGCGCTTTGCAGCTACAAGCAGAGATGAAACAAACAGGGATGATTGATCGGGAAACAGCAGACTACTTAGAAAAGAAATGGATGGAAGAAATGAATAAAGAAAAAAATGATCGACAGCTTCAAGCTGCTCTTAGTTATTTAAGAAATAAATAGTAATAAAGAAAGGCTATTTTGCACGAATGAGTCAAAAAAATTAAAAAATCAATATCATTTTTTAACAAAGTCAAAGAAAAAAAGCTTAGCGCACCATCGCTAAGCTTTTTTTGGTACAATGATAAGTAAAAATGGATAGGAAAGTAAGGTTGGTGACGCCATGGTACAAGAATGGTTACTTGAGTTATTGGTCGGAATAGGAAGGCTATTTATTCATCCGATCTTCTATTTTTCATTTCTACTAGCAGTTGTTGTTGGGATGCTTCGTGTCAATAGAGAACGAAAAGACTTTGACACACGAGTGTACGATCTTTACGATGAGGTTCGCTACATTTTGCCTTCCAGCTTATTGCTTGGCTTGTTGTTATCAATCATCACGATCACAGCAGGAATCACGCTTCCGCTTGATTTGTTGAGCTTTATTGCGGCTATTACGATTATTTTTAGTGTCGTCGGCTTTCGCTTACTCTCACCTGCATGGACGATCGGGCTCGCTTTTATCATCTTCGTTGTATCGGAGCAATTAGGTTGGACGTTTATCTCGTATGAGGGGTTATCTTTCAATCACCTGTTGCTGACGCTCGCTGTTATGATCGGCTTGCTTATGATTGCGGAAGGTGTGCTCATATTAAAAAGGGGTTGGCAAGGCACCTCGCCGCGGCTTATTCAAAGTCCACGGGGCTTAAAAGTTGGCGTGCACGTAGCTCAGCGCTTATGGTTAGTCCCTGTTTTTCTCGTCATCCCTGTTGGTGACTTATCCGCTCCTTTTTCATGGTGGCCAGTGATTTCAATTGGCGCTGAAAATTATGCGTTGATTCTGTATCCCTTTTTAATCGGCTTTGTCCAATGGATTAAAAGCACGTTACCAGAGCTTGCAATCAAAGTCACGGGGAAAAACATTATCGCTGCTGGCGTATTGACACTATTATTTGCCATTGCTGCTTATTGGCAGTCGATGTTTGCTATTGTGGCAGTCGTTTTCGCTGCTAGCGTTCGTTTCTGGATTGCTTGGCGTCATTATTCATATGAGAAAAACCGTCATTATTTCTTTACTCCGCAGCCAAGAGGTGTGATGATTTTAGGCATTTTACCACTTTCCCCAGCGAAAAAAATGAAGCTGAAGATTGGGGAAATCGTTTATAAAGCTAACGGAGTCGAAGTGAATACAGAAACCGAATTTTACGCTGCCTTACAGAAAAATGCTGCTTATTGCAAGCTGGAAGTTATCGATATAAGAGGAGAAATCCGCTTCGTCCAAGGTTCTCTTTATCAAGGGGAACATTATGAATTAGGTCTTATTTTAGCTGTAGAAGATGAGCCATATTTAAAAGAAGCAGAGATGTAGAGGTAATTTTTCATCATTTACCGGAAATTTTATGCCGCATTAACGGGCTGTAAGACCCCCACCTCAACATGGCAGAAGAAGTGCAGGGATGTAGGGGGGATCAACAGCCCGTAAACGCCCGATCCGTTCAACTAACAATCAGTGGGGGATGGAGAAAACCCCCACTGATTGAAGTTTCACTTTATCCCTTCAATAACTAATTGAAGTGAACCTATAAAGTTAGACAAGCTATTTCATCATGCCTTACTTGCGGCCTGATTTCTGTGTCTAATTTTTGGAGGTTCACTTTATTTTTGTTTAAAAGCATATAAAATACTTTTGTTTTCAGACTAACATAATGATTTATTGGACGGCTCTATAGAGTGGTGAATGGATTTTTTTGAAAAATGGAACATGTGGACAATTTTTTTAGGTGAAAAATGAAAATGGTCACGATATCGTCTAAAAGTAAATCAAAAATAATAGTATAATCGACATAAAAGTATGAATGTTAACGTTAGTTGAACGATATGACCATAAGGAGAATATACCGTATAAAATGGAGCGATTAGGATGAGAAAAGAGAAGTATCAACAAATGATTTATGAGCGCATGCAAGCAGAATTTCAGCAGTGGGGAGAACGCGACTGTATTCTTGAACAAGAGCTGTACTTTTTCCTACATAGTTTAAAGGGAACGGCAGGAACGATCGGTTTAAGTGAGATCAGTAGCATTTCTAGCGAAAAAATCGCCCCTCTAGAAGAAAGTGGAAAAAAAGAGTGGGAAACGTCCGAATGGCAAGAATATTTAGCTCCATTGATTGAAGGTCTCGACTTTTATACAAAAAATGTAGAGGTGTCTCATGGGGAGAATGTCGAACCATCCTTTGCGAAACTGAAGCCAAAAAAGGACTTTATTTTAGTCATTGATGATGATATCGCGTTTATGACTTTTATGAAAGATCTGCTAGAAAAAGAGGGTTATGCTGTCATTATCGCTCACAACGGCCAACGCGGGTTAGAGTTAATTTATGAAATTAAACCTGCTGTGGTCTTTTTAGATATTATGTTACCCGATATCAATGGTTTCACGATATTGGAGGATATTGTGAATAAAGTGAAAAAAGAGCGCATGATTGTGGCGATGATAAGTGAAAATGATAGTCGAGCCAATCAAATACGTGCTTATGATATGGGAGCGTTAGACTTTATTGCGAAGCCGATTGATCAAGAGATTTTACTTTCATATATCAGTAATCGTCTCATGTATAAAAAGGCTTTAGAGCGGTCAATTATTATGGATGAGTTGACACAACTATATAATCGTAAATATATGAATACTAGTCTTCAGCAGCTGATTCAGCAGTTTGAACGAAAAGAAGAGCCGTTTGTGGTAGCGATCGTCGATTTAGATTACTTTAAAAAGGTAAATGATACCTATGGGCATTTAGTTGGAGATGAGGTGTTACAAAGCTTTGCAGCGTTAGTTAAAAAGGTGACTCACGAGCAAGATATCAGCTGTCGCTATGGAGGGGAAGAGTTTGTCCTCTTACTACCGAACAGTACAACTGACGATGCGTCCCACGTGCTTGAACAACTGCGCGAAGCTATGGCGCAAAAGTTGTTTTCAGCGAAAGGAGAAGAGTTTCAAGTCACCTTTTCTGCAGGAATCGCGCAAGCCACAAAAGAAAATCTTCATCCAGAAAAGTTGTTAGAGGAAGCGGATCAAGCGCTTTACTTTGCAAAGCAATCGGGAAGAAATCGGACGATTACATTTGGTTCGCATGTAGAAGACGTTAAGCATCGTTTGAAAGTGACGATCATCGTCGTAGATGATGTGTATGTTGTGCGAGAAATGATCACCAATTATTTTACCGCTTGGCAGCCTAATGAGAAATACGAAATTGAGGTGCTTGAATTTAGTGATGGCGTAAGTTTCTTACAATCGGATTGGTATGTACCTGATGGTAAATATATTATTCTACTAGATGGCATGATGCCGATTATGGATGGACTAGATGTACTGAAAAAACTGAGAGAAAATCACTCTTCCAATAATGTGTTGGTCTCGATGTTGACCGGTCGAAAAAGTGAGGAGCATATCCTCCGTGCACTCGAACTTGGAGCAAACGACTATATTGTGAAGCCATTTGATATTCAAGAGGTATCAGAACGAATATTACGTCTGATTAACCGATTGTATGGGTAAAAAGGAGGAAAAACGATGAAAAGAATATTAGTAGTAGATGATGAAGATATTTTACGTATGCTCATTTGCGATACATTAGAGGACTTGGGTTACGAAATAGAAGAAGCAGAGGATGGAGAGGAAGCGCTTAAAAAAGTCAGTTATCAATCGTATGATTTAATGATTTTAGATTATATGATGCCCAATATAACAGGGATTGAAGTGATTGAACGTCTTCCAGAAGAAATCAAAAAAACATTGCCCATTCTTATGCTCACTGCCAAAACCCAAGAAGCGGATCGGCAAGCTGTATTGGAAAAAGGGGCTGATTATTTTATGTCCAAGCCGTTTAGCCCGGTTGATCTAGTCAATGTGGTGGAGGAAATACTGCATGTTTAAGTCTCTTCCATTATTAGAGAAAAGCATTCGCAATCAATTTGTCAAAATGGTAGTGGCATTGACGATTATTATTTGCGTCACTGCCCTTGCTTTTTTTCTTTATGTGAAATCCATGAATCAAAGTCTAAAGGCTGAGCGGGAATCGCTTCAAGAAAAAGCAGTTCTTGTGGAAAAATTAGAAGCGAGTTTTCAGGACATCTTCTTTCGGTCGAGAGGGTATTATGCATTTCAAAACGAGCAAGAGCTGAAGTTACTTTACGATGAATTAGCCGAATTTGAACATCTGCTACTACAATTTTCTGCACTTGATTTAACACCAGAAGAGCGTGAATTATATAATAGTTTAGTTGAATTCAATACAAACTATAAGCAAAAGGTTCTCCCTAAAGCCATTGGCTTTGTTGAAGCAAATGATTATAAATCGCTACGGCAGCTTTCGAATAGTGGGACGAATGATCTTGTTAATAAATTTGTAGATTATGCGAAAGATTATAAGGATAAAACGGATGATGAATTAAACCGAATTTTCAAGAAGACGATTAAGCAAGCCCAACAATTTACATTGTATGCTTTTATGATTAGTTGTTTTATTTTGTTATTAATGGCGATTATCATGTGGCGAGTTCTTCATAATGTGATTCGCCCGGTTGAGCAGCTAACATCAGCGACAAACGCGATAGCGACCGGTCATTCATTTGAGTTAGGGCCATTAGTGAAGCGAGAAGATGAACTTGGCCTGTTAGCTGACTCATTTCAATTTATGTCCAAATCGATTCAAGAAAAAGAAGAAGTACTGATGGCTCAAAATGAAGAGTTGACCGCTCAACAAGTCGAGTTACAAGAAAATCAGGAACAATTGCAGCACTCGCTTAATCAACAGCAAAAATACAATCAACTCAATCATGCTCTAACTTTTACATTAGATAAGCGAAAGCTCGTAACAGGCGTTCATAAATACTTAAATGATTTATATAGCTTCGACACAAGCATTATGTACGTGTTAGAGGGGAATGTCTATGTTTCTAAAGGACTATCAGAGCAAACGACACAAAAGTTGGTTGGAATGCTTGATGAAAATAAGCGCGTTCGGTTAGAACAAGAGAAGTCCTTTGTTATTACAAGAGAGGTGACTCCTGAATCACAAGAGATAGCTAAAGAGCCATACTATTGTTATGACTTATATTCATCGGTATTGAATTCAAGTGGCCAGCTTGTCGCTGTGCTCATTGCCACAAGAGAAGGGCATCGATTCTCCACTCACGAGTTAGAGGAGATTAATGGATTGATGAACCGTGTTTCTCTTGCCTTTGAACGGATCTTGATGTACGAAGAAGTCGAGCGTTCACGTCAGCTCAATCAAGATATTATGGATAATGTTAATGAAGGCATTCAATTTGTATCAGTCACAGGTGATGTGATACAAGTCAATGAATCTTTATGTCAGATTGTTCGTTGTCCAGATTGGATCACTAGAAAGACTGTCCATAAGCACACCTGGCTCGATCACTTTCAATTGCTTTGTGATCAGCCAACAGAGCTAACAAGCTTTTTCGAGCAAGCGATCGCAGAAGATTTTAAGAGAACGAGAACCACTCG
This sequence comes from Bacillus sp. FJAT-52991, assembly GCF_037201805.1. Taxonomy (GTDB): domain Bacteria; phylum Bacillota; class Bacilli; order Bacillales; family Domibacillaceae; genus Bacillus_CE; species Bacillus_CE kandeliae. The sequence continues at coordinate 3,112,103 of NZ_CP147404.1, read as the reverse complement.
TTATGAAATTTCTCGCGAAGAAGGCCACGTTTTTATTGAGGTATATGCCACTAGTGTATATGAGGAAGCGGAAAAAGTCGGTACGGTGTTTGTTCATCGTGACATTACGAAAGAGTATGAAGTCGATCAAATGAAGTCAGAGCTTGTGAGTACGGTCAGTCATGAACTGCGTACGCCATTATCGAGCGTGCTTGGTTTTACAGAACTGCTGTTGACGAAAACAGTGAAGCCAGAACGGCAGAAAAAGTATATCGAGACGATTCATAAGGAAGCGAAGCGTCTCACGAATCTGATCAATGATTTCCTTGATCTGCAGCGGATGGAATCGGGCAGGCAGCAGTATCATATGCAACCGCTCGCCTTTGATGAACTAGCGTTTGACATCGTCAATCGCTTCCGTCATGAAAAGCATCATCATGTACATTTAATTGATCAAGCAAGGTGTGTTGAAGTAAAAGCCGATCAAGAGCGCATCGTGCAAGTACTGATGAATTTAGTCGGTAATGCAATTAAATTTTCTCCTGATGGGGGCGACGTTGTTATTTCGCTAGAAAATGTGGATGACACACTTCAAGTGAGCATTAAAGACGAAGGGATTGGCATTCCGGCAAATGACCTAACAAAGCTGTTCCAAAAGTTTAAACGAATTGATAATAGTGCCCGACGAAAAATTGGCGGTACTGGGTTAGGACTGGCGATTAGTAAAGAAATCATTACTAAGCATGACGGCGATATTTGGATTGAGTCGGAAGAAGGACAGGGAACGACCATTTACTTTCAGCTGCCTCTTATGAATCAATCACTTTCTGAACAAACGATGAAATCAGTGGAAGCAGGAGTGGAACAAAAGGGCCTACAGGTGATGATTGTAGAAGATGACTTAAGCTTAGGTCTGCTTTTATCAGAAGAATTAAAGAGCAAAGGGTTTACCGTGATTTATCACAATGATCCTAAGCGGGCGTTTGAGGATGCCCTTCGTATTCCGCTTGTCGGTGTCGTTATTGATCTGATGCTTGGAGAAGAGATGAATGGTTGGGACTTAGTGCAAAAGCTAAAAGAAACAGACGAAACGAGCGAGATTCCAATCGTGATCTCCTCTGCATTGGATCAAGTGAAAGAGACGGTAGAAAAATATAAGATTGATAAGTATTTAACAAAGCCTTATCCGCCTGAAGAGTTATCGAAAGTATTAACGACCTTTTTATTATCTGAATCGAGCAATGGAAACGTGATGTTTCCGAATGAGCAAGAATAATCAACCAAAACCATTCTGTGCGTAATTGGCTGCACAGAATGGTTTTTTTAGAAGGAACGACTTCAGAAAAAGGTAGATTTACAGGAAGGTTATTGAATGCAACAGGTTCTTTTCCTATTTTATTAGCATGAAAAGGATTTGTTTTAATGTAGATGTTAATATATGGATTTTTGGGTTATCGAGGTTTCTTGAAAAAGAATGGTCATCATGATTTACAAAAATAATAAAGAGAGTGACTGATTGGGAGTGAATGGCGACTGATTTTTCACGATTTGCGCCCGATTCGGACTGATTCGCGATTGATTTTCTCACATTTTTGACTGAAAACGGCGACTCCCCGACCGATCGCCTCAGTCGATAAAAAAAAAGAGGCGTCTCTCAGCTGAACAATCGACTGATGAGACACCCCTTGTTTATTATCATTTTCTGTTTTTCAAATTTAATTCCATCACTAACCCTTCCACTTTTGACGTGGTATCAGTTTCTCCATTTAGACGAAAGCCAAACTTTTCATATAATCGCTGAGCCGTTTTATTTTTGGCAAACACACTCAAGAAAATTTGATTGCTTTCATACGTTTCAGTCATCTGCTTCAGTAATATTTGCAGAAAACGAGTCGCATAGCCTTGCCCTTGATAATGTTGATCAATCATGAAGCGATCAAGCCAAATGTGACCAGTCGATCGTTTTGGTCCATACATGGCATAGCCGACAAGTGTCTCCCCATCATACAATCCGACTGATTTCCATTCATGTTCAAACATTGATTGCGCGATTGAATAGGCATTACTTTCAATGAACGGTTGCTGTTCCTCTGTCACTGATAACAAAGCGATTGCTTTCCAATTATCAGCACAGACCTCTTTCATACAGAGGTTCATAATTTCATCTCCCTTTTCTTTAAAAACAGTCCAAATCAACGTTATTGTTTAACATAGCCGAACAATAAATTAGACTGATTCCATTTTTCCCATTATACTAAAAACAGGAAGATTATAAATCATGTTATTGGAATTCGGAGGATGAAAGAAAATGAGTACCGACGTCAAGCTACGTCCATTAGAGAGAGAAGATTTGGAGTTTGTTCATAAACTCAATAATAATGCGAAAATTATGTCGTATTGGTTTGAGGAACCATATGAATCATTTGTAGAGCTGCAAGATTTATATGATAAGCATACTCATGACCAAAGTGAACGCCGTTTTATTGTAGAACGAGATGGTGATATGCTAGGACTCGTCGAATTGGTGGAAATTGATTATATTCATCGTCGTTCGGAGTTTCAAATTATTATTCATCCCCAGCATCAAGGGCATGGCTACTCTATTAAGGCGACCGAACTGGCTATGTACTATGCTTTTTCCGTATTAAACATGCATAAGCTCTATTTAATTGTGGATAAGGTGAACGAAAAGGCTATTCATGTGTATGAGAAAGTTGGTTTCCAAATAGAAGGAGAATTGAAAGATGAATTTTTCGTCGATGGGCATTATCATGATGCGATACGCATGTGTATGTTTCAAGATGAATATTTTAAAAGACAATAAAACAAAAAATTCTGTGCAAAAAACAAAGTTGCACAGAATTTTTTTTAATTAAGCGTGAATAAGCTGTTATTAGAGTATTGCATTGGCAAGAATACTTTAAGGAGGTTTTCCTATGTTGTACATGAAAGTGACTCGAAATTTTGACGTGAGAACAGAAAAAGAGACATTTGAGTTTATGAAAGGGAAGCTGTATCCGATTGAGGCGATGGTCGAAGATACGATCACGGTGAAGGTGGAGGACCCTACAGGCTATTGGGGCGGTCGCATCCGCTTATCAATGACGAATGAATCCAACTTTGTGATCGTTGCTCATCCTAAAGCAGAGGTATAATTACCTTATAAATGGAATGCTCCAATATCTAACTTTTAGCCCATTCTTTAGTGCGTTAACATTGACTACATGGGGTGGTTGTTTTAAAGTAGAAGTAACTGAAAAAAAGTGAGGTGAGGGTATTGGGAAGGTAGTAAGCATGATGGCATTTGTACAGCACAATCGAACTGAATTTTGTAAGCAAACAGGCCGGAACAAGCCTCAACGCACAAAAAAGAGGACGGTTGAATAGAAATATTCATTTTAATTATAGCAGGAGGTGTAATTCCTTGCTGACGAGAGGTGTCAGTAAGGATGTTATTTGGACATATTTAATTTAATCATGGTTGCCTTTTTAATCGCATTAACTGGTTTCTTCGTAGCGACTGAGTTTGCGATTGTAAAGGTTCGAAGCACAAGGATTGATCAGCTGGCAGCGGAAGGAAATACAAAAGCGCTAGCTGCTAAAAAGGTGATTTCGAATTTAGATGAGTATTTATCGGCGTGTCAGCTTGGCATTACAGTGACAGCTTTAGGACTGGGTTGGTTAGGTGAACCGACTGTTGTTCACTTATTAAAGCCGTTATTTGAGCGATTAGAGCTATCTGAATCTGTTGTGAGTGCGGTATCATTTGTGATTGCATTTACGACCATCACCTTTTTACATGTCGTAATTGGGGAGCTGGCACCAAAAACTGCAGCTATTCAAAAAGCAGAAGCGGTCGCCTTGATGTTTGCGAAACCAATGATTATGTTTTACCGCGTTATGTATCCGTTTATTAAAACGCTGAACGGGGCTTCTAGACTAGTTGTTAGCATCTTTGGATTAAAGCCTGTAGCTGAACATGAAATGGCCCACTCGGAGGAAGAGTTGCGCATCATTTTATCGGAAAGTTTGAAAAGCGGGGAAATTAATCAGTCCGAATATAAATATGTAAACAATATATTTGAGTTTGATGATCGTCTAGCGAAAGAGGTTATGGTGCCGCGTACGGAAATTATTGCGATCGACAAATCGGAAACCGCACAAGAGTGCATTTCGATGGTGCTAGAAGAGAATTATACTCGTTACCCAGTGATTGATGGAGATAAAGACCATGTGATCGGTATGATCAATATGAAAGAAGTATTGACCGATTTTATTAGAGATGAAAGCAAGAAAGAAGTAAGCATTGAACATTATGTTCGTCCGGTAATCCAAGTCATCGAATCGATTGCCATTCATGATCTGCTCGTCAAAATGCAAAAAGACCGCATTCAAATGGCGATCTTAATTGATGAATATGGTGGTACAGCCGGACTCGTTACCGTAGAAGATATCATCGAAGAAATCGTTGGCGAAATTCGTGACGAATTTGACCAAGACGAAACGCCAATGATTAAACGAATGAATGACCGTCAAGTGGTTCTAGATGGAAAAGTACTCATTAGTGAAGTCAATGATCTTTTCGGACTCGACATTGATGATGAAGACGTCGATACAGTCGGCGGCTGGATTTTAACCGAACAATTTGAAGTCCAAGAAGGTGACACGATCGAACGTGACAACTACTCCTTCAAAGTCATCGAAATGGAAGGATATCACATTAAATTTATTGAAGTCACAAAAAAAGAAATCTTCTCATCCGAAATAGAGGGTGACATTAAAGACGAACCTATAGAAGAAGCCTGATTCGCTTAAGCGAATCAGGCTTTTGTTTTTACAAAAATACAAAATAAATCACAGCGGCTAACACGATACGATAAATGGCAAACGGTGTTAGTTTGATTTTATCAATTAGCACTAGGAAGAAGCGGATTGATATCAAGGCGAAAATAAAGGCGCTGATAAATCCGACGATGAAAAATGGCAATACATCTGGTGTGAAATACTCCCAATTGCTAATAAGTGATAATGCGCTGGCACCTGCCATAATAGGGACGGCCATAATAAAAGTAAAGTCGGCAGCGGCCCGGTGACTTAACCCGAGCAAGACGCCTCCAGAAATGGTGGCACCCGAACGAGAAAATCCTGGCCAAAGCGCTAAACATTGAAACAGCCCGACGAAGAAGGCTTGTTTATAAGTGACTTCATCCACAGTTTCTGCTTGGACATATTTTGGCGCAAATTTGTCAGCGATTAACATCAGCACAGCACCCGCCACCAATGCAATCAGTACGGTGTTGACTGAAAAAAGATGCTCGTCAATATAATCGTCAAATAAAAAACCGAGAATGGTAGCTGGAATTAGACCAACGATGACAACACTTAATTTTAGCTGGGTCGATCCTTGCTGATGAGCTGTCGTTCTCTTTTTTAACCCAAGCAAGTTAAAGAAGCGATCTTTAAACACAATGACAACCGCTAAAATAGAACCGAGCTGAATGACCACTTTGAACGTATTGGCCACTGGTTCGGAAAGCATTTCTTTCGATTTCAATAACATATCATCGACAATAATCATATGTCCTGTTGATGAAACAGGAGCAAATTCCGTTGCTCCTTCGACCATACCTAAAATAAAAGCAACGAAGAATTCCCATAAACTCACTTTTGTTCACCTCATTAAAAAAGATAAAAACACTACTTACTGATTGTATGACTACATTTAGAATATGTCCATTTTTATTAATAATGTCATTCTTTTGCTTGACTTTTGGCTCATTTTCTTCAATTGTTAATGTAAAGACAGGGAGGAGTGATTTGATGGGCGTGCATAATTATTTTAAAAGTTTATCTGATCTTGAGCATTTATTTCGATTACCGGGGAAATTTAAATATCAAACACATACGGTAGCGGCTCATTCCTTTAAAGTTACCAAGATTGCTCAATTTCTAGGGACGATTGAAGAAATGGCAGGGGAATCTGTCAATTGGCGTTCCTTGTATGAAAAAGCATTGAACCATGACTATGCAGAGCTATTCACTGGCGATATTAAAACACCCGTCAAATATGCTTCTCACGAGTTGAATGCGCTCTTTTCACAGGTGGAAGAGCAAATGGCGAAGAAGTTTGTGGAGCAGGAGTTTCCGGAAGAATTGCAAGCCGTTTATATGGAACGGTTCAAAGAAGGCAAGGATGGCACACTTGAAGGTCGAATTTTATCGGTCGCTGATAAAATTGATCTTCTCTATGAATCGTTTGGAGAAATACTGAAGCGCAATCCGGAACCATTATTTCTCGAAATATATCAAGAAGCACTATCGACGATTATGAAATTTCATGAGATGCACTGTGTCCAATATTTTATTGAACATATACTGCCAGATATGCTGTCTGAAGAATTTATTCCTCATAATGAATTAAATTATGTTACGGAAATGATTGTTCAAAAGTACGCGGACAAATAAAACTTAGTCTTTTTTCAGTAAAGCAAATAGGCTAAGATGGTAGAAAAAAGGGTCTTATCCGGGAGTGAAAACATGATTGATAAAATCATTCTAGCCATATTTATGCCTGGCTTGCTTGTCGTTTTTTTTACAAGAGTCACATATAATCAGCTGCTAGGTTTAACATTAACAGTCGCTTTAATTGCCGCTTCTGTTTACAAAGGGTATACACATACATGGACACTCATTATTATCGATGCCGCTTCTTTAACGGTTGGCTTCTGGCTATCCAATCTAATGATGAAAAATATGAAACTGAATAAGTAAGAAAATCAGCTTCCATTCTGTAGGGAGGCTGATTTTTTATTCGTTGAAATTTTTCTCTTGCCTTTTTATAGGGTATGGGGTATTATAAGAGCCAAGATAACATATACCCTATAGGGTAAAATAGAGAGAAGGAGATACAGTATGTTTTTTCGTTCTTACTTTGATGAAAAATTAGCTCAATATTCTTATATGGTCGGATGTCAAAAAACGGGTGAGGCGATTGTTATTGATCCTGCTCGTGATATTACTCCTTATGTAGAAACGGCGAAAAAAGAAGGCTTCCATTTAGCCGCAGCAACAGAAACGCACATTCATGCAGACTTTGTCTCAGGCGCTCGTCAGCTTGCTCATGATCACGGATCAAAATTATATTTATCTGATGAAGGCGACAAGAATTGGAAGTATCAATATTTAAACGGTCTTTCAGCTACACTTGTGAAAGATGGCGATAGGTTTACGATTGGACATATTAAATTTAAAGTCATGCATACGCCAGGTCATACCCCTGAAAGTATTTCCTTTATTGTTACAGATAAAGGCGGCGGTTCAGATGTACCGATGGGAATTTTCACAGGAGACTTCGTATTTGTTGGCGATGTAGGTCGTCCGGACTTACTAGAGAAAGCGGCAGGTGTGAAAGGAACGGCTGATGCTGGAGCATTGCAAACGTTTGACTCGATTCAACGTTTTAAGCAGCTTCCAGACTATTTATTAGTATGGCCAGCACATGGGGCAGGAAGTGCTTGTGGAAAATCGCTGGGAGCTGTACCGCTTTCAACGGTGGGTTATGAAAAAGTAAATAACTGGGCGCTTCAAATTGAAGATAAAGAAGAATTCCATAAAGAATTACTGAAAGACCAGCCAGAGCCGCCCAAATATTTTGCCATGATGAAAAAGGTAAATAAAGTAGGTCCTAAAGTGTTAACAAATGAGGAAATTCCTTATATTGAAACGTATAAGGGGTTGCAAGGATTCCTAAATCAAGATAATACAGTGGTTGTTGATACTCGAAATGGTATAGATTTTGCCAATGGTCATATTGAAGGAACGATAAATATTCCATTCTCGAAAATTTTCACAAACTGGGCGGGGTGGATGCTAGATTACGAACAAGATATTGTGTTGATTGCGGAGAAAGGCCAAGCGAAAGAAATTCAACTAGCACTGGAATCCATCGGTTTGGATCGAATGATCGCTTTTGCTGATCCGAAAGCTGTTAGCGAAGCAGATGAGTTAGAACAATATCAAAACATCAATATTGAAACATTTAAAGCTCAATATCAAAATGAAGATGTGTATGTGATGGATATCCGTCAGCAAGCGGAGTGGAATGCAGGCCATATTTCAGGGGCACACCACCATATGCTTGGCTATTTACAAGATCAACTAGCGGATCTTCCGAAAGATAAGAAAATGCTTGTTCACTGTCAATCAGGTGCTCGCTCACCCATTGGAACAAGCGTGCTACAAGCAGCAGGGTTTAAGAACATTGAAAATGTAGAAGGCGGCTTTTCAGTGTGGAAAGCAGCGGGTGAAGAAGTAGAAAAAGGAGAGAATGAGTCATGAATAAAGTAACCGTATATTCAACAAACACATGTCCTTATTGCACAATGATGAAAAATTTCTTGAACGAGCAAGGCATTTCTTATAAAGAAGTAAATGTGCAACAAGACCGACAAGCAGCGCAACGTCTAGTGGAAACGACAGGTCAAATGGGCGTTCCACAAACGGAAGTCAACGGACAATGGGTGCTAGGCTATGATCCACAAGCAGTCATGTCTCTGTTGAAATAATTTCATGAGCCGGGCCTTTCGCCTGGCTCTTTCTGATAGGAGGTAGCCGCCATGGCATACGATAAAGATGTACGCAACCGCTTAAAGCGGATAGAAGGACAAGTGCGCGGCGTCCTGCGAATGATGGAGGAAGAAAAGGACTGCGCGGATATTGTGATGCAGCTAAGTGCTATTCAAGGAGCGATCAATCGTACGATCGGGGTAGTGGTCAGCCAGAATTTAGAACAATGTGTTCGCTTCAATATGGAAAACGGCGAAAAAACAGATGATATGGTGAAAGAAGCGGTCGAATTGCTAATGAAAAGTCGTTAAAAAGGAGCATAACGATGAGTATAATTTTTTATGTATTACTAGCTATTTTTGTCTTTATTTCAATAAAAAATATGATTCCTGCCAAAGGAATTCGTCACATCTCAATGGATGATTTGCAGCAAGAGTTAAAGGAGGGAAACAAACAATTTGTAGACGTCAGAACATCAGGAGAGTATAAAGGTCATCATGTGAGAGGGTTTCAAAATATTCCCTTGCAACAGCTTGCCTCACGTGTGAACGAACTTGATCGTAACAAAGAAGTGATCGTCATGTGCCAAAGCGGCATGCGCAGTCAAAAAGCCGCTCAATTGTTGAAGAAAAAAGGTTTTACAAGTGTCACCAATGTTCAAGATGGGATCTGTAGCTGGAAGCAATAAGCACATCCTAAATAAGGAAGAGGTGAAATAGAGAATGGATGAGTCAATAGGTTTTATTATCACCATATTTCTCATTGGTTTTATCGGTTCGTTTATTTCTGGAATGGTCGGAATCGGTGGTTCCATTATTAAATATCCAATGCTCTTATATATCCCGCCTATGCTAGGGTTCGCCGCCTTTTCGGCTCATGAAGTGGCCGGCATTAGTGCGGTTCAAGTCTTTTTTGCGACCATCGCTGGAGTTTGGGCGTATCGCAAAAGTGATTATTTAAATAAAACATTAATTATCTACATGGGCGTCGCCATATTAATTGGTAGCTTCATAGGTGGGTTTGGCTCTGAAAATATGGCCGAATCGACAGTTAACGTAATTTATGGAGTTTTAGCGGCTTTAGCCGCAATCATGATGTTTATTCCGAAGAAAAATCTTGATGATCGTCCGCTTGAAGATATTACGTTTAATAAATGGCTAGCTGCAGCGCTTGCTTTTATCGTGGGGGTAGGAGCGGGAATTGTTGGTGCAGCGGGAGCGTTTTTGCTCGTGCCGATTATGCTTGTTGTGTTAAAAATCCCGACAAGAATGACCATTGCGAGCTCCCTAGCCATTACCTTTATTTCATCGATTGGTTCAACGGCAGGAAAGCTAATGACCGGGCAAGTGTTGTTTCTCCCTGCGCTCATTATGGTCGTGGCAAGCATCATCGCCTCACCACTCGGTGCGAAAGCCGGTCAAAAAATGAATACAAAGATTCTTCAATGGCTGCTTGCGGTGTTAATTGCAGCGACGGCTGTGAAGATCTGGATGGATATTTTAGTCTGAAAATAGCGGGAGCAAGCGGCTCCTGCTTTTTTTTGTTTGTGGATATTTTTTAATCGAACAGAACGTACGTACGTTAAATGGTGGCTTTCCTTGTTTTAATTATGATAAAATGGGCAATATGATAAGTAGCGAAATCGATGAAGTTAAAAATGGAAATGATGATCGATCAAAGAGTATGATAGAGGAAAAAGGTCAGCAGGGGGGACAGAGTGTGGCAAATCAATTTAAGATAGTTTCTAAATACAGTCCACAAGGTGATCAGCCCGCAGCGATTGCCGAGCTAGTTGAAGGCATTAAGCAAGGAAAGAAGCAGCAAACCCTGCTTGGAGCAACGGGAACAGGAAAGACATTTACGATTTCTAATGTGATTAAAGAAGTCAATAAACCGACGCTTGTGATCGCTCATAATAAAACATTAGCAGGACAGCTATACAGCGAATTTAAAGAGTTCTTTCCTAATAACGCGGTTGAATATTTCGTTAGCTACTATGATTATTACCAGCCGGAAGCGTATGTGCCGCAAACGGATACGTTTATTGAAAAAGATGCCAGTATTAATGATGAGATTGATAAACTGCGGCATTCAGCGACATCGTCGTTATTTGAGCGCAATGATGTGATCATCATTGCTAGTGTTTCCTGTATTTACGGCTTAGGTTCTCCGGAAGAATATCGCGAGCTTGTGATTTCATTACGAGCTGGCATGGAAATGGAGCGCAATCAGCTTTTACGTCGTCTTGTGGATATCCAGTATGACCGCAATGATATCGATTTTAAGCGTGGAACGTTTCGCGTGCGCGGTGATGTTGTTGAGATCTTCCCGGCCTCACGTGATGAGCATTGCGTGAGAGTTGAGTTTTTTGGCGATGAAATTGATCGTATTCGTGAAGTGGATGCTTTAACGGGTGAAATTCTTGGCGATCGAGAACATGTCGCTATTTTTCCTGCTTCCCACTTCGTTACACGGGAAGAGAAAATGAAGGTTGCCATTGGAAATATTGAAAAAGAGCTAGAGGAACAACTCGCCTTTTTGCGTGCGGACAATAAATTACTAGAGGCGCAACGATTAGAGCAACGGACGCGCTATGATTTAGAAATGATGAGAGAAATGGGTTTTTGTTCGGGTATCGAAAACTATTCCCGTCATTTGGTGTTGCGACCACCTGGTTCCACTCCATTTACGCTGCTCGATTATTTTCCGAAAGATTTCTTAATCGTGATTGATGAGTCGCATGTAACTCTTCCGCAAGTGCGTGGGATGTACAATGGCGACCAAGCTCGCAAGCAAGTGCTTGTTGATCACGGGTTCCGTCTGCCATCTGCAAAGGATAATCGCCCGCTCATGTTTAAGGAGTTTGAGGAGCATGTACATCAAGCGATTTACGTTTCAGCGACACCGGGACCTTATGAAATCGAACATACACCGCATATGACGGAGCAAATTATTCGACCGACTGGCTTACTTGACCCGACAGTGGATGTTCGTCCAATTGAGGGACAAATTGATGATCTTCTCGCTGAAATCCATGAACGGATTGAGAAAAATGAACGCGTATTAGTGACGACATTAACGAAGAAAATGTCTGAAGACTTAACCGATTATTTAAAAGATATCGGTATTAAAGTTCAATATTTGCATTCAGAAGTTAAAACGCTTGAACGAATTGAAGTGATTCGGGATCTTCGCCTCGGGAAATATGACGTTCTTGTCGGCATTAACTTATTGAGAGAAGGACTCGATATTCCAGAGGTGTCGCTCGTTGCGATTTTAGATGCGGATAAGGAAGGCTTCTTGCGCTCAGAGCGTTCACTCATTCAGACGATGGGGCGAGCTGCGCGTAATGCATCCGGCCATGTCATTATGTATGCGGATAAAATAACGGATTCGATGGCCAAGGCGATTGAGGAAACGAAACGCCGTCGGTCAATTCAGGAACAATACAATGAAACGCATAGCATCACACCAATGACCATTCAAAAAGAGATTCGCAATGTGATTCGAGCGACTCATGCGGCTGAAGAGGCAGAAGTGTATGAAACAACGAAGAACATGTCAAAAGCGGAAAGAAATCGCTTAATGCAAAACCTCGAAAGCGAAATGAAGGAAGCGGCTAAAGCTCTTGATTTCGAGAAGGCTGCCGAGCTCCGTGATGCATGGTTAGAGTTGAAATCGGAAGGGTGACTTTTTATGGGAATAGATAAAATTACAATAAAAGGGGCTAGAGCACATAACCTAAAAAATATTGACATCACCATTCCGCGTGATCAATTAGTCGTGCTGACGGGCTTGTCGGGTTCAGGGAAATCATCGCTCGCCTTTGATACCATTTATGCGGAGGGTCAGCGTCGTTATGTCGAATCGCTGTCCGCCTACGCTCGCCAGTTTCTAGGGCAAATGGATAAGCCGGATGTGGACGCGATCGAAGGGTTATCGCCAGCGATTTCAATTGATCAGAAAACGACGAGCCGCAACCCTCGTTCGACGGTTGGAACAGTGACAGAAATCTATGATTACTTACGACTTCTGTTTGCTCGTATCGGCCGTCCTGTTTGTCCAGTTCATGGCATTGAAATTACTTCACAAACGATTGAACAAATGGTTGACCGCATTATGCAATACGAAGAGCGAACGAAGCTGCAAGTGCTATCACCGATCGTTTCTGGTCGCAAAGGGACACATGTGAAGGTGTTTGAAGAGATTAAGCGACAAGGCTATGTTCGCGTGCGTGTAGACGGTGAAATGCGTGAAATAGAAGAAGAGATTGAACTAGAAAAAAATAAAAAGCATTCCATTGAAGTCGTCATTGACCGAATCGTTGTGAAAGAAGGCATAGAGGCTCGATTGGCCGATTCATTAGAAGCCGCTCTTAAACTAGGAGAAGGAAATGTCGTCATTGACGTCATTGGCAAAGAGGAGCTGTTGTTCAGTGAACATCACGCTTGTCCTCATTGCGGGTTTTCGATTGGAGAATTAGAGCCGCGAATGTTCTCGTTTAATAGTCCTTATGGTGCCTGCCCTACTTGTGATGGATTAGGATCGAAGCTTAAAGTGGATATCGATCTTGTCGTTCCGAATTGGGAGTTAAGTTTAAAAGAACATGCGATTGCTCCGTGGGAACCGACAAGCTCTCAATACTATCCTCAGCTCCTTGAAGCGGTTTGTACCCATTATGGAATCAATATGGACATTCCAGTGAAAGATGTACCGAAAGAGCAAATGGATAAAATTTTATACGGGTCTGGCAATGAAAAAGTGTACTTCCGCTATGAAAATGATTTCGGTCAAATTCGTGAGAATCATGTGGTGTTTGAAGGCGTAGTTGGCAATGTCGAGCGCCGTTACCGGGAAACGAGCTCCGATTACATTCGCGAGCAAATGGAGAAATACATGGCACAGCAAAAGTGCCCAACGTGTAAAGGTTACCGCTTGAAAAAAGAAAGCTTGGCCGTCAAAATCAATGATCGCCATATCAGTGAAGTGACGAATGATTCGATTGAAGAAGCTGAGCAGTTTTTTGCCTCGCTTGATTTGACGGAAAAAGAAACGAAGATTGCTCATTTAATTTTACGGGAAATTCGCGAGCGGCTTGGCTTTTTAATTAATGTCGGTCTTGATTATTTAACGCTTAGTCGAGCGGCTGGCACATTGTCCGGTGGAGAGGCACAGCGAATTCGTTTAGCGACACAAATTGGCTCGCGACTAACGGGTGTGCTTTATATTCTTGATGAGCCGTCAATCGGGCTTCATCAAAGGGATAATGACCGCTTAATCCACACGATGCAAGAGATGCGTGATATTGGCAACACGCTGATCGTGGTAGAGCATGATGAAGATACGATGCTTGCGGCTGATTATTTAATTGATGTAGGACCAGGAGCAGGAGTTCATGGTGGAGAAATCGTCTCTGCGGGAACACCTGAACAAGTGATGAATGACCCGGCTTCATTGACAGGTCAATATCTATCTGGGAAAAAGTATATTCCATTGCCAAATGAGCGACGTCAGCCGGACGGTCGCTGGATTGAAGTAACTGGAGCGAAGGAAAATAATTTAAAAAACGTCAAAGCAAAGTTCCCACTTGGCCTTTTTACAGCGGTGACAGGCGTGTCGGGTTCAGGAAAAAGCACGTTGATTAATGAAATTCTCCATAAATCATTGGCACAAAAGCTACATAAAGCGAAAAATAAGCCAGGTCAACATCGGGAAATTAAAGGAATTGAGCATCTTGAAAAAGTCATCGATATTGATCAATCCCCAATTGGTCGGACGCCAAGGTCGAACCCTGCTACTTATACAGGGGTGTTCGATGATATTCGTGATGTGTTTGCGGCAACGAACGAGGCGAAAGTCCGAGGGTATAAAAAAGGTCGTTTTAGCTTTAATGTGAAGGGGGGCCGCTGTGAAGCTTGCCGCGGCGATGGCATTATTAAAATTGAAATGCACTTTTTACCGGATGTGTATGTTCCTTGTGAAGTGTGCCATGGAAAACGTTACAATCGCGAGACACTAGAAGTGAAATATAAGGGGAAAAACATTTCAGATGTGCTAGCGATGACGGTGGAAGATGCCTTGCAGTTTTTTGAAAATATCCCGAAAATTAAACGCAAGCTACAGACGATTGCTGATGTGGGATTAGGATATATTACACTCGGTCAACCGGCGACGACCCTTTCTGGTGGGGAAGCTCAGCGTGTGAAATTAGCTTCTGAATTGCATCGACGCTCGAATGGACGCTCTTTTTATATTTTGGATGAGCCGACGACGGGCTTGCATGTGGATGATATTTCCCGTCTGCTTCATGTGTTGCAGCGTTTAGTAGACAACGGAGACACTGTACTAGTCATTGAACATAACTTAGATGTCATTAAAACAGCAGATTATATTGTCGACCTTGGACCTGAAGGAGGCGATCGTGGAGGAATGATTGTGGCCTTGGGAACCCCAGAAGAAGTAGCTGAAGTGGAAGGATCGTATACAGGTTACTACTTGAACAAAGTATTGGTTCGTGATCGCGAACGAGGAATGAAGGTAAATAGTTAAAACATTGAAACTTTTTTGTGCGGAATGCGTATGTAAAGAAAGGAAGTCAAATTTAACTAATTGGAGGGGCTTGAAATGAACGAAGAGAAACAGCGAATTTTGAAAATGGTGGAAGATGGGATTATCACAGCAAGCGAAGCAGTGGCGTTAATGGAGGCGCTTGAAAAAAATGATCGCCCTAGTGCTCAAAAAGAGAATTTCTTTGATGAACTGTTAAACTTTGGGCAAAAATTAGGCAGCCAAATGCAAGGGGCAGGTAGCCAGCTTCATCAGCCAAAGGATAAACTATTTCAGTTCGTTCAGTCGACCGTTCAAAAGCTAAAGGACTTTGAATTTCCTCTGGGAAAAGCAGTCGAATTCTCTCATGTGTTTCATGAAGAAGGATTTTCACCAAAGCGTTTGAAGGTGGAAATGGCCAATGGGGATTTAACACTTTTACCTTGGGGTGAGCAAGGAGTCAAAGCAGAGTGCCATGTGAAGGTATACGGTGCGGAACAGGAAGAGGAAGCGCGAGAAGAGTTTATCAAAAATAGTGTATTCTATGCTCGTGACAATAAATTATCGTTCTCCGTAGGCTTGAAATTAATGAAGGTAGATACGGTATTGTATGTGCCGAAAGATAAAATCGATGATATTTCCATTAAGCTATTTAATGGGTCGTTAGCTGTAAGCAACGCCCATGTAGAGGAGCTAGATGTGAAAACAGCGAATGGCAAAATTGAAGTGAAAAATTGTCAGGTGGACGATTTTGAAGGGGAAACAGGCAATGGCCAAATATACTTGATGAATTGTGAAGGCAAAAGAGTAGAAGCGAACTCCTTTAATGGAGCCATTCATGTCATTGGTTCAGTCGGTGATATTGATGTGAAAACGGTGAATGGCAATGTATTATGTGATATGAAGACAGGTTCTGCTCATACGATTAAAGCGCATGCGATCACAGGAAATATTGAGGTGTATGTACCAGCCTCTACAGCGATGAAGGGTGAATTACGTACAAATTTTGGCTCGTTCCATTTGCCAGAAGCGGGTATGAAGAAAATGACGGAGAAAGAAGAAATGATTCAAAAGCTCGTTCGTTTTGAAAGCGAGAACGAAGCGGATGAGCAGGTGTTTATTACGGCAGAAACGCGCACAGGCTTGATTACTATTCGAACGATTTCTCCAAAAAATGAGGAACAAGAGCTTCCTAAGTTAGAGCAAGGTGAGTAAAGATGAGATGGCTTGTTGGCATTTTCATTAATGCCCTTTTATTCATTGCGCTTTCGGGCTATTTTACAGGCTTAGAAGTGGATAGTATTGGCTCAGCCATCATTGCTAGTTTTGTACTATCTATTTTAAACATACTCGTTCGGCCGATTTTAATTATTTTGACGTTACCTATTACGTTTGTAACACTCGGACTATTTCTGTTTGTCATTAATGCCTTAACGTTAATGCTGACAGACAATATCATGGGAAATCATTTTGAGATAGCCAGCTTTAGCATGGCGTTTTTTATCGCTGTCTTAATGGCACTAGTGAATCTCATTTTACAGTTCACTATTTTTAAAAAAGAATAGTTTAAAAGAGGCGTCTATAAGCCAGTTGTTCGGCTTATAGACGCCTTTTTTTGCTATTGGATGGGGGATTAGTCGGGAGAACACCGTTTTTAGTCGGAAATATGAGGAAATCAATCGCGAATCACTCCGAATCGGGCGGGAATCTTCAACAATCGGTCGCCAAGCACGCTCAATTAGTCGCCCCCTTTGTTTATTTTAACTGATAATAAGAAGCAACTGCCTCAGCTATGGCTTCGGCACATTGCTGTTGGTAATGGCTTGTCCGCAGTAATTGTGCTTCCTCAGGATGAGTCATAAAACCCAATTCGATTAATACAGCTGTCATTTTTGTTTTTCGTAAGACGTAGAAATTAGCTGTTTTCACACCGCGATTTTTTCGACCTGTTCTTTTGATGACGAGTTCTTGAATGAGCGTGGCCAACTCCGCTGCTTCTTGTGGCCGAGACGGATAAATATAGGTTTCAATCCCGTTCACCTCATTCCATGTTTCTCCATAGGCATTGGCATGAATGGAGAGGAAGAGATCCGCATTCCAGCTGTTGGCGAGAGCCGTTCTTTTCGCAAGTGGGACATCCTGTTCGTCAGAATGCGAAAATTGAATGTTTACATGATGAAATAAGCATAGCTCCTTTTGTAACAGCAAAGCGATTTCTCGATTAAACTCATACTCTCTCATGCCATTTGGGCTTCGTTTTCCAAGCGTATGTAAACCATGTCCTGCATCAATGATTATTTTCATGTTCATCCCTCCTCACTCTTATAATAGAAAAATAATTGAAAAAGAGACACCTATATAAGAAATCAGTTCCTTCCTTTATCCCGCATTAACGGGCTGTAAGACCCCGATCTCAACATGGCAGAACGAACGCCCTCCGCTTTTTAAAGTAAACGCCCGATCCGTTCGGGCCTGCATGATGTAGGTTACAAAGGTGTTGCAACAGGACGTTGCGACGTTAGCTTTTGTTCTTCTTTTATCAGTGGGGGATGAAGAAAACCTCCACTGATTGAAGTTTCACTTTATTAGATTAGCTCAAAAAATGTTACAATATGATCAGACTGCCAGTTAAGGAGGAAGCGATTTTGGCTAAAGTTCGTACAAAGGATTTGTTGGAGAAGTTTAACTTTGAACTTGTGAGTGGAGAAGATGGGATTCATCGTCCGATCGTCACGAGTGATCTTTCGCGGCCAGGTCTTGAGCTTGCTGGTTTTTTTGATTATTACCCAGCTGAGCGCGTGCAATTACTTGGAATGACGGAGATGACGTTTTTTAGTAAACTTCATCCAGAAGAAAAAGAATCACGGATGGAAAGACTTTGTCATGACACAACACCAGCGATTATTCTTTCGCGAGGACAAGATGTGCCGGAACAATTGATTGAAGCATCAGAACGAAACGCTGTCCCTGTTATGCGTTCTAATATGACAACGACACGGCTTTCTAGTCGGTTGACCAATTATTTAGAAGGTATGCTTGCCCCAACCACTGCTGTGCATGGGGTGCTTGTTGATATTTATGGTGTTGGTGTATTGATTACGGGGCAAAGTGGAGTCGGAAAAAGTGAAACGGCTTTGGAGCTTGTGAAGCGCGGGCATCGACTAGTTGCCGATGATTGTGTAGAGATTCGCCAAGAGGATGAAGATGTGCTTGTTGGTAGTGCGCCGGAGCTTATTGAGCATTTGCTTGAAATTCGCGGGTTAGGTATTATTAATGTCATGACTTTATTCGGTACAGGGGCGATTCGCGGACATAAACGCATTACGTTGAATATTCATTTAGAAAACTGGGATCCGAAAAAGCAGTACGATCGCTTAGGAATTGAAGAAGATAAATTAAAAATTATTGATACGGATATTACGAAGATCACATTGCCTGTTCGTCCAGGGAGAAACCTTGCTGTTATTGTCGAGGTAGCCGCGATGAATTTCCGTTTGAAGCGCCTTGGCATTAACACGGCGAAGGAGTTTACGAACAAGTTAGCTAATGTGATCAGTGAGAAGGATCCGGATTTATTATAGAAAGGGGAAGGAAATATGGAAGGTTACCCGTTAGACCGTGTGGCGTTAGAGATCGGTCCATTTCAAGTGTATTGGTACGGTCTGATTATCGGTTTTGGAATTGTGCTTGGATTTTATTTAGCCACAAGAGAAAGCCAACGTCTAGGGTTAGACAAAGACACATTTGCTGATTTACTCATTTGGGCAATTCCGATTTCGATTCTTTGTGCCCGTATTTATTACGTAGTATTTCAATGGGAGTATTATTCGCAACACCCTGAGGATATTATTAAAATCTGGGAAGGTGGCATTGCGATCCATGGTGCCTTAATCGGGGCCGTGGCTACGACTGTTGTTTTTGCGAGGGCAAGAAATATTTCCTTTTGGAAGCTTGCTGATATTGCCGCACCGAGTATTATCTTGGGTCAGGCGATTGGACGTTGGGGTAATTTTATAAACCAGGAAGCTCATGGGGGAGAAGTCACACGTTCTTTTTTAGAGGGCTTACATTTGCCAGATTGGATCATTAATCAAATGTACATTGAAGGCGCTTATTATCATCCTACTTTTTTATATGAATCACTCTGGGATTTACTTGGATTTGCGCTATTGATGGCGTTACGAAAAGTTAATTTACGCCGCGGCGAGCTGTTTTTAACGTATGGTATTTGGTATTCCATCGGTCGCTTTTTCATTGAAGGGCTGCGGACGGATAGCTTGATGCTTGGGCCGTTAAGAATGGCGCAAGTGATTTCGATTGGGTTAGTGGTAGCGGCAATTGTGATTTTGATCGTTCGCCGCAAAATGAATGCGAAGCAAGTAAGATACAATAGTATGGAAAATTGAACGTAGGGGAGAGTAAGGGATGATTTCAACAATCAAAAGGGGTTTGTTTGTTGGGGGAAAAACCACTTGGACATTAGGAAAAGTGATTTTTCCGATTACGTTGATCGTCACGATTTTGCAGTTTACGCCGGTGCTGCCGTGGTTGATGGAGTTGATTAGTCCAATTATGGGGATATTTGGATTATCAGGAGAAGCCTCCATTCCGCTTGTACTAGGAAATTTTTTGAATTTATATGCGGGAATCGGAGCGATGCTGTCTCTCGATTTAACGGTGAAAGAAGTGTTTATTTTAGCCGTGATGCTATCTTTTTCCCATAATTTGTTGATCGAATCGAGCGTAGCAACGAAGGTTGGCGTGAAGATGTCGGTGATGTTAGCCGTCCGCCTTGGACTAGCGGTCCTATCAGGTATCGTGATCAATCTCGTTTGGAAAGGCGGAGGGGAGCTCGCACAATATGGGATGGCTCCACCGCAGCAAGCTGAACCGAATGGCTGGGGAGAAATTTTTATGCTCGGCATCGAAAAAGCTGGATACGGGGTGTTCCAATTGGCGCTAATTGTTATCCCGTTGATGGTCATGATACAAATTTTAAAAGATTTAAAATGGCTTGATGTTTTTTCACGGTGGATGGCACCAGTGACGAGAATGCTAGGGATGAAAGAAAATACATCAACGACATTAGCAGCGGGTCTTTTATTTGGTCTGGCGTATGGATCAGCGGTGATGATTCAAGCAGTGAAAGACGATGGTGTGAGTCGCAAAGACGTGACGATCGCCTTTATCTTTTTAGTTGCCTGTCATGCCGTTGTTGAGGATACCTTGATCTTCATACCGCTCGGTCTCACTGGCTGGACATTGCTCGCCTTATTTTTAATACGAGTGATTGTCGCTATCATCTTGACCCTCATTGTCTCAACCTTATGGAAACGCGCTGAAATTTCCGAAAGAAAGGAAGCAACTTTATCATGAAAAACATTACAACGTTGCTGTTTGACTTAGATGGCACATTAATTAACACAAATGAATTAATTATTGCTTCATTTTTGCATACACTTGATTATTATTTCCCGAACCAATATCAACGAGAAGATGTGTATCCTTTTATGGGACCGACACTTGTTGAAACATTTAGCAGCATCGATCCAGATCGAGTCGATGAAATGGTCGAGCGTTATCGTACATATAATCTTGCTAAGCATGATGAGCTAGTGACAGAGTTTGATGGTGTGTATGACACGATCCGCACGCTGAAGGAAAACGGCTATAAGCTCGCGATCGTTTCCACGAAAATGCGCAATACGGTTATTAAAGGCTTAAAGCTGATGAATTTGTATGATTTCTTCGAAGTGATTGTCGCACTTGATGATGTGACGGAACCGAAGCCTCATCCGGAGCCGTTGCAAAAAGCATTGGCTGCACTGGGTTCAACACCGGAAGAAGCGATGATGATCGGCGATAACTATCACGACATTGAAGGTGGGAAAAACGCAGGTACACTGACAGCTGGTGTTTCTTGGTCCGTTAAGGGGAAAGAGTTTTTACAAACTTTCGATCCGGATTATATGTTGGATACAATGTCTGAACTGCTCGATATTTTACAAGTGAGCACGGTAAATAAATGAGACGGACAGAACGGTACAAAGTAGAGGGTGGAAACTCGCTTTGGAATATTTATAAAACCGTTTCGTTTTGGAAAGTTTTTAAAAATACCGTCATCATTGAGGTCGGTCGTTTCATGCCATTTATGAAGTTGAAAAATGGGCTTTATCGCACCTTCCTCGGAATGAACATTGGAGAAAAAACGGCACTGGCCTATAAAGTTGTGCCCGATATTATGTTCCCGGAATACATCACAATCGGTCGCAACTCCATTGTCGGTTACAATACGGTGATCCTTGCCCACGAATATTTAATCGATGAATATCGGCTCGGAAAAGTGATTATAGGTGACAATGTGATGATTGGCGCTAATTGTACGATCTTACCTGGAGTCACGATTGGTGACGGAGCAATCGTCTCCGCTGCTACCCTCGTTCATCGAGACGTACCTTCTGGTGCCTTTGCTGGGGGAAACCCGATGCAAATTAAAGATAGAAAATAACCTCTTCACATACAGAAGAGGTTATTTTGATTTGTTTTCTAAGCGATCAACTTTATCTTCTAACCGCTGTAGCTGCTCGTTCCGCTTTTTCGACGAACGAATAAAATACACAGCAGCGATAATGGCGATAGTTGGTATGAGTAACACAAACAGCAACATAAATAATTGAAACATGATATCCCCAGTATTAATACTAGACAAAATACTCACTCCAATTTTCTTTTGAGATATTATACCATTAATTTTCCTGTTTAGTGAGAATGATAGAATCGATTGCTGGTATGATCCACTAAGTCCATGTTCAAAAAGGTGAATCAGTCGGTGAAAGGCGATAATTGGTCGGAAAAAGAGGAGAATCAGTCACCTAAACGAAGGGATCAGTCGCGAAATAGGGAAAATCAGTCGCGAAATCCAAGTTTTCAGTTGTGAGGTAGGATTATTTTATTTTCGTTCTCTCTGGATCAATGTCCGGATTCGTTCTCGATTCCCGTTCTCTTTGATTATGAAATTGCATGCCTTTTAGGTCATGAGATTTCATTTTTTGCATCCGACAAATGGCAAAACTCATTCATTTTTCACCTCTAATTTAAGGGGTGAATTTCGGCACTACTTCCATGTAAAGTGAGGCTGTTTCGGCCTTCGCCGAGTCATGCGCTGCATGACCAAAATCTTGGGGTCTCCCTCTTGATGTAGTGAGTCTGCCAACTCCTTAATGCTCAAAAAAGGCACCCCTACAGGACCGCCTTTTTCTTCGCTTACCGTTGACGCTTATCCATATATAATTTTCAATCCAAATTTTTAATGACTGATAATTCTTCTTTTAAATCATCATAATATTGCCCTTCACTTATATAATCAGTGAATTCAATGAATTTAATTGCAGCATTATAAAATTCTTCCAAAAATTCTTTTTGATCACAAATTAAAATTTGATTTTCTAAAGATAACATTAACTCTCTTTTTGATTTTTTTTCAAATTTTATTTCTAATGGTGAATTTGGATAATAAACTTCTCCATATCCTTCTTTTAAGTAATCTTTTAAAGCATTTTTATAATAATGCCATAGAGGGGAAATTTCATCTGATTCATCAAAATCAACAATTTCTCCTTTTTCCCCATTTTTAAATGTAATAGTTCCATCTAAATTTAAAAATCCATCTTCCATAAAATCTTCTTTTCGGCTAACAAAATCTTTAATTTTATCTGTTTCATTCAAATTCACAAACTTATCTTCATCTTCCAAATAAATATAAGTCTCTATTTTCATAGTATTCTCCTTCTTATTTAGCTACAGGATACAATTGACGTATATGTCCTTTTTCAACACCTAAAACATACTCTACACCATCAACTTTCCCTTTTACCTGTGCTGAACCATTAGAGGAAACTTTAGAAAGTTTTTCTCTATTCTGTTTAGCAACACTAATTGCTATGTTTTCTATATCTTTTATCGATAATCTATAATCAAAAAAGGTTTGTTTCTTTACATTTTTCTTATTATCAGTCCAATACTTAGGATGATGTCTTTCAAGCATATGTTTCATATCAGTTTTTGTTAATTTATATTTTTTAGATCCAATTGAATAGGTAGTTCCTTTATAATTTTTCAAAGCATTAGTAACTGTAGAACTAGGTACTTTTTTAAAAGTTTTCGACCCAACTTTCGCTAACCTTGTAGTACCTTGAATAACTAATCTACCAACCAAAACCACCCATGCATCAGCTTCTTTATAACCTACTTCAACATGACTATTTTCTTTCCCCGTATACGAACCGAAAGTAGATGAAGGTAAAGAGTAATCATTATTTTCTTTTAAATATACAGACGGCGCAAACACAGAAATAACTAAACTAAAAATAATAATTAATGATATTTTTTTTCTCAATTTCAAAAAACTCCTTAATATAGATTTTTTTGAAATTATACCCATTTAACAAAAATATAAAAAGAGCAGAAGCTCCTATTCCTTTTAGATGTAGTATAGGGGATGATTTTCTCTAGAATAATAAATAGACCTAAATTCATAATAACATTCTTGTGAACAAAAATTATTCTTATCTTGCTTATGTTTTGATATTTTCACTTCTTTCACACACATATCACACTTTGTAATTAAATTTTGATAATTATAAACTTTGTCATCTGTTATAAATTCAGACCTGTAGTTTGCATAGGGAGCGAGCTAATTCAGCACGTACATCGGATGTAATGAATCTTGCGTAGTTTTTCTAGTTGTTTCAGCAAATCCAATAGGATACATACGATGTGTTTCGTTCTTCTATAAATTGGTCGTCTTTTAGCAAATTCCATTGCGATTTCCTATGAGGTTTTACATGCTAATTTTTCATAAATATTGATAAATCAATAAAAAAATAGGGTACAAGAACCAATGCGATTCTGTACCCTATTTGTGTTGCTAATTCATTTTTTGTGATTCAAAAGAGAACGTCTTAATCATATCGGGTTCCCTTTTTTAAACTTTCTGTTAATTCACTTGACGTAAATAGTCAGAACCGTTAAACTATTGATAACTTCATTATGGTAACATATTAGCGAACTAAAGTATTTTAAAAAATAAACTGTCGGGTGATGAGGATGTCAAAACTGTTCATGTTTGAAAAGCCAGTTGGGATGAGGGATACACTTCCTCATATTTATGAAACGAAACGTCAGTTAAAAGATTCAATAGAACAACAAATGAAGAGCTGGGGTTATCAGTTTATTGAGACGCCTGCTTTAGAATATTACGATACGGTCGGAGAAGCGTCGGCGATTTTAGATCAGCAGTTATTTAAATTATTAGATCAGCAGGGGAATACCCTTGTGCTTCGACCGGATATGACGACGCCGATTGCACGAACGGCAGCGTCTAAGCTGTTAAAAGAGCAAGTGCCGCTTCGCCTTGCCTATTCAGCAAATGTGTATCGTGCTCAGCAGCGTGAAGGGGGACGCGCAGCCGAATTTGCCCAAATTGGTGTCGAAAATATTGGTGATGAAACGATCAGTGCCGATGCTGAGGTGATTGCGTTAATGGTATCGGCGATGAAAGAAATGGGCCTTACGCAATTTCAAGTGTCAATTGGTCATATTCGCTTTGTTGAGCAGCTGTTCCAGCAAATTCTTGGAACGGAAGAAAGAGCGAGCACGCTTCGCCGTTATTTATATGAAAAAAATTACGTGGGCTATCGTGAGCATGTGCGCGCCCTTTCCTTGTCGTCGATTGATAAGCAACGTCTCTTGAAATTTTTACATTTACATGGAAATGAAGACTGCTTACAAATGGCCGATGAGTTAATTGAAGATGGGGCGGGTAAGGAAGCGATCCAGGAGCTGCGTCAACTGATCGACTTGCTAAAAGATTACGGCATCGACCCATATGTCAAATTTGATTTATCGCTCGTAAGTCATATGAGCTATTATACAGGGATTTTATTTGAAACGTATGCCGATGGTGTCGGTTATCCTGTTGGTAACGGGGGGCGCTACAATAATTTATTAGAAAAGTTCGGGCAGCCTGCTAGTGCGACCGGCTTTGGATTGCGCCTTGATTTTCTGCTTGAAGCAGTAGGTGAATTGATCGAAGCTGAAGGAATTCATTGCCTCATTTTCAGCAAAGAGCGCCGAAAAGAGGCGATTGAAGCTGCGGCCAAGCTTCGTGCGCAAGGAGAAAAGGTTGTGCTTCAAGACTTGGCTGGTGTGAAAGATGTGGACCGATTCACCAGTGCGTGTGGCAACGTCAGTTATTATGTTGGACAAGTGAAGAATGGAGGGGAAAGCTAATGTCGATGTTAACAATCGCGATGCCAAAAGGACGGATTTTTGAAGAGGCGGCCGATTTACTACGGCAAGCAGGGTATCAGCTTCCTCCTGAATTCGATGAGTCTCGCAAGTTAATTATTGAAGTTCCAGAAGAAAATTTACGCTTCTTTTTAGCAAAGCCGATGGATGTTGCCACCTATGTGGAATATGGGGTGGCTGATCTTGGCATCGCCGGAAAAGATGTGCTGTTAGAAGAAAAAAGAGATGTATATGAACTACTAGATTTACAAATTAGCCCTTGTTATTTAGCGGTTGCTGGGTTGCCGAATACGTCGATGAGCGAAGTGGCACCAAAAATTGCGACGAAATATCCAAATGTGGCGTCGACTTATTTTCGCGAACAAGGAGAGCAAGTGGAAATTATTAAATTAAATGGGTCGATTGAACTTGCCCCGTTAATTGGGTTAGCGGATCGCATCGTCGATATTGTGTCTACGGGGCGGACGTTAAAGGAAAATGGCTTAGTGGAATACGAAACGATTGTTGGGATTACTTCTCGATTAATTGTGAACCCTGTTAGCTACCGCATGAAAGATAGAGAAATCCAAACACTTGTTGATCGGCTCACCGAGATTATTTCAGAAAAGGTCGTGTGAAAATGATAAAAATCCAAAAAGTAACGGGTGATTTAACGCTGAAGCGATCTGTCGATAGTGGAACAGAAGAGCAACGTGCCACTGTTCAAAGTATTATTCATACTGTCCGTTCACAAGGGGATCGAGCATTGCGAGAGTTGACAGAAAAGTTTGATGGCGCGAGAATGTTTAGCTTAAAAGTGACACAAGAAGAAGTGAATGAGGCGTATGAGCAATTACCAAAGCAAATGATTGATATCATTAAAGAAGCAGCTGACAATATTTTTACTTTTCATCAAAAGCAATTGCGACAAACGTGGATGTACACTGATCAATCTGGTTCCATACTCGGTCAAAAAATGACACCACTGGATTCAGCCGGTGTGTATGTACCAGGGGGAACGGCCGCGTATCCATCGTCTGTACTCATGAATGTGATGCCAGCGAAAGTAGCGGGAGTGAAACGGGTTGTCATGGTTTCGCCACCGGGACGAGATGGTCGTCTTCCGGCAGGGGTGCTTGTCGCGGCGGATATCGCTGGCGTGAAAGAAATATATAAAGTTGGTGGAGCACAAGCGGTGGCGGCACTTGCCTATGGTACAGAAACGATTCGATCAGTTGATAAAATTACGGGGCCGGGAAATATTTATGTTGCGTTGGCGAAACGAGAAGTATTCGGTGATGTTGACATTGATATGATTGCCGGACCAAGTGAAATTGCGGTTCTTGCGGATGACACCGCCTGCCCTCGAGAAATTGCGGCCGATCTTTTATCACAAGCGGAGCATGACCCGCGTGCCAGCAGTGTACTTGTGACTACTTCTGAACGATTGGCTGAAGAAACGGCCGCTGAAGTAGAAAGACAATTAAAGGAGCTACCTCGTGAGGAGATTGCACGAGCTTCGATTGACAGCTATGGATCGATTTATGTGGCAAAAGATATGGAGAAAGCTGTTGAAACGATTAACCAGCTGGCACCCGAGCATTTAGAAATTATGACGGAACATGCGTTACAGATCGTCAAAGACATTCGTCATGCTGGTGCGATTTTTGTTGGACGCTACAGTTCGGAGCCGATCGGTGACTATTTTGCTGGACCCAATCATGTGCTGCCAACGAATGGGACAGCTCGTTTTTCCAGTCCATTAAATGTCGATGATTTTATGAAGAAATCTAGCATTATTATGTATAGCGAGCAGGCATACAATAAAAATTATCAAAAGATTGCCGCTTTTGCTCGGTTAGAAGGTCTCGAAGCACATGCACGAGCAGTCGAGATTCGAGCGGAGAAAAAATAACATAAATGAGGTGTCGAGTTTGAGTAAACGGGTTGCGGAATTGAATCGTGATACAAATGAAACGAAAATTAGCTTGAATTTTTCCATAGATGGTGAAGGGAAAGCAGAGATTGATACAGGTGTTCCATTTATGGATCATATGCTCGACCTGTTTACTAAACATGGCCAGTTTGATTTAGCGGTGAAAGCCGATGGCGATGTTGAAATCGATGATCATCACACGACAGAAGATATCGGCATTTGTCTTGGGCTGGCATTGAAGGAAGCGCTTGGCGATAAAAAGGGAATTAAGCGCTATGGAAATGCTTTTGTCCCAATGGATGAAACACTCGCTCAAGTCGTCGTTGATTTGAGCAATCGTCCTCATTTTGAAATGCGCGGCGGTGATTTTCCTTCGCAAAAAGTGGGCACATTTGATACGGAGCTCGTTCATGAATTTCTGTGGAAGCTGGCGCTTGAAGCACGGATGAATTTACATGTCATTATTCATTATGGACAAAATACGCATCATATGATTGAAGCCGTCTTTAAAGCATTGGCTCGGGCACTCGATGAAGCGACGATGATCGACCCACGTGTGAAAGGTGTGCCTTCTACGAAAGGAATGTTGTAAAATGATCGGCATTGTAGATTATGGAATGGGCAATTTATTTAGCGTGAGTAAAGCGCTTGAGCGCATGAATATTCCTTACATCATTAGCAATTCTCCAGAAGAATTAGATCGGATGAAAGGACTAATTTTACCTGGGGTCGGAGCCTTCAAAGATGCCATGGCTTTATTGGAGGAGATGAAACTCGATCAATTTTTAAAAAGCTATGTCGAGAGTGGTCGTCCGCTCCTTGGTATTTGCCTTGGGATGCAGCTGTTGTTTGAGGAAAGTGAAGAAAATGGCTGCTTTCAAGGATTAGGTTTGCTAAAAGGTCGCGTTACTCGCATTCCGGTTGAAGTGGCTGGTGAAAGAGTGAAGGTGCCGCATATGGGATGGAATCAATTGAAGTTTCATCAAGATTCGCCAGTTTTGCAAGGGGTGGATGAAGGCTTTGTGTATTTTGTTCATTCCTATTATGTGAGTGAAATGAGCGAAGCGGATTTAGTAGCAAGCACGGTATATAGTGTCGGAATTCCGGCCATTGTGGGTCATAAAAATGTGTTCGGAATGCAGTTCCACCCAGAAAAAAGTGGAGAAGTGGGCATGCAATTATTAAGAAATTTTGCCAAGGCAATGGAGCAATCGGAGGCGATATTATGAGTTTTGTCATCTACCCAGCGATCGATATGCGCGGTGGTCAATGCGTACGGTTAACGCAAGGGGATTATAATAAGGAAACGATTTACGGCGATTCTCCATTTGATATGGCGAAATCATTTGTGGACGCAGGAGCCGAATGGATTCATATGGTTGACCTTGATGGGGCAAAGGATGGCCAGCGAATCAATGACCGTTTTGTCATTGAAGCGGCGAAGAAGTTGCCAGCGAAAGTGCAAATTGGCGGCGGTATTCGAACTGAGGAAGATGTCCGTCATTATTTAGATAACGGCGTCGACCGCGTGATTATTGGCAGTCTTGCTGTTTCGCAGCCGGAGCTTGTAAAGGAGTGGCTTCGTAAATATGGAGAAAAAATTGTCATTGGTTTGGATGCGAAGGATGGCTTTGTGGCGACACATGGCTGGCTTGAAACGTCTTCCTTGAAAGCTGTTGACCTTGGAAAGGAATTGGCCGAAGCGGGAGCAGAAACATTTATTTTTACCGATATTGCGACCGATGGGATGCTATCTGGACCAAATATTGAGGCTGTGGCCGAACTGGCTCGGGCAACGGGAAAAACAGTGATTGCTTCTGGCGGAGTTAGTTCCTTAGCGGATTTACACAAGGTGAAGCAATATGAACAGGACGGCGTAAACGGAGTCATTGTTGGTAAGGCGATTTACACGGGCCAGTTTACTGTTCGGGAAGCATTGGAAGAGGTGAAATAAATGATTACAAAACGGATCATTCCATGCTTAGATGTGAAAGATGGTCGAGTCGTGAAAGGAATTCAATTTGTGCAAATTCGCGATGCGGGCGATCCGGTTGAGCTTGCTCGTATTTATGATGATCAAGGAGCGGACGAGTTAGTTTTCCTTGATATTTCCGCTTCTCATGAAGGCCGAAAAACGATGGTGGACGTCGTTCAAGCAGTGGCTTCTGAACTAGCGATTCCTTTTACCGTTGGCGGGGGGATTAATTCGCTCGATGATATGAAGCGGATGCTTCGTGCCGGAGCGGATAAAGTGTCCGTCAATACGGCCGCTGTTTTACGCCCGGAGCTGATTACGGAAGGGGCGGAATATTTTGGTTCGCAATGTATCGTTCTTGCCGTTGATGCGAAATGGGATGAGGATCTCGGTTCATGGCGTGTCTACACGCATGGTGGTCGGAAAGAGACGGAACGAGAAGTCATTGCTTGGGTCAAAGAAGCTGTCGAGCGTGGAGCGGGAGAGATTTTACTAACGAGCATGGATAGTGACGGCGAGAAAAAAGGTTTTGATCTTTCCTTGACGAAAGCGGTGAGCGAGGCAGTTGATGTTCCAGTGATTGCGTCAGGCGGGGCAGGAAATGCTGAACACTTTCTCGAAGTATTTAACGAGGGAAAAGCGGATGCAGCGTTAGCGGCTTCTATTTTCCACTATAAAGAAACAAGCGTAAATGAAGTGAAAAGCTTTTTAAAAAGTCAAGGAGTGAATATGAGATGAGTGTAAACATTGACGATTTACAGTTTGATGAAAAAGGATTGATTCCTGCGATCATTCAAGACGCAGCTACATATGAAGTGTTGACGCTTGCTTATATGAACAAGGAATCACTGCAAAAAACGATCAAATCAGGTGAAACGTGGTTCTTTAGCCGCTCTCGACAAGAATTGTGGCATAAAGGAGAAACAAGCGGTCACACCCAGAAAGTCGTCAATATCAAGTATGATTGTGATCAAGATGCGCTCGTTGTGTTGGTCAAGCCTGCGGGTCCCGCTTGTCACTTAGGAACGACTAGCTGTTTTGAACAATCCTTGTACGGTGAACCAACCGAAATACTTCCTTATGTAATTCTACATAAATTAGAAGAGATCATCGCTGAGAGAGAAGTGAATCGGCCTGAAGGAGCGTATACGACATATTTATTCGAAAAAGGCGTCGATAAAATCTTGAAAAAAGTCGGAGAAGAAGCAGCCGAAGTCATCATTGCCGCGAAAAATGGTGATAAGGATGAGCTGCAATGGGAATCGGCCGATCTTCTTTACCACCTACTTGTTTTGTTGCGCGAGCAAAAAGTAGAATTAGCGGATGTACTTGGCGTGCTAGCGAAACGTCACGAGGAAAAATCGAAACAATAAGCAGGGAAGCGAGGTGAAAAGAGCCTCGCTTTCTTTGTGGAGAGTACCTATTGCGATGTCGCGCTCGATTTTCTGCCCTATCCGTCTGATGCCCACTATTCCAACATGCTCACAAATATGTAACGGTCCAATTTTCTTTTTTGCACCTGATGATTTCGGTTGTATGGTATACTACATAGGTTAATTATAAATGCTCGGAGGATTTACATGAGAAAAAACTCAAAGTTACGGGAGGAGAAGGGGAAAGTGATCTCCTTTTTGCCGACAGGTGAGTATTATTATAAAAAAGGGTTAAAGGCTCTGAGCAAAAGAGAGCTGCCTAAGGCAAAAAAATATTTATCACGTGCGATGGATCTAGAGCCGCTGGAGCCGATGATTGCTTGTCAATTAGCAGTTGTCGAAACGGAACTTGGAAATTTTGAACAATCAAATGGCTTGCTTCATTTTGTGCTGGATGAATTAGATCCACTCATTAGTGAATGCCATTATTTTTTAGCTAATAATTATGCTCATATGGGAATGTTTAAAGAAGCTTTTAAACATGTTCAATCGTATTTAGAACAGGATGAGCAAGGGGAGTTTCGCGAGGACGCAGAGGACCTTTTAGAATTGATTACGATTGACGGTGAGGGCGAGCTGGATGATCTTTATGCGCAAGATGATTTAATTACAATGCAAGAAGAAGCTCGTTTTCTCCTTGAAGGCGGTAGCTATGAAAAGGCGATTGAGCGTTTAGAGGATCTGATTAAAAAGTATCCCGACTTTTGGTCCGCTCATAACAATTTAGCCCTTGCTCATTTTTATTTAGGGAATATTGAAAAAGCTCATGATGTGCTTAATCATGTGTTAGAGAAAAGCCCGGGAAATTTACATGCATTAAGTAATATGACGGTCTTTATGTATTACGAAAAACAGTATGGCTTGTTAAAGGAGCTAGTCGAGCTACTTAAGAAGATTAATCCGCTATTGCCGGAGCAGCAATATAAGCTTGGCGCCACGTTTGCTTTAATTGGTCAATATGAAGAGGCATATCGCTGGTTAAAAAAGCTCTATAAACGAGGCTTTGAGGGAGAATCTTCTTTTTATTATTGGCTTTCTTATTCGGCTTTTTTTACCGGTAGGGAAGAAGTGGCACGTAAGGCGTGGAAATACGTGTTGCAACAAAGCCCAGAAAAAGAAGGTCTTGAACCATGGAATGCAGGGAATCGTCAAAAGGAAGGTCTTGAACATCACCCAGCGACGATCGTTCACCGATTGAATAGTGAATACGAAGAAGAGCGTTTATTCGGTATTTTTTTATTTTCGCTTTCAGATGATCAAAAACAGGTGATGAGCCATCCTGATTTTTGTGAGATTGAATCGCTAGCTTTTCGGGAAAAAATATACTTAGCAGATGTGTTAGGAATGCCGATTAATGAGCAGTTGAAAGAGGAAGCAAACATTCGTTTAGCTCATCAAACGGCCTGGATTTTATACGGGAAATTTCAGCCGCTCGGTACAGAGGAAGCCGGTTTGATTATGTTGTGGTTTACCGTTTTTCATGAAATGGAGCAATCGGAATCAAGGTTGAAAAACCCCTCTGCGTTTGCGGCAGCAACGGAATATATGTGGCGAAAGTACCGCGGAGAGAAGCAGCCGCAAGCAAGCTTAGCAGAAAAGTATGATGTGTCGCTTTCAACGATGAAGAAGTATGTGAAATTCGTGAAAGAGCATCTGTAATGAGCATAATAATAGACGAATGACGACACATTGATTACGATATGAGTATAGAATAAGAAATACGTTTTAGGGTATATTTAAAATGAGAGTAAATAAAGGAGTGGCTTATTTTGACAGCAGAAGAAAAAGTGTATGACGTCATTATCATCGGTGCAGGTCCAGCAGGGATGACCGCCGCTGTTTACACCTCTCGTGCCAACCTCTCAACACTAATGATTGAGCGTGGTGTGCCGGGTGGACAAATGGCAAACACAGAAGAAGTAGAAAATTATCCGGGATATGACCATATTCTTGGCCCAGAGTTATCCACGAAAATGTTTGACCATGCGAAGAAATTCGGAGCGGAATACGCTTATGGCGACATTAAACAAATTATTGACGGGAAAGAATACAAAACGATTGATGCCGGATCAAAACAGTATAAAGCGCGTGCTGTGATCATCACAACAGGTGCCGAGTATAAGAAAATCGGCGTACCAGGTGAAAAGGAATTAGGAGGCCGTGGCGTTTCTTATTGTGCTGTTTGTGACGGTGCTTTCTTTAAAAATAAAGAGCTAGTGGTTGTTGGTGGCGGAGACTCTGCCGTAGAAGAAGGTGTGTACTTAACTCGCTTTGCGAAAAAAGTAACGATTGTTCACCGTCGCGATCAATTGCGCGCACAAAAGATTCTTCAAGAACGTGCGTTTAGCAACGAGAAAGTTGATTTTATTTGGAATCATACAGTGAAACAAATCAATGAAAAAGATGGAAAAGTTGGTAGCTTAACGCTCGTTTCTACTGAAAATGGCGAAGAACGTGAATTCGAAGCGGATGGCGTGTTCATCTATGTCGGTATGCTTCCATTGACGAAGCCATTCTTAACCCTTGATATTACGAATGAAGCTGGCTATATTGTGACGAACGACCAAATGGAAACGAAAATTGCTGGTATTTATGCAGCGGGTGATGTTCGCGAGAAAACACTTCGTCAAATTGTAACGGCAACAGGAGATGGAAGTATAGCTGCTCAATCGGCGCAGCATTACATTGAAGAATTGAAAGCAGAGATAGGGGTTAAAGCGTAAGGAGGAAAGTTTAACCGACTGTTAATGAAATCGTAATAGAAGTGAAATAATTTTCCGCTATACTACGATTAGCAGTTTAATACACCCCCTAAGTATTAACGTATACCCCTATTTGATGAGGTTGTCCCAGACACATAATTGATGTGGCAGGGGCAACCTACTTTTTTGTAAAAACCTCTTCATCCCGCATTAACGAGCTGTAAGACTCCCACCTCAACATGACAGAAAAAACGCGGACGTGTAGGCGGGAGATCAACATCCCGTAAATGCCCGATCCGTTCAACTAACAATCAGTGGGGATGAAGAAAACCCTCACTGATTGAAGTTTCACTTTATATTATAACGATATCCTAGCATTGAGATCGGTGGAAAGAACATAGTATAATAATAAAAATAGTAGAGTGACGGCTTTTTCATTTGGCGTTCCGTCGCATCGGCTCGAGGTGATCAATTGTGCAACGCGTAACCAATTGTTTATTGTTAAAAGACGACAAAATTTTATTGCTACAAAAGCCGCGCCGAAACTGGTGGGTGGCTCCAGGTGGAAAGATGGAGGCTGGAGAATCGATCAGAGATGCGGCTATTCGTGAATTTCGGGAAGAGACGGGCATTTATTTACGCAATCCGAGTGTGAAGGGAATATTTAGCTTTATCATTAAGGAGAAGGATGAGATTATTTCTGAATGGATGATGTTCACCTTTTTTGCAACGGAAAGTGATGGAGTGAATATTCTGGAGAGTGAAGAAGGAAAGCTTGAATGGCATTCAATCGATATGATTAAGGAGCTTCCAATGGCGGAAGGGGATCGTCATATACTTGAGTACATGGTTCATGGATCGGGCATTCTTTATGGAGCCTTTACATATACACCAGACTTTACGCTACTATCTTACCGATTAGACCCAAGCTGAAATAAGAAAGGGGAATGAACATGAACACAACTGTAGGAAATGATGTCCAACTCGTTATTATTACAGGTATGTCTGGCGCTGGAAAGACGGTCGCCATCCAAAGTTTTGAAGACCTTGGCTTTTATTGTGTGGATAATTTGCCGCCGATGTTACTGCCGAAGTTTTTGGAGCTAATGAAAGAGGCAAACAATCAAATGAATAAAGTGGCGGTCGTGATGGATATGCGCGGACGCGAGTTTTTTGATGATTTAATTAAGTCGCTCGATGAAGTCATCGAGATGTCCGAGTTAACACCAAAAGTACTATTCCTTGATGCGGAGGATTCTGTGCTCGTTCGTCGCTATAAAGAAACAAGACGTTCTCATCCACTGTCCCCAACCGGCTTGCCTTTAGATGGGATTCTCCAAGAACGCGAGCTGTTAGAGGAGTTAAAAGGTCGGGCGCAATTTATTTACAACACATCAGAAACGAAGCCCAAAGACTTACGTGAAAAAATCTTAACGGAGTTTTCTTTAAACAAAAAGGCTGTCTTTACGGTGAATGTGATGTCGTTTGGATTTAAACATGGGTTACCAATCGATGCGGATCTTGTCTTTGATGTCCGCTTTTTGCCGAATCCGCACTACATTGACCATATGAGACCACGAACAGGGTTAGATGAAGATGTCGCTACGTACGTATTAAAGTGGAGTGACACGCAAAAGTTTTTAGAAAAAGTAATCGATTTATTAACGTTTATGCTTCCACATTACAAAATGGAAGGCAAATCTCAGCTAGTCATTGCGATCGGATGCACAGGAGGACAGCATCGTTCCGTGGCCTTATCGGAATATATCGGAAAGTACTTCTCGAATGATTATGAGACGCGAATTAAACATCGCGATATTAAAAAACGTAAGGTGCCGAGTCATGACCAATCCTAAACAGCCGAAAGTCGTGATTATCGGCGGTGGAACGGGTTTATCTGTTCTGCTTCGCGGGTTAAAGAAGCATCCGATCGATTTGACGGCAATCGTGACGGTAGCTGATGATGGCGGAAGTTCTGGGCGCTTGCGTGATGAGCTCAACATCCCACCTCCTGGGGATATTCGCAATGTACTCGCTGCTTTATCGGATGTAGAACCGTTATTAGAGAATATGTTCCAGCACCGTTTTAGTACAAAAAATGAACTATCTGGGCATTCACTTGGCAATTTAATGATTGCTGCCCTGACTTCGATTACGGGTGACTTTGTGCATGCCGTTCAGGAAATGAGTCGGGTGCTCAATGTTCGTGGAAAGGTATTGCCTGCTGCGAACCAAAGTGTCGTTCTTCATGCGGAAATGGAAGATGGCACCGTCGTATCAGGAGAATCGAAAATACCTTACTCAGGTAAAAGGATCAAACGAGTATTTTTAACACCCGATCATATAAAACCTTTGCCTGAAACAATTCGAGCGATTCGAGAGGCTGACTTAATTATCGTTGGACCAGGCAGTTTATATACAAGTATTTTGCCGAATTTACTCGTTCCGCAAATAGGAGAAGAAGTCTGTTCAGCTAAAGCGCGAAAAGTATATATTTGTAATTTAATGACACAGGCTGGGGAAACGCTTGATTTCACTGCTAGCGATCATGTGAAAGCGATTTATGACCATATGTCCTGTGCGTTTATGGATACGATTTTAGTAAACAATGAAGTAATTCCTGAACAAATTAAAGAAAAGTATAAAGAAGAACTCTCCAAACCAGTCGTATACGATGTAGATCAATTAAAGTCGTTAGGTCTTCACGTTATTTTTGATGATATTGTTACCCGGGAAAAGGGCATGATTCGTCATAACACAAATAAAGTTGCTGATATATTGTCTAATCTAATCAAGGACAAGAAATAAACCTTATACTACAGAACGAGCATCTCAGATAGAGGGGGTGTCTCAAATGTCGTTTGCGTCTGAAACGAAAAAAGAATTAACAGCAGTTGAAGGAAATAGTTGCTGTGTGACAGCGGAACTGTCCGCGCTTATTCGAATGAATGGATCACTTTCATTTTCAAATCGCTTGCTCGTCGTTAATATTCAAACAGAGAATGCAGCGATCGCTCGAAGAATATATATATTATTAAAGAAAAATTATGAAGTGGAAGTAGAACTGCTCGTTCGTAAAAAGATGAGGTTAAAAAAGAATAACGTATACATTGTCAGACTGAAGGAACAGGCAAGAGAGATATTAGAAGACTTAGCGATTATTGAAACCGGTTTTTCCTTTGTTCATAACATTTCATCTACATTGATTGAGAACCAATGCTGCAAACGTGCCTACTTACGTGGTGCCTTTCTGGCAGGTGGATCTGTCAATAATCCAGAAACCTCTTCTTATCATTTGGAAATCTTCTCCTTATATAAAGAGCATAATGATGCCTTGAGTGAATTGATGAACTCCTTTGGTTTAAATAGTAAAACATTAGAGCGAAAGAAAGGCTTTATTACTTATTTAAAGGAAGCGGAGAAAATCACGGAATTTTTAAATATTATTGGGGCTCACAATGCCTTGCTTCGATTCGAAGATGTCCGCATTGTGCGTGATATGAGAAATTCGGTGAATCGACTGGTGAACTGTGAAACGGCTAACTTAAATAAAACGATTGGTGCAGCGCTGCGCCAAGTTGAAAATATACGCTATATCGAAGAAACAGTCGGTCTGCAAGTGCTGCCCGATAAACTGCGAGAAATTGCGGAGCTACGAGTGACTCATCAAGATGTTACATTGAAAGAACTAGGAGAAATGGTATCTGGGGGGAAAATTAGTAAATCAGGTATTAACCATCGTCTTCGTAAAATAGATGAAATCGCTGACAAAATTAGAGCGAGTGAACCGATAGAATAAGCAAGAAAGAGAAGGGGAGAATCCACATGGTTGAAAAAACAACAGAAGTACAACTGAAGATGGGGTTACAAGCACGCCCTGCTGCTTTGTTTGTGCAGGAAGCGAATCGCTTCTCTTCAGAAATCTATCTTGAAAAAGATGGAAAGAAAGTGAACGCCAAAAGCATTATGGGGATCATGAGTCTGGCGATTAACCGTGGTTGCTCCGTCACCATTTCCGCTGATGGACACGATGAACAGAATGCAGTAGCGGAGTTAATCGTCTTCGTTGAACAAGAGGGAAGCTATTGATGAACACCTGAATGATGGATAGGTCCATTGTTCAGGTGTTTTTTGTATAGATCAAAAAAGCTGTCGAGCAGGGCTCAACAGCTTCATCATGACTTATCCCGCATGAACGGGCTGTAAGATCCCCACCTCAACATGGCAGAAGGAGCGCAGGGATGTAGGTGGGGATCAACAGCCCGTAAACGCCCGATCCGTTCAACTAACAATCAGTGGGGATGAAGAAAACCCCCACTGATTGAAGTTTCACTTTATTTTTGTGGAAGTTCGTTACGCGTAAGAATCTTGTCGATTAAACCGTATTCTAATGCACGTTCAGCTGTCATGAAGTTATCGCGGTCTGTATCTTTTGAGATGACTTCAAGTGATTGGCCTGTGCGATCTGCAAGAATTTGGTTTAGTTTTTCACGAAGGAACAAGATGCGTTTCGCTGCAATTTCGATTTCTGTTGCTTGACCTTGCGCGCCTCCAAGAGGTTGGTGAATCATTACTTCACTATTTGGTAGGGCATAACGCTTCCCTTTCGTTCCAGCGGCAAGCAAGAATGCACCCATAGAAGCGGCCATACCGATACAAATCGTTTGAACATCCGGCTTAATAAATTGGATCGTATCATAAATCGCCATACCAGCAGTGATGCTTCCACCAGGGCTGTTAATGTAGATAGAGATGTCTTTCTCTGGGTTTTCTGCTTCAAGGAATAATAATTGCGAAACGATTGAGTTCGCCACATTATCATCAATGCCACTTCCAAGCATAATGATGCGGTCCTTTAATAAACGAGAATAAATATCGTAAGCACGCTCTCCGCGGTTTGTTTGTTCAATAACTGTAGGAATTAGATTCATGGTCTTTCCTCCTTAAATGAATTATTTTCTAGTAAAGAAAATCTTATGTAATGATATCATACAGTGATGGTCAATGAAGGTCAAACACTTTGCTTCAAATATTTCCGTTTTCACTTTAATATAATTTTCTAGTATGTCCAATCGAAATCCTGCTAAACGGTAAGAAATAATTATATATTGCATTTTCTTATTTATTCCGCTATAATTTTGTAATGTACTTAAACATTTTGCCCTCGTGGTGCAACGGATAGCACGTGAGATTCCGGTTCTTAAGATGTGGGTTCGATTCCTGCCGAGGGCGCTATAAGAAATACTAGAGAATGAAGTGTTTTCATGAGATTTATTTATGAGAACACTTTTTTTATGCCTATTTTGATGGGGAATGACTGCGAAGAATACTAGGGGATATAAAAACGAAACGGTGAGTATAAGTATATGAAGATTAATTTTAAATTATTTTGGAAAGTGATATTTTATATTTATATATTGTTATTAATTGATTTTATTGTCTTTAAGTTTTTTGGAGATGTAAATGATGTTAAAAATAATATTCAATTGAGACATGAAAATGTGCAGATAGGAGTATCAAATTTTAATTTAATTCCATTTAAAACGCTATCTTCATATGTTTCTCATTTGGATGTAGGAGTATATTTTCTAAATATCGTTGGGAATATCATTCCTTTTATACCTTTAGGGTTTTTAATTCCTATAGTATTTCCATCAAAAAAATCATTTATAAAAACGATGATTTCTTGTTTAGGGATCATTATTTGCATTGAAGTCATCCAATTCATTACTTATTTGGGGAGTATGGATATTGATGATGTTATTTTAAATCAAATTGCATGTGTAATAGGTTATTCCTTATATCTTGTCAGTGAGAAATATTTATCCCGCATTAACGGGCAGTAACAGCTCAATCAGTAGGGGACACTGATTGAAAATACTTAAAGGCGAATAACTAGAAAGAGAGAGTGATGTTCCAGTGTATGAACATCACTCTCTCTTTGTATTAATTCAACTTCTTCTTCACTTTATCAGGAAGCTCCGCTTGTTGCACTTCTTGATAAGAAGTAACTTCATTTTCATCCTTCACAAAAACTTCAAGGTAAGCATCGTGGCGAAGTTGCTTGTGGCTTGTGAAATTTAGTGTTTTGACTTCATCTTTTTCGTTCACTCCTTCTAATTCATACTCGTAGCTAGTCCATTTTTCTCCTGTGTCGGTCACGTCTTCGATTTTTTTCCCATCTGTTGTAATTTTGACGAAATAGCTCTCGGCTCCGAGTCGGTTTAAGTTAACGTTTTGGATGAATAAAATGAAACCGACGAATAAGGCAACGAGTGTCCCAATTGATATCCATAATTTCTTCATAATCTTTATTCTCCTTTGTTTGTGACGATTTTATAGTACGCTTGGACGGTCATGAAGTAATACATAATGTAGATGATCATGTATACTCCCATGCAGATTAGCGTTGGAACGACTAAACTTGTCGTTAACAAGTTAGATAAGGCGGTTAAAGCTACCGCACTATGAGCAATTCCTGCAAGCAATGG
This sequence comes from Bacillus sp. FJAT-52991, assembly GCF_037201805.1. Lineage (GTDB taxonomy): Bacteria > Bacillota > Bacilli > Bacillales > Domibacillaceae > Bacillus_CE > Bacillus_CE kandeliae. The sequence continues at coordinate 3,072,189 of NZ_CP147404.1, read as the reverse complement.
CAAGGCAAAGATAAAAAATACTTGTTTCGCAATTGTTTTTCGTAAGTCTTTTTTATTGACACCGATATTTGATAGAATGCGATAGCGGTCTTGGTCGGCGTGTGCTTCTGTTAGCTGTTTGAAGTAGATGATGCTGCCGGTTGCAGCTAAGAACACAAGTCCTAAAAAGCCACCGACGAAAATGAGTAATCCGGTTGACTCTAAGCCAGCCGCGTACACTTCATAATAGCTAGAGAAGGCAGCCTCTTCCGGCATGACTGTTTTCAATTGCTTTGTTAATTCTTTCGCTTGATCCGCGTTTGTGATTCCATACATGTCAATCGATCTTGCTTTCAGCTCGCTCGCTAACTGATTGAATAATTCGTCGCTCACAACAAGCGTTGCCCCATCGACACCGATATTGAGGACGTCATATGTTCTAAAATCAGTGAAAGTCACTTCTTCTTCACGATCGTTTAAATGAAAAGTAATCGATTTTCCATCATATTTTGGCGAGAATTTTTCATGATACATGCGATCTAAGGCGATGACTTCGTTTCTGTGTAGTGATAACGATTCTTTTCGTCCTTGTTTGTCTGCTAATGTATTAAAATCACTAGTAGAAATAAGGGCGTAGACTAGCTCTGTGCTCATCAACGGACTGTCTAAATTCGTTGTATCCGCCTCTACTTGTAAAGTTTTAATGACTTGATGATAGCGAACTTGATGGTTTTTATTGTTTGTAATTTTTTCATTCGCTTGCTTAGCTAGCTGATCATCTGTCACGGTGAAGGAATAACTGTTTGGTGTCATCGTGGTAGCTGTGGTTTTCGTATTATAGTAAAAGCTATAGGCGGCCCCAACCGCTGTTAACGTCGTGGCACTTAAGACGGCAATGATGGTTAATGTTCTTGCGTTCCCTTTGATTCGATATAACAATTGAGATGTTGTAATGATCGTTAATCCGTTCCAAAAGTGCGACTTCTTTTTTCGAGATGCTTTTAAGGCATAGACGATGAATGTACTAAATAAAAAGTAAGTGCCTGTAATCACCGTTGTTAAAATGACGAGCGGCGTGAATAAAAGGCCAAGTGTTTGCCAAACAGTAGAGTCGAACGATTGAAGAGCTAACCAATAACCGCCACCAATCAAGATTAGTGATAATCCAGCTAACCATAAGGATGCTTTTGGCTCGTGTTCTCCTTCTTGATCTGCTTTGAACAGTTCAATTAATTTAAAACGATAAATTAATCGATAGCCTTGAAACGATGTGACGAGCGTGATAATAAAGAATACGATCGCTGTATTGATGATCGCAGCTGATGAAATCGTAAAGTTTGTCACAATCTCGTAGCCCATAATGTTCATCAATAACGTCACGAACCCTTTGGATAATAACGTCCCCAGTCCCATTCCGATGACGAGTGCTAATGTACCCATCAGAAAATTTTCATAAAAGAGCATGCGCCCAATTTCTTTTCGTCGAACACCAAGCAATGAATATAAGCCGACTTCTTTTTTTCGCTTCCGCATGAAAAAGGCGTTAGATGACCAAATGAAAATTGCCACGAAAATCAGTAAGACAAAGGAAGCGGCGCTAAACACCGAGTCCATTTTCGGTGATGATTCAGATGTCGCAGCAATTGTTTGATCATACTTTAAGGAAACAAATGTGAAGTAAATGACGATACCAAAAATCATCGAAGCAAAGTATAAAAAATAGTTCGTAAAATTTTGCCGAATATTTTTCCTTGCGATATTAAATAGTGTCATGAGCGCCACCTCCAAGCGACGCAAGCACATCTAAAATTTGCTGGAAGAAAGCTCGACGTGACTGCTCTCCTTTGTATACTTCCTTGAAGAGTTCGCCGTCTTTAATAATCAACAACCGTTTACAGAAGCTAGCTGCGTATGAATCGTGTGTGACCATCATAATCGTCGATCGCTGTTTTTCATTTAAGGCAGTCAAACTATTTAATAAATCGGTGGCTGACTTAGAATCGAGCGCACCTGTTGGTTCATCCGCCAAAATCAGCTTAGGATTCGTGATGATCGCCCGGGAAGCCGCTGTTCTTTGCTTCTGTCCACCAGAAATATGATAAGGATATTTGTTTAAAATCTCACGAATGCCAAATGTGTCGGCCATTTCATTGACGCGCGTTTCGATTTCTTTTACTGGCACTTTCGATAAAGCTAGCGGTAACACGATGTTCTCTTTTACCGTCAATGTATCTAGTAAATTGTAATCCTGGAAAATAAATCCAAGTTTACGGCGGCGGAAATCGGATAATTGCTCCTCCTTCATTTGCACAATATTTTGCCCGTCGATGATGATCTCACCAGAAGATGGCGTATCAATCGTTGATAAAATATTTAAAAGCGTTGACTTCCCAGCCCCAGAAGGCCCCATAATGCCAACAAATTCCCCTTCATGTATATCTAACTGAATGTCTTTTAAGGCGTGGTACTCATTTTCCTTTGAGCCAAACACCTTTTCCACATTTTTTGCTTGTAAAATAGGTTTCATGTTACTCTCTCCTTCCTTCTGACACCTATCATACGTACGGAATCTTACACCATCTTAATCTCAACCTTACAAAAACCTTAAAATGGAGTTCTGGCTGTGAAGGAGAGACCGCCTATTAATAGGAAACAATCGAAAAATGTATCTGATCAGTCGTGATTCGGCTGAAATCAGTCGGGCCTGAGTTCCAATCAGTCGCGAATTGCTGCCCATCAGTCGGTACTCGAACAAAGTCAGTCTCCCCGAGAGGAAGTGAGTCGCGTGAGTTAAGTCCGCACTTAAGAAGAGATCGGTCAACAATCGTATCTAATCAGTCGGGGCTGGGCACCAATCAGTCGCGAATGACCACTCATCAGTCGCCTGCGCGAGAAAATCAGTCACGGCCAACTTGAATCTGCGTATTTCTCTAAAATGTAAGGATTATGTAAGGTTTAAATTATCTCTGTGTAAGGTGGGCATTTTATCCTTTTTACAGGAATAAAAAAGAAGGAGTTTGATTGTTATGCAACCATCTATTTCGCAAAAAGATCGGATTGTATCTTTAGATATTATTCGTGGTCTTGCGTTGTTCGGTATTTTATTTATTAATGTTCCAGCTTTTGTCATGGTGGTGGAAGGAATGGTTTTACCCAAGTCGACAAGTGTGGATCAATGGATTGATCTTCTCATTAATATTTTCATAGAGAAGAAGTTTTTCTCGATGTTTTCTTTCTTATTTGGTTTTGGTTTTTATATTTTTACTTCTCGTGCTGAACAGCGAGGAGACAATCCTAGAAAACGATTTGCACGTCGATTGATCATCTTATTTTTGTTCGGTATTGTGCATTTTTTTATTTTCTTCGGCTCTATTTTAGTACCATATGCGCTTATTGGGTTTTTCTTATTGCCATTTTATAACCTGTCTACGAAAGCAATTAGTAAATGGCTTACTGGGATCGTCAGCTTATTTGTCACTGCCATTTTGGCACAGATGATCTTTGGCACAGATATGCCAATCGCTAAGTATGTCACCAATGATACTTTATTAATCTTTATTATGTTTTTAGCGGGCTTTTTAACAGCAAAAGCTGATTGGGTTCGTCATCTAGGCAACTACAAACGTCAAATTTGGTTGATTCAGCTTATTACGTTCGCACTATCCGTTTTATCATCTGTATTCATTTGGAAAAGTGGAGACGGAAATGAACCTTTACAAATGCTGGATTTACAATTAAATGCACTCGCTATGACACCCTTCTATTTAGTTACCTTATTCTCTTTACTTGAACATCGATGGTTACAAAAAGCATGTATGCCGCTTGCAAGGGTTGGACAAATGGCTTTGACAAACTATGTGGCCCAAAGTATCATAGGGCTTCAACTGATGGCGTGGATGGGGATTGAGTTTCCGACGTCACGTGAAGCGGTTCTTATTGCTTGTATGATTTTTGGGATTCAAGTCATTTTCAGTGTCGTTTGGTTCCGCTTCTTCCGCATGGGGCCGCTTGAAAAATTATGGCGTGTAATGACTTATGGTCGCCAAGGGAAAATAGTTAAAAAAGCATCATAATCTCAAAAAGCTTCGTTTACCAAACAGCGTAAACGGAGCTTTTTCCGTTATACTAAAGAAAAAACAGAAGGAGTACGATAGATGGCTAAACAGCAAGCAGTTCTCATCATTGACGATGAAGAGGATATTTTACGATTATTGAAGACGGTGTTGAAGAAAGAAGGAGTGGAGCGGATTTACACGAGTACGACGGTGAAAGAGGGGATTGAACAATTTCAAATCCATCGGCCGGATCTTGTTTTATTAGACATTATGCTGCCAGATGGAGAAGGGTATGAGGTGTGCAAGAAAATACGCGAGATCTCCAACGTGCCGATTTTATTTTTATCAGCGAAGGACGAAGAGGTGGATAAAATCGTCGGGTTTGCAATTGGAGGAGACGACTATATTACGAAGCCGTTCAGCCCAAAAGAGGTTGCTTATCGGGTAAAAGCACAGCTGCGCCGGGCGAGCTTTATGAGAGAGGAGCCAAAAGAAGCGGTTTTACAAGCCGGGCCGTTTACTTTAAATGAACAAACAGCGGTGCTAACAAAAAACGGAAAATCGATTGAGTTAAAGCCGAAAGAACTTGGGCTCATGAGCCATTTAATGAAACATGCTAACCATATCATTAGTAAGGAGAGTCTTTGTCATCATGTATGGGGAGAGGATTTTATCGGCTTTGATAATACGATTATGGTTCATATTCGTCGCCTTCGCGAAAAAGTCGAAGACAATCCGTCAAAACCAGAGCACATTCTCACGGTTAAAGGTTTAGGGTATAAATTTGTTACGAAGGAGGATTAGTGAATGCGTTGGCGCTTAACAGGAAGATATTTATTTTCGATCCTCCTTATTGTTTTATTCGTTGTTTGTATTAATGTGGTGATGCTGCTTGGTCTGCTGGTTTGGCAGTCGCAAACGGTGGCCCCTTTTTTTAGTGAACCAGTGGAATCATTTGTAAGAGAGTTTAAACAATATGTTCAGATAGATGAAGGGAGACTAACGGTCAATTCAGAAGGAAAAGAAGTCTTGAAACAGAAAAATGCTTGGATTCAAGTGTTGAATGAACAAGGAGAAGAGCAGTATACGTACCGGGCACCAAAAACATTGCCCACATCGTATTCGCCAGTGGAGATTGTTCAAATGTATAAATATAAAGAGGTTGATGCGGATACAACGGTCTTTATAGATAGTGTGAATCTTGATGGAGAAGCGTACAGTTATTTCATTGGCGTGGTTGATCGCAATATTAACAGATACATTCTTTCTTACAATATGGAAGAAATAAGGAAGGTTTCAAACGATATCTTTCTGCTGTTTTTGATCATTGATAGTTTGATTGCGGTGATCATTGGCTATGCGTTTAGCCAGCGATTAACGAAGCCGGTTCATAAAATTATTGATGATATTAAAAAACTGGCAAACAAGGACTATAACGTAGTGAGTCAGTCGAAAGGGATTTATCGGGAAGTGGCCTACAATGTACAAGATTTATCCACGCAACTGAAAGCAGCGGAAGTGGAGCGGACAAAGCTGGATCGCTTAAAAGAAGAGTGGATTGCGAATATTTCGCATGACATGAAAACACCGCTTGCCTCGATTCAAGGATTTGCGGAAATGATGAAGGATACAGACTATGATTTTTCGATTGAAGAGATGCGGGAATACGCTGAAATTATTGAACAAAAATCATTGTATATAAAAGAAGTGATCGACGACTTGAACTTAACGACTCGTTTGAAAAATAAACAGATGACGTTAAATAAGAAGAGCGTCAATATAGTCTCCTTAGTGCGTAATATTGTGATTGATTTATTGAATGATCCAAAGCATCAACAGCGACATATTGTGTTTGAATGTAAGGCAGAAGCCATTTTTCTAGAGGTAGATGAACTATTGCTGCGGCGGGCATTGAGCAATTTAATTTACAATGCGGTGGTGCATAACGATCCAGATACACAGGTTACCGTGACAGTGGAAAAAGAAGAGGAGAAAACAGCGATTTATATTGAGGATAATGGAAAAGGCATGAGTAAGGAAGAACTGGACCATATTTTCAGCCGCTACTATCGCGGCACGAATACAGGAGAATCTCATAAAGGCTCAGGTCTTGGGTTGGCGATTGCCAAAGACATTGTTGAAGCCCATCAAGGTGTGATTACGATGAAAAGCGTTATTGGTGAAGGAACAAAAATTCGAGTGGAGTTATAAAGAATAGGCTGCTTTTTGGACAGTTCATTTAGTCTGTCATCCTTGTTATTGGGATGACGGGCTTTTTATGTGGATAGATGGAAGGGGATTAGTCGTTGGAATGGCGGAATCAGTCGGGAAAAAGGGAAGATCAGTCGCCCGAGCGAGAGGATTAGTCGCATTTGCATAAAAATCAGTCGCGATTCCTCCAACATCAGCCGTCAGCTACTATCCAAGTAGGTTCATGTCGAAGGAAGGCGATTTTATTATAAAAAATTCTAAATTTTCATTCTCATTTTCGTTTCCTGTTGTATAATAGGGAATGAGGGGGAGTGGGAAGATGAATATGCATTTGAAGCCGGGACTTTGGCAACAGCAGACGATGAAGCTTGCGATGACGCAGGAATTGACGCAGGCGATTGCTCTGTTGCAGTACTCTACCCAGGAGTTAACGGAGTTTTTAGAAGCGAAGACGATGGAAAACCCTTTTATACAGTTAGAGGAATCGGAAATGAAAGCGCTTCACAAGAAGGAGAAAGTACGATCACAACAAGGGGTATCAAGTGAGAAGGAAGACAAGAATTGGGTGGAGCATTTAGCAGATACGTCTCAGACATTGCTCGATTATTTAAGGATGCAATTGTCACTTATTCCGATGGGGCCTACACAAAAGCGAATACTTGATTTTTTGTTATATAATATGGATGAAAACGGCTATATGTCGATTACGATGAAAGAGACGGCGCTCATGTGTCGCTGTCAGCCATCTGAAGCAGAAGAAGTATTGGAGATGATTCGTGAACTAGAGCCTGCTGGGGTGGGGGCTTTTCACTTGCAGGATTGTTTATTGTTGCAGTTAGAAAGAATGCTTGATGCATCTCTGCTTGTGTTTACAATCGTTGAAGATCATTTTGTCGAGTTTGCCGAAAAAAATTGGCGCCCTCTGGCGAAAAAGCTCAATGTGGATGTGAAAGAGATTCAAGCGGCAGCAGACTTTATTCAGCAAAGGTTAAATCCGAAGCCAGGTGCACGCTTTCAAAAGGAACAAGCGAACTATGTACGGCCGGATTTAACGGTTCAGTTGAAAAAAGACTCTATTGAAGTGTATCTTCTTGAAGAGGATATGCCAAAAATTATTTTTCAAAAAGATTACTTCAATGAATTAGCGGTTCATAAAGACCCACAGTTAAAGCAATTTATGAAGGAAAAGCAAAAAGATTATTTATGGTTGCTCAAAAGTTTAGAACAGCGCAAGCGGACAATTCAACGAGTAGGATTAAAAATTGTTGAAAAACAAAAAGAATTTTTTTTCCAAGGTCCGACCAGCCTGCAGCCGCTAACGATGAAGGAGATTGCAGATGAACTAGAGATTCACGAATCAACGGTTAGCCGAGCAGTGCGCGGAAAATATATGCAAACGCCGTATGGAACATATGAATTGAAATTCTTTTTCCCAGCTGGCTTAACAAACGGAAGTGCAGAGGAAACGGCATCCGCTCAACAAGTAAAGGCAAAAATTACGGCGTTTGTCACGGCAGAAAATAAGAGAAAACCACTTTCCGATCAGGAAATTAGCAATCGACTCAAGGAAGAGGGATTGCAAGTGTCGAGAAGAACGGTAGCGAAATACCGCGATCAGCTCTCGATTCCTTCTTCATCGAAAAGAAAAAGATACGACTGAGGATTGAGGAACAGTAATGAAAGAAATCATTTTTTACACGCGACCACAATGCCCGCTTTGTATAGAAGCTCAAATTGTTTTGCAGCTTGTGCAGGAAGAGGTACCAATAGTGGTTCATGAACGCAATATTAACGAGCAAGATGAGTGGACAGAAAAGTATGGATTAATGATCCCGGTGATCGAATATAATGATGAGATTATTCAATATGGGGCGATTGATTACCCGGCATTAATCAAAAAATTACAATAACAATATATGAGATTGACAAAACCTTAACAGTATATTGGTTGATTTTTGCATTCCTCCCTGTTACTATAAACGTGAAGGCAGGGGGATTTTTTTTTGAGATTAGTGGGACGTATTTTATTTAAAAGGGACAAAAAAAGACCCACTAAAGAATTAAAGGAGTTTTTATGAGAACATTCATAGATATTCAAAAAAGATTATTACCTGACTTGCTACATGTTTTGCAGAAGCGTTATGAAATATTGCAATCGATTCGCCTAGCTCAACCAGTGGGAAGAAGGCTATTGGCCCAATCGTTAGGCTTGACTGAAAGAGTATTAAGAAGTGAAGTAGAGTTTTTAAAAAAACAGGCGTTAATTGATTTTCAGTCTAAGGGTATGGTTTTGACGGCGGATGGCGAATCTGTACTTGAGGATTTGCAAGGATTAATGGGCGAAATTAAGGGTATACACATGATGGAGCAACAATTGAAAACGCGCTATGGACTCGACGAAGTGACGATTGTGCAAGGTGATAGTGATCAGTCACCATGGGTCAAAAAAGAACTTGGCACCGCTTCTGTTAACTGTATAAAAAAGCGGTTAATAGCGCAGAATATCATCGCAGTCACAGGCGGAACGACGATGCTAGAAGCAGCTCGAGCGATGAATGAACAATTCAGCGATGGGAAGGATATTATATTCGTTCCCGCACGAGGCGGCATTGGAGAAGATGTTCAAATGCAAGCGAATTCCATTGTGGCTCAGATGGCGCTGAACACAGGCCGTACTCATAAAGTGTTGTATGCACCGGATCAAATGAGCCCGAAAGCACAACAGTCGATTATGAAAGAGCCAGCCATTAAAGAGGTGCTTGCGATTATTAAATCCGCGAATATTGTCATTCATGGAATTGGTGAGGCGTTAATGATGGCGAAACGAAGAAACACATCTGAGGAAGATAGGCAGAAGATTACGCAAGGTCAGGCGGTAGCGGAAGCTTTTGGTTATTATTTTGATGAAGCTGGCACTGTCGTACATAAAATAGCTACAATCGGCCTTCAATTAGACGACCTGAAACAGGCTCACGAGGTGATTGCTGTGGCAGGCGGGGCCTCTAAAGGAAAAGCCATTCACTCTTATTTGCAAGGGGCACCGAAAGCGACCGTCTTAATCACTGATGAAGCGGCGGCTGCATATTTGCTAAGTGAAGAAAAGTAGTTAGTAGTTAATGGTACCCCCCATTAATTATTGATCATATATATTCTGATAAATCAAGGGAGGAATTTGGTTATGGCAGTGAAAGTTGGTATTAATGGATTTGGACGAATTGGACGAATTGTATTACGAGCAGCTTTGAAACATCCAAATTTAGAAATTGTAGCGGTGAATGATTTAACAGATGCTAATATGTTAGCTCATCTTTTAAAATATGATTCTGTTCATGGAACGTTAAATGAAGAAGTAACAGTAGATGGAGAGTACATCGTTATTGGTGAACATAAAGTGAAAGTATTAGCAGAGCGCGATCCGGCAAAGCTTCCTTGGGGAGAATTAGGGGTAGACGTCGTGATCGAATCTACAGGACGTTTCACGAAACGTGAAGATGCCGCGAAGCACTTAGAAGCGGGTGCAAAGAAAGTAGTGATCTCGGCTCCTGCTAAAGGAGAAGATGTAACGATCGTCATGGGTGTAAACCATGAACAATATGATGCACAAAATCATCATGTCATTTCAAATGCTTCTTGTACAACGAACTGCTTAGCGCCGTTTGCGAAAGTGTTAAATGATCAATTTGGCATTAAACGAGGAATGATGACGACCGTTCACGCTTATACAAATGATCAGCAAATTTTAGATTTGCCACATAAAGATTATCGTCGTGCTCGTGCGGCAGGGGAATCAATTATTCCTACGACAACAGGAGCTGCAAAAGCGGTCGCTCTTGTATTGCCTGAGTTAAAAGGCAAATTGAACGGAATGGCGATGCGCGTGCCAACACCGAACGTTTCCGTTGTGGACTTAGTGGTTGAATTAGAGAAAGATACAACGGCTGAACAAGTGAATGCAGCATTGAAAGCAGCAGCGGAAGGCGAGTTAAAAGGAATTCTTGCGTACACGGAAGAACCGCTTGTGTCTCGTGATTACAATGGAAGTGCTGTTTCTTCTACTATTGATGCCTTATCTACAATGGTGCTTGAAGACAACATGGTGAAAGTGCTTGCTTGGTATGACAATGAATCAGGTTATTCTCACCGAGTGATTGATTTAGTTGAATACATCGCTGAAAAAGGGCTGTAATTTTTTTAAAGTGTTACACTAATAAAAAAATGTGTTATATTTTTCAACATCTTAGTTGGAAAATAGTAACCCACCATCTATAATGTAATTGGGATGTAAGGGGAGCGGGGAACAATCCCCCCTCCCCTTTGTCATTGATCGCGAAAAATACGCCTTCTTGACTTTGAAAAGCTGGGAGTCGGGTGGCGGAAAAAAACGGGGCGCCAAAGCCATGAGAACCGGGTTTTTTTGTCACTTCATCCTTCTTTCAAAAAGTGGGAATGCCGTTTTAAGATCGATCAATTTTTCAACTAAACAAGGGAGGCCTGTTTGAATGAACAAAAAGACGATAAAGGATATGGATGTGAAAGGAAAACGCGTGTTTTGCCGTGTTGACTTTAACGTGCCAATGAAGGACGGAAAAGTAACGGATGACACACGTATCCGGGCAGCATTGCCAACCATTCAATATTTGTCTGAACAGGGAGCGAAAGTCATCCTAGCGAGCCACCTTGGCCGCCCTAAAGGCGAAGTAAAAGAAGAGCTTCGTTTAACACCTGTTGCAGGCCGTTTGTCTGAGCTTGCAGGCAAAGAAGTAAAAAAAGTCGATGAAGCTTATGGAGAAGCAGTGCAAGCAGAAATCGAAAAGATGAACGATGGCGACCTTTTACTGCTTGAGAATGTTCGCTTTTACCCAGGTGAGGAGAAAAATGATCCTGAGTTGGCTAAAGCTTTTGCTAGTCTTGCAGATGTTTATGTCAATGATGCATTTGGAGCTGCTCACCGCGCGCATGCGTCTACAGAGGGTATTGCTCATCACTTGCCGGCTGTTGCTGGTTTCTTGATGGAAAAAGAGCTGGATGTACTTGGAAAAGCCCTTTCTAATCCAGAACGACCATTTACAGCGATTATCGGTGGAGCGAAAGTAAAGGACAAAATCGATGTAATCGACCATTTGCTTGATAAAGTGGATAACTTGATCATTGGTGGTGGACTTGCTTACACGTTTGTGAAGGCACAAGGCCATGAAATCGGTAAGTCCTTATTAGAGGAAGACAAAATTGATTTAGCGAAGCAATTTATGAAAAAAGCAGAAGAAAAAGGCGTTTCATTTTTAATGCCGATCGATGCGATTATTGCAGATCAATTTTCAGAAGATGCCGAGGCGAAGGAAGTGTCAATTGAAGACATTCCTGCCGATTCAATGGGTCTTGATATTGGACCGAAAACAAGTGAACTTTATAAAGAAACGATTCAAAAATCAAAGCTTGTCATTTGGAATGGACCGATGGGGGTATTTGAAATGGACAAGTTTGCTGGTGGAACGAAAGCCGTGGCAGAAGCGTTGGCAGAAGCTGAAGGTACATATTCTGTCATCGGTGGCGGCGATTCAGCAGCAGCCGTTGAGAAGTTTCATTTGGCTGACCGTATGAGTCATATTTCAACGGGTGGCGGTGCTTCCTTAGAATTTATGGAAGGCAAGCAGCTACCTGGTGTGGTCGCTTTAAACGACAAATAAGAGATAAGCATTGGAAAGGATGAAGAAACTTGCGGAAACCGATTATCGCAGGCAACTGGAAAATGCATAAAACATTAGCAGAAGCGACAAGTTTTGCCGAAGAAGTCAAAAGCTTAGTTCCTGATGCGAATGTAGTGGACAGCGTGATTTGCTCGCCTGCTTTGTTTTTACAACAGCTTGTACAGGCAGTGAAAGGCACGAACGTCAAAATTGGTGCGCAAACGATGCATTTTGAAGAAAGCGGTGCGTTTACAGGAGAAATTAGCCCGAAAGCTCTTCAAGATATCGAAGTGGACTATGTGATCATTGGCCATTCTGAGCGTCGTGAAATGTTTAATGAGACCGATGAGACGGTGAATAAAAAAGTACATGCCGCTTTTCAATATGGGCTAACACCGATTGTTTGCTGTGGAGAAACGTTAGCACAACGTGAAAATGGCGAAACGAATGCTTTCGTTGGCGGTCAAGTGAAAAAAGCACTTGAAGGACTGACGGAAGAGCAAGTGAGCCAAACGGTGATTGCTTATGAACCGATCTGGGCAATTGGCACTGGTAAATCTTCAACAGCTGAAGATGCCAATGAAGTATGTGCTTATATTCGTCAAACGGTGGCAGAGAGCTTTTCTGAACGCGTTGCTGACAATGTTCGCATTCAGTACGGAGGCAGCGTGAAGCCAAGTAATATTGGTGAATATATGTCCCAGTCTGATATTGATGGAGCGCTTGTCGGTGGAGCCAGCTTAGACTCCGCATCTTTCCTGCAATTGTTGGAGGCGGTTAACAATGAGTAAGGCACCTGTTGCTCTCATTATTTTAGATGGATTTGGCTGCCGCGGTGAAACAGCAGGAAACGCAGTGGCTCAAGCGAAGAAACCAAACTTTGATCGCTATTGGGGACAATATCCTCATACGACATTAACAGCAAGCGGAGAAGCAGTGGGACTGCCGAATGGCCAAATGGGAAATTCGGAAGTAGGTCACTTAAATATCGGCGCTGGTCGTATTGTGTATCAAAGCTTAACAAGAATTAATATTGCCATTCGTGAAGGAGAGTTTTTCCAAAATGAAAAATTTCTTCAAGCGATTGAGCATGCGAAAAAGCATGATTCCGCGCTTCACTTATTCGGACTTTTATCCGATGGAGGCGTCCATAGTCATAATGATCACCTGTTTGCGCTGTTAAAATTAGCGGCACAAGAAGGGTTAGAAAAGGTGTATATCCATGGCTTCTTAGATGGACGAGATGTTGGTCCGAAAACAGCGCTTGGTTATATTGAGGACACCTTACAAAAGATCAAAGAATATGGCGTTGGCCAATTTGCTACGATTTCTGGTCGTTACTATGCGATGGATCGTGACAAACGTTGGGATCGCGTGGAGCTAGTGTACCAAGCGATGGTGCGTCATGAAGCCTCGCTATTTAAAGATCCGATCGAACTAGTCGAGGATTCTTACGCGAACGGCATTACCGATGAATTTGTCGTACCCGCTGTTCTAACGGATGAATCAGGCAAGCCAGTGGCGAAAGTAGAAGAGAATGATGCGATTATTTTCTTTAACTTCCGTCCTGATCGTGCGATTCAATTATCGAATGTGTTTACAAACAAAGAATTTGAAGGCTTTGATCGCGGACAAGTTCCGCAAAGTCTATATTTTGTCTGCATGACTCCATATAGTCAAACAGTCGATGGCGTCGTAGCTTTTGAAAATACTGATTTAACAAATACGGTCGGTGAAGTGCTATCCAATCATGGATTGCGTCAGCTCCGTATTGCTGAAACCGAAAAGTATCCGCATGTCACTTTTTTCATGAGCGGTGGCCGTGAGAAAGAGTTTCCGGGAGAAAAACGGATTTTAATTAATTCACCAAAAGTAGCTACTTATGATTTAAAACCAGAAATGAGTGCTTATGAAGTAACGGACGCGTTGCTTGATGAGATTCAAAATGATAGACAAGATGCCATTATTTTAAACTTTGCCAACCCTGATATGGTTGGACATTCAGGCATGCTACAGCCGACGATCAAGGCAGTAGAAGCCGTTGATGAATGTCTAGGTAAAGTGGTTGATTTAATTTTGGCAAAGGGCGGAACAGCTATTATTACCGCTGACCATGGGAATGCCGATGAAGTCGTGACGCTGGAAGGGAATCCGATGACAGCCCACACGACGAACCCGGTCCCAGTGATTGTTACAAAGCAAGGAATTGAGTTGCGTGAAGGTGGCATTTTAGGCGATCTTTCACCAACAATGTTAGATTTGCTGAATGTGGAACAACCGTCAGAAATGACTGGAACATCATTAATTAAAAAATAAATTTATATTAAAAGGAGAGATTCTCATGCCGATTATTACTGATATTTACGCACGCGAAGTATTAGATTCACGTGGAAATCCTACGGTTGAAGTAGAAGTATATACGCAATCTGGCGCATTTGGACGCGCGCTTGTGCCGTCTGGTGCTTCTACAGGTGAATATGAAGCAGTAGAACTTCGTGACGGCGACAAAGACCGTTACCTTGGTAAAGGTGTACTAAAAGCGGTTGAAAACGTGAACGATGTCATTGCTCCAGAACTAGTTGGAAGCTTTGAAGTACTTGAACAAGTGGCGATTGACCGTGCCATGATCGAATTAGATGGAACAGATAACAAAGGAAAACTAGGTGCGAACGCCATCCTTGGTGTTTCTATGGCCGTTGCTCATGCAGCAGCTGATCACCTTGGCGTTCATTTATATGAATATCTTGGAGGAGTTAACTCTAAACAGCTTCCTGTACCGATGATGAACATCGTGAACGGTGGAGAGCATGCAGATAACAACGTTGACATTCAAGAGTTTATGATTATGCCAGTTGGTGCGGAAAACTTCAAAGAAGCTCTTCGTATGGGCGCAGAAATTTTCCACAGCTTAAAATCTGTATTAAAAGAAAAAGGTTTGAACACAGCGGTTGGAGATGAGGGTGGCTTCGCTCCAAACTTAAAATCGAACGAAGAAGCATTACAAACAATCATCGAAGCGATCGAAAAAGCTGGCTACAAGCCTGGCGAGCAAGTGAAACTAGCGATGGATGCTGCTTCTTCTGAGTTCTACAATAAAGAAGACGGCAAGTATCATTTAAGCGGAGAAGGCGTTGTGAAAACATCTGCTGAAATGGTGGACTGGTATGAAGAGCTTGTTTCTAAATACCCAATCATCTCTATCGAAGACGGTTTAGATGAAAACGACTGGGAAGGCCACAAAATGCTAACTGATCGCATCGGCGGTAAAGTTCAGCTTGTTGGTGATGACCTATTCGTAACAAACACAGAAAAATTAGCTCAAGGTATCGAGCAAGGCGTAGGTAATGCGATCTTAATTAAAGTGAACCAAATCGGTACACTAACAGAAACATTTGACGCAATAGAAATGGCGAAACGCGCTGGTTACACAGCAGTCATCTCTCACCGTTCTGGTGAAACAGAAGATGCAACAATCGCTGACATCGCTGTTGCAACAAATGCAGGCCAAATCAAAACAGGTGCACCGTCTCGTACAGACCGTGTGGCGAAATACAACCAACTTCTTCGCATCGAAGACAATCTTGGTGAGTTAGCCGAATACCTTGGCGATAAAACGTTCTATAATTTGAAGAAATAAGTACAATACTTATCGAAGCCCGGCACAATACGTGCTGGGTTTTTTGCCGCGTTTTTTTAAAAGTGTTTCAGAATATCGTTTCCTCTGTACAATCATTAGAGGAATATGCGTAGCAAGCCGCCGTTAACACTGAACAAATTGCAGCGGCGACCGAGGAGCAACTGGCTTCGATGGAAGAAATGAATGCATCCTCTGCTATATTAGCAGGACTCGCAGATGAACTTCATCAAACCGTTCAACGATTTAAAACGAGCTAATACATTTCCTGTTTTTCAAATTCAGGTTCTTATGTTAGAATGAGAATATTCGTATGTTCGTTTGATGGAGGTAAAAAAACATGTTGCATACAGTCTTAATGGTTGCCCTTGTCATTGTGTCAATTGGATTAATTGCTGTTGTCCTTCTTCAATCTGGAAAAAGCAATGGCTTATCCGGAGCGATCTCTGGTGGAGCAGAACAGCTTTTTGGAAAACAAAAAGCACGCGGTATCGATCTAATTCTACACCGCGTAACTATTGTCCTAGCAGTATTATTCTTCGGACTAACTATCGCAGTATCTTATTTAGGACTTTAATATATAAAAAAGCATCCAGATGGATGCTTTTTTATATTGTTTCAATGAAAAAGACTGTAGGGGCTGTCTTATGAGTAGACGCCTTTTTTTTATTGGATGGGGGGATCAGTCGGTAAAGTGCTATTTTTAGTCGGAATTTTGAGGAAATCAGTCGCGAATCACTCCGAATTGGGCGGAGATCCTGAAACATCAGTCGCAAATCGCCCCGAATCAGTCGCCAGCTGATTGAGGAGTCACTTTATTTTCACGTTCAGCCTCCCTCGCACTAGCTAGTGGAGGAAATTTTTCGTAAAATAATGTTGAGAGTTGAATGAACGGTCCATACTAAGGAAAAGGAGTCTATCTGCATCATGAAATTAACTTTACCAAAACCATTTACATTTGAAGCTGGAAAACGGGCAGTTCTTCTGCTTCATGGATTTACGGGGAATTCTTCAGATGTCCGGATGCTTGGCCGATTTTTAGAGAAACAAGGCTACACGTCTCATGCCCCACACTATAAAGGGCATGGCGTGCCTCCAGAGGAACTGGTTGTGACGGGGCCTGATGATTGGTGGCAAGATGTATTAAACGGTTATCAGCATTTGAAAGATCTGGGATATAACGAAATTGCTGTAGCTGGTCTTTCTCTTGGAGGGGTGTTTTCCTTAAAGCTAGCTGAAACGACGCCGGTGAAAGGGGTGATCACGATGTGCGCCCCAATGTATTTAAAAAGTGAAGAAACAATGTACAATGGCGTGGTTGAATATGCTCGCGAATTCAAAAAGTTTGAAGGGAAATCGGAAGACATCATTGAAAAAGAAATGGAAGAGTTTAAGAAAACTCCGATGAATACCTTAAAGGCTTTGCAAAAATTAATGGCTGACGTTCGTGCAAATGTCGATATGATTTATGCCCCAACGTTTGTCGTCCAAGCAAGAAACGATGAAATGATTAATCCGAACAGTGCTAATATTATTTATGAAGAAATCGAATCAACGATGAAAGAAATCAAATGGTATGAAGAGTCTGGTCATGTGATTACACTAGACAAGGAGAAACAACAGCTTCATGAGGATGTGTATCAATTTTTGGAGCAGCTAGACTGGACAGTTTAAAGAGAACAGGAGGGAACATATATGGAACAGGAAACGAAACAGCATGTCGAGCGACTGCTGACGTATATGAAGGAAGAAAGCTACAAGCCGCTAACGGTGAAAGAACTAGAAGAAGTGCTTGAGATAGAAGATTCTTTGGATTTTAAAGACTTTGTGAAGGCGCTTGTCTATATGGAAGAAAAAGGACTAGTTGTTCGCACAAGAGCGAACCGCTACGGCTTGCCGGAAAAAATGAATTTAATTCGCGGGAAAATTTCTGGTCATGCGAAAGGCTTTGCTTTTTTACTATCAGAAGAGCCAGGAATGGATGATATTTTCATTCCGCCGCATGAAACAAATGGAGCATTAAATGGAGATATTGCTCTCGTTCGGGTGACATCTGAAACGAGCGGGTCTCGCCGAGAAGGAACGGTTGTCCGTATTCTAGAGCGCGGCAAAAGTGAAATTGTCGGCACATACACCGACAGCAAGCATTTCGGCTTTGTCGTCCCGGATGACAAGAAATTCGCCAGCGATATTTTTATCCCGAAAGAAGCAACAAAAGGGGCAGTAGAAGGGCATAAAGTCGTCGTCAAAATTACGTCTTATCCGGAAGGGCGCAAAAATGCCGAGGGAGAAATCATCGAAATTCTTGGGCATAAAAATGACCCAGGCGTTGATATTATGTCGATTATTTATAAGCATGGCTTGCCGCAGGAATTTCCTGAAGAAGTGATGGAACAAGCCAATGCTGTCCCAGATACGATTGATCCAAAAGATACCGACAATCGCCGTGATTTGCGTGGGGAGACGATTGTCACGATTGATGGAGCGGATGCAAAGGATCTCGATGATGCCGTTACCGTCACAAAGCTTGACAATGGACATTATAAATTAGGTGTGCATATCGCTGATGTCAGCCATTATGTAACAGAAGATTCACCGATCGATCGTGAGGCATACGAACGCGGCACGAGTGTGTATTTAGTGGATCGCGTCATCCCGATGATTCCGCATCGCTTATCAAACGGTATTTGCTCGCTTAATCCGCAAGTAGATCGCCTGACGTTGTCTTGTGATATGGAAATCAATGAAGCCGGAGAAGTCGTTAGCCACGAAATTTTCCAAAGCGTTATTAAAACAACGGAGCGCATGACGTATAGTGATGTCAACAGTATCCTTGTCGACAAGGATGAGGAGCTGCGTCAAAAATACGAGCCGCTCGTGCCGGTATTTGAAGACATGGAAACACTCGCTGCGATCTTACGTGAAAAGCGGAAAAAACGTGGAGCGATTGATTTCGATTTTAAAGAATCGAAAGTATTAGTCGATGAAGATGGCAAGCCGACCGATGTCGTATTGCGTGAGCGTTCAGTGGCTGAGCGGTTAATCGAAGAATTTATGCTTGTGGCTAATGAAACAGTGGCGGAGCATTTCCACTGGATGGATGTACCGTTTATTTACCGAATTCACGAAGATCCGAAAGAAGACAAGCTACAGCGTTTCTTTGAATTTATTACGAACTTTGGCTTGATCGTCAAAGGAACGGCGAATGTCGTTCATCCGCGTGCGCTCCAAGAAATCATTGAAGCGATTGAAGGAAAGCCGGAAGAAGTCGTGATTTCTACGGTGATGCTACGTTCGATGCAGCAAGCGAAATATAATCCAGATAGCCTTGGCCACTTCGGGTTATCAACCGAATTTTACACGCATTTCACGTCACCAATTCGCCGTTATCCAGATTTAATTGTGCACCGCTTAATCCGCACATATTTAATCAATGGAGAAATTGACCCAGCAACGCAAGCGAAATGGGATGCACGCCTATCGGGCATTGCTGAACATACATCGAATATGGAGCGCCGCGCCGTTGATGCTGAACGCGACACCGATGAACTGAAAAAAGCGGAATATATGCTTGATAAAATTGGTGAGGAATTCGATGGCATTATTAGTTCCGTCACGAACTTTGGAATGTTTGTTGAGCTGCCGAATACGATTGAAGGGCTTGTCCACGTCTCTTATATGACGGATGACTATTATCGCTACGATGAGCGTCATTATGCGATGATCGGTGAACGGACAGGAAACGTATTCCGTATTGGCGATGAAATCACCGTCCGCGTCACCAACGTCAACAAAGAAGAGCAATCGATCGACTTTGAAATTGTCGGCATGAAAAATATCAAAAAGCGCTCGTTTAAAGAGCAACCAAAAGTGGTAAAATTAAAGTCCAATAACGAGAAAAAGCGCGGTTCTCAAGGGAATAGCGAAAAAGAGTCAGCCGGAGAATGGTCCAATCAGTCACCTCGCAAAAAGAAAAAAAGAGGCAAATATTACGAGGGTGTGCCGAAAAAAATGAAGAAGCAACGTAAAAACAAAGGTTAATCATCTGCCGGTAGCTACGGCTACCGGCTAGATGTTGAATTTTAACAATGGAAGGTGAAAGCAATGCCAAAGGGAGAGGGAAAAGTCGTCGCTCAAAATAAGAAAGCGGGCCACGATTATTTTATTGAAGAAACATATGAAGCGGGAATTGTACTGCAAGGAACGGAAATCAAATCGATCCGCAATGGCCGTGTGAATTTAAAGGATGCGTTCGCTCGTATTCAACAGGGAGAAGTGTTCATTCATAATATGCACATCAGCCCATATGAGCAAGGAAATCGCTATAATCATGAGCCATTGCGCACAAGAAAATTGCTTCTGCACCGCAAGCAAATCAATAAGCTAATTGGTGAGACGAAGGAAGCCGGTTACGCGATTGTGCCGTTGAAAATGTACTTAAAAGATGGCTATGCGAAAGTGCTAATCGGTCTTGGAAAAGGGAAAAAGAAATATGATAAACGCGAAGACTTAAAGAAAAAAGAGGCGAAGCGCGATATCGAAAGAGCTTTCCGTGATCGCCAAAAAGGAATGTAATACCAGCGTCGTTCGGTTGATTTTTTTCGTGAGTATGCTATAATTAGTCCTGTCACTAAATGACAACTTAGCTCTGGCTGATAGCCTGGAGCATCCGCAACCCTTTTAACATGGGGACGTTACGGATTCGACAGGGGTAGTTCGAGCTTAGGTTGCGAGTCGAGGGGATCGGCCTCGTTAAAACGTCAAAGCCTATAACTGGCAAACAACAAAACAATTTCGCTTTAGCTGCTTAATAAGCGCTTAGCGGTTCGCCCCTCCATCACCCGTGTGGTAGGGTAGCGGACTCAACTTTAGCGGGTTACGCCGGATTCCACCGTCTGAGGAAGAAGGAAGAGAACAACCAGACTAGCGGCTTTAACGCCTGTCGATAGGCAGAGAAGTTAGCGAAACATGAATATATCGACTACACTCGTAGAAGCTTAAGTGCCGTTATCTTTGGACGTGGGTTCAACTCCCACCGTCTCCACCAAATACATATTTGGTGGTTTTTTATTTTAATTCTATTAAATAAAATGCAGACTTATTTGAAATGAAAAGGTCGAGAAAATGTATTTTCTCGACCCAAACTGTCGACAAAGTCCTTATCTTGAGGGCTTTGTCTGTTTTAAAAGATGTAAGTAAGGATCAAATGGTGAAATGATGACAGAATCAGTCTATTTTACTGACGTCAGGCAAAATAATATCACCGTCACCGCTCGCGTCAAAAAAGCCGACTTTATGCTTCAACGCCAGTTCCCTGAACTGGTTATAGACTTGGTCTGCCAGCGACCAGGCAAAAGCGGCATAGATAACGCTCCGCCCGACAGAGTAGTCTGTCACATATACCTCTTTATCTCCCAAATTGTCGAAATCCTCTTCGGATAACGCATAAGGACCGTTCATCGGAGCATATACCTTAATCATATCCATATACCAGTTACGTAGCGCTTCAGAGGTTACTGCTGGATCATCATAGTTGTGGTTCTCTGTCCATTCTGTTTGCTGGTCATACCACTCCATAAATGCTTTTTTATTCGTTGGTGCATCCTTCACTTCAAATACCATCAAATCGTAGCTCATTATTGACCTCCATTGCTGTTTATTTATTCCAAATCTATCTAAATAATAGCATAGAGCTCCACACCTAAAGGCGTATTTTTTATTTTTTGGAGTTAAAAATGTAAGTAGGCAAACAATTAACGCGATCGAGAACAATAAGTATGATCCAAGGTTACAGCTGGCCTTTGATAAAGCGAAGAGTTTAGGAATAACGATGGAGGAATTATTCATTCCAGTATCTAAAAATGGATAAATCATGGTTATTTCAACAGATCCGTCATAATAATTAGGATCATTCAATAGATGAGGGAACATTTTCTGAAAAAATATGTTGTAATAGGGATAGAACAATATTTCATCCTGTTCTAAGTAGTCAAAAAAGCGAGGAATCGAAGTTGAAAAAATTTAAGAAGTTTTACTTAGAGATTACAAGTGTGTGTAATCTTGCGTGCAGTTTTTGTCCGCCAACAGAACGGCAGAAGCAATTCATTTCTATGGAGGATTTTTCTAAGAGATTAGACCAAATTAAACCTCATACAGACTACATTTATTTACATGTAAAAGGTGAGCCGCTGCTCCATCCTAAAATAGGCCAGTTGTTAGATTTAAGTCATGAAAAAGGGTTTAAAGTTAATATTACAACGAATGGAACATTAATTAATAAAAAGAAGGACAAATTATTAAATAAACCAGCACTAAGACAGATGAATTTTTCACTCCATAGCTTTGATGGCCATGAAGGTTCTACAGATAAGGAAGGATATGTGAGGAGTATCCTTTCTTTTATTAAAGAAGCAACGAGCCAATCCGAAATGATTGTTTCGTTGAGACTATGGAATCTTACACAAGACAATGCGACGAATCTGGAAAGACAACGAAACAGACAATTACTAGAAATCATTGAGAAAGAATTTGATTTAAACTACAAAATTGAAGAGAAGGTCGTACCAGGAAGTGGTGTGAAAATTGCAGATCGCATCTACATCAATCAAGATTACGAATTTCAATGGCCGGCATTGCATGAAGAAGAGGATGATGGAAAGGGATTCTGTTATGGTCTTCGAAATCAAGCGGGCATTTTAGCGAACGGAACGGTGATTCCTTGTTGCTTGGATGGTGAGGGAGTAATCAACCTTGGAAATATTAATGATGCCTCATTTTCTGAGATTATTGAAGGAGATCGAGCAAAAAACCTTGTAGATGGGTTTTCACAAAGAGTAGCAGTAGAGGAACTATGTAGAAAATGCGGATATCGTAAAAGGTTTGGGAAATAGATAGGCAAATGGTGAGGGGTGAGTAAGTTAGAGGGATTCATCCTAAGCCATTGCCTAATTTTAGATACAACGCGGTGAACCGTATTATAAGTAATCGATCCTTCCTCATCTATAATTCCTGCTAAATATGCTGCTTCCCAGTTCTCCAATTTTAGAACAAAGACGTTCTCTGTACTCCAGAAAACGTCTATCAATGTAATAAAGTTGAAGAGCCTCTAATTAACTACTCATAATGAGGCTGAATATACCCTAATTTTATTCCTTTTGTGACAGCTTCTAATGAAGATGAAACCTCTAGTTTGTCAAATATATGTTGGATATGGTTTGAAATTGTACGTTCACTAGCATATAACTTAGAAGCAATCTCTTTACGCTTATATCCATCAGCTAGTAATTGTAAGATTTGTTTTTCACTATTAGTCAATTCCTCTATATGTTCAGAGGACATTGGAAAATAAGAACGCCCCTGATTAATCTCCATTAAGATTTGTAATAACTTATCGGGCATAATGTTTTTATTAATAAAGCCACTTACTCCAATTTTTTGTGCTTCATGCCGATAGACAGGCAAGTCATAGCCTGTTAACATGACGATTTTCGTTTTGCATTTGCTGTTAATAATGCTTTTGGCTAATTGTAAACCATCTTCACTACTGATGTTGCTTAAATTAATATCGATTAAAGTGATGTCCGGTTTAAACTTTTCTATGTTTGCAGTGGTATTCTCAATACTGTGTAATGAGTAAAAATGATCTATTTCAGGATAGTCCTCTAAGGCTATTTCTAAGCTTTTTGCAAATAAAGCGTGGTCATCTATTAATAAAATATTGATAGGAATCATCCCCTTGCATAGGTATTCGAATAGCGATGCATAAACCTGAAGGATGGCATTCTGAAATGGTCATGTTACCGTTTAACAAAAACAACTGCTCTTTAATAGAATTCAATCCTCTATGGTTATTAGGAATATGCTTTTCATTATCCATTAAGCCTACCCCATTATCTTTTACGATTAGCTCTATTTCGTCATTTTCCTGTGCCAAACTCAAAACTAGCTGAGAACATTTTGAATGTTTCAATGCGTTTGTTACTAATTCTTTTAACATTCGATAGATCACTAGATTATAGGGGTCAACTAAAAATAAATCTTCCTCGCAGTTAAACGTTATTTTTATATTTTTCATCCCATATTTTTGTTGAATCATCTCTACTGAATGAATGTAGTTTTCCTTCAGTGTGAGTGTTTTTAATAAGGTTGGGTGATACTCTTGCATCTGTTCTCGTATAGATAAGTTTAAGTCATCGAGAGTGTTCACGATCATTTTATGAATCTCTTCTTTGTTGGATTTATGCATCATATTTTTAATGGATAATATATCTTGTAAAATTTCATCGTGCAAATAATTAGAAATATCCCTTTTCAGTTCTTCCTCTTTAGCAACCTGCATGAGACTATGAGTATAAAAACTCTCTTGCAGCATCCTCGACTCTTCAGTATCCGAATTCAAAAGAGTGTCTTTTACATCTCGATATAATAATGTGAAATAAAGCAGAACTAATAAAAAAATCGTGTGTAGGATAATGAAAAAGTTGATCACATTAAAATGAAACAACATTCCAAGAGAAATGATACTAATAAGAGAAAATAGCGACATTATTCCGAGATTCCCTTTTTTAAAAGAAAAATACTTCTCCATAATTTTTTTGTTTTTAAAAGTAATAGAATGAATGCTAAATAAGGGGAGGGTAATCATCATATACCATCCTAAATTACTCAAATATTCAGGCCTTCCTGTAAACAACAGAATATACCCAGTAAAGGGAAGAATAATGATAGCAAAAGATTTGAGTAAATGTTTTTTTTCGCTTTTTAAGACAAAGATCATTCGTTTTCGATGTTTCAAAAACAGAGAAATCATACAGCCAAAACTTAAAATAAATTGACATAAGAATAGAACTGCAAACAGCCTATCATTTATAAATATAGATATGATTGTGAATGAACATATAGTTTTTAAAGTCCAGTCCGTTATCTTTTTATATGTATAGGTAGTATCTTGAAAAAAGAAAAAAAGCAAGAATAGGCTAGTTTTATAAAGAATTACTACACTAAGTAGAGTACTTAGTGTATGAAAAAATTGATTTTCATTTAATGATAGTAAAAATTGCCATGAAACTAGAAGTAATAAATTCGAAAACTTTGATAAGGTGATATGGTCTTTAATATTTACATAACCAATGTATGCTCCGTCGATGATTATTAAAGATACAATAAGTAGCGATACTAAATTTTCTGTTCCTGCAATGTTATTTTGCATATATGCATAGCACAAAAAAACAACGATAAAAAACTGGTTCATCAAAATATACACTTGCTTTTGCTCATAAGACTTCCTCATAACCTCACTTACCTTCATCAATCAAATAAAAGCTTCAATTTAAATACGATAAAACTGATGCACAATAGATGCCCAGCAGTTTTATCTCAAATCTTTAATCATTAAAAATAATTTTATAGCATGCTCGTTTGGTTAACAAATAATAGATGATATACACCAAGGTGAAAACAATTACCGCCAAAAGAACAGGGAGTATAAAGGCGCTGCTTTTTCCTACTAAGTCATCCATTAGAGCGGATTTGTAGGCGATCAGTGCAAAAATACTATGTGTTAACCCTAATATGTAGGGGATGCTAAATAACGTAAAAACTTCTTTGCTTATGATTCTTTTGATCTTTTTGCTGTTATAGCCCATTCGGTTTAGAATTGTAAAATCATCTTTGTTTGACATCATACTTGAAAGGCTATGGAAATAGAGAATGCTGCCAGTTGCGATGAAAAAGATGATCGTAATAAAGGTAACAAGCAAAAATGTTGAACTATTCTCATGGATAATGAGTTCATTTCTTTGATAACTACTTGCAAAAAAATTGTTGTTTTTAAATAGTGGAGCTAAGTTTTCATACACTTCTTTGTTGTTTCGCATATCTGTTCCGTCAATGCTCATGATCGTCTTTTCTGGAAGGCCCAAGGTTTTTATTTCATTGTAAAGATTGTCCGAGATAACTAGGGTACCAATACTATTTGCAAATCCAATTGGGTTAAGTAATGTGGTATCTTTCACTTTGACATCCACGCTATTTGTAGGGGTTAATGTCAAAGTGTATACATTTCCTTTATCTGGATTATATTTTTCGGGTCGATATTTGACTAAGATACTTTCATTGTCCTTTAACTTTTCAAACTCTACATGTTTACCTTGAATTTTTATAAGCGCCTTGTAATCCGATTCCGAGATAAGGTCAAATCCATGTTCTTTCTTTGCACTATATTCTGGAGGTAACGTATCCGAGGAGGAAGTTCCTTGAATAATAGTTGTTTCTTTGTATTCCATGTTTTCTTTGCTGACAGTATCTTCTACAACTTTAATGGCTTTCGTAGTCAATTGTTGATCTTCCACTGGGAACTCAATAGCTGACGGTATGATACGTTCTGTCGCAGCAACAGGATAGTAAAGAGTCAGTATCGTGGAACCGAATATGGCCAAAGTTCCAGCAGCTAATAAAGTTAACAAAATTAAAGTCTTTGCCTTCGAACGGATTTTAAAGATAAAGTTTGGAATGATAATAATAGTCGATTCCTTATAAAACCAACTTTTGTTTTTTTTCAATTGTTGAATAGCCAAAGGTAAAAAGGAGTGAATAAAGAAAATGGTCCCTAGTATGACACTTAGCATTGTCACAAGGGCCATCGGTGAAAACCCTATCGTTTTCCACAATGATTCTGTTCCTCGTGTAATATCAAAAGCGAAGAAATAACCAAGCCCTATCAATGCTAGCCCTACTATCGCGAAGCTTCCTTTAATATTAACCTGCTTTTCTTCTTTCTTTTCCATACGCACCAAAGTGAGTAAGGAATTTTTTCGAAGGATGATCCAGTTTGATAAAAATAAGACAGTCAAAACAGCAAATATAAATATAAAAGTGAATAGTACCGCATCAGGATTAATTAGGGGCACTTCTGAAGTTTCGACCTGTAATTTTAGTACTCTGACGATCGCTTCGACAATTCCTTTATGAGCAATAGCACCAAAAGCTATTCCTACAATTAGAGCAGCAAAACAAATGATAATATTTTCAAAGGTTAATAGTTTGACCATAGTTGACTTTCGATACCCCAAGAGCGAATAAATTCCAAGCTCTTTCATTCTTTTTTTCATAAAGAACGTATTGGAGTATGACATATAGAAGAGTACAAATGTCATAACAAAGATGGCTACCACTCTCGACATCGTTTCTACTCTACCATCAGACGAAATCTTTTCCATAATAATAGTGTTCATGGAAAAAGAAATAAAAGAGAAAAACACCATCAGCACAAAAGCGACTGAAATGAAATAGAACGAATAGAAGGAAAAGTTATTCTTCAGATTCTTTTTTGCTATTGTAAATAATCCCACAGTCATGCCTTCCTTTCATACTCTTAGTTAGATCAAACTTCATCAATTTTGGAGATTTCCTTTAATATTTCTTCAAAAAATTCTTTTCTTGCCTGATTCTTTCTTTTTAATTCTTTTGAAATATTTCCATCTTTAAATATTAGAATTCTACTTGAGAAACTTGCTGCATAAGCGTCGTGGGTGACCATTAAAATGGTTGTATGAAGTTCCTCATTAACCTCTTTTAATTTTTGAAGTAGCTCCGTTGCAGAGTGTGAATCTAACGCACCTGTGGGTTCATCTGCAAATAAAATACTTGGCTGTTTGGCAATCGCTCTTGCCGCCGCAACTCTTTGTTTTTGCCCTCCAGAAAGTTGATGAGGGTATTTTGATAATTGTTCGAATATCCCGAAACGCTTTGCTAAACTATTGATAGAGGATTCAATTTCTTCTGGAGATTTGTGCAGCAAAGTCAGTGGCACAGCGATATTTTCCTTCACCGTTAAACTATCGAGTAAAAAATACTCTTGAAAAATAAAACCTAAATGATCCCTCCTAAAATCAGCAGATGTATTACCATTAAGTATTTTTATATTGATGCCATTTATTAAAACATCTCCATCTGTCGGCGTATCAATGGTCGATAGTATATTTAATAAAGTGGTCTTCCCAGATCCAGATGCCCCCATAACACCAACAAATTCACCTGACTCAATATTCAAAGATACTTTATTCAATCCAGGCAATTGATTTTTGTTGTAAATCTTAGTCACATTTTTTGCAGATACGATTGTATTCATCATAGTTGCTCCTTTCCATTTATTCATATATTGAGCTTATCCTTCGATAGATAAAGAAGCATGAGTAAAAAACGCAATTATCTACTTTCGTTCATGGAACATAAACGAATATCATGAATACTTAGATGAAACAATGCTCTCCAAGTCATCCCCTCCTTAGAAGTATCAAAAATTTCGTTTGTTTAGTTAAATTAAACTATGCTATATTTCTATCATATTGAAAAAATAAAGGTAATTATTTCAAGCTAGGAGCAACCTAGCTTTTTTACAGAAGGAAAGGAGGAAAATAAATATGGAAGTCGCTTTTTTAAAAGAAAGCAGAACAACGAAACGGTCTTTCGTGCTAGTTGCTGTGATTTTAGCGATGTTTATGGGAGCGATTGAAGCAACAATCGTTTCGACAGCGATGCCCGCCATTGTAGCTGATTTAGGGGGATTTTCTTTATATAGCTGGGTATTCTCATCCTATTTATTAATGAATGCGGCGACAGTGTTGATTTATGGCAAGCTGTCGGATATTTATGGACGAAAGCCAGTATTAATCATAGGCATCATTCTATTTTTAATCGGGTCATTTTTATGTGGCTTTGCTGTCACGATGGAACAGTTGATTGTCTTTCGCTTGTTGCAGGGGATTGGAGCAGGAGCGGTGATGCCGGTGGCCATGACGATTGTTGGAGATATTTATACGCCGGAAGAAAGAGCAAAGGTGCAAGGATATCTTTCTAGCGTTTGGGGAATTTCAGCTGTGATGGGGCCTGCATTAGGCGGGTTGCTTGTTGAATATGTCGGTTGGCGGTACATATTTTGGATCAATTTGCCGCTTGGTTTGTTAACGATTGCAGGCTTATTTTTCTTTTTACATGAAAATGTTGAAAAGAAAAAACCAACGATTGATTATTTAGGTACTTTCTTATTTTTGGTGACGATCTCTAGTCTTATGTATTTATTAGTAGAAGGAGGCGTCCAATTTTCGTGGCTTTCAACTTCTACTGTTCTTTTAGCGACCGTTGTGGCAATCGCTTTGTCGCTTTTTGTTTGGCAGGAAAAACGCGCGGCAGAACCGATGATGCCCTTTCAGTTATGGAAAGTACGTTCGATCCTGATTGCTAATATTGTTTCATTTACGACAGGTGTGCTATTGATTGGGATTTCGAGCTTTTTACCTACATACGTTCAAGGAGTAATGGGAGAAAATGCGACGATTGCTGGCTTTACTTTGACGGCGATGTCGATCGGTTGGCCGCTTGCTTCTGCTGTATCAGGTCGCTTACTTCTCTCCATTGGTTATCGAAAAACGACGATGATTGGCGGCGTGGCTTTAATTATTGGTAGCGGCATGTTTCTGTTGATGACAAAGGAGTCAGGGCCATTATGGGCGGCGTTCTCTTCCTTTTTTACTGGAGTAGGTATGGGATTGACATCGACAGCGTTTATTGTCTCCATCCAAAGTTCAGTCGAATGGGAACAACGAGGAGCGGCTACAGCAGCCAATATGTTTATGAGGAATTTAGGAAATACCGTAGGAGCCGCTTTGTTAGGTGGAGTCTTGAACAGTCAGCTACAGGCTTATTTGTTAAATCAGCCAGCAGAGAATGTACAATCATTGTCCATTGATTCGATCAATCAATTACTAGGAAGTGAAAAAAGCGGTTTCTCTCCAGAAGTAAGGAATGTATTAATGGAGGGACTAGAAACTTCTCTTCACACCGTCTATTTTGTTGTGTTTCTATTTGCCGTGTTGTCTTTTGCTTTTTTGTTGTTTTTGAAGAAGAGTGATTAAGACAGGGAATAAATCAGTTTAGGAAATTCCTCAATATTTAAAAATAAAATAGTTATTTTGGTAATGGTGGTTGGAGCTATGAGTTATTTCCATTAAAAGATCGAGGCTATCCCGCATTAACGGGATAGCCTCGATCTTATTACTCCACTTTCCACGCTCTTTTCAATAACTGTACACCTTCCACAATTTCATCAAATGTTAAGCTGCTGAAGCCTAGTTGAATCAGCGGCTCATTTGTTCTGCTTTCGATGAAGTAGGGGGTGGTTGGGTATACTTTGACCCCATGTTCCATTGCTTGTTGAATTAACCAAGTTTCTGTTTTGTTTGTATGCAATTGAATGACTACATATAAACCTGATTTTTCTCCAATCACCGTGATCTGGTCACCGAATGCTTGCTGTAGTTCCGAGATGAGCAACTGCATTTTTTGCTTATATACATTGCGCATTCGTTTAATATGACGCGTCCATTCACCTTCTTTGATGAAAGAGGCCATTGCTTGTTGATGTAGAAGTGATGCATTGTTTTCAAAAAGTCCGACAGTTGCTTGAAATGATGACTGTAAAATCGGTGGTAAAACCATATAAGCAATACGTAGTCCAGGTAAAAATGATTTCGCAAAATTTCCAATGTAAATGACACGTGATCGATCGAGTGCTGATAAGGCTGGAAATGGCTGTTGCTCATAACGAAATTCACTATCATAATCATCCTCAATAATAAAGCCTTGTCTTTCTATTGCCCATTGGATTAGGGCTTGTCGTTGTTGAATGGATAAAGAGACTCCATATGGAAATTGATGTGAAGGGGTGACGTACACTAATTTCGACTCATAGGAGTTTAATTTGTGAAACTGATGTCCAGTTGGTAATACGGGCATGGTTTCTATCTCATATTGGAGCATTCGAAATACATCTAAGGCGCCGTTATAACCAGGATCTTCTAAAATGATATGTGTATGAGTAGGCTTTAACAGGAGACCAATGGATAGAAGAAGTTGTTGGGTGCTACTACCAATCATGATCTCTGATGGTGCAACTTCTATCCCTCGCGATTGCAGCAAGTAGGACGCAAGTTGTTCACGCAGCGTCATTTCCCCCATATGTTCTCCGTAAAGATAAGAATGTTTTTGTTGTAGCGTTTGATTCATAAGCTGTCGCCATTTTTTCAGTGGAAAATGTTCGAGATCCACACCGCCAGCTCGAAAATCAATTTTTACCGTGTTAAGTGTCTCACTCTTATTTTCTAGTTTTGGTTGATGTTCATTCAAGAAAATAGGTTCAAATCGGTTGACGAAGTAACCTCTTCGTCCTTCTCCTCGGATATATCCTTCGGCAACAAGTTGTTCATATGCTATTAGCGTCGTATTGCGACTGACGTGTAACCATTCAGCTAATGCACGGATAGATGGTAATTGTTCATCTGCTTTTACGTATTGATTTTCTATTAATCGTTTCATTTGCTGATAAATTTGTTTATATTTTGGCTCGTTTCCTGAAAACGAAAAAAGATAGTGTTTCATTATGCGCTCCCTTTGACATGTATAAAAGTTTCATTTTGTCCCTTTTTTAGTGTCAGAATATTTTATATCATTCTACTAAAGTTTGTGATGAGAGAGAAGGGAGAACAAAATGAACATTCAATTACTTACGAGAGAGACGTTGGAAGAGGCGAGTGATTTATTCAATGAATACCGGAAGTTTTATGGGCAATCAAGTGATAAGGAAGGAGCGAAAGCTTTTTTAACCGCTCGTTTTGAACAAGACCAATCGATTCTATGGCTTGCGAGCATAGATGGGCAAGCAGCCGGGTTTGTACAGATGTATCCGTCGTTTTCCTCCGTAGCGATGAAGCGGATGTACATCTTAAATGATTTATTTGTCATGCCAGAATTTCGTCAACAAGGTGTTGCACAAGCATTAATGGAAACTTGTTATACGTATTGTGAACGACATCAAGCACGCAAAATTAGACTTGAAACAGCAAACGATAATTACTCAGCACAACGTTTATATAAAAAAATGGGCATGCAAGTAGATCAGCATGTGAAGCATTATATGAAAACTTGGGAGTAGGACGATGGAGCTTTTTCTGAAATATATGGTGGTTGGATTGTCTATTGCTTTACCGATTGGTACTATTTCCATTGAAATGATTAAACGAGAGGTGAAAAGTGGATTTGTGCATGGCTGATCGTCGTTCATTAAGGATAAAACTAGTGTGAATTGTAAAAGGATTTGTTAAACTGAGATAGTAATATAGTCGTTTTAACGAAATGAGATCGAAGAAAGGATGAGACGATGTTTAAGAAAATGGCTGCAGATGCACTAGGTTTATCTGATATTGGAAAGATTATTTCTCCGGCAGATTATGATAAAACGGATGCTGATGATTATGTGATGCATGAGGATAACGAAAAGATTTATTTTTTGATTAAGACGAAAGTGGATGAGTATTGCTTTACGAACTTAGCGTTAATTCATGTGGACGGGGAAAGTGCTGTCTCATCTAAGAGAACGTTGAAGCGCTATCCGTATGCACAGCACAAAATTTCTAACGTGTTGTTAGAAACGGCCGGTAAAATCGATATGGATGTAGAAATTAAATTTATGATCGGTGGTCAGCCATTCGATATTGACGTGCGTAAGGACCAAATTGAGCAGCTGAAAGATCTGTATAAATCACTTCTTCGCATCGCTGAAATTACGTATGATAATGAGTTGCAGATGGAAATGGCAACACAAAGTTTAGATAAAGCGGCAATGATCTTGCAAAGCTCTAGAACGGACGATCAAAATTTAGCTGGTACGTACAAAGGATTAACGGATTTTAGCTTTGAATGGTTAACGTCTGCCCACGATAAGTATCATATTAAAGACTTTGGGCATGTGTTTGAGAAGTATATTAATAATTAAAGTTTATCCCGCATTAACGGGCTGTAAGACCCCCACCTCAAAATGGCAGAAGAAACGCAAGTATGTAGGTGGGGGATCAACAGCTCGTAAACGCCCGATCCGTTCAACTAACAATCAGTGGGGGATGAAGAAAACCCCCACTGATTGAAGTTTCACTTTATCTTATAAAGGCTAATTCAAAAAGGGGCTGACTACCAAAAGGCGATCTGCGATAGATACTCCTTTTTGGAGGCAGGCCCTGTTCTTTTGAGCTTGGCTTCATTTCTTCTATATTTAGCTGTTTTTCTTTCATGTTTCTATGTCCCTTTGCTTTTTCTTCAAACGGTTTTCTAGCACGTGAACCATCGCTAGGAAATGATTCGCTTCACGGAGAACATGATCAGCTAACAAAGGATCAATCACACTTTTAATTTGACATGTTTTAATTAATTCTAAACCAGCCGCTTTAAAATTCCGAAGTTCTATGGTTGCATTTTCACTATCTTTATTCATTTTTCCGATAATTGGGTAGGTCGGTTCTTTCTTAAATAACATCGATTCCACATCTCTTGCTTGATTAAGTAAAATTTCAAAATCATCCGCAAACCCTCGCGCAGTGTTCACTAATTTACGTTCAGACTGGTCTAATAAAGAAGCGATAAAGCGAGAATGTTCCATCATAATTCGTAGCCAAAAGACATTTTCACTTATAATGGCATCTTGAATCGGATCTAAAATCCCTTGATTGAATTTTTTTAGCGTTCGTATAAAATATTCCGCTTCCCGAGCGATATGATCGACAAGCAGTGGAAAATTAAAGCCGCTTACTCTACAATTGATGATCATCAGTAAGAGATTTCTTTTGAAATTCCGAAAGCCATAAACGATTTGAATGCTGTCTTCATTTAATTTCCTTACGGCTTGAACAGTTTCTGGTGTTTGAAGAGCTCTTTTTTCCTGTTGTTCAAAGTACCTATAAAAATTGGCCGCTTGCTGAATGAGCTGTTTATCTTTTTTGTTAAATCCCTCTCCTAAAAAATAAGCATGCTCTTTCATAATCCGCAGCCAAAATCTATTTTCAGTTAGCGACCGCTCAATAAACATTTGTTCTGTCAAAGATTCCGCCGGAGCCGCCTTCGTTTCAGGAGCAATCAGCATTTGCTGCTGGAAATCCGTCTTATCTTGCATATTTGTCCCTCCCTTATTCAACACTTAAGTTCTATACATCATATTTGTATGGTCACTGTATTATGTATTGAAGTGACAGGAGATGAGTGCTGATAACGCCGAAAAGGCCATTTGACATTATCCTTCACTAACTATATATTTTAGGGAATAAATAATTGATTAGGTTGTGATGATGGGGATGGACGAAAAGCAAATGAAGAGCGTAGAAATACTTATGCGAGAGATGCTGGAAATCCAGCAAAAATCGAATCGATTTGTTGAGTTGATTTCAGCTGATGAGCCGTTTTCGCAAAATCAATTGGTGTTATTGTTGCAATTAAAACTGAGTGGCGGAATGAAGGCAACGGAAATTGCAGAGTTTTTTCAGGTAACACCTGGTGCAGTGACCTCGATGTGCGATAAATTAGAGAAGCTCGGATTGATTCAGCGCGTAAGAGAAAGCTCGGATCGACGAGTGGTGCAGATGGTATTGACCGCCAGCGGAGAAGCGAAAGTGACGGAGCTATTCACTAAATTCCCAGAAGAAAAGTTAATCGAAATGGCGAAAACATTAAGCGAAGTGAATCAATTAATGAGCCGTATTTTTTAGGATTTCATGAAAATGAAGTCCTTTTTTTATTGACAAAGAATAAGCAAAAGTATATATTTCAATTGTAATATATTTTAATTAATAAAATATATATAGATTAAAGGAGTGTTGGGTTTGAAGGAAAATAAAGTTTGGACGGTTACGAGTGGCAAGGTGAAAAGCATGAATGAGGCGTGTGAGACGGTTCGTGTTCTTGGGACAGTGACTTTTCAACAAGATGTAGAAGTAAAACATTTATCTATTTTCGGACAAGGTTCTTTCCGTGGCTCTGTGGTGGTGGAACAGCTAACAAATAAGGGCGTTTGTATGATGAAAGAAGCATGTGAAGTAAACGATGTGAAAAACCTAGGTCATTTACAACTTAAAATAGGAAAGATGACGAATGTGGAAAGTTCCGGATATTTGAAAGTGGATAAACGGCTTGATTGTCAATGGATGAATGTGAAAGGGGCATTTAGCGGGGAAGAAATACATGCGAAGCAAGTTCATTGCCGCTTGTCGGGAGCGAGTCGTGTTCACAAGCTAACCGCAGATAAAGTTGTCGTTGAACGTGCAAAGGGAACGTTTTCGTTGATAAAGAAGAAGCTAACATGTGAAACGATCATCGGAAAACAGCTGTCACTTTCATTGACTGAAGCGAATGAAGTAGAGGGAGAAGAGGTGGTCATTGGCCCCGGCTGCCAGATTCATACGCTTCGCTATACAAAAAGGTATGCGATCGATCCCTCCTCTACTGTTCAACATATTATTCAAATGGAAGGAACTAGCGAATGAGGTTTGTGAAAAACTTTGTGCTTGTTCTAACCCTCCCAGTTTTAGCGGTTTTATATGTGGGGCTTCTCATTAGTGCGCTGTTAGCAGCATTGGCGGGATTATTGCGAACACTTGGTGTTGAAGCGGTTCAAATAAATATTTGGCCTGATATCGCTGTTCCTCCCATACTGAGTCTTCCTTGTACCTTGCTTGTTTCTTTATTGCTCCTCTTTTGTGCAAAATATATTAAACACCTAATCAAGTTTATCTATTCGAACATTCACTGATTTTCATATTTCCAACGAAAATGCCCGGCAATTGGTTGGCTATAGGAGGATAGCTTGATTTCTGCGGCAAAGGGTGGGGCATTATGAATTAAGTAAGGGACGCCATCTTTTGCTCGTTTATCTGAGATGATGCCTGTATGATCGGTTCCCTCTACATAAACGACAATGTCTCCCGGTTGCCATTCCGCCAAATTTTTCGGATCGCCTGGAATGAATTCAGTCGTTAAGGACTCGGCGTGCCGCTCGAGAAAAACAAATTGATTCGGCACTCGTCTGAAATCGATATTGGCATCTGGTTGGTCGTTTACACGTGGATATAAAGACGGATTTGCTTTTATATCTTGATCAATTAGCTCCTTTAATTCAATATCGATCCCCATGAGTCCTCTCCAAATGACATCCGTACACACTCCTTCACGATCTGGCGGATAACCATCTTCATAGTAGGCACTTTGATACTTCGTTCGATTTTCTACTTCTTTCCTTGCTGTTTGAACAATATCTAGCGGGTCAGCCACACCATTTTCATTTTGGTCCACTTGTGACTACTTCTTTTCTACCTTCACGTTTTTAGTAAAAGGGGATTGCCAATGAATCCCGATCGTATCTAAAATCATTCCCTTCCTAAAGAAGACAGTAAACAATGAAACATTTACCACTGTAACGAGCAATATAAGCAGCAGAAGTTTTTTTAGCTTCAATTTTTTGCTTCCTCCGATGAATAGTTAATGATCA
The DNA here is from genome assembly GCF_037201805.1 of Bacillus sp. FJAT-52991. Lineage (GTDB taxonomy): Bacteria > Bacillota > Bacilli > Bacillales > Domibacillaceae > Bacillus_CE > Bacillus_CE kandeliae. Next base: position 3,036,270 of record NZ_CP147404.1, on the reverse strand, counting down.
ATATTATACCAAATATAGGTTATTGTTGGGGGGGATGAATGTCGGCTCGGCACAGCCGAAAAGCGTTTGGTTGATCGTCTTCCCATCTTTGTCGAAAGAAAAAAGGATGAAATTTTCCATTTCTTCTTTATAGGAACGTTTGTTCTTGTTATAATGATGACAAGGGAGGGGGATGATCATGTATCGAACGTTAAAAACAGGCTTTACGGCTTCTCAGCCAACGCTTCAACAGTTGTTTCACCTACGCCGGATCTGCGGAACGATTTGGAATGACTGCGTCCAGCTAGCTCGGTATTACTACCGGATTCATGGCACGTGGATCAACAAAAGCGATCTTCAATCCGAACTTAAAGGCTTGTATCCTCTTCACAGTCAGACGATCCAAGCGGTGTGCCACAAGTTTCTGCGTGCCCGAGATGGGGTTCGCCAAGCGCGGAAAACGAATAAGTCCATCCGGTATCCATACAAGGAAAAGTTCGTGTTCCATCCCAAATGGGTCGATAAATCTTTCGTACTAAAAGGATGCAAGCTGACTCTCAGCTTAGGCAGGTGGAAGGGGAAACAGCAGACACTACTCGTGTTGACACTCGCCTCGGTCCCAACCGGCGTGGTCAAAGAAGTGGAACTCGTCTACGACGGTCGGTGGCATGCCTGTTTGTCGTATGAAGATGGAGTCAACCCCCTACCGGTTCAAGACGGTCATACAGTAGCCATTGATCCAGGTGAGATTCATACGATTGCCGCCGTCAGTACCAGCGGACAAGCGCTTGTGATTTCTGGCAGGAAGATGCGCAGCGTTCACCGGTTGCGAAACAAAAAAGTGAGAGAATTGCAAATCCTCATGAGTCGGTGTCAAAAAGGGTCCAGGAAATGGCGCCAATACCACCGGGCGAAGAAGTACATTCTCTCGAAAAGCGAACGGCAGCTAGGGGATCTCCTGCACAAGACGACCCGTGCCTTTGTGAACTGGTGTGTGGAACAAAGGGTCGGGCATGTCGCTCTTGGCGATGTGGAAGGTATTCAGCGACACACAAGCAAGCGAAACAAACGGCGAAAACGCATCCGTTCCAAACAAGTAAACCAGAAGCTCAGCAACTGGAGCTTTGGAAAGCTGACGAAACAGTTGGCCTATAAATTAGAAGCAGCCGGTGTCTCATTATCGAAAGAAAAGGAAGCCTACACGACGCAAGCATGTCCTGTTTGCGGAAAACGGAATAAAGTTCGTTCACGAAACTACCAATGCTCTTGCGGATATGAACGGCACCGGGATGTTCACGGTACAGGGAACATCTTATCCCAGTATTTGCACGGGAAGTTTCGAGAAGTGATGGTGACTGTCATCACGTATCTACGTCCTGTACAGGCGTAGTAGATGGGTAGAACCGCCCCGGGGAGAGATGGCATTCTCTCTCTGTTGCTTACGGTGGCAGCAAGCCGTCGAGAGATGTCTTGCGTCAAGACCACTGCTTCCTGCATGGGAGCGTCAGTCCCCAAGAAAGACGAGGGTGCCGTGTACACCTATGGACATCGTCCAGCTTCTGATGTCGAGGGGATCGACAAGAAATTCCCACCTCAAGAGTGAAGCGATAGGTGGGGGAGGTTCATTGATAATGACTGGATTATGGAAGCGTTAGAGGAAGGAGCGAGCGGGTATTTGTTGAAAGATATGCCCACTGATGCGATCGTGCAGGCGATGATGACTGTTCATCAAGGTGGAATTGTGTTGCCGCAAGATTTCACTAAGCCGATGCTAGCGGCTCTTCGACAAAGACGAGTAGATCACGAGAAAGAAACGGTTGACACACCTCAACAAATGAAAGAATTGACTGAGCGTGAAACTGAAGTGTTAAAGGAACTAGGCTTAGGAAAAAATAATAAAGAAATTGCCGACGCGTTAGTGATTACAGAGGGGACGGTAAAGAACCACGTCTCCAATATTATTCAAAAGCTCGAATTGCGTGATCGTACACAAGCGGTGGTTTTGGCTATTCGATCTGGACTCGTCACATTTCATACATGACTTTTTACATACTGGAACATGAAAAGCGACATAGACGGTCGCTTTTTTTATGCGGAAAATTCTACCTTCTGGAAGATGGAACGAAGAATGAAATCGATTACGCTTAATGTATCAAAAGGAGATGGGGGTTAGCCATGTTACATATTGCGAATGTCAAGAAGAGCTTTGGTGATAAAAAAGTCATTTCTGATGTTTCATTTCAAGTGAAAAAGGGAGAATCCTTTGGTTTGCTAGGTCCGAATGGGGCTGGAAAGTCGACGTTAATTGGTATGATTTGTGGGTTAATTCCAATGGACCAAGGTGATATTCAAGTTGGAGGGTGCTCCGTTTCCAAAGAGCCGATGACTGTTAGGAAGAAAATTGGCGTTGTTCCTCAAGATATCGCTCTTTATCCGACGATGTCCGCCAAAGACAATCTTGTTTTCTGGGGGAAAATGTACGGACTAACAGGAAAAGATGCGAAACGGAAAGCGGAAGAAGTTCTTGATATTGTCGGCTTAACAGAGCGAGGAAAGGATAAAATCGAAACATTTTCCGGGGGAATGAAACGTCGCATTAACATTGGGGCAGCCCTTATGCATGAACCGGAACTACTCATTATGGATGAGCCGACCGTGGGGATTGATCCGCAGTCTCGAAATCATATTTTAGAAACGGTCAAAAAACTGAATGAAAAAGGAATGACGGTCGTTTACACGAGTCATTACATGGAGGAAGTCGATTATTTATGTGAACGGATTGTCATTTTAGATCATGGAAAGGTGATTGCTTCAGGTGAGAAAACGGACTTGTGCCAACGTCTGGCTGGAGGTATTGTCATTCATTTGAAGGTTGATCAATTGTTCGATGACTATATCGCTCAATTGCAAGCAGTCGAAGGGGTAAAAAGGGTCGATGTAAAGGAAGAAAACAGCCTAGATCTATTTGTTATGAACAAGGAATTACTTGGAGAACTTGTTTCGGTATCCACTTTGAAGGGGATTCAAGTTTTATCCATCCATGTAAATGAACCGAATTTAGAAACGTTATTTTTACAGCTGACTGGCCGTTCATTACGGGATTAGGGGGGAGCGTTATGAAAAGTGTAACGATTGCATGGAAGGATGTCGTCACTTATTTGACCGACCGAAAAGCCCTCGTCATGATGATTTTGATGCCGATTTTATTAACCGCTATTTTAGGAGCAGCCTTAAAAGGTGTCATGGGCGAGAATGCCACCATTCCAGAAACGACCGTTGGAATTTATCAGGAGGATACGGATGTACTTGGAACGAATTTCGTGGACATGTTAGTGAAAATGAAGGATCTCAACGTAGAAAAAGTGTCATCTAAACAAGCGTTACAAAAGAAAATGGACGATGAGAGCATTGATGTCGGCGTGATCATTCCCGCTGCGTGGAGTTCCAACATACAAGAAGGAAAGTTAAAAAGTGTGACTTTGTTAGCTGATCCCAGTAAAGACACTCAGCTTTCACTTGTTCAGGCGATCACAGAGTCATTCACTGATCGTGTAACAACAGTTAGCTATTCGACGAATAAGGTGATGACGGAGCTTGCTATGAATTCTACTACTACACCAATCAATGCCGAAACAGCTTCAAGTATCGCCAAAGAGCTAGCTAATGAAGCGGAAGAGACATCCTTTGTGAAGCAAGAGCCGATCGAAGGGAAAAGCGTTTCTTCGATGCAATACTATTCGGCGGCCATGGCGGTTATGTTTTTACTATTTAATGCGATGCTAGGGGCCAAGTCGATTATGAATGAGCGACGAACGGAGACGTTAGCGCGATTAATGAGCACACCCACAACTAAAACAACGATCTTTATCGGGAAATTTTTAGGCACATTTCTTTATGCGATCATTCAATTTTCACTGTTTATGGTGGCCACGAGGGTCTTTTTCAAAGTGAACTGGGGCGACAATTTGCTGCAAACACTCACGCTTAGTATCGCTTATGCCATCGCCGTATCTGGGCTCTCGATGCTTCTTGCTTCCTTTGTAACGGATGAAAAAATGGCCGATTCAGTCGGATCGATAGGCGTGCAAATTTTATCTCTTCTCGGCGGGTCAATGGTACCGATCATGGTATTTCCAGAGGTCTTGCAGAAAATGGCTCTTGTTGCACCTAACACATGGGCATTGACTAGTTTCATTGATATTATGGCAGGCACAAGCTGGGAGGCGCTCCTTTTACCAATTGCCGTTTTGCTTTCATTTGGCATCGCATCCATCATCATCGGGACATGGCGTCTGCGGGCGCAGTGAGGGGGAGGTAACATGAGCAAAATATGGTCTATTTGTAGCTTTGAACTCTTGAAAGTCTTTCAAAAGCCGTCATCGTATCTAGTGATGTTCGGGATGCCGTTACTATTTACTTTGTTGTTCGGCAGTGTATTCAGTGAAGAGGAGCAGGAAAAAATAAAAATCGCGATGGTCGATGAAGAACAAACAACTTTTTCCACAGCTCTCACCGACGATTTGAAGGAAAATGATCTGTTTACACTAGAGAAAGTGAAGAGAACGACAGCGAAAGAACAGCTGCAGAACAATAAAATCTCAGGCATTTTAGTGATTGAAAATGGAGAGGTACTTTTTCATCATAGTCCAGCCTTTACTTCGGCAAGCACGATCGAGCAAATTGTGAACAATGCTGTTTCCAAAATAAACATTCAAATGCTTGCCGCCGAAAAATGGAGCGAGCACAGCGGTGAAGATGGGCAGCTGATGTTTGACTCGCTAACTGCTGAAAAACAAACGACGTCAGCGGTCACAGTGATCAACGCTGTTAGTCAAAAAGAACAAACCTTCATGACGGGTATGAATCAAAGCTCGGCAGGATTTTCGATCATGTTCGTTATGATCATGATGATGTCCGTCACAGGAACGATTTTAGAAGCGAGAACAACAGGTGTGTGGTATCGGTTGTTATCGACACCTACATCGAGGATGCAATTGATGAGCGGGTACTTACTTGCTTTTTTCCTGATCGGCTGGATTCAGTTCGCTATATTAATGGTGTCATCTTCGCTATTATTTGACGTCCATTGGGGAGATATGGTTGGTTTAATCGTGCTTACATCCGCTTTGTTAGTTTGTATCATCGGTTTAGGTTTATTTATCGCCAGCCTGGTGAAAACGATCGAGCAACAATCCGCTATTGGTACATTAGTGATCGTTTCCACCTGTATGCTTGGAGGTGTTTACTGGCCGCTCTCATTGGTGCCAGATTTCATGCAAACGATCGCCCAATTCGTCCCGCAAACATGGGCTATGAAAGGTTACACCGAATTGATTGTCAATGACGGCACAATAGCAGATATCGCCCTGCCAGCGACTGTCTTGCTTGGGTTTGCCACTATGTTTTTAGCCGTTGGGGTAACTAGAGTGAAGTATGAATGAGGTGGAAAGTAATGAATGTGAGAGCATGGAGCAATCACAAAATGGAAAGAGTGGCATCATTTTAGAAAAAGCTTGAGCAAAACACATAATTATATGGGTAGGATCTTGATTCAAGTGGTTCATCATGGAACCACTTGAATTTTTTTGTTTTTGATTATCATAAATTCCCATTTTATAAATTATCAATACCAATATGTCCAAGATTTGGAGGTTCATTTCAAGCACATGAATGTGTTTGTAAGAAAGGAAGAGCTAATTTACAAAACCTTAACAGCTAGTTAATGTGGAATTAATATTATTTAATTATGATTAAACCGTAATAAACAGCAACGAACATTAATCAATCCACATTAAAGGGAGGCACTTTTCGTGAATTACACATTCAAGAAGAAATGTTACAAGTCTATTCAAGCTGTGGTGTTAGGGGTAAGTGTACTAGGGTTAGCTGCTTGTGGAACCGATAAAGAGGAGGCTGCTCCAACTGTTAAGGATCCAAATTCATTAACCTTGAAAGAAATCGAAACAAAGGCAAAAGAAGAAGGAACCATTAATAGTGTCGGTATGCCTGATTCATGGGCTAACTGGGAAGAAACGTGGAGTGAAGTGACGAATAAATATAAATTGGAACACACGGATACAGATTTATCCAGTGCGGAAGAGATCGCCAAAATGGAATCTGAAGGTGAAAATGCAACAGCCGATATGGGCGATGTAGGGGTTTCCTTTGGACCCATTGCTGAACAAAAAGAACTAACGCTCCCTTATAAAACTTCCTATTGGGATGAGGTGCCTGACTGGGCGAAAGATGACAACGGAGATTGGGTTGTTGGCTACCAAGGAACGATTGCCTTCTTGACTAATAAAGAATTAGTAGATAATCCGCCGAAATCTTGGGATGACATATTAAAAGGAGATTATAAAGTAACAGTTGGAGATGTTCAGCGCGGTACACAGAATCAAATGGCTGTTCTTGCTGCTGCTATGGCTTACGGCGGTGATGAAGCAAATATTCAACCAGGAATTGACTACTTTGTTAAGCTTGCTAAGCAAGGTCGCCTTAGCTTAACGGATGCCAAGCCAGCTAACATCGAAAAAGGGGAAGTGGAAGTTGCTCTTGTTTGGGATTTCAATGCCCTTGGTTACGCTGAACAAATCAACCGCGATCAATTTGAAGTTACGATTCCTAGTGAAGGTTCAGTCGTAAGCGGCTACGCAACGATTATTAATAAATATGCCAAGCATCCGCATGCAGCGATGGCAACGAGAGAATATATTTTAAGTGATGAAGGACAAATTAACTTAGCTAAAGGATTTGCCCGTCCAATTCGTGATGTCGAACTTCCGAAAGAAGTAGCTGAAAAAATGGTTCCAGAAGAACAGTATAAAAATGCAAAACCAGTTGAAGATTACAAATCGTGGGAAGAAACAGCTAAAACGTTACCACAGATTTGGCAAGAAGAGGTGTTAGTCCATGTCAAATAAAGTAATAACAATTGTTGTTGATGGTATGAGATATGATAAAGCGTGTGAAGCTCTTGGATTTATTCAACATTTAGTTGAAACGAATCAGGCAGCACTTTATAAAGTAAAGTCGGAACTCCCGAGTCTTTCCCGCCCATTATATGAGGTGTTACTAACGGGTACGCCGGCATCAGTGAACGGAATTACGTCTAATCAAGCTGTTCGTCTATCTACAGAGAAAAGCCTCTTTCATCTTACGAAAGAAAACGGCTTAAGAAATGGAACGGCATCGTATTACTGGGTAAGCGAGCTTTATAATCGCGCGCCATTCCATTTTATAGAAGATCGTGATCAAGAGGATGAGTCTAAGCCGATTCAATATGGAAAATTTTATTGGGACGATGACTATCCAGATAGTCATGTGCTAATGGATGCAGAAGCCTTACGCAGAAAGCATGACCCGCACTTTTTATATATTCATCCGATGGGTGTAGATGTAAAAGGAGAGAATTTCGGTTCAGAATCGAAAGAATATCGTGAACAAATCTTAAAAGTGGGTAGTTTGTTAGCACAACTGTTACCAATTTGGATCAAAGAAGGTTACCATATTTTAATTACATCTGATCATGGCATGAGTGAAACGGGTAACCATGGCGGCATAACGGATGGTGAGCGTGATGTACCACTCTTTATCATTAGTCCAAAAGTTGAGCCTGGTGTTTACAGTGAAGTAGTTCCGCAATTAGCTTTTGCCCCGCTCGTTTGTGAACTGTTAAATATTGAGCCGTCCGATAAGATGATGTCATATCAATGGCCAGGTCTAAAGGAAAAAAACACGATTCACCAGTAAAGTGAAAAATGAAGGTTGAGTGGAATTGGTTTAACAGTACGTTCGTTAAACCAATTCCACAATTGTTAGAGAACAAAGAGGAGCGAGAAGTCTTGAGAAAAATGAAAAAACAAAAAGTTTACTTATTAGCTCTTTTACTGCCATTTATTATGTTTGTAATTGGGTTTGAAATCGGACCATTAGTAGCAATGATTAAAAATAGCTTTTATGCAGACGATGGAATAACAGTGACGATTGATCAATATCTCACTATATTTAAAAGTGAATTTTACTTACAAGCCATTCAAAATAGCCTTGTCATTTCCTTAGTTTCTGCTGTAACTTCTGTGATTATAGCTGTCATTGCAGCTTATTCCTTTACAAAGTTCTCACAAAAAATACAAAACCGTCTATTGATGGTCGCTAATATGACATCGAACTTTGAAGGAATTCCCCTTTCTTTTTCATATATTATTTTGCTTGGAAATAATGGATTGTTTACATTGCTTTTTGCCAAGCTTGGTTGGGATGTGTTTGCGGACTTTAATTTATATTCCTGGACAGGTCTCATTCTCGTTTATATTTATTTCCAAATTCCACTTGCCGTTATGCTCATTTACCCGTCCTATCAAGGAATTAAGAAACAATGGAAAGAAGCCTCTGCATTGTTAGGGGGATCGAAATTCTCCTTTTGGCTTCACGTCGGGATTCCCGTTCTTTTACCTAGTATTGTAGGAACATTCAGTATTTTATTTGCTAATGCGATGGGTGCTTACGCGACAGCCTATGCATTGGTCGGCAGTAACTATAACTTACTATCACTTCAAATTGCTTCGCTCGTTGCAAGTGATGTGGCATTAAAGCCTCAACTTGGTGCTGCGATGGGTGTTCTTTTAGCAGCAACTATGATCGGGGCGATGTGGTTCAATGAACGAATGATGCGTCGCATTAGGAGGGATTTACGATGAAATCTTCGTTGACGATTCATAAAGTAATTGTTGGATTATTAGTTATCTATTTATTAATCCCGCTTATCGGAACATTTCTATTCTCGATTGCTGGTAAATGGGATCATACCATTTTGCCTGAAAGCTATACAATCAAATGGTATGTTGAATTATTTCAAGATGAACGGTTTTATGATGCTTTTCAACGAACGCTGTTTTTAATTGTCATAACGGTTGGGCTTAGCGTTGTTATTATGGTTCCAACTATTTTTATCATCACAATCTATTTCAGAAGATGGGAAGGTCTGCTTCAAGCAGCGGCTATGCTTCCTTATGGAATTCCACCGATTGTTGGGGCTGTTGGATTAATCAAACTGTATTCAAATGGGCCGATTCAAATTGCCGGAACGCCTTGGATTTTAATTGGTGCTTATTTCATCACGATCTTGCCATTTATGTATCAAGGTATTCGTAATAGCCTTCGTACACTTAATGCCGTGCAGCTTGTGGATGCAGCGGAATTGCTAGGTGCTACAAAGTTTCAAGCGTTTCGCACAGTCGTGTTTCCCAATATTATATCAGGGATTTTAGTGTCAACCTTATTATCAGTCGCTCTTTTATTTAGTGAATTCGCTATGGCTAATTTGCTTGTTGGAGGCAGATTTGAAACGCTTCAAATTTATCTATCAGACAAGTTAAATAGCAGCGGTCACTTAACGAGTGCCATTGTGATTACGTATTATTCCGTGATTTTACTATTAACGGGAACTGTATTGAAACTGACGTTTAGAAACGAAAAAAATCCTGTGCCAAATAAAAGTCGTGTTCTTTCATTTCTTAAAAAACAAACCCGCCATAAAAAAACTGCTTTAGAAGGTGAAAATTAATGAGCTATGTAACCATTGATCGAGTGATGAAGAAGTATGAAGGTCAAGTTGTTTTAAATAATATCTCTTTAACTTTAGAAAAAGGAGAATTTGCCACACTACTTGGGCAAAGTGGATGCGGGAAGAGTACATTACTGCGTTCAATTGCAGGGCTTGAGGATGTTGATCAAGGAAGAGTCTTAATTGATGGAAAAGATATTACTCATTTATCACCGCGTCAACGTGAAGTCGGTATGGTGTTTCAATCTTACGCCCTTTTCCCTAATATGACGGTTTTTGATAATATTGCGTACGGTCTTAGAATGAAAAAGGTAAAAAATATGAAATCAAAAGTAAAAAAGATGATTGAGATGGTTGATTTAATAGGAAAAGAAGAGTCTTATCCTCATCAATTATCTGGCGGACAACAGCAGAGGGTCGCTCTTGCCCGTGCGCTTGTGATGGAGCCGAAAGTGTTGCTTTTGGATGAGCCATTAAGCGCATTGGACGCCAAAATTAGAAAAAGTTTGCAAAAGGAATTAAAAAGAATACAAAAAGAATTAGATATTACCACTATTTTTGTGACACATGATCAGGAAGAAGCAATGACGATGTCTGATCGGATCTTCGTCATGAATAAAGGGAATATTGAACAATCCGGTTCTCCATCAGAAATTTATACATCGCCAGTCAATACATTTGTTGCAAAATTCATTGGCAATTATAATGTATTAAATATGGAAAATTTCCGCAAGCTTGTGCGAAGCACCGAGTTAAAAGGGAATGAAGTGGCTTTTCGTCCAGAAGTGTTAACATTGCTTCCTATAGGAGAAGAGAGCATGGATGTACAAGAGAACTGGCGACTGAAAGGGTTTATTAAAGATATTTCTATGACAGGGAATGTATTAAGATATGAAGTAGAAACAGAAGAGTTTTCTTTCCACGTAGACTATCTTCACCAACGAGGGGCAATGTTTGAACAAGGATCACGGATTCAAGTTATACTTCCGAAGAAGGAATGCCTGATTTTATAAGCGATTATTGATGGGGGCGGAAATATGTCTGTTTTACCAGAAGAAAGAAAAAATAAAATATTAAAAGAACTTAATAAAACTGGAAAAGTAAAAGTCGTGGAATTGGTGGATCAATTTAATGTTTCAGAGGAAACGATTCGACGCGACTTGATGATGTTAGAGGAAAAAGGGTTATTAAAAAGAGTGTACGGTGGAGCCATTAAAATAGTCTTTGAATTTGAGGAGCCTCCGTTTATACATCGTACAACAGTGAACCAGGAAGCGAAAGTTAAAATTGGACAAAAAGCAGTAGAACTCATTTCCGATGGTGATGTGATTGCTATTGATGTAGGAACAACTATGCTTGAATTGGCCAAGTCGATTGAAAAGAAAAAGGATATTACGATCATTACTAATTCTTTACCTGTATCATCTGCGTTGACTGAATCACTCAATCAAGAAAGGTTCACAGGTCAAATTTTATTACTTGGTGGACAAGTCGATCCAAAGCACCAATCCATATCTGGAAGTCTCACCGAACAAATGTTAAATCAATTCAATATAGATAAAGCGTTTCTCTCAGCCGGCGGTGTGTCTACTCAAAATGGGGTGAGTAATTATCATTTGCATGAAACATTCGTTTCACGCAAGATGGTTGAAGTCTCCAAGCAAGTCATATTGCTAACGGATTCCTCCAAAATGGGTGTGGATACTTTTGGCAAAGTTTGGCCGCTAGAAAAAATCGATGTAGTTGTTTGTGAACAACCATTTCCAGAAGAGTGGAATGATCATTCGGAATTAAGAAAAATCAATTGGATTCAAGCATAATCAATTCGTAATACGACTAGTACGAGCAAGGTTAATGTGGGATAAATAAGTTAGTAATAGTTTGTATGAGAAAAGGAGTATTATATTATGAGTTTTATTGCCATAGATTTAGATGGAACATTATTAAACGACAAGAATGAAATCAGTGAAGAAAATATCAAGGCGATTCGCTATGCTCAAGATAGAGGGTTTGAAGTAGTTATTTCCACAGGGCGGGCTTATTTTGACGTTCAAACCATTTGCGAAAAAGCCGGGATTGCTCCATTTGTAATCGGGACAAACGGAGCAACCATTCATTCCAAAAGTGGAGAGTCTATTTCTTCTATTACGATAACGAAAGATGGTGTCGAATCTATTCTCCAATGGTTAGATGAACGGAATTATTATTACGAAGTGTTTACTGATAAAGCCATTTACACTCTTGAAAAGGGAAGAAAACATTTCTATAATGAGATTCAAAGTTTGAAAAGCGCAGATTTAGATGCGGATATGAAAGAATTGGTGGAAGTAGCGGAAAGACAATTTGATCAGTCTGGATATGTATTAGTTGAAAGCTACCATGATATTTTGGAGCAAGCAGAAGAATTCAACAATATTTTAGCCTGTTCTTTTGATAAAAAAAAATTAGAGGAAGCATGGAACCGATTTAAAAAGTTTGATGAATTGATGGTTGTTTCATCTGCCGATCATAACATTGAAATGACTAGTAGAAAAGCTTCAAAAGGACTGGCCCTTGAAAAATTGGCCAGCTTAATGAATGTCTCCTTAGATCAGGCGATGGCCATCGGAGACAGCAACAATGATTTATCGATGTTTGCAAAAGTTGGATACAGTGTAGCCATGGGGAATGCAAAAGATGACATAAAAGCTGTTTGTACAACAACAACCCTTAAAAACGATGAGAATGGGGTAGCGCATGCGATTTATCAATATATGGAGAACTTCGCGGTTCAAAAATAAGTGTTAACGTCGAAGGAGCGAAGGATCAAGTGGCATGGATATATATCATAATGGCCGGGTTTTTAGAAATTATCTGGGTGATCGGTCTTAAATATTCAGAAGGATTTACGAAAATGATACCTAGTATAATAACGGTCGCTATTATCATCTTCAGTTTCTTTTTGCTTTCTAAAGCTTTGCGTTCCATTCCCTTGGGAACTGGATATGCCATTTTTACTGGTTTAGGAACGATTGGAACAGTCATAATTGGAATGCTTTTTTGGGGAGAGGAAGTTAGTCCACTGAAGGTATTTTTTTTGTCTTTAATGCTATTAGGTATCATTGGGATCAAGTTGAGCCCAGAACAATCCCAACATCAAAAGCAGTGAAGCAACTTACACAAGGGTAGGGGATGATTCAATGGATTGGTTTTTTCTTTTGATTGCTGGCTTTGCCGAGATTGGTAGTGTAATAAGCCTAAAATATGCAGATGGGTTTAAAAAACTGATCCCCTCTGTCGCTTGTCTTATTTTTGGAAGTTTAAGCTTTTATTTTCTTTCTTTAGCCTTAACTTCTCTTCCAGTGGGAACGGCCTATGCGATCTGGACTGGTATTGGCTCTGTTGGAAGTGTGTTAGCAGGAATGATCTTCTTTAATGAACCTAGAAATGTAAGATCGATCCTATTCGTGATGTGTATTATTACAGGAGCTATAGGTATTAAAATGACTTCTGGACATTAATTAACAATAAGTAGAAATAGATGCCTGAGGAGGGAAAGAGCGATGAAAATCATTCAAGACTGGATAGAAAAATATCCTTTACTAAATGAGTTAGTGGCTACAAAGGAAGTATTTTGGTCAAATCCTAAATATCAATCGTTTCAAACGGGATTCAAACAACTATCACTTAATGAGAATGATGTAAAAGATGCCGAGGAAAGATTAAAACGTTTTGCTCCTTACATTGCCAAAGTGTTTCCAGAAACGAGAGAATTAAACGGAATGATTGAATCTCCCGTTGTACCCATCTCAGCTATGCATCAAAAGTTATCACATATGTATGAGCATCCATTAGAAGGAAGATTTTTGTTGAAATGCGATAGCCATCTTCCCATTTCAGGCTCTATTAAAGCACGCGGAGGCATTTACGAAGTACTGAAACACGCAGAAACATTGGCGCTTAAACATGGTTTGTTGACCGAAAATGACGATTATTCAATCCTTGATAGTGAAAAGTGTAGAAATTTCTTTTCACAATATTCAATTGCAGTAGGTTCTACAGGCAATTTAGGGTTAAGTATCGGGATCATGAGTGCCCAATTAGGTTTTAAAGTAACGGTCCATATGTCTGCTGATGCGAAAAAATGGAAAAAAGATCTTCTGAAAAGCAAGGGAGTAATGATTGTTGAATATAAGGAAGATTACAGTAAAGCGGTCGAAGAGGGACGAAAGCAGGCGCAGAGCGAACCCAATTGTTACTTTATTGATGACGAAAACTCTCGTGATTTATTTTTAGGCTATGCCGTGGCAGCCATTCGATTAAAAAAACAATTAGAAGATTTAAATGTAACAGTAGATGAAGACCATCCACTGTTTGTGTACCTTCCATGTGGCGTAGGTGGCGGACCGGGGGGTGTGGCCTTTGGTTTAAAGCTGATGTATCAAGATCAAGGACATTGCTTCTTTGCCGAACCCACACATTCTCCATGTATGTTATTGGGACTAGTAACAGGGTTACATGATCAAGTTTCAGTACAAGAGTTTGGAATTGATAACATCACAGCCGCAGATGGTCTTGCGGTCGGCAGGCCATCACGATTCGTTGGTCAAACGATCGAGCCTTTATTAAGCGGAAGTTATACCGTAAGTGATAATGAATTATTTAAGCTATTAACCGCATTGGCCGATACAGAAAATATTTACCTTGAACCTTCCGCATTAGCAGGTGTAATAGGACCGGTAAAATTATCGACTGAGCAACAAGGAAAAGAATATGTACAACAGCATCACTTGAAAGACAAAATGAAAAATGCTGTACACCTTATTTGGGCAACCGGCGGAAGTATGGTTCCTGCAGAAACAATGGACGAATATTACAAAAAAGGTGTCAAGTTATCGCTATAAAATGTTGGTCCATCACTTTAATTGATTAGCTTCCTAAAACTGTGTTTTTGGGGGGCTATTTTTTATGTGGAAAATTAATTATATCGTCCTGCATAATACCATCGTTCGTACACATACTAGCAGGGTACGGCTATCAATGAAGAGGGGGATGAATCAATGCAATTCCAAAGTGGGCAAACTCATCAAAATATGCAAACAGGGGCTGTGCCTCCACAATTGAATCATGGTGGTCATGAAGTGATGGATGTTCATGAAGTGTTATCGGGCTCGATCGGAGCGATGAATCAGTACACAATGCTGAGACAGTATGTCAAGGATCAGGAGCTGCTTGGTATTTTAGATCGACAATGCCAATTTATGCAGCAGGAGTATAACACGACGGTCGATTGTTTTCGTTCGGGTCAAGATCCCGCTGTTCCGACGCAGAGCTATAAGATGACACAGGATAATGATTTTATCTATGGACTTACGCCAACCCAACCGAAGAAGCCGATACAGTCTATTTCAGAAATTAGTGATGAGAACGTGTCAGGATTGATGCTTGGAACGGTGAAAGCTTCGGCTGCGGCAAAAGCGATGGCTGCTTGTGAAGTGACCAATCCTGTCGTTCGCCGCGTACTTGCGGATTCTGTGCCTAACTGCATTGAAATGGCGTATGAACTTTCCATTTATCAAAATAAGCATCATTACTATCAAGTGCCGCAATATTCCCAGCAGGATATGCAGCAAATGGCTCAAGCCTTTGTCCCTGCTCAAGGGAATCCTCAAGGCAACCCAACCACTCATTAAAAAAACAGAAACGCTGTCCTTTTACGAGGATGGCGTTTCTGTTTACTGGTATAATGAGAAAAGAGGTGAACTAATGAATACATTTATCAATTTAGGCATAAACGAGCGCTGGGCGAAAAAGCTTAGCGACCAAAGCGTAACGGAACCAACACCGATTCAGCAAGAAGCGATTCCGCTTTTATTAGACGGGAACGATGTCATCGCCCAAGCCAAAACAGGTACGGGAAAAACATTTGCTTTTTTACTCCCGATGCTTGAAAAAATAGATACGGAAAAAAGTTTTATCCAAGCGTTAATTGTGACGCCAACGAGAGAACTGGCCTTGCAAATTACGAATGAATTGCAGCAGCTAACGAAAGAAGAAGACTTGAATGTATTAGCTGTCTATGGTGGACAAGATGTCGACCAACAAATTAAACGGCTCAATCAACACATACATATTGTGGTGGGAACGCCTGGACGGCTGTTAGATCATATTCGTCGAGGAACAGTAGATTTAACGGATGTGACGACATTAATTTTGGATGAAGCGGATCAAATGTTGCACATTGGCTTTTTAGATGAGGTGGAATCGATCATTCGCGAAACGCCTTTCACTAGACAAACCGCTTTATTTTCAGCGACGATGCCAAAGGAAGTTCGGCAATTGGCGAAACGCTATATGCGCGAGCCGCGTTCGATCCAAGTGCAGAGTAAAGAGATGACCGTTGAAAAAATAAGTCAGTATGTGATTGAAACGACGGATCGCCGTAAACAACAGGCGCTTTGCCAAACGATTGACGAAGCCCAGCCGTTTTTAGGCATTATTTTTTGCCGAACGAAGCGAAGAGTTAGCAAGCTTTGCGATGAAATGAAAGCGAAAGGCTATAACATTGATGAGTTACATGGTGATTTATCTCAAGCGAAGCGGGAACGAGTGATGAAACGATTCCGCGATTGTGAGCTTCATTTGCTGGCGGCGACGGATGTAGCGGCTCGCGGGCTGGATGTTGAAGGAGTGACTCACGTATTTAACTATGATATTCCGCAAGATGTAGAGAGCTATGTTCATCGCATCGGGCGAACAGGGCGAGCCGGGGAAGAAGGAGCGGCCTATACCTTTGCGGCACTGAAAGACAAAGACTTATTGAATGCCCTTGAAAAAGGGCTTGGCCGTAAATTGGAGCGAAAAGAAGTAGAACTGGGCGACTTGCCGGTTGTCAAAAATAGCCGTTCTTCTAGTAAAAAGAATCACCGCAGAAAATAGTCAAACCAGCCCTTGGGCTGGTTTGTTTTATTCAGCAAATGCTTTTGCTTGTTTTTTACACTTTGTATATTTGATTGCAAAGAATAATGTCATGATGATTAACAGCCAAATAGAACCGAAACGCATGAAAGCAAAAGGAGTTTCAAATAAAAAGGATTGAACAAATTGGCTACCTTGTTTTTCCCATAATCCAGGTGTTAAGTAGGCATCTTTTGGATTCAAATAGATTAGTTTTCCATCTCCTGAAGGAATGAAGATCAACAATACGGCAAACATCATAAAGTAATAGCTAGCCATTCGCTGTAGCATCGCTCCCGTTGATGGTGCATCTGAGAACAATTCATCATGACCATCCTGTTCCTTGATCCAATAATGAACAGAACTAAATCTGCTACCGGCAACATGTTTCCAGCCAAACTCTTCATATAAATCGACGTATGTATTTAAATTTTCCTTTTTCATATATTTTTGAAAGTCTAATTTAATGACCTGATTCGTCTCTGTTGTTTTCTGGAATTGATAATAGCCTAAGGAACCTCTTTTCACCAATTCATAACCCTTGTTCAGTTGATCATTAAGCCAAGCCTCTTCTTTACGGATATCTAAAAACCATTTAAATGTCTTCATTTACATTTTCCCCTTTATAAACGCTGATGATATGTTGCATTCTTTGCATATCAAGCTTTAAAATTTCTCTCCCTGTACCAGTTAGAACATAGACTTTTCTTCGAGCCTCTTCGGTTTCGACACGTTCAATCAATTCATGCTTTATTAAATTGTCAATCGCACCGTATAAAGTTCCGGCTGCAATGCGTACCTCACCGTTACTCATTTCCTCTACCTTTTGCATAATGACATAGCCGTGTGCCGGTTCCTGTAATGCCAGCATAATGTAACTCATTGTTTCTGTTAATGGCAATAATTTATGTCTATTCATATTTTTCCCTCACTATATCGTTCAACTGTATAGTCTTATTTTATACAGTCAGACTATATATGTCAACTGTATAAACAAAAAAAGATCACCATCTACTTTTTGATAAGTGGATGATGATCTTTTTTTTGTTTTATATTATTGAGCTGGTCGAGTATCTTCTGTTTTTCTTTTCTTCTTCCCAAACGGATACCACCAATTCCAATCACCTAACAGCTTCATTAGGCTTGGAACGAGCAGCAAACGGATAATCGTCGCGTCAATCGCAATGGCAATGGCAATGCCGACGCCAATTTGTTTGACAGGGGCAACGCCAGTGAAAGCAAAGGCACCGGTGATGACAATCATAATGAGGGCAGCGGCAGTAATGACTTTACTTGTGTTCGCAAGTCCTTCTACTGTTGCCTCGGTATTATCCTCTGTTTTTAAATAGAACTCGCGAATACGTGAAATTAAAAACACTTCATAGTCCATGCTTAAGCCAAATACAAGGCTAAATACAAGCACTGGTACAATTAAGGCAAGATCCATTTCCGGCAATCCGAAGTGTCCTTCTTGAAAGATCCATACAAGAATTCCGAATGTGGATGTTAAACCAACGACATTCATGATGATCGCTTTTAACGGAATGATGATGGAGCGGAAAGCAAGCATTAAAATAATAAAGGTCGAGATTAAAATGATGGCGACCGCCAGTCCGATTTTGTCGTAAATTTCATCATAGATTTCTTGGTTAAACTTCGGCTGACCGCCAAATTGAATATCGACGGGCCAATCTTTTTCACTCCAAGTGCGAGCGAGCGTTTGCGCTTCATTTGAGCTCGCCTCAACATTGAGATGAACAGGGATCAGCAATTTTTCCCCTTGAACAAATGGTTCAATCGCTGGTTCAAGCTGCTTACGCATTTGCGGTTGTTCGAGTGCAGCCGCTAGTTTCGCGGGCTCTTCGATGTTACTTGCAGCAAATAATGTATCAATTTCAGTTACTTCTTTTTCACGGCTAAAAGAGTCTTGCAATTTTTTCATTTCTTGCAGCCCAGCTTCATTTAGCCAACCATCTGGACGCTCAGCTATTGCATAAATGGTACTTTTGTTTTCTTGCATAAAGGTCTCTTCAATTTTCTCATAAGCGATGCGCGACTCGAAATGTTTTGGCAACGAATCAGCGGTCGGAATCGCTAATTGCATATGCTGAACAGGCAGCATTCCGATGATTAAAATCGCTACTGCTACAAGTGTAATCAAAACAGGATGCTTCATCACAGCACCTGCAAATGTACGCCAACGAGCACGGCTATCGCGGTTGGTACGAACAATGCGCCACTTATGAATTCGATCACCAAGCACATACAGCATCGCCGGAAGCAAAGTTAATGATCCGAGCACAGCAATGGCAATCACTACCATGCCTCCGATCGCTACGTTTTTGAAAATGTCTATGTCAATGACAAGCATGGCTCCAAGTCCGATAAAGACACAAACTGCGGAAAAAATAATCGAGCGACCCGCTGTTTGAATCGTGGTGATGATGGCTTCAGCTTTTGCCTGCTTCTCTAGCTCTTCTTTATAACGATTAATGAATAATAGAGAAAAATCAATTGAAAGCGCCAGCCCAATCATCGGTGTAATATTTAAAATAAAAATCGATAAATTAATGTCTTTTCCGATAAATGTTAACAAACCGAAGCTAATAATAACGGTAATGGCGCCGATAATAAGCGGCAACAGAGAAGCTACAACGGTTCCAAAGGCAAACAGTAAAACGAGTAAAGCAACCGGAAGCCCAATTAATTCTGCTCGTTTTAAATCATCTTGACTGGCTTGATTAATATCTTCTGATAGAACAGGAGAGCCTGTTACCGTTACACCCGCCGTATCGTCAGTTATTTTTTTAACTTCTTGAATCGCATCCGACATATCTTCCTGCTTTTCATCAAAATGGAGGACGGCATAAGCCATATCCGATTTCATCAGTGCAGCGTCTTTTAACGGTGATTGGATCATCGTTGTAGTCGTTTGTTTATCAAGGGTAGTTAGTGTATCGTTGATGTTTGTTCGAAATTCAGCATCCGAATCGTTCGTTTGTTTCTCAAATAAAATTAGTAAAGTGGATTCTGGAAACTGAAACGTCTTAGTTAATTCCTTTTGGACTTGTTCAAAGTCTCCATCTGTCCTAAACCCATCGCCTTCAAGCAAAGAAGGCAGTTGAACAGCGAAATAACCCATCACTACGAAAAAAATGAGCCATAGCGCGAGCATCCATTTATGGGCGCGAACAAGGAAGGAAGCGATTTTGTTCATCATGAGATTCCTCCGATCTTCTTTCTAATCAAGTATTGTTTGATTTTCTTTGCTGATAAGCAAGAGTTCTTAGACTTTGCCAAGATTTCTTCCACCATAAACGGGACCTTCAGCTTTTCTAGTGTCTAGCTACAGGCCCCAGCGACTAGTGTACTTCCACAATCCTCCTTGCGATAAGTCAACATCGATTCACTGTCGTTCATCGTGTTGTCTAGCTCCGCCAACTAGCCGCTCGAGGTCATAAGACAAACCTCCTGCGGAAGGAAAAAAACACCTTCCTCCGAATGTTTGTCTTATGCTTGTCGCGGCTGAACGAGTTGGCTTCGCATTTCATTTTCCTTTATCTCGTACGGATTGCTCCAGTTCATACGTCGCTAAACGGGTCCTTCCGCTTTTCTTCTAATCATACGCCACTGTGTTTCTTTTGGAAAATATTAAGCTTCAATTATTTCCGAAAAAAAGAATAGTAACCAACTGTTGACATTGATAATTGTTATCATTTATAATGTTATTTGAGAATGAATTTCATTTATTTCGAAGGAGGAGGACAGAGGTGTTTCGTATAGATGAGTAATTTTGGTTAAATTTTGCATTTCTTATATTTTTTTCTTTTGTAGATACTTGCATAAACAAGTATATTTCTGTACAATGTGAGACGGATAGCTGTCAAAGGAGAAAGCGATGATGGAGAAGAAAGAGTATCGGTTAGAGGATTCTCTTGGCTACAAGCTTTTTCAGGCATCTCGTTTAATGACAAATAGGCTGAACCGTCACTTTAAAGAGAATGGTTTTTCGTTAACTCATGAGCAATGGCAAATTTTAAGCCGGCTGTATGAGAAGGACGGGCAAACGCAGCATGCATTGGCTATATTGAATGAAAGAGATGAGCCGAGTGTGTCGCGTCTAATTGATAATCTGATCAAGCGTGATTTAGTAGAACGTAGAGCCCATCCGAACGATCGCCGCATCAATTTAATTTATTTAACGGAGCATGGGCAACAGCTGAAACAGAGCTATACTATGCTGGCTAAGCAAACGATCGCTGAGGCTTCTTTTGAAGTCGATGCTGAAGAGTTTGCCATTTGTTTAAAGGTGCTAGATCAAGTAAGAGCCAACTTGAAATAATTTAAAAAAATGGAAAAAAGCCGAATCATTTTTCTGAGCAAATACTTGTTGCAACAAGTATTTGTGCCGAGAGGTGTTATTTTTTTATCCGTTATTGATAATGAATTTCATTTTCTTTTTTGAACAGCCAAAAAATCTCTGCAGGAGAGTCACTACAATTGTTATGAAAAAAAGATATTTAATCATCGCGCTTATTATTTTATCCATTGCTTCATTATTTATTGGAGTCACGAATATTTCTCCATTGGACTTATTCAATTTAACGAATGAACAGACGCTGATTTTTTGGAAAAGCCGTGTTCCGCGACTAGTGAGTATTATTATTGCTGGAATGAGCTTAAGTATTGCTGGGTTAATTATGCAGCAATTGAGTCGTAATAAATTTGTATCACCGACGACCGCTGGAACGATGGATTCTGCGAAACTAGGAATCTTAGTGTCCATGATCATCTTTACATCTGCTACTATGTTGGAAAAAATGATCGTTGCTTTCGTTTTTGCGATGGCTGGTACGTTTCTATTTATGAAAATACTAGACAAAATTAAGATGAAAGATGCGATTTTTATTCCGCTAGTTGGGTTAATGTTTGGGAGTATTATAGGATCGATTACGACGTTTTTTGCTTACAAGTATGGGTTGATTCAAAATATTTCTGCTTGGTTGCAAGGTGATTTTTCAATGGTGACATCTGGGCGATATGAATTACTGTACATAAGTATTCCGCTGTTAATTATCGCTTATATTTATGCTGATAAATTCACTCTAGCAGGAATGGGCGAGGAATTTGCGGTTAACCTTGGGTTGAATTATAAGCAGGCGGTGAATATCGGTCTGACCATTGTCGCCTTAATGACCACTTTAGTCGTTTTGACAGTCGGTATCATTCCATTTTTAGGATTGGTTGTTCCTAATATTGTCTCGATGTATCAAGGAGATCATTTGAAGAACAACTTAGCCCATACGGCATTGCTTGGTGCAGTGTTCGTTCTGTTTTGCGATATTCTTGGTCGAGTGATTATTTACCCATATGAGGTTCCGATTGGGTTGACAGTAGGCGTGATCGGTAGCGGTATTTTTATTTATATGCTGATGAGGAGAAAAGCTTATGAGTGAAAAAAAGAAATTACTAATCCTCGCGGTAACCGCGGTTGCATGCATTGTCGCCTTTTTGTTTACGGATCTTGGGTACAATTGGGATTACGCTTTACCGAAGCGAGGCTTGAAAGTTTTTGCGATTATATTGACTGGAGCGGCGATCGCCTTTGCTACGTTAATCTTTCAAACGATTACGAATAACCGAATTTTAACCCCAAGCATTCTAGGGCTAGATTCGTTATATATGCTCATTCAAACCGTTCTTATTTTTATGCTAGGTTCCACCAACTTGACGATTGTTAATAAGCAAGTGAACTTTATGATTTCAGTGGTGCTAATGATTGTCTTTTCAGGCATTCTGTACAAAATCTTGTTTAAAAAAGATGGAACCAATATTTATTTCTTGCTGTTGATCGGTTTAATTTTCGGTACATTCTTTGACAGCTTTTCTACGTTCATGCAAGTGCTCATTGATCCAAATGAGTATATGATGATCCAAGGAAAGATGTTTGCAAGCTTTAACAATGTGCAAACGGATGTACTAAAGTTAGCTGTCCTTTTAATTGTACTCGTTTCGGTGTATTTTGCCCGGTTTATGAAATATCTCGATGTGTTATCGCTGGGGAAAGAACATGCGATCAATCTTGGAGTGGATTATGATTATGTTGTTAAAAGGTTGCTTGTTGTCGTTGCGGTTTTAATTTCGGTGTCGACCGCGCTCGTCGGCCCTATTACGTTTTTAGGACTGCTCGTTGTGAACTTAGCGTATGAGATGTTTAAGACATATAAGCATTCTTACTTATTAGCAGGCTCGATCCTAATTAGTATTATTGCCCTTGTTGGCGGTCAATTCATTGTCGAGCGTGTCTTTCATTTTAGTACTACGTTAAGTGTCATCATTAACTTTATCGGCGGAGTTTATTTCATTTATTTACTATTAAAGGAGAATAAACAATGGTAGAAGTACAGGAAGTGTCCAAAGTATATGGAAGCAAAGCGGTGATTGATCAAGTATCTATCAATGTTCCTAAAGGAAAGATTACTTCTTTTATCGGGCCGAATGGTGCGGGAAAAAGTACGCTATTATCAATGATTAGCCGTCTGATTACAAAAGATGAGGGTGACATTTTCATTGATGGAGAAGAAGTGAGTCAATCCAAAAGTGAAGAACTGGCCAAAAAAATTGCGATTTTAAAGCAAACCAATCACTTAAATTTACGCCTAACTGTACGGGAACTCGTTTCCTTTGGTCGTTTTCCTTATTCGCAAGGAAAGTTAAAGAAAGAAGACTGGCAGCATGTCGATGAAGCGATTCGCTATATGGAACTTGAAGGCATGCAACATAAATATCTTGATCAATTAAGTGGAGGGCAACGTCAGCGTGCGTTTATCGCGATGGTCATTGCCCAAGATACGGAGTACATATTGCTTGATGAACCACTGAATAATCTTGATATGAAGCATTCTGTTCAAATCATGAAGGTGTTAAGACGATTGACGAATGAGTTAGGAAAAACCGTTGTCATTGTGATTCATGATATCAATTTTGCCTCTTGCTATTCTGACTATATCGTGGCCTTAAAGGATGGCAAAATTGCCAAGCAAGGATCGGTGGATGAGATGATGGACCAGCAAGTGTTAAAGGATATTTATGAAATGGATATGAAGATTCAAACCGTAAATGACTGTAGAATTTGCATATATTTTAAATAGGAGTGTAGACATATGTGGAAAAAATTATCTCTATTATTGATGACTATGCTGTTCGTTGTCGTCGCAGCAGCATGTAGTTCAGGAGCAAAAGAAGAAGAGAAAGAGAAGGAAGAACCAAAGAAAGAAGCAGAAACAATTACTGTTACGCATGAATTAGGTGAAACAGAAGTACCGAAAAATCCAGAGAAAGTGGCTGTATTTGATTACGGGACATTAAGCACGATGGACACACTAGATATTGAAGTAGCGGGACTTCCGAAAGACCCAGTGCCAAGCTACTTATCTAAATATGAAGATGAAAAATATGAAAACCTTGGTGGATTAAAAGAGCCAGATTTTGAAAAAATTCATGCTATGCAACCAGATTTAATTATTATTTCAGGCCGTCAAGCAGATATGTATGATCAATTTACTGAAATTGCACCAACTATTTACTTAGGTGTAGATGAATCAGACTACATGAATTCTTTCAAGAAGAATACAGAAATTGTCGGTGAAATTTTTGGTAAAGAAGACGAAGTGAAAACAGAGCTAGCGAAGATTGACAAAGATGTTCAAGCAGTAAAAGATCAAGCAACGAAGTCTGGAAAAACTGGTTTAATCGTATTAGCAAGTGAAGGAGAAATGAGTGCTTATGGCCCTGGTTCTCGCTTTGGTATCATCCACGATGCGTTAGGTGTGACACCTGTAGACAAAAATATTAAAGTTGACAATCATGGAGATAAAATCTCATTTGAATACATTGTAGAAAAAGATCCAGATTACTTATTCTTAGTCGACCGTGGAGCTGTCATCGGCGGAAAAGCTTCTGCTGAACAAGTGGTAGAAAACGACTTAATGAAAAACACAAAAGCAGTGAAAAATGATAACGTTGTTTACTTAGACGGAAACTACTGGTACCTATCTGGTGGCGGTTTAGGATCTGTATCTGCTATGGTGAAAGAAGTAGCAGAAGGATTGAAATAATAAAAAAAGAGGTGTTCCTGAAATTCGGGAACGCCTCTTTTTCTGTTTTTAGTGCGCTGTGGATTTTCTGGCCGTCGCGCGATTCTCCCGGCTTCTTCAAACAACGAAGTATTAGTTCACCAAAAAAAGGACAGTCTAAGCGTAAAGGGGGTGGAATACTTTGGCGAAAGATGTTCTATGTGAAGTAAATAACTGTACGTACTGGGCGAATGGCAATAAATGTGCAGCAGATGCTATTTATGTCGTGAGTCATAAAGGCAAACAAGCCTCCGACACAACAGAAACCGACTGTAAAACATTCGAACCACAAGCATAAGAAAAGCGGAGCCGACTGACCTGGGGCGACAAGCAAATGACAGAATGACGAAATGGCGTTCTTCAGCCATACAGTCAGACTGGCATTTGACTCGAGCCCCAAGGAGTCGAAGCTGGACAGTAGAAAAGCGAAAGGCGCTGTTCAGCGACGTATGGACTGGACCGCTCCGCACGAGATAAAGGAAACACGATGAACGATAGTGAATCGATGTTGACTTATCGCAAGGAGGAGAGGGGAAGTCAACTAGTCGTTAGCGCCTGTAGCTAGATCAAGAAAAGCGGAAGGCGCTAGTACCTACATCCGAACCAAAAACCAGTTACCGACCGGTGACTGGTTTTTGGTTTTTATCCCGCATTAACGGGCTGCAGGATGCAGGTTACAAAGGCGTTGCAACAGGACGTTGCGACTTTAGCCTTTGTTCTTCTTTTATCAGTGGGGGATGAAGAAAACCCCCACTGATTGAAGTTTCACTTTATTCGTCAGCCAGTGGCAATTGTATAAGAAACGTTGTGCCTAAGCTGGAGCTTTCCTTTAAGATTAAATCGCCATCAAGGGTGTTTGCCAACAGTTTGCTGAAGGGAA
Organism: Bacillus sp. FJAT-52991; assembly: GCF_037201805.1. GTDB lineage: Bacteria > Bacillota > Bacilli > Bacillales > Domibacillaceae > Bacillus_CE > Bacillus_CE kandeliae. The sequence continues at coordinate 3,010,775 of NZ_CP147404.1, read as the reverse complement.
GACCGAGACCGAGGCCGCGCACTTTATATTTTTTATTATCGCCTCGGTAAAACCTTTCAAAAATGAGTTCTTGTTCTGCTTCAGGGATGCCTGAACCATTATCTTTGACTTCAATAAAAAGCATGTGACCTTCTTGCTCTGTCAATGTGATTTCAATTCGGCCCTCTGTTTCTACGGCATGTTTAGCATTGTTCAGTAAATTGATGATAATTTGTTGCAGTCGAACAGAGTCGGTATAGATGACGCGATCTTGTTGTAGCCGGGTTAAATCGAGCGTCAGATGTTCTAATTCTTGCCCGATTTTCCATTGATGGACAACATCGGTCATGAGTTCATTGACAGAATGTTCTTCTATCGTTACAGGAAGTGCGTTGGCCGTAAAGGAATTAAATTCGAGCAAATCATTGATCATTTTTTGCATTTTAGCTGTTTCCTTTAAGGATACGTCTAAAAACTCTTCTGCTTCATCGCCTGTAACAACGCCATCCTTTACTGCTTGAATCAAGCCACTAATGGAAGTGACAGGGGTCTTTAATTCATGGGTGACTCCAGCTAAAAGTTCGGCTCTTAAAGCCTCTAGCTGCTGAAGCTTTTGTGCCATTTCTTTAAATGAGTAGACTAAATCATATACTTCTTGCTCTTTCGTATGCTCAGGGAGACGCACGTTGTAATTTCCTTCTTGAATTTGCTTGGCAGCTTCCGCTACTTGACTAATCGGTTTTGACAGCCTGCGGGACAAAATATAGATAGCCGCCCAACCAAATAACCCAAGACTGACAATTAAAATGGCTAATAACCGGTACTCTTCAGTTACATTGCCGACCTCGTTTTCCGACTGTAACATAACGACCCATCCAAATACGACATCATCCACTTTAATTGGCTTCTTAATTAACCAAACGCGAGCGTCATCCGTACCTGTTGGATACTTCAACACATCTTTATCTTCTTTGAGAAGAGAGCGCGGGAAGCTTTCTAAACTGTATGGACCACTTGATTGATTAGTTGACAGTACACGACCGGTAGCGTCCGTAATATAAATGGCTGGTGGACGTTCGGACTGTAGAAATTTGTCGCGATTTTTTAATGTATTTTTATTAATGGAAGGAGCGTCCTTCCCCTGTTGGCTACCCGCAATGCGATTGGCCAGTTCCTCGGCAATGAACTCTGATATTTCTAAACGATTATCTATAATGGTATGTTGAATCCAAGCAACAGAAAGGACAGTGACCACAATTAAGCCGAGGACTAATGTGGCTACGTAGCGGGTCGTCCAATATTTAAGTAAAGAAATTCTATTCGTCTTTTTCATAAATACAAAATTGATACCCCAATCCTCGCAATGTTTTAATTTCTCCTTCTGATTTCGGCCAGTCCTGTAATGATTTTCTAAGCCGTTTAATGGAGAGATCAACCGCTCGATCACTGCCATCATAATCCTGTCCCCATACATGCTCAATTAGTTGCTCGCGAGTAAAGGTGCGATTTGGTTGAGATGCAAGGAAGAACAACACTGATAAATCGCGTGGAGGCAGTGAGATTTCTTCCTCCTTAATTGTCACTCGATGAGCTGTGCGGTCGATGGTTAAACACCCATAGCTTGTTACAGAAGAAGGAGGAGTATCTTCGCCTGTTCTTCTTAAGACAGCTTTTACTCGTGCAACGACTTCTTCTCCGTTAAAGGGCTTTGTAATATAATCATCGGCGCCACCGTTTAAGCCGGACAGTCGGTAATTGACATCGCCAAGAGCCGTTAACATGATGACGGGACAAGAGCTGGACTCTCGAATCGTTTTTAACACGGTCCATCCGTCCGCTTTTGGCATCATCACATCGAGTAAAACGAGTGCCGGTTGCTCCGTTTGGAACAGCTCGATCGCTTTTTCTCCATCAAATGCTTGTGTGACTTGAAAACCGCCTTTGTGCAAATAAGCCTTTAATACTTGGCTGATTGCCGGTTCATCTTCTGCTAATAAAATCGTTGCTACCATCAGCCTCACTCCTTTTTTCTTTATTGTATAGTTTTGTTAAACAATGATGTGGATTTTGAGTGTTTTTGACTCATTCATGCAAAATGGCTATTTTGCACGCTTTCAGCGGACGCTGAAAGTGAATGAAACGAAAGTCAATACTACACGTTAATACAGCCTATTATATAAAAAAACATAAAGAAGCTGCCAATAAGACAGCTTCTAAAAAACACCACTTAGCGCTGAGCTTTTGCTTGTTGCTGCGCTTGGCGAACTTCTTTCATTAATGTTTGATAATCTTTATTTTTATGAGAAATACCGTACTCTTCCGCTTGCTTTTTTAATTTCGCTTCGCGGACTTCTTTCGCTACGGTTTCAAAGTCTTTCCCGTTATGTTCAATCCTAAATTCCTCGGCTTGTTCACGGATGATCTCTGAAAAATCTCTAATTTTTTTAATTTGTAATCCTTCCTTATACTTCAAAGAAGAAGCCTCCGTCTTAGTTACGGTAGTCGCTGGTCCTTCTGCCGCTGCAACTGTATGTGCTGATCCTAAAATGCTAATGGAAAGGGCTCCGCTCATTACATAAGACATCGTTTTTTTCTTCATTTATTATTCCTCCTATATCGGATAAGCAGAAATCTTTACCTGATAATTATACTCTATAGGAACAATGTGTCAGTAGAATGTCAAAAAAGAAAAAAATTATTAAATTTTTATCGAAACGTTTTAAAAAAGTTTACAATTTAAAAGGCAGAGGAACTTTTCTTCCCCTGCCTCTAGCCATTATTTTTGAATAGCAAGTTCTACTTTTGCTTGTTCAGCTAATGTTTTTCCTAGTTGCTCATCTGCTTGATAAAAATGAGAAATTACGCGCGCTACGATGTCGCGATTCTTAATTTGCTTGAAGTCATTGAGAATATTTTTAATGAGAGCCTGTTTAGTTGCTTCGTCATAGCTACGATAAATGCGGCCTGCTTGCCCAAAATGATTCGTTTTCTCAATCGCTTGTCGCCCAGCCATTCCTTCCATCGGTTGAAGCGGCTCTTGATACTGGCTGACTTCTTTCGGTGTTTCTTCATAACTATTTGGCTCATAATTAATTCGACTTGTTTGCTGTTTCATGGGCATATAGCCGTCACGTTGATAATTATGAACTTCCTTTTTCGGAGAGTTGATATTTAATTGCAAATAGTTAGCTCCTAATCTGTGACGTTGCGTATCAGAATAGGAGAATAGACGACCTTGTAACAATTTATCCTCAGAAGGCAGCATTCCCGGTACAAGGACACCTGGATTAAAGCTGACAGATTCGACTTCAGAGAAGAAATTCTCTGGATTTCTGTTCAATGTCATTGTCCCAACTAGCTCCCATGAAATATCTTCCTCTAACCAATCTTTTGTCGCATCTAGTGGATCGAAGTCAAACTTATCCATATCAGCAGGGTCTAGCACTTGCACATATAAATCCCACTCTGGGTAATTGCCACTTTCAATCGCTTCATATAAGTCGCGAGTAGCATGGTTAAAGTCTTCTCCTTGAATTTTCGCTGCTTCTTCAATCGAAAGGTTTTTAATACCTTCCTTTGGCTGCCAACGCAATTTGACATAAACGGTTTTTCCTTCTTCATTAAACCATTTGAACGAATGAACACTTGATCCACGCATATGGCGGTAGCTTGCTGGAATGCCTTCGTCTGTGAATAGGTGAAGAAGCATATTCGTTGTTTCTGGTGATAGTGACATAAAGTCCCAATAACGTTCAGGATGTTGAATATTTGTGACAGGGTCTGGCTTCAAGGAGTGGATGACATCCGGGAATTTAATCGCATCACGAATAAAGAAGATAGGAAGATTATTCCCAACAAAATCGTAGTTTCCTTCTTCTGTATAAAATTTAACAGAGAATCCACGCGGGTCACGAGCCGTTTCAGGTGAATGCTGTCCATGAATGACAGTGGAAAAGCGGGCAAATACAGGCGTCTCTAATCCTTCTTCTTGTAAAAATGCTGCACGTGTATATTTTTTCATGCTATTTTTCACCACAAAGACCCCGTGTGCACCTGCACCTCTTGCGTGAACGACCCGCTCAGGAATACGTTCGCGGTCAAAGTGAGCTAATTTTTCAATTAATTGATAGTCTTCTAATAAAGTAGAGCCTCGGCGTCCGGCCGTTTTGGAGTTTTGATTATCTGCTACAGGGACCCCTTGATTTGTCGTAAAATCTCTCTTCATTAACAATCACTCCTTTTTAATAATAATTATAATTTAATATTTTTTATCATATAAGTCAAATGAAAAATAAAATTTTATGAATTGTTACAAAAAAAGGAAGTTTGAGTATGAATTCTTGGAAGATTCCTAACTTTGTTGTATGATATAGCTGTTAGTAAAGTGAAATAAATAAACCAATGATCGAGGTAGTTAAAATGGTGCAAGAACAGAAGCAGTTATTGTTGCTCATGCAAGAAGCAATTAAAGAAGGGCATCGAGACGACAGCAAAGTAGAACAAGTTATGCACGTCATTATAGAAAGAATGCAAGAAATGTATAAAGATGAAATACATAGACTTTAAAAGTAGCGGCCAATGGGCCGTTTTTTTTTGTGTTTAATAGAGATGGATCAGTATCTTTGTCGAAATTTATCGATTTGCAAATGGGTTTAATCAGTTTTTACCCAACTTTGTCGGTCTATAAACAAATTTATCCCGCATTAACGGGCTGCAAGACCCCAACCTCAACATGGCAGAAGAAGCGCAGATATGTAGGGGGGATGAAGAAAACCCCCACTGATTGAAGTTTCACTTTATCAGCACTCACTAGGCCTCTAACACATAATGGCTAAAAACTTCTTTTTTTCTAACAGTTCATGTCATTGTCTCTTTCTTTTCCAGAAAGTAAGATATTACTCAAGAAATATTATTAGATATTTCAAAATAATCAATAATGTAAGGGTTTACAAAAAAGGAGTGAAAATGATGTTAAATGGTCAGGAGTATTTAGAGAGCTTGAATGATGGCAGGGCTGTGTATTTGAATGGGGAGAGAATTGCTGATGTGACGGAGCATCCGGCTTATCGAAATTCAGCACGTTCGATTGCTCGCATGTATGATGCTCTTCATGATCCGGAGATGGGGAAGATTTTGACGACGGAGACGGAATATGGTGACCGAACGCATAAGTTCTTCAAGACGCCAAAAAGTGCGCAAGATTTATTGGAATCAAGGGATGCGATCGCTCAATGGGCTAGATTGAGCTACGGATTTATGGGACGCACCCCTGATTACAAGGCATCGTTCACTGCTCATTTAGATGCTTACTCCACATATTACCAAGGATTCGAGAATAGCGCAAAGACTTGGTACAAAAAAACGACGAAAGATGTGCCCTTTGTCAATCACACGATTATTAATCCACAAGTCGATCGCTCGAAGCCATTGCATGAAAATAAGGATGTCTTTGTTCGTGCGGTGAAGGAACGGGATGATGGAATTGTCGTGAGCGGAGCGAAAATGGTTGGAACCGCGGCGGCGCTGACGCATTATAATTTCGTTTCAAACTATGGACCAATGGATTTAGGAGATGGGGATCAAAGTCATGCCCTGATCTTCTTTGTGCCGATGAATGCTCCTGGAGTGAAAATGATTAGCCGTCAATCGTATGAATTACAGGCAGCAACAACAGGTTCACCTTACGATTATCCGTTATCAAGTCGCTTTGATGAGAATGATGCGGTGATTGTGCTTGATGATGTCTTTATTCCGTGGGAAGACGTTTTGGCGTATAAAAACATCGATATTACGAATAACTTTTTCGTTCAGACAGGATTTTTTAACCGCTTTACATTCCACGGCTGTACTCGATTTGCAGTCAAGCTCGATTTCATGGCCGGCTTGTTATTAAAAGCAACGGAAGCATCAGGAACGAAGCAATTTAGAGGAGTTCAGGCCAATATTGGCGAGGTGCTTGCGCTTCGAAATATGTTCTGGGGGCTGACAACAGCGATGGCGACAGATCCGGAGTTTGGTCAAAATGGTGTCGCGATTCCAAATGGCTTCTATGCGAATTCCTATCGTGTATTGGCACCGATGACGTGGGTGCGAGTGAAAAATATTTTTGAACAAGTGGTCGCAGGCGGATTAATCCAGCTGCCATCGAGTGCGAAAGATTTCTTAAGTCCAGAGCTTCGTCCTTACCTAGATAAATATTATTGCGGCTCAGGTATTAATGCCGAAGAACGTGTGAAATTGATGAAAATGATTTGGGATGCGATTGGCACCGAGTTTGGTGGCCGTCATGAGTTGTATGAAGTGAACTATGCTGGGAATCATGAAAACATTCGTTTAGAAGCGTTGAAACACGCCGAAGGAACAGGGGCAGCGAATCAATTTAAATCATTTGTTGATAGTGCATTGGCTGATTATGACTTACATGGCTGGACCAATTCTGTTTGGAAAGAGACAGATCAAAAAGTGCCAGTGAAATAAACTTATTTTTTCCTATATGAACAGTGTAGAAGGAGGGAACGAACGTGGATGATCGGCAATTTCGAAATACGATGGGCAAGTTTGCCACGGGTGTGAATGTGATTTTAACAGAAATAGATGGAGATGTGCATGGCATGACAGCGAATGCGTTTATGTCTGTGTCACTTGATCCGAAGCTTGTCGTCATTTCTATCGGTGAGAGAGCACAAATGCTCGAAAAAATTAAAAACAGTCAGAAGTTTACGGTGAATATATTAGCGGCTGATCAACAGGAGCTTTCAATGATCTTTGCCGGCCAGATTAAGGAAAAGCAAGAGGTGGCGTTCGATCGTCTCGCTGGGCAGCCGGTGCTTGCCGGAAGTGTGGCACAAATTACATGTGAAGTGGCGGCAGAACATGTGGAAGGGGATCATACGTTATTTATTGGAAAAGCGACGGCCGTTGAAATAGAAGAAAGAGATCCGCTTATTTATTTTAGCAGCCGCTACCGTTCATTGTTGGAGGAAGTGTCAACCACTTAAAGGAGGGAGCCGCTTGAAAGCCATTGAATTGGAGCCACGAAAACTAAGGGAGCTGCAACGACAACCAGAGCCTTGCGTCGTTGCTCTCGGATTTTTTGATGGCGTTCATCTTGGTCATCGCCAAGTGATTAGTGAAGCAAGAAAAATCGCTCGCGAAAAGGGTGTATTGCTTGCTGTGATGACTTTTTTTCCACATCCGAAAACGGTGTTATCGAAAGGGAAACAGGAAGTAGATTATTTAATGCCGGTCACGGAAAAGCAACGAATTTTTGAAGAACTTGGGGTGGACCTTTGTTACATTGTTCCTTTTGATCCGGCGTTTGCTACCTTGACGCCAGAGAGGTTTGTGAAGAAATATTTGCTTGATCTTGGGGCTGTTCATGCCGTGGCAGGCTTCGATTATGCTTATGGCTGCCGTGGCGAAGGGCATATGGACCGGATGAAAATGGATTCTGGCGGCCTTCTTGAAGTGACGAAAGTGGAAAAAGTCGTGTGTCATGGAGAGAAAATTAGTTCCACTTTGATTCGTGAGAAAATCCGTACAGGAGCAGTCGAAGAGATTTCTGCTTGCTTGGGAGAAGCGTACCGTGTGGAAGGTCGAGTTGTTGGGACCGTTATTTTGATGAAGTCTTACTATATGCTTCCTTCCCCTGGGCGATATGAGGTAACTATCCACAGTAAAAAAGGAGAATTGTTGACAGAGGCTATTGTGACGAAAGAGTCAGGTCAAATTTTTTTGCCAGATGTGGAAAAGTCGGATTTGATGCCAAGAGAGTATGTCTCAGTCGAATGGCAACGCTGCTTGTTTAGGGAGAGGGAGGAACTACTTGTTTAGTAAGGAGGCATAAAGATGTTTCTTGAGCAAAAAACAATATCTAGAGAACTAGCGACTAGAATGCTAGAAGCAGCTGTGGATAAAGCAGAAGAGCTTCGGGTCGCTGTCAACGTGGCAATTGTGGATAACGGCGGACATTTAATCGCTTTTACGAGAATGGATCACGCTCCGTTGTTGAGTGTGGATATTGCGCAGAACAAAGCGTATACGGCTGCAGCATTCGGTTTGCCTACTCATGAATGGTACGAATTGATTAAAGATGAACCATCGTTAAAATCAGGCATCGTTCATACAAATCGGCTGACTGTGTTTGGGGGAGGGTATCCTGTTCGTTGTGGCGACGAGCTGGCTGGAGGCATTGGTGTAAGCGGTGGAACACTGGAAGAAGATCAAGCATGCTGTGAGGCAGCTTTATTACAAATTAAGGAGGAGGTTAACAAATGAGTGGCATTATGCGGATTGGACGATTGGAACTGCGAGTGATGGATTTAGAGGAGTCAGTGAAATATTATACCAACATTATCGGCTTGCAAGAAACGGGACGCGATGGCGACCGAGTCTATTTAAAGGCATGGGATGAGTACGATCATCACAGCATTATTTTACAAAAATCAGATTCAGCTGGCATGGATCATATGGCATTTAAAGTAAAGGATGTTCATGAATTAGAGAAGCTGGAATTTAAAATTGAGCAATTTGGCTGCAAACTGACGCGGATAGCGGACAAAAGTCGACTGGCGGAAGGACAAGCAATTCGCTTTGAAATTCCGACAGGTCATATGGTTGAGCTGTATACCGAGATCGAACAAGTCGGTACAGGAACAGGGATCATCAATCCTCATCCTTGGCCAGATGGATTAAAAGGGATCGCCCCTCATCGTCTCGATCATGCGCTACTAACAGGTGATGATTTAGAATCGGTGACGCGCTTTTTTACTGAAGTGCTTGATTTTCACCAAACGGAGAAGATCGTCACTGTTGATGGAGAAGTGATGCTTGGCAGCTTCTTAGCGGCGACGAATAAAGCGCATGATATCGCTTTTGTGAAAGGACCAGATGCGAAGTTCCATCATGCTGGATTTTATGTGGATAACTGGTATGAAGTGTTGAAAGCCGCTGATATTTTAACAAAAAATGAAGTGCCGGTGGAGGTGACACCTACTCGTCACGGCATTACTCGCGGGCAGACGGTTTATTTCTTCGATCCTTCAGGCAACCGCAATGAAGCATTTGCGAGTGGTTATGTATCTTACTCAGATTTTCCAACGATTACTTGGACAGAGGATAAAATCGGTACTGGTATTTTTTATCATCGTCGTGAAATGCTGGAGTCTTTCTCTAAGGCATTGACTTAAAAAGGAGGAAAAGGAATGACGATTCAAGAACGAGCAATCGCGCTGCTTGAGGCAGAAAAGACGAGGCAGCCGATCAACCCATTTTCAAAGATGACAGTGGAGGAAGCCTATCACACGCAATTAGAGCAAATTCGCCAAAAGGTTGAGGCAGGAGCGAAAGTAGTTGGGAAAAAAATTGGTTTAACAAGCAAGGTGATGCAGGAGATGTTTCAAGTAGATGAACCGGATTACGGCCATTTACTGGATACGATGATGCATCTTGATGGAGCTGAAGTGTCAATGGACAATTTTATTCAGCCAAAGCTGGAATTTGAAATTGCATTTGTGCTGAAAAAGGATTTAAAAGGTCCAGGAGTGACGATGCTCGATGTCGTTGAAGCCACCGATTATATTGTGCCAGCGATCGAGATCATTGATAGCCGGATTAAAGATTGGAAGATTCGCTTTGAAGATACAGTGGCAGACAATGGTTCCTCCGCTGGTGCGATCATTGGCGGCAAGCCAACAAAGCTTGATCAAGTAAATATCTCCCACATCGGGATGGCTGTTTATAAAAATGGTGCTTATTCCGATTCCGCGGCTGGGGCAGCGGTGATGGGAAATCCGGCGCGAGCGGTAGCATGGCTAGCGAATGCCCTTGGTGAATATGATATTTCGCTTCATGCTGGTGAAGTAATTCTTTCAGGCGCTTTATCTAAAGCCGTTCCTGTAGAAAGCGGCGACCAATGGACCGTTGAATTTGACCATATCGGCTCGACGTCGGTCACATTTAAATCATAGGGGGTGCAAGGGTGGGAACATGCAAAGTAGGCATTATCGGTTCTGGAAATATTGGAACCGATTTGATGTATAAAATCGAGAGAAGTCGTTATTTAGATATGAGTGTCATGGTCGGGATCGATCCCGAATCAGAAGGGTTAAAACGAGCACGTGAGCGAGGCTATGAAACGATTGATTCAGGGATTGAAGGATTGCTAGAAAGATTGGAATTGGTCGACATTGTGTTTGACGCAACAACCGCCAAAGCGCATAAAGTTCATAGTGAAAAGCTGATTGCTTTAGGGAAAAAAGTCATTGATTTAACGCCGGCAGCAATTGGTCCATTCACTGTACCACCAGTGAATCTTCAGGCACATCTTTCTGAACCAAATGTCAACATGGTCACTTGCGGTGGGCAAGCCACGATTCCGATTGTGTCAGCGATTGGCCGAGCTGTACCGGTGGATTATGCAGAAATCGTGGCGACGGTGGCGAGTAAAAGTGCTGGCCCTGGGACAAGAGCCAATATTGATGAATTTACAAGAACGACATCCAAAGCGATTGAACAAGTAGGAGGAGCAAAAAAGGGGAAAGCGATTATTATTTTAAATCCGGCGGAACCACCAATTATTATGCGGGATACGATTCATGCATTAGTGGCGGAAGAAGGAAAAGAAGCGGAAATTATTGTGTCCATTGAACAGATGGTGCAGACGGTACAGCAATATGTCCCCGGTTATCGCATGCGTGGTAAGCCGCAAATCGAGGGCAAAAAGGTTACTGTTTTTATCGAAGTCGAAGGAGCAGGTGATTTCTTCCCTCCTTATTCAGGAAACTTGGATATTATGACAGCGGCAGCCGCCAAAGTGGGCGATGAGGTCGCGAAGCAATTGATGGCTGCCACGCTTAAGTAGAGGAGGAGAATGATGGAAAAACGAGACATCGAAATCGTAGACGTAACGCTTAGGGATGGAAGTCATGCGATGAGGCATGCTTTTACCGAAAAACAGGTGAGAGAGACAGCAAGAGGACTCGATCAAGCAGGCATTCGCTACTTTGAAGTGTCACATGGAGATGGATTAGGTGGTTCCTCCTTGCAGTACGGATTTTCTAAAGTAGATGAGCTAAAGCTGATTGAAGCAGCGGCTGATGAGTGTCAGCAAGCACAAGTGTCTGTCCTACTTTTACCGGGGATTGGATTAAAGGAGGATTTGCAGGAGGCCGTTAAAGCAGGGGCAAAAATGGTCCGTGTTGCCACGCATGTGACGGAAGCGGATGTCGCTCATCAGCACATTAGCCTCGGTCGTGAACTTGGGTTAAAAACGGTCGGGTTCTTGATGATGGCACATATGGCGCCTGTTGAGAAGCTCGTCGAACAAGCGAAATTATTCGAAAGCTATGGCGCAGAAATTGTGTACGCAACGGATTCTGCTGGTGCTCTCCTTCCGCATGAAGTGAAAGAGAGAGTCAGTGCTTTAAGAGACGCCCTTCAATGTGATATCGGATTCCATGGACATAATAATTTATCGATGGCGATGGCTAACACTGTCGCCGCAGTGGAAGCTGGTGCCACCTATGTAGATGGCAGTTTGTGCTGTCTCGGGGCAGGCAGCGGCAATACACAAACAGAAGTGATGGCAGCGGTGTTTGATCGAATGAATATTGAAACAGGGGTCGATCTTTACAAGGTGATGGATGTCGCCAATGGAGTGGTTGCTCCCTTTATGCCTCGTCCACAAGAAATTACTGGCTCAAGCTTAATTATGGGCTACTCCGGTGTGTACTCTAGTTTTCTACTGCACACCAATGAAGCCGCACGCAAATTCAACGTCGATGAACGAGATATTTTAGTAGAGTTAGGCCGCATGCAAGCGATTGGCGGACAAGAAGACTTAATCTACGACATTGCCGCTCAAATCGCTGCGGCTAAAGGATAAAAAGAATGGACACAAAAAAGGCGGTGTGAGCGAAGTGCCCTTTGCACAGCTTCGTCCCTTAACGAGAGGTGAAAATAGATGAAATCAGTGACAGCTGAATGGATGGATCAAGTAGCGGAAGAATTATTTGAGGCGGAAAGACAAGCGCAAGAAGTCGATAAGATGACTGCTCGTTTCCCACAGTTACAAGCTGAAAATGCCTACGAGATTCAAAGAAAGCTAATCAAAATCAAGGAGGAAAGAGAACAAACGAGACGTTCCGGATATAAATTAGGCTTAACAAGTCGGGCGAAGCAGGAAATGATGGGCGTCCATGAACCTACATATGGCGTCCTATTAGAGAATATGCAGCTATTTGAAGGAGAGCAAGTATCGATTATCCCGTTTATTCACGCCAAAATCGAGCCGGAAATTGCTTTTGTTTTTGATAAAGAAGTAAAGGGGCCGGCTATTACAACGGCGGCAATTTTAGATGCGACAGCTTATATTGCCCCAGCGATGGAAGTCATTGATAGCCGTTATCGTAATTTTAATTTTACACTGGCCGATGTGATTGCTGATAATTCTTCCTCTTCTCGCTATATTTTCGGTGAAAAGCTTTATCGCACGAATGAAGTAGATTTGCGTTTAATGGGGATGGTGTTTAAGAAAAATGGAGAAATCGAGTCGACAAGTGCAGGAGCTTCTGTGATGGGGCATCCAGCGCGAGCGGTGGCTTGGATGGCCAATAAATTAACAGCCACCGGTCAATCGATTCAGCCAGGAGATGTCGTGTTGTCGGGTGCGTTAGCTGGAGCTGTGACGATTGCCCCAGGCGATCATTTTTCCGTTCAATTCGATGGAATTGGATCATTGGATATTACATTTAAGGAGTGAGAAGCGATGCCATTCATTCAAGTGAACATCTTGCAAGGCCGACCTTCCGAAAAAAAGGAACAGCTGATTGAAGAATTGACATGGAAGGTGGCGGAGGTTCTTGAATGCCCACAGGAAACGATTCGCGTGATGATTAACGAAATGCCGCCGGAGCATTGGGGTATCGCCGGTGAATCGGTGAAAAAGCGACGAGTAAAGGAGGAAAAATAGATGGAGAATGTGCAAACGAAAGTGAAGGAAATTAAGCTATTCATTGATGGGGAGTATGTGGAATCAGGGAGCGGTTCCCTTTTTGAAGTAAAAAATCCAGCGACGCAGCAAGTAATCGCTCGCGTACATGAAGCAACGAAGGAAGATGTTGATCGTGCATGTCGCGCCGCTCGCCGTGCTTTTGAAGAAGGACCATGGCGGACGATGCCACTGGCTGAACGCTGTACGAAAATTCGTCGGATGGCTGAAATTATTTTAGAAAGAAAAGAAGAATTGGCTCGTTTAGAAGCGTTAGATGTCGGCAAGCCTTATCCAGTTGCGTTAGAAAGAGAAATTCCGCGTGCGGCTCATAATCTTAGTTTTTTCGCTGATTTCATGGAGCAGCAAGGCGGCGAAGTGTATCCGATGGGAGAAGAATATTTGAATTATACGCGCTATGAACCGGTAGGAGTTGCGGCACTGGTTACGCCATGGAACTTGCCGTTTATGTTAACCACTTGGAAGCTTGGTCCATGTCTCGCTGCCGGCAATACAGCGGTGATCAAACCAGCGGAAATTACGCCAATGACTGTTTCGCTTCTTGGGGAAATTGCCAAAGAAGCGGGCATTCCAGATGGAGTGATCAATGTCGTTCAAGGTTTTGGCCCAGGCTCGGCTGGTGAATTTATGACGACGCACCCGGAAGTCGATCTTATCTCTTTTACTGGGGAAACAGCCACCGGAAAAGCCATTATGAAAAATGGAGCGGATTCATTGAAGAAGGTTGCTTTCGAGCTTGGTGGAAAAGCGGCGAATATCGTCTTTGAAGACGCCGATTTAGACAAAGCAATTCCGGTGTCTATTCAAGCCGCTTTTTTAAATTCTGGGCAAGTTTGTCTTGCTGGATCGAGAATTCTTGTGCAACGTTCGATTTTCAAAGAGTTTGTTGCTCGTTTTAAAGAAGCTGCTCTTGCATTAAAAGTAGGTGATCCTCAAGAGGCAACGACGAATATGGGACCAGTTGTGAGCGAAGAGCATTATCGTAAAGTGACGAGCTATCTTGACATTGCCAAGGCAGAAAATGCGGAGCTTGTTTGTGGGGGAGCGCGTCCTGAACTGCCAGACTATTTAAAGGATGGTTATTATTTAGAGCCGACCGTCTATATTCAAGAAAATCCACAAGCACGCATTTGTCAGGAGGAGATTTTCGGACCGATCGTCACGCTCATTCCATTTGATACAGAAGAGGAAGCTCTTGAGATTGCGAATAATACCGATTACGGATTAAACGGTGTTGTTTGGACCGATAATTTACAGCGAGCTCATCGAATTTCCCATCATGTCCGAGCAGGAACAATTTGGGTGAATTGCTGGTTTGTCCGTGATTTACGTGCTCCATTTGGAGGGTTTAAAAAGAGTGGGATCGGTCGCGAAGGTGGTCATCATAGTCTGGAGTTTTTTTCGGAAGCGAAGAATATTTGCATTGCTTTGAAATGATAAAAAGGATGAGTAAAGTGATGAACCATCACTTTACTCATTTCCTATTTTTCGAAAGATTGGATTATACGTGAATATTTCTGAATAATCAGTTAAAATTAAGGGGTGAAGAATTTTGAAAGCGTTTACTAAAAATTTCATTGTTCAGTCTAGTGACACAGAATCTTTATTAAAGGCGGCTTTGAAGCAGCAAGTGAACATTCCTTATGCCTGCACAAAGGGGGGATGTGGAATGTGTAAGGTGAAAATAATAACGGGGCAATTTCGCCTAGGGCTATGTTCAAAGCGTACCTTAACTGATGAGGAGCGAGAAGCGGGATATGTGCTTGCGTGTCAAACGTATCCTGAAAGCAACACGACAATCATCCTTGCCTGAAAATTTGAAGAAGAAAAGGTGAGAACATGATGGAGACAGAACAATCCTTTTTAAAACAATTAAACATCACGTGTAGGGATGGAATGGTGTATGCAGATGATGCCCGTTCCATTCTTATTTCTATTGAAGCGTTCGGTACACTTAGAAGAGATTTAATCAAAAACATTGGTCTCGATCGAATGAAAGCATTCTTTTTCCGTTATGGCTGGCAAATTGGTTGGCAGGATGGTGAAAAAGCAATCGCCGCTGCTTTTGAGACGTTGGAGGAGCAAGTGAAATATGGTCCTGTCCTTCATTCCTTGAAGGGGCATGTGCAAGCCTCGATGGATCGCATTATGATTGATGAGCAAGAAGGAAAAGTACATCAGTTTAATATGGAAGGTGTTTGGCGACATTCGTATGAAGCCGTAGAGCATATCACTCATTTAGGCTTGTCGGATGTGCCCGTATGCTTCACGTTAACTGGTTATGCGAGCGGGTATGTCACGCGTCTAGTCGGAGAAACAGTCATTTTTAAGGAAACACAATGTATCGGCACAGGAGCCAAAGAATGTCGCTGGGTGGGCAAGCTGGCCTCGGAATGGGGAGAGGAAGCGGCCGAGCAAATCGGATATTGTCAGGAGCAACCGATTTTGCGAGAGCTAGAGGTCGCTAATGAAAAGCTGTTAGAAGAGAAAAATAATTTGGCAAAAGTGATGCTCATTCATAAAATGCTGACAGAAGAAATTATTAAAGGCAATCATCTGGATTCGATTGCTCAAGTGATGTATGAACAAATCGGAATCCCTGTGTTAATCGAAAACATTCATCATCAACCGTTCGCTTATCAAGGAATTGAAGAAGAGCGATTGCAGCAGGTACAAAAAGAATTAATCGATCGAGCGATTTTATTAGAGAAAACGAAATGGCTTCAAACAGCGAGTTGCTACCGCCTTATGTCTCCCGTGTTTTTACAAGGAAAGAAAGTAGGGTACTGTTCTTTCTTTTTAGAAGAAAATCAGGTCGCTAATCCTGAGATCTTGACGATGTTTATTGAACGAATGTGTTCTGTTTGTTCATTATTATTGCTCAACGAAAAAACAAAATTTGAATCGACAGAACGAATGAAGGGGCGTTTTTTAGATGAGATTTTGAGTGGAAAGTATGTAGATGAGCACGAAATTTTTAAACGGGCTAGCTTAATTTCGCTTGATTTATCTCAATCTTATTATTTCATCGTTGTTCAATATCAATTGGCTTCTAAGGATATCAAAAAAGAACTTGCCTTCTACGAACAAATGCTTGAAACAACGGCTAGCTTTTTCAAGAAAGCAGGCTTGAATGCCCTCGTTGGTCAGCGTGATTCGGCAATTATCGTATTTGTGTCTGAGCCGTGTGGCGAGGTATCGGATCTTTGCCACGCTTTTTTAAAGGAATTATCGAATCGCTGTTTTAAAGTAGAATGTCAAGCGGGGATTAGCTTGAAAAATGACCACATCCTTCATGCACAAGAAGCCTATGAAGAATCGTTAACGGCGCTACGAATGACGTCTCGACAAATGCCGGTCGTTCACTTTGAATCCCTTGGGATCGTCGGCATTTTAATTAATACCAACAACGAAGCAGCGGTCGAGAAAATTGCGAAATATACGCTTGGAAAATTATATGATACACTGGATGAGAAAAAAGTAGAGTTATTACACACTTTGTATATATTTTTGCTCAATGGCGGAAATTTGGAGGCAACGGCGGACAAGCTTGCTCTGTCTGTGAGTGGTTTGCGTTACCGAATGAACAAAATTGATCAAATGCTAGATGGTAGCCTGCGGGACCCAGAAGCGAATTTTCAGCTTCTGCTTTCCTTGAAATCTCTCAAATCAATTGGCAAACTCGATTTGTGAGGGCAGGTGAATAAGGAGGAAAAATGACATGCAACCTGCGCGTTTACAGCCTGGAGATGAAGTACGAATTATCGCCCCATCAACAAGCATGGCGGTAGTGAAGGGGGAGCAAGTAAAGCTAGCCACCGAGCGATTAGAAAGCTTTGGCTTTCGCGTCACATTCGGCCGCTATGTGGATGAACATGATATGTTTTTTTCTACCTCTGTGGAAAATCGAATGGAAGACTTGCATGACGCGTTTCGCGATCCAAATGTGAAAGCGATTTTTACCGCGATTGGTGGCTATAATGTTAATCAGCTTTTATCGCATATTGACTTTGAATTGATCAAAGAGAATCCAAAAATATTATGCGGATATAGTGATATTACCGCTCTGCAGCTGGCCATTTACGCCAAAACAGGACTCATTACATACTCAGGTCCCGCATTTTCTACTTTTGGGATGAAGCACTTGACTGATTATGTCGTGCAAGGGATGCTAACTGCCTTAACGAATGATGCCCCATTTGAATTCGAACCCTCTGACCAATGGAGTGACGACAAATGGTATTTAGAACAAGATCAGCGAACCTATTACCTGAACTCAGGTCATTTAATCGTTAGAGAAGGAAAAGCGGAAGGTCGTCTCATCGGTGGCAACTTAGGCACGATCAATCTTTTGCAAGGAACGGAATTTATGCCATCTTTGAAAAATGCGGTGCTATTTATTGAAGACGATAACGAGTCCCATTTAATGACATTTGATCGGCAATTACAATCGCTCCTGCACTTGCCGGATGCGAAGGATTTAAAAGCCGTGCTGATCGGCCGCTTTCAAAAAGAATCCAATGTGACCGAATCCGCACTGATTACTTTGTTGGAAAATAAACCTGAATTGGCACACATTCCGGTGATTGCCAACCTCGATTTCGGCCACACCGACCCGCTTGCCACCTTGCCAATCGGCGGCTGGGCTGAAATCGTGGCCGAAAATGGGAAGACAGATATTCTGATTAGCGGAAATTAAATAAATCGACCTTTCAGTATTTAGTGAAAGGTCGATTTTTAATAGAGTGGAGTGGGGCTTTGTGATCGTTTCTTCGACGTTGTGGGAACTTTCTTCAACAATCGAGGAATTTTTCAAGCTTGACTCCATTTAGTAAGTGCACGTATTATTTTAATAAGTGCACTTACTAAATGAGAGATAGGAGATAATAGGATGAGTACAAAATTTTGGATGGGTGTTGTATCTGAAGAACATGTTCGTGTAGGGATCAATGGTGAGTTTGCTCAGCTTTGTCATGGAAAAGCGGCACCATTAAAAAGAATGAAGCAAGGAGATTGGATCATTTACTATTCTCCGAAGACTAGTTATCCTAATGGAAAGCCGTTGAAATATTTTACTGCAATCGGCAAGATCAAAAGTGGAGAGGTGTATCAATTTCAAATGTCACCCGAATTTATTCCGTTTAGGGTGGATGTTGACTATGTCGAATGTCGAGCAATTAGCTTTGATCAGATCAAATCGAAATTGAATTTTTATCAGACGACTTCAAATGTAGGTTTATTATTTCGGAGGGGACATTTTGAAGTGAGTAAAGAAGATTTTCTAACTATCATAAAAGAAATGGGGCTTTGTATTAATGAATTGGATGTCTAAATTTGATGACCCGAATGAAAGTACTGGGTTTTTGCTGTGGCGTGTTTCTCAAGATTGGCAAAGAACGATAACAAAAGAACTTTCTGAAGTAGGGCTTACTCATGTGCAGTTTGTTCTGTTAACTGCATGTGATTATCTGGTCACAACTGAAAGCCATGTTACCCAGAAAAAATTAGCCAGTTTTACAAAAATAAATATTATGATGGTTTCTGATGTCGTGCGGACACTTCAAACAAAAGGATTAATAGAGAGAAGTAAAAATCCGCGCGATAAAAGAGAAATCTTGTTAACTCCTACGAAAGAAGGTACTGAAAAAGTAAAAGTAGCTTTACCAATAGTAGAAAGAGTGGATCAAACATTTTTTGAAGTTCTTAAGCAGGATCAAACCAATTTCAACAAGCAACTATTGGAATTGTTAGATCGCTAGAAGCAGAATGATAGAACAAAAAACAACAGAGAAAAAATGTTTACAAACCTCAAATCAGTAATTCAACTTCCTTAACTGGTATAGACAACCAATAAAATACATGCTATTCTTTTTGAAAAAATAGAACATACAAATTTTTTCGGTTAGTAAAAATTACCATTAAAAATGTCGATTGATAGCTTACCGATCGCATTTAAAAGGAGAAAATGAACTTGAAGATTATTAAGGTAAAAGATTATCAGGAAATGAGTCAAAAAGCGGCAGAGCTGATTATTGCTCAAGTGAAGAAAAATCCAAAACTTGTCCTTGGTTTGGCGACAGGTAGTACACCTGAAGGGCTATATAAAAATTTAATAGAAGACCATCGTTCAAATGGAACAACTTATAAACAAGTAACCACATGTAACCTTGATGAATACATCGGCTTACCAAAAGAGGATCACAATAGCTATTATGCTTTCATGAAGGGGCATTTATTTGATCATATCGATGTTCTAGCTGAAAATACGAATTTACCGAGTGGAGAAAAAGAAGACCGATCAGCTGAGTGTGCAGCGTATGAGGCGCTTATTCATGAAGCAGGTGGTATAGACGTACAAGTGCTTGGCATTGGCGGCAATGGACACATTGGTTTCAATGAACCTGGCACACCGTTTGATTCACTTACACATATCATCGAACTTGATGCATCGACGAGAGAAGCTAATGCTCGCTTTTTTAATAGTTTAGAAGAAGTGCCAACTCAAGCTATTACAATGGGTATTCAAACCATTATGAGTGCAAAAGAAATTGTTTTGTTAGCATCAGGCACAGCAAAAGTGGAAGCGATCTCAAAATTGTTATCCGGAGAAATCACGGAGGCATTCCCAGCATCATGCTTGCATCAACACCCAAATGTAACGATCATCGTTGACGAAGCAGCCTTAAACGAAAATAAATAGATAGTACAAAAGCTGTCGGAGAATGACTCTCGGCAGCTTTTTTAAATGAAAAAAGAAAAGCGCCGACCAGGTCAAAGAACGGTTGCGAAGGTCAAAGAAAGCGTCCAGAAGGTCAAAGAACGGATGCGAGAGTCAAAGAAAGCGGCTAGAAAGCCAAAGAATGGATGGCAAAGGTCAAAGAAAGCGCCGATAAAGTCAAAGAACGGCTGCGAAGGTCGAAGAAAGTAGCCACAAAGTCAAAGAAACCTCAAAAAACGAGGCTAGCTCCATTTTGGGAGCCAGCCTGTTGGTCTTTATTATTTAAACACTTTTACGCGTTCGTTGATTGGTTGGAATTCTTTGTCGCCAGCAGGAGCAACTGGTTTTCCGAACGGCATTTGAGACATCAGTTTCCAGTTTTCAGGCAAGTTCCACTTTGTGCGAACTTTTTCGTCAATCAGTGGGTTGTAATGCTGAAGTGTCGCTCCGAAGCCTTCTTGTTCTAATGCTGTCCAAACGATGTATTGAAGCATGCCTGAAGATTGCATGGACCAAAGAGGAAAGTTGTCTGCGTAAGTTGGGAAGCTATCTTGAAGCCCTTTGACAACTGCTTCATCTTCAAAGAAAAGAACGGTACCGTGACCTGCTTTGAACATTGCCATTTTTTCCTCTGTTGGACCGAATCGGTCAGCAGGCACTATTTCTCTTAATGTGTCTTTTGTTAGATCCCAAAGCTCATCGTGTTGTTCACCAAGAAGAACGACGGCACGGCCGCTTTGGGAGTTGAAAGCAGTTGGAGCATGCTTAACTGCAAACTCGACAACTTCTTGGATTCTTTCATCTGATACGGTTTGTTCTTTACTGATGGCATACATGGAACGTCTTGCTTCTACAGCTGAATAAAAATTTGTCATGATCTTTCCCTCTTTTCTGTTATTTGTACTTTGCTGTCAAGTTATTGACAGTATGTACATAAATAAATGTTTTATTAGTTACCTTTCGAAACTTAGTATAAAATCATTTAATGTTAAAGTCAAGTAACTTCATTTAAAAAAGTGTAAAGGTATCTTTTTCAAGAAAAAAGGGGTATAATTATAATGTAAAGAGGTGAAAGAAATGAAAGAAGTTCAGCTTTGTCCTAAGTTTGAAAAGGCGATGCAGATGATGGGGAAGCGTTGGACAGGATTGATTATTAATCAGTTATTGATGGGACCTCAACGATTTTCAGAGATAAAATCAGGTTTCCCTATTAGCGGGAAATTATTGACGGATCGACTAAAAGAAATGGAAGAAGAGGGATTGGTGACACGCCAAGTCTACCCTGAGGTTCCAGTTCGTGTGGAATATGAACTAACGGAGAAGGGGCGAGCGCTTGAGGCGAGCGTGAAAGAAATTGAGAAGTGGGCCCATCATTGGGTAGAATTATAATTAAATAAGGCCGAACAAAACCAGAGGATATCCACGCAAAAAGGACATTCTCTGGTTTTGTTTAGTTAGAATATAAATATTGCTCTGTTGAATCGTTTAATGTGACCGCAGAATGCGCGACTTCTTCCGAGGCATGCTCAATTTCTGTAATAATTCTAGACAATTGTTGAAGCTGGCTCTCGATATAACGGTTTTGCTCCTTTGTGCTACCAATTAATTCAAGCAATTGATTGAAATCGTCATCGGTCTGTGCCATGCTTTTGATTCCTTTATGGACAAGGTTATTTACAGTTTCGACCGACTGGCTCACTTGTCCGATTAACGAATTCGTTTTTAAAATATGTTCAGATACGCTCGAAGTGGATGTTTTCGTTTGATCGGATAATTTTCGAATTTCTTCCGCAACAACGGCAAAACCTTTTCCGTATTCTCCAGCTCTTGCTGCTTCAATGGAAGCATTAAGTGCAAGCAAGTTGGTTTGCCCAGCAATATTTCCAACAATCGTGATTACTTCGGTAATGCTTGAAGCAATTTGATTTAATTCAGTTGAGAATGTTTGAATGTCAGTGACGGCTTTTTGAATTTCAGACAGCTTTTGTCCTTGTTCTTTCAGCTGGTTTTGACCTTGTAGGGAGTGGCTTGCTGATTCATCAGCCAGTGACATCCCTTCCTGCGCTAACAGCAAAATAGAATCAGCTTGTGAACTAAGCTCTTTTAAAGAGGCTGAAGTTTCTTGAGAAATAGCTGCCAACTCTTGTGACACATTATGAACTTTGTTAGTTAGTGCACCTTTGCGCTCGCTCTCAATCAATTGGATACGCTCAAATTCAATTTCATAGGATTCAATGACAAGCTGTTGCTCTAAGTTTAAAAGTTTTGAAACAGCACGCACGAGCTCCATTTGGTCTTCCTTAGACACGTTCATATCAGCAATGATAGTGAAAAATGAATTTTGTAAATCTTGAAAGGCGGATAAATACCATTTTGTTTTTAGACCAATTTTGACATGCATATGAGCAATACTGATCCGTTTTTGTAAAAAGGACTCATCGATTTCCCCATTAAAAAGCTCTTGAATATGTCTTCGTAACGTTTTTTTTAGGCGATCTACACTACTGTTTTCTCTAATGATCTCCATTAAGTTAGATTGTTTCATAAGTTTAGAATAAAAAGAGTCAATAATGGAGTCTAGATGTTTTTCAATTTGTGGTTGAAGGAACTTAAGCATCCGTAAATCCTGTTCTGTTAATTGAATCATTTCTAGTTGTTCATATAGCTCCGACCCTGATTTTACTGATAATTTAACATTTGATGTTGCTACAATAGATGAATGAATGTGATTATTAGCAGCTTTTGACTTAAAAAATTTCATTTCCCCACTCCTATATTTCAATCTCTCTCTATTTTTATCTCAGTGTACCGTACTTTAGTCAATCGTGCTATGAGATTGCACATAGTAAACAAGTCCATTTTATAGGTAATGGATTTGTTTGGGAAATCGGCTGATTGTATGGTATTCCTCATTCAATTATTCTTTTCTCGTTATTCATGGCATACATTTTAGAAAATGAAAAAGGGGTGGGAGGCGCTATGAGGCTTAGCGAATTTCTTTACAACCCGTATATTATGTGTGTTATGATGGTTTGTTTGTTCACGGCATTTCTCGATATTTTCTATGTGAGCTGGGCGCTAGTGGGCGTGTCGTTGATCGGAGGGGGATGTTTTTTTCTTTATATACTAGCTGTCTATCGATTGGTTCTCTATCGAGGCATCCCCCGACATGGAAAGAAGGAAGATCATCTATTTATGTCCCTTTGGTATGCATGGCCTTTATATGTATTAAGTACCATCGTTATGTTTTTTTTCTTTGGGGAACTATGGGCGCTTTTTTATGCAACAGGGGGATCAGTGGGCATTCTTGTGAGCGAATGGATTCAAGTTAAAAAAGTGGTAGAAAAGCGAAAACCAAAAATGAAGGCTCAGTAAAGACGGCAAACTAAAACATAACAGGGGTCAGATATTAAAGTTGACCCCATGCCTGGTGCTTATACGCTTTGCAAAAATTGGATGACTTGTTCAGGTGATTTGGCGTGTGCACTATGAAGGTGAGCTGTTTTTTCTCCGTTTTTATAAATCAAAAGACTTGGAATGCCCATAACCTCGTATTTTTCAGCTAGTTCTGGGAATTCGTCTCTATTGATTTCGTACCAGTCGTATTGGCTATATTCAGCGATAATGTCATCAATGAACATATCCATGCGGCGGCAATCCGGGCACCATCCAGCAGAAAACTTCATAATAACAGGCTTTTCCTGGGAAATTAATTGTTGAAACTGTTCTTCACTTTTAACAAATTCCATTATGTCTCCTCCTTCAAATAGATATCATGTGTAATTGTAGCGTGATCTGTACGTCGGAACAAATAAAAGATTTTAATTATGTAAAGCTTTTGTTAAAATGCTGAAATTCACCATTCATTTTTTTATACTAATAATGAAAAAGTAACGTTTTCGGAGGGTCTATGGGAAGATATTTAGAAATTTTTCTTGTGTCATTAAAGCTGGGCTTGACGTCTTTTGGGGGACCGACTGCCCATCTTGGTTATTTTCAAGAGGAGTACATACAAAAAAGGCGTTGGCTAGATGATCAACGCTATGCAGAAATCATTGCCATTTGTCAGTTTCTACCTGGTCCTGCGAGCAGTCAAGTAGGTATAGCGATCGGAATGTTGCGCGGTGGGATGCTAGGTGGTTTTCTTTCGTGGTTTGGATTCACGATGCCTTCTGTTGTTGTGTTAATGTTGTTTGCATTATTTTTGCAACACTCTACCTTTGATGCAGAGTATTTAATTTATGGACTGAAAATTACGGCTGTAGCGGTCGTTGCCCATGCTCTTTCGCAAATGAGCAGTCAGCTGACACCAGATAAAGGAAGAAAAACAATCGCGATCATTGCCGCTATTTTCATTCTTTTATACCCGACAGCGATTAGTCAAATTGCGATTATTGTTACAGCTGGGATCATAGGAGCTTTCGTTTATAAGGATCAAAAAATGTCGTCTGAGCTCTCTTTCGACTTTGGTATTGGTAAGAAAAGTGCCGCATTTGCTTGGGTGTTATTTTTCGGATTATTAATTTTACTTCCTCTTGGTCGAGATAGCGTTAACCATATGTTTTATAGTATGTTTGACACCTTTTTTCGAGCAGGGTCGATGGTGTTCGGTGGTGGACATGTCGTCATGCCGATGCTTGAGAGAGAAGTTGTTCCTTCAGGCTGGATGACGGAAGAAGCCTTTTTAGCGGGATATGGAATGGCTCAAGCCGTACCGGGCCCGCTGTTTACCCTTGCCTCTTATTTGGGTACAGTGATAAGCGGAGTGTCGGGTGGATTGCTAGCTACAGTGGCCATTTTCATGCCGTCCTTTTTGCTGCTGATCGGGACATTACCGTTTTGGGGCTGGCTTCGAGGTAAAAGTTATTTTTCAGCCGCGCTAATTGGCATTAATAGTGCGGTTGTAGGTATTTTATTAGCGGCACTTTACGATCCTGTATTTACAAGTGCGGTCAAGAATTCACTTGATCTCGCTTTAGTACTGATCGTTTATGTTGCGATTGCGGTTTGGAAGCTCCCAGTTTGGAAAATTGTTCTTGGTGTGATATCTGTTAGTTTATTGTTCACATTTTTTGGATAAGTACGATAAATCTTGATATATCAAGGGCTAGAGTCGTATGGGTCGAATAAAGGGATGTTTTATCGGATGTTTAACTGTTGTTAAATTGCGCAATAAGGTTATAATGTAGTAGGCGTAATTTATTTAGAAAGAGGAATCGTTCGATGACTTCTCCAAATCAAAATTCTAGCCGGATTGATTTCGGCTTAATATTAATTCTGTTAATGTTGTTTGTTGTGAGCGTTGTAGCTATTTATAGTGCTCAGACGACTGGTCAATATGGAACCAACTTTGTATTGAGACAAACGATTTATTATATTATTGGAATTGTAATTGTCTGTATTGTGATTAGATTTGACTCGGACCAATTGTCAGCCATGTCATGGTATTTGTATGGTTTTGGTTTGTTCATGCTCGTTGCTTTAATATTCGCACCAGAGAGTATTGCACCTGTTCGAAATGGAGCAAAAGCTTGGTTTGATTTTGGTCCAATTTCGATACAGCCGTCTGAGTTTGTCAAAGCATTTTTAATTTTGACACTTTCAAGGGCCATAGTCACCCATCATCAAAATAATCCTGTGAAGACGATACAATCAGACTTTATGTTGTTGATTAAGTTAGGAATCATTACGTTAGTTCCGCTCTTGCTTGTTATAAGAGAGGATCTCGGAACGTCGCTTGTATTTATTTCGATCCTTTTAGGAATGATCTTTGTTTCAGGGATTACATGGAAAATATTAGCTCCTTTGTTTGGATCAGCAACTGCTTTAATTGTTGGTATTTTTTATCTTGTACTCTATAACCCTATGGTTTTAGAGAAATACCTTGGAGTGAAGCAGTATCAGTTTGGTCGTATTTACTCTTGGCTTGATCCATACAGTTATGAAAGCTCAACTGGTTTCCATTTAACTAGATCACTACTTGCGATTGGTTCGGGGCAAACAACAGGAAAAGGCTTTGGTACGCGTGAAGTCTATCTTCCGGAAAGCCATACTGACTTTATCTTCAGTATCATTGGGGAAGAGTTTGGCTTTATTGGCGCTAGTGTCGTTGTCAGTTTGTTCTTTTTGCTAATCTATCATATGACGAAACTGGCATTAAATACGAGAATCCCTTATTATTCGTACATGTGTGCAGGTGTCATCTCGATGATCACCTTCCATGTCGTTCAAAACATCGGAATGACTATTGGGCTCTTGCCGATTACGGGGATTCCGCTACCGTTCATTAGTTACGGAGGAAGTTCACTTATGGGGAATATGTTTGCCATGGGATTGATCTTCTCCATTACTTACAATGAACGACGATATATGTTCTCGTCGGAAAACTAAAAAAGGCTAGGTTGAACTGTACCCTAGTTGTTAGACACAATCTAACAATTAGGAGTGCAGTTTTTTTGTTGAACTTCAAGATCAATTAGAAATGTTGTTTCCTTTATCTCGTGCGGATCGCTGCAGTCCATTCGTCGCTGAACAACGCCTTTCACTTTTCATTGTCCAGTTCCAGGCGCTAGCGACTAGTGGACTTCCACGCTCCTCCTTGCGATAAGTCAACATCGATTCACTAGCGTTCATCGTGTTTCCTTTATCTCGTGCGGATCGCTGCAGTCCATTCGTCGCTGAACAGCGCCTTTCACTTTTCTTATAGATTTCGTTTTTTTTTCACATTTATGAGGTATAATATCAAAGCGCAAAAATTTGATGGAAAAGAGGATTTGAATGAAAAAGTTGCTTGTTTTTTTACTATGTTCCCTGTTTCTTGTGGTAACAGGCTGTTCGCAAGAAGAGAAAAAGGTGGAAAATAAAAGTAAGAGTGAAGCGATTGCCCCTTTAGAAGTGAAGATCCAAATGCCTGAGACGGTTAAAGCCAATGAAAATGTGAAAATCGAGGCAGTGGTGACGCAAGGAGAGGAACAAGTAGAAGATGCTGATAAAGTAGAGTTCGAGGTGTGGAAAGCGGATGCTAAGGACCACGAAATGATCGAAGCAAAGCATCAAGGAGATGGCGTTTATTCAATTGAAAAAGGGTTTCCTGAAGAGGGAAATTATTCAGTTATCGCTCATGTGACGGCAAGAGATTTGCATAATATGCCGAAAAAAGAATTTGTTGTTGGAGATCAAGCAGCAGCACCAAAAGCAGATGAGCAAGCAAAGAAAGCGGAAGACCATCATCATCACGGAGATGAGCAAGCAAAGAAAGTAGAAGACCATCATCATCACGGAAATGTCGCGATCGAGTTTCATCCGGATAACAAATGGAAAGCCAACGAAGAAATTACATTAACAGCCCATATCAAAAATGAGGGCCAACCGCTTAACAAGGCAAGAGTCCGCTTTGAAATATGGCAAAACGACAGTGCTAAGCATACATTCATCGATGCAACAGAAGGAAACAACGGACAATACAACGCCCAAACTACCTTCGAAGCTGCAGGAGACTACAATGTGAAAGTCCACGTCGAAAAAGACGAACTGCACGAGCACATAGAAGTAGTAGTGCCTGTCACTCCCTGATAATTTTCGAATAAATGAGTTGTTCACATAAACCAAATAGTGGTTTATGTGTTTTTTTTATAGATATGTATAAGTGTGAATGTTTAATAGAATGGACATGCTTGAAAATTATTTGTAATAAATAAAAGTGTTTGTTAGAATCATGTCGAAGTGTTTTTTTGTATGAAAAAAGATGGTGATGTTGGTTTTGTGAGGTTGATAGATAGAAAGTTAAGGTGAATTGGACATTTAAAAGGAGGTAAATAGATGAGTAAAAAGAAGAAGTGGATCATTGCAATTTCGGTTGTTGTCATACTAGCTTTATTGGCCGGTGGTTACATATTTACAAAGTCTAAATTTAATAGTTCAGCAGGAGAAGGCGAGATCTTCCCAATGAAGGTGAGCGACATGATGGGAGGAATGGAGGCTAGTTCCGGAAGTTTATTCGCTGGAGTGGTTGAGCCAAAGGAAACAGAAAAAATCTTTCTTGACCCTGAGCGTGGAACAGTTAAAGAGGTATTTGTGAAAGAAGGAGACGTTGTAAAAGCGGGTGCGCAACTTTTTTCTTATGAAAATAAGGAAGGAGAAATGGAACTAAAGCAAAAAGGGCTTGAACTTGAAATTGCTAATAGCAGTGTGAAACAGAAAAAATCAGAAATTTGGTCGTTAGAAAAGCAAATCAAAAACGCGTCTGCTGAAGAAAAAACGGCGCTAAGACAACAAGTCACTCAAGCAGAAGCAGATTTAAAGATCGCTCAATTTGAAGTGGAAAAAGCGAATTTAGAGTATCAAGAAATGAAGAAAAAAGTGAACGATAATATTGTTAAAGCAAAAGTAAATGGCATTGTTCAAAAAATTGATGAAGAACAAAAACAATCTGCAGCGGGCGGCAACAATCAAATGGGGCAACAGCAAGCTCCAGGTTCATTTATGCAAATTTACAATACGGACGCTTATTTTGTAAAAGGTAACGTGAACGAATTAATTAAAGATGAGCTCCAAGTAGGTCAAGAAGTGAACGTAGTTAGTCGCAAAGATCCAGAACAAAAATGGCCAGGGAAAATTATCGAAATTGGCAAATTGCCAACAGAAGAAAATGGTGAAGATATGAGCATGGATATGGGCATGGGTGATATGGCGATGAACCCGCAAGCATCCAACTATCCTTTCCAAGTTCAACTAACTGAGCATGAAGGTTTAGAATTTGGCTATCATGTCTTCATTGAATTAAAAGGAGAAGAAGAAGCCCCTCAAGAAGTAACGATCCCAACAGATATGATTGTGATGGATGGTGACAAGTCATTTGTGTGGACGGTCGTTGATGAGAAATTGAAGAAACAAGAAGTAAAACTGGGCGAGGAAATACCAGATATGATGATGACGATCGTTGAGAGCGGCTTAACTAAAGATGATTATGTTGTGTATCCTGATGACACAGTAAAAGAAGGAAAGAAGGTAACTATTGATGATTCACTTGAAGAACATCAATAAATCATATTGGATCGGAAAGGAAGAAGTTCCGATCCTTCATAATATCAACCTGTCCATTGAAGAAGGCGAATATGTGTCGATTATGGGACCTTCAGGCTCAGGGAAATCAACGATCATGAATATTTTAGGCTGCTTAGATACACCAACGTCAGGAGAATATACGCTTGATGGAAACAGCGTGTTATCGCGTAAAGAAAATGACCTTTCCAAGATTCGAAATGAATATATTGGTTTCGTCTTTCAAAACTTTAACTTGCTGCCACGCTTATCCGCTTTAGATAACGTCCAATTGCCTCTTGTGTATGCGAAGGTAAATAAAAAAGAGCGCCGTGAGCTAGCGATTGAGGCGTTAACGAAAGTCGGTTTAGCGGATCGAGTCAATTTTACGCCGACGCAATTATCAGGTGGACAAAAGCAGCGGGTAGCGATTGCCCGTGCGCTTATCAACAAACCGAAATTCATTTTAGCGGATGAGCCTACAGGAGCGCTCGATACCGCTTCTAGTGAGCAAGTGATGAACTTATTTACAGACTTGAATAAAGAAGGTGTGACAGTGGTTCTAATTACGCATGAAGAGGAAATTGCTCAATATGCCAACCGAAGCATTCTTCTTCGCGATGGGGCGATCATCAAGGATGAAAGGAGAGAACCGCATGCTAGATAATTTAAAACTATCCTTTCAATCTATTTTTGCTCATAAAATGCGTTCCATTTTAACGATGTTGGGTGTCATTATCGGGATCGCCTCGATTATTGCGATTGTGGCAATGATTGAAGGCCAAAAAGAAAGCTTGAAATCGAGCCTCGTTGGAACGGGAAATAACTCGATTGCCATTATGTTTCAGTCGCCTGAAGCGGCAGCCATGGGCGGTGAGATGATGATGGGTGGCAGTGAAGAACAGCCACCTGATGTTATCCCAACGATCACGGATGAACAATTAGAAGAAGCGATGGTACCAGACTTAGTAAAATCGATTGCTGTCTTTTACCAAAACTATACACAAGCTTTTCATTTAAATAATTATTCAGATTCGGAATTGTATGCGGTGGATGACAAGTACTTTACCATTTTTCCAATCAAAATCCTTGAGGGTAGAAAGATCGCACCTATTGAGCATGAAAAAGGCAGTCAAGTGGTGATGATTAATGAAGCGACAAGAGATGCTTTGTTCCCTGAAGGAAGCGCGATTAATCAAGTGATTGAGATTAATCAAGTGCCATTTCGAGTTGTCGGTGTGTATGCGGATAAGAAAAGTGAAGAGAATGATATGTTTATGATGGACATGGGTATGGGAAAAATGTATGTACCGAAGTCTGCGTGGCCTCACTTAGGAAGTTTTAATGATATTCCGCAAGTGCTTGTCCAAGCGTATCATTCAGATGAGTTAGAGATGGCAGGGCAAGCCGTTGCTGATTCCTTAAACAGTCATTTGCCTGCTACTTCCACTTGGCAGTACAGCATTCCTAATTTAGATCAAATCATGGAAGAGATCAATGAATTTAACCAAGCCTTTACGCTATTATTAGGAGGCATTGCGAGTATTTCCTTACTCGTTGGCGGCATTGGTGTCATGAATATTATGCTGGTATCTGTCACAGAAAGAACGAGAGAAATCGGTATTAAAAAAGCACTTGGAGCGAAGCGATCTGTGATTCTATGGCAATTCTTAACTGAATCAGCCGTACTTACAAGTATGGGAGGCATCATCGGCGTACTAGTAGGATTAGGAGGAGCAAAAGCAATCTCGTATTTTGCTAACCTACCATTCGCCGCTCCAGTCCCTGCCATCGTGGGCTCCGTTATATTCTCTATGGCAGTTGGCATCATCTTTGGCTTAATCCCATCCATGAAAGCTGCCAAAATGAAACCAATCGACGCACTTCGATACGAGTGAACAGGTGCCTGTCACTCCCCGATTTTTGTCGAACGAATATGTTTGATTTTTGAAAGAAACCTATGCATTCCTCTTATAAGGAGGATGTGTAGGTTTTTTCCTTTATTGATGGTTAATTCCTGCTTTTCTATACTGGAAGATGATACAATATAGAAAATTAAATTTCGGAATAATCTAAATTCATTCAAGCAGGTAAAAGGGAATGCTCCAACTAAATGAAGATATTTTGGCAGTATGGGCGAGTATTTTACAATAAATTGGAGGGTGCGGCTATGAAGGATGTAACACGACAACTAGCGGTTCACTACGAAGAAAAACAGAATAATGATGAAGACAAATGGCATAAGTTTAAGGAATGGGAAAAAGCATTGTTAGATGATTTAATTGCTATTCAAGTAGAGGTGCCTGTCACTCCTCGAATTTTGTCGAAGAGAGACATTTAAGTATGATAGAGTTAAAGGCTTTTGCAAGAGGAGATTTCAAATGGTGTCTGGATTAGGTGAAGACGCCGGAATTTTAATGCAGTGGGGCGTAATTTCATTGTTAAATTTATGTAAAAAATACTAGAAATCATTGACTTGGCATTCGGAAAAATAGGAAAATTGACATATCGTTATTTAGTTATTCCATCCTATTTTTGAGAGGCGGAACAAGCTTATGCTTTTTTAAAAGAGAAAAAGCGACATCGAGAAAGAAAAATACTCATACAGTAAGGAAAAAGTCTCCATTCAACTCGCTGATCCAGAGATGAAACTTCAGCTAGAAATGATTCGGCTGAAGGAGGAGGATTTACAGCGGGTAAAAATGCTAAAGGCTCTTTTAGCGGATCAATTAGATGATGTGATTCACCGCTTTTATCAAGCGGTGATGAAAAGCTCTGAATTAGAGTCGATTATTGAGCGACATTCAACCATTGTACAATTGAAAAAAGTGATTCATCAGCACATCATAGAACTGTTCGACGGGACGATAGATGAGGCATTTATTCATAAACGGTTAAGCGTAGCGAAAGTACATTATCGAATTGGGTTGAAGCCGAAATGGTATATGTGTGCTTTTCAACAGCTGCAGAATGGCCTTGTTCAGAAGATTACCGAAAAGGTTGAAGATCTAACTTTGCAATATCAATGTATTTCTTCTATTTCAAAGCTATTAAGCTTTGAACAGCAGCTCGTTTTAGAAGCTTATGAGAGAGAAACGCAGCTAGCCATTGAACAGGAACATGAGAAGGCTCAAGCGGAGATGACAAATGCCATCGAGAGGACCTCTGCTAGCTTAACCCAAATCGTTTCTGACGGAATGGTAATCACGAAAGAATTATCGAGGAATTCTAATCAGCTATTGACCTCTGTTGATTCAACAAAAGAAAAAGTGAATGAAACTTGTACATTAGCATCCTCTGGGCAAGGGGTGATGGCCAAGTTAAATGCAAGCTTTTCCGAAATGGAGACGACTTCTTCGGATGCTTATCTATTAATTGAACAACTTTCATCTTCGTTTGAAGAGGTCATTCATTCGATGCGCGTGATCACTAACATTGCCGATCAAACGAATCTACTATCTTTAAATGCGGCAATTGAAGCGGCTCGTGCTGGAGAGGTTGGCAAAGGCTTTTCCATCGTCGCCGAAGAGGTAAGGAAATTATCAGACGCCACGAAAACTTCCGCAGACTCAGTTGGTGAGCTTATTGACCGAGCGAATGTCGACATGGAAAAGGTCAAAAATGTGATGAAGCGATTAGATTCACTCGTGAAAACAAATGAATCCTCCTGTTCTAGCGCGAACGAATCTTTTGAAGAAATTGTAAACTCACTCCAATTAACAGTCAATGAACTGCCAAAAGCGAATCATCATATCGAGCTAGTATCCAATTCTACTCATGGCATAAACGAAGCTATTGTTTTTATTAATCAGGCGATTGAATCGTTAAAAACAGAAAAGGTCATATAAAGAAAGAACCTCTACCAAATGAGGTTCTTTTTCATTATTTATTTCTCGCAATGAAGTCATGTAATTGATCGAGTTTGGTCATGTTTTCATTACATGCGTGTTGATCTTGGCAAATATAGTTTCCTCTTTTAACAAAGGTCCCTTGTTGAGGTCCTTTTACTTCCGTCATAAACATGCCGACCGCTTCATATTGATGGCAAAGCGCACAGATGCTTTTTTTCGTTACGGGATTAAATGTTCCGTGAATACCAGTCAATTTATTGTTGTATGGAGCAACAATAAACTTTTTGCCTAAGCCAAGGTCCGCCCAGCTCAAATAAGAAATCTCTTCCCAATTTACTTCCTTTAAAAAAGAAGTCTTTAGCTTCTTCGCTTTTGGGAATAACTTTTTGAGCGTTTGTTCTGTGACTTGTGGGAACGGCATTACATAAGGTTTTAATTGTGCTAACACCGCTTCGGCATCCGCTTTTTCTTCAATCGTAAGGACGGGAGCAAGCACTTGCTGCTGCTCCTCATTCATATTTGGAAACAAAGCAAATATTTTTTCTTTTGCGAGAGATTTCAAGGCTTGAAGAACATCTATATCAGACACACTTGCATGGCCATTCGTAAGAATCTGTGCCTGTGATTTAATAAAATGATATTGATCGCTTCGAATAAACGGTTCCATATTTATCACTCCTCTTTCGCTTTAAGTGTAAAACATTGGTTGGTCTTTGGAAAGGGAGAGAATGAATAAGAAACGAACTTGACATAAAAAAAGCGTCTTCCAGTAAGAAAGACCGCTTTTTTTATGAGATCTATTTCGTATAGACAATTTTCTTAATGGTTTCCACAGAGAGGAAATAATCGTCGGCTAGTTGCGCCAGCGTTCGGCCGTTTTTAAAGGCTTGCTGAATCGAGGCATTTCTGTCGTCGAGCGTTTTTCTGCTTCCTGAACGTGTGCCCCATTGTTGGTAGGCCTTTTTTGGCTTGGGGATATAAATCGTTTCCCCTTGAACATATTTTTGAATTTCGATAATTAACTGCTCTGGTAATACATTGGTCGCTTTTACATATTTCATCTTGCTCAGCCCCTTATTTAAATAGTGAAAAATAAGGTGCAAAGCCAAATAGAATAGGCGATAGTAAGTTAAATGAACGTCC
This sequence comes from Bacillus sp. FJAT-52991, assembly GCF_037201805.1. Classification (GTDB taxonomy): domain Bacteria; phylum Bacillota; class Bacilli; order Bacillales; family Domibacillaceae; genus Bacillus_CE; species Bacillus_CE kandeliae. The sequence goes on along the minus strand of NZ_CP147404.1, from coordinate 2,977,036 downwards.
ACCCCATGCAAAGTATCGCCATGTTCATATCAGGCTTTGCATGAGTCGATCCAGACTGTGGTAAATAGAGATGATTTACCATTTGACCACCTCCAAGGATTTTAATTCCTATATATTATAAAATAGAATAAAGTTTCTTGCATCTTGTCAGGAAAGGAATTTACAAAATGGAATATATTCAATGGCTGCTGGCTCATCCAGTGCTCTTGTTTTTAATCAGTATTAGTTTAAATATTGCTATCGCAATTTCAGGTGTTTTGCCGAGTGCTTTTATCACAGCGGCCAATATTACTGTGTTTGGATTTAAAGGAGGACTTCTTGTATCCATCATGGGAGAAGCAGCAGGGGCTGTTATTAGTTTTATTCTTTATCGGCATGGTCTCAAGAAATTGAATATACAATTAAAGAACAGATTTTTGAAAAAGTTAGCACAGACAGAAGGGGTGGAAGCCATCTTTTTAGTCCTTCTCCTAAGATTTGTTCCTTTTGTCCCTTCTGGTGCGGTCACGTTGACGGCAGCTTTTAGTCAAATGAGACTGCTTTCTTTTAGTATAGCGAGTACAATTGGAAAAATCCCCTCGCTGTTTATTGAAGCGTATTCAGTCCAAAAAGTGCTGGAATTAACATGGGAATGGCAACTCGCTATTGTTCTTATTATTGTCATCTGCTATATCTTCTATAAAATTATGAGAGCTCAAGGTAGAAAGCGAAATGATTCATGTGAATGACATCACCAGATAACTGAAAAAAGAACATCGGGTCACTTCGAGGGCTCGATGTTCTTTTCGAATGGCAGCTATTTTAACGAATATATTTAATCATCGCCACTTCATCACAGCATTCTAGCTTCGGACAGTTCATGCAATCGATCCAAGTCTTTTCTGGCAGTTCCTCTCTATTAATTTTCTCAAATCCACACTTTGTGAAAAACTCAGTTTCATAAGTTAACGAAATGACTCGTTTCACTTCCAATCTAGCAGCTTCATTGATGACATGGTCAACTAATTGCCGGCCAATTCCTTTACCAGCATGTTCAGGGGAGACGACTAAAGAACGGACTTCTCCAAGGTCCTGACCTAACACATGCAATCCAGCCACCCCAAGAATTTCATTTCCTTCTTTCATTACGTATAGGCTTTGTATTTGCTGATAAAGCGATAAAAGAGAACGCGGCAACACAATCCCCTTCTCCGCATACTCTTGAATTAATTGATAAATCGCTTGCACATCACTCGTTTTCGCATTAAAAATATTCATGATCATTCTCCTCATCATTTTCTGTTATTGTGCCTTTTAGAAGCATCCGTTCAAAGTAGAAAGTAATTATAATTATGCAATAAAATGTTTTAATATGCAATAGACGATAGACAGGTGTCTGTCACTCCTCGAAATTTGTCAAGTGATAGTTAGCAAAAGAAGAAGCGAGAAATCAGTTGTGATTTTTCGCTTCTTCTTTTGTAAAGTTATTCTTTTTAAATGCTTCTTGTTCTTTTTCACTCATGACCCCTTTGGCTTCTCCGATATTCCCATCTTGCATATTCCAAATGACGTTGTGATCATCATCGACTGTTTCGAAATTTCCTTTTTTCCATTTTTCTAAGATGGAGAGGATTCTTTCTTTATTAGGGTAATCATTGACCGATACAATTTCGGTAAGTTGATCAATGCGTTCAGGCGTCATTTCAACTGCTCCCCATTTGTCATCCGCAATAACAAATTGATGCGTCATTTTGTTCATTACGTCTAACACTTCCTGTTCTATGGAGTTAACAGTGACTTCGTTCGTCTCTTCTGTTTCTTGGATATTCCTTACTTGATGAAGATTGATCCCGTCTTTTGTTAACTGCTCTTTAGTAGCTTGTTTCTCTCGATCATTAAAGAAAATAATGAGTTGCATACTACCATAGATGGTTAAAGTAATCAGTAAAATGAAAAATAGTAATATGATACCTATTTTTTTGGAGTTTTTTCTTGTTGATTCCATGATCTATGCTCCCTTAGTTTGCATCATTTTTGTATATCGTGAACAAAGCTATTTAATAACTAATCTCCTTATGATGGAGAGATTCCATTTATGATATATTTTTTACAATTATATCATAAATTAGGTGATTTTCGTCTAGACTCAGCAAAAAGCAAGCATAAGTCTAGAAAAGGGATGAATAACTCAGTAAAGAGCGTCGTCTTCATCAAAAAACTATTCCAAGTCCGTAAAAGTAGTGAGTGATTCAGTAAAAAACGAATCTGGTTCAGTAAATCTCCCTCGTGATTCAGTAAAGAGTCTTAGTTTCATCAAAAAACTATTCCGAGTCCGAAAAAGTAGTGAGTGATTCAGTAAAAAACGAATCTAGTTCAGTAAATCTCCCTCGTGATTCAGTAAAGAGTCTTGATTTCATTAAAAAGCTATTCCGAGTCCGAAAAAGTAGTGAGTGATTCAGTAAAAAACGTATCTGGTTCAGTAAATCTCCCCCTACCAAATTCAGTAAATTCACTATATCTGAAGATTTTTTTCTTCTTTGAGCACAAGGGAGAATTTGCTAAACTTAATTCATGGAAAAAGATTGATAGTTTAGGAGGATTTCATGTTGGAGCGAATTTTGGTTGTGGAAGATGAAGAGAAAATTGCGCGAGTGATTCAATTAGAGCTCGAATATGAAGGATATGAAAGTGCAACAGCTAAGACGGGAATGGAAGCGTTAGAGCAGTTTCGTCATGGGGAATGGGATTTGATTTTACTTGATGTGATGCTACCGGAATTGAGTGGAATGGAAGTGTTGCGTCGCATTCGTTCACAAAATTCAATCATCCCGATTATTTTACTAACAGCTCGTGATTCCGTTGTTGATAAAGTGAACGGGCTCGACCAAGGGGCTAATGATTATATAACCAAGCCGTTTGAAATTGAAGAATTATTGGCTCGCATTCGCGTGTGCTTACGTCTATCGCAAGCCTATAAGAAAGAGGAAGAGAATCCGAAAATCCAAGTAGCTGATCTATCGATTGATGAGAAAATGAGAGAAGTCACAAGAGGAGAGACGCAAATTGAGCTCACACCACGTGAATTTGATCTATTACTCTTCCTGATGCAGCATAACAATCAAGTATTGAATCGCGAGCAAATTTTAACGAATGTATGGGGATTTGATTATTTCGGTGATACGAATGTCGTCGATGTGTATATTCGTTATTTGAGGAAAAAAGTGGATTGTGATTTTGACACGCCGCTTCTTCATACGGTGCGAGGCGTTGGCTATATGTTAAAGGGGTAAAGGATGAAAATAAAAAATAAAATCTATCTTTTCTCAACGGTTACGTTGCTTATCATTTTATTTATTATTAACAGTTCGATTTATTTTTTATTCTCCAAAGTAACGACCGATGGTGAGCTCGATCGCTTAAAGCGAGAGGCGTTACAGATCACAGGTGGCTTAAATCAAGAAGGGGGCGAAAATATTGACCCGGCAACATTGCTGCAGCCATATTTACCAACGAACGGGATGATTCGTATTATTGACCAAGATTCACGAGCGATCGTCACACAGGAAGTGGATAGTAATCAACCGATTCCTGCGCCTAAGCCGCGTTTTGAAAGAAAAGCCACAGATGGTGTATTTGACGCGAAAGAGGTGAAATATGCATATGTCAAGGTTCCGATCATCTGGATGGATGGCCGAGTGATGACGTTAGAAGTCATTGAAAGCCTCGCTGGATTGCAGAAAAACTTGAATATGTTAAAAAATGTTTTATTCTTCGCTTCATTATTCGTATTAATCCCTGCGTTTGTTGCTGGAAGGATGTTGAGCAATCTCATTTTACGTCCAGTCAATTCAATGATTCGAACAATGGAAGACATTCAAGTTCGTGGCATTTTCAAAAAAATTCCGCTTGAGCATCAGTCAAAGGACGAATTGTACAAAATGGGTAACACCTTTAATAAGATGATGGACTTATTACAGCAAAACTTTGAGAAGCAGCAACAGTTCGTCTCTGATGCTTCTCATGAATTAAAAACGCCATTAACGGTGATTGAAAGCTATGCGAAATTATTAAAACGGTGGGGAACGAAAAAGCCGGATGTGTTAGAGGAATCCGTGGAAGCGATCTATTCCGAAGCGGTGCGTATGAAGGCAATGACCAATCAAATGTTATTGCTCGCTAATAATAGTGCCGAGTGGAATTTGAATATCCAAGAAATCGATTTGATCAAGGTGTGCCAAACTGCTACTGACCAGCTGACGAATGCCTATGGACGGAGTTTTCGTCTCATTTTTAGCGAAAAGTCGGTCCCTGTTTTAGCCGATGAACAAAAAATGAAGCAAGTACTTGTTGTGTTGTTAGACAATGCGATGAAATATAGTTCGGATGTGATCGAGATCGATGTAGGTATCCAAAGGGAACGGGCCTTCTTTTCTGTGAAGGATAGTGGGGTCGGCATTCCAGCAGAAGATTTACAACAAGTATTCGATCGCTTCTTCCGTGTCGATAAAGCCCGCAGTCGTGACACAGGAGGAGTTGGGTTAGGTCTATCGATTGCCAAGCGAATTGTTGATGCCCACGAAGGAGAGATTCAACTAGAAAGTGAAGAAGAAAAATGGACGAAGGTGACCGTCTTTTTACCGGACCAAACGAAAAGAGAGTAGGGGGCGAGCATGAAAAGGAAATGGAACATCGTGCTGATTATTTGTTTTGTGCTTGTCGCGGTGGCATTTGGCGTCCAACAAATTGTGGCCAGCATGGATACGAATGTACTAACGGAAAAAGAAGTGAAACAGATTGTGACTGGCCAATACGGCGGGGAGATCGAGACAATGGAGTTAACGAAAACGGGTGAACACTCCATTTATAATGTTCGACTAGTGAACAATCGAGGCACCTATCATGTTGCTGTCAATGCTGAGAACGGTGACATTATGGAGTTAAAAGAAATCTCATTAGCTATGTCTGAGAAGGAAGCGGTCGACCTTGCATTAAAGGTCGTGTCTGGTACGGCAAAAACCGTTAACTTGCGAGAGGATTCGGTGTATGTGGTGGAAGTGGAAACGGCCAACCATGAAACAACGGTCGTTGAAATTGACAAAGCGACAGGCGAAGTGATCACGAAGCGTGTTCAAAAAGAGCAGTCTAGTAAGATTACCGAGCAGCAAGCAAAAGAGATTGCTATTAAGCATGTACCTGGTAAAGTTCTTCAAGTGATGATGCAGTCCAAAGAGGGCAAGCGATTGTTTTTGGTAGAGGTGGAAAAGAATCCAAATGAAACAGTCATGATTGAAATTGAGGAAGCAACAGGGGCGGTTCTTTCAACGAAAGCGGTCATTCCACTGCAAACGAAAATTACCGAGCAGCAAGCGAAAGAGATTGCTTCCGAACAAACCGCTGGTGGATCGATTTCGGATATCGAATTAATCGAAACAAACGGTGGCCCTATATATCAAGTCATCACAGAAAAAGACAAGCAAACGATCGATGTCCGTGTCCATGCGATTACGGGAAATGTACTATCGATTACGACCATTGATCACGATGATGATGACGAAGATGACGACCAAGACGATGAAGATGAGGATTAGGGTCTGACCCTCACTACGGTTAAAAAAGGCTTCTGAGATTATTCAGAAGCCTTTTTAATGGTTGCTTCAAGTTGAATGTCTACATTGCCTTGGAGGGCGCGGCTGATCATGCAGGATGTTTCAGCTTTGACTGCTAGTTTTTGTGCTAAAGTAATGTCTCGATCAGAGGCATCCGTTTTTAAAATAATTGTTGGACGGTGGATGATTGCTTTATAGGTCAAAATTCCACGCGTCACATCGACAATTCCTTCAGACTCCAGCGTGAGCGATTCTTTATCTAACTTACTGACTTCTAGCATTGCAGCAAGGGTGATAATGTAGCAAGTGGAGGCCGCTCCAAGCAACATCTCGTCTGGATTGGTACCAACACCTGGTCCATTCATTTCTGGCGGAATCGATACCTCCGTCTTTAAATTGCCTGCTTCAATTTGTCCGACGCCATTTCGCAAACCGGGCCAACTTGCTTTTAAATGAAAATGATGCTTTGCCATCTCATGTACCCCTTTCTTTTTTGTACCTGTCACTCCTCATATTTCCTCGGAAATAGCTGAATGCCGTCGAGGATGATCGCGATTTATCCCGCATTAACGGGCTGTAAGACCCCCACCTCAACGTGGCAGAAGGAGCGCAGGTATGTAGGTGGGGATCAACAGCCCGTAAACGCCCGATCCGTTCAACTAACAATCAGTAGGGGATGAAGAACCCCCCACTGATTGAAGTTTCACTTTATTTTTTCACTCCATAAAACTGGATCACGTGGGAAAGTCCTTGATGAAGGTTGCCTTCTTGACGCTCTACTTCTCCAATAAAGAAATGTTTGATGTGCCAGTTAGAGAAGGTGGTTAAAAATTCTTCTGGACGGTAAAGCATATTAAGGTCTCGCGGGCCCCCTGTTTTGTAGTGAAGCTGCTCAGTGGAATACACTTCGCAAAGGAAGCTCCCTCCTGTTTTCACCGCTTGTTCGATCTGTTGTAAAGTTCCTACGCGCAAGTCATTGTCAAAGTGACCGAATACACAAGTGATGTGATCCCATGTTTCCTTTTCCCATGGTGCTTCATTTAAGTCGACACACTTTGCTGCCACATGGACACCTTTTTCAGCGGCTAACTTATTTGTCTTTTCCAAGCCTGCCACAGAATAATCCCAAGTCGTTACCGTATGTCCTAAAGATGCCAAGTATACCGCATTTCTTCCCTCTCCTTCAGCAATTGCTAAAACGTTGCCTTGAGAGAGAAGAGAGCCTTTCTCTTGAATAAAAGCATTCGGTTCCTTGCCATAAGCAAATTCTGCTTGACCGAACCGCTGATTCCAATGTTCCTTCGTCATATTTGTATACCCCTTTATGTATTTTTTGACCAGTATACACGATTCGGAGGTGCCTGTCACTTATAAAAAGAGCTGCCTTTAGTCGGTCATTCGACGTTAAGACAGCTCTTTTATCAATAATGCTTAAGCGTACTGTGGAGCTAAAATGCTAATGATTTCGTCAGCAATATCTTCACTTAAAGATAATTCGGATGTAAAGCCTACACATGAGCAGTTCATTTCACCAAGGATATACACATCATTTCCACGCTTATCTGTATCAAGCATGAAATCGGCTGTCCAAATGAGTGGTAAGTCTAAGTTGCCGAGTTTGTTCGTAATGGTACTTAAATTAGAAATAAACAGGTCAACTAAGTCTGGCCAATCACTTGTAGCATCGTAACGATATTGTGCTCCTGAGAATAAAGTTGTTGAAAAGGCATCCTTTTGATTGGCTGGTTTTTTATGAACAACATTCACTGGCGTACGGTGAAGCATGAGGAGGCGAATTTCTCCTTCTTTAATTCTGGGGAGAAATGGCATATCAATAAGCATACCGTTATCTCCTTTAATATATTGCTCACAAAAGGTTAAAAAGTCTCCAAGCTTATGATATTCGACATGGTTATCCTTTGCTTCTGTACATTTTACTTTAGCAGTCAGTGGAATGGCTTCAACATCTATTAGCTGGTCTACTAGTTGAACGCGCCAAATTCCTTCTCCAGTTGAACCGCGATTTTGTTTTAAGACACGTTCTCCATATAACAAAGTCTTTGGAAAAGAGTTTTTGAATGTTTCAATATCGTAATAAGCAAATGTGTCATCAGGAACTAAGTCCGTATCACGAAGTTTTACTAGAACGTCTTTTGCTCCCAAATGAATCATAACATCAGGATGTGGCATTTCTTTAACACCATTATCATAAAGCTTGCGGAGCATATCAAAATAGTTCGCTTCATCTGTCAAATTCCCGGGGTTAATACGACTTAAATAGGCATCGGCTGTATCGGAAACATGTTTCAATATTTCATCTTTCTTTTCGTGAGAGTAAAAAATGACTTCAGCCGTCCAACCACGTTTTTCTATTGATTTTACAATTGGCATTGTATCAGGGCGATATCCATTTGGTCCTTTATCTGTTCCTCCGACAACTTCAAAAATTACGATATGTTTTTTCATTCAGTCAGCTCCTTCTATAGTTCATTAATACTGCTTATAAAATACTAGGAATCGCATCACATAGGAATACTAACGCGAGGGAATTAACAAATTTTACAAATTTTTAACAATTCGAGGGGTGACAGGCACCACCCGAATTATGTCGTAAAATGATAAATGAATATTTGGAGGAAAGTTCCAATGTTCATTTACAATATTTTGATGTACTGATAAAATGTTGTAATGAAGGGGTTTTTGTTTATATGCAAGTATGGAGAGAGAAAATAAAGGGAGGGATGAGAGTGAATGTTCGTATTCGTAAGACGATGCCAGCAATCATTGGATTTCTTTTTGGATTATGTATGATGATCAATGTCTTTCCACCGATGGCTTATGCTCAAAAAACAGCAGCGGATGTGGCAGATGTAGATCAAATAAGAATATTAGATGCAAGCGGACAGCCAAAGAATAGTTTTCATGAATATGAAGATGTGAAAATTGAAATAGAGTGGTCAACGAAATCAGCCATGAAGCCGAAAGACCAATTGACGATAGAACTGCCAAAGGAACTGCAAGCCTATAGCGAAAAGGCTCCAATGAAAGATGCTAATGGACAGTCCATTGGGCAGTGTGCCGTAAGTAAAACGACACTCACATGTACATATGATGAGGCTGTAAAAGGAAAAACAAACCTCAAGGGTTCTTTTTTTCTTCAAGCACAAATCAAAGGTATGAAAGAAAAAGAGATAAAGAAAAAGCTCGCGTTTCAAGTGAACGGTAAAACTCATCATGTACCTATCCATATCGTCGGTCATGATGTAAAGAAAGAGCCTGAAAAAACGAATTCAAAGATACAGTCGTCATCTTCAAAAACAAAAGGTGTTTTAAATGAAGATCCGAATGAAGAAGCACAAATTCAAATTGTTAAAGTAGACCAAGAAGATCAAAACCAAATATTACCAGGAGCACACTTTGATCTCCTGCAAGATGGGAAAGTCATTGATTCTTTAGTCACTGATGCTAACGGTAAAGCCGTATCTAAAAAGTTACCTGAAGGGACTTATACGTTGAAAGAAACGAAAGCACCAACAGGCTATCAATTACCAACGAAAACGATGGAAGTAAAGCTAGAGAATAAGAAAGACATGTTAATGGTTGTTCCAAATATGAAAGAGCTTGGTAGTTTGAAAGTCGTTAAGAAAGATAGTAAAACAGGTGCTTTATTAAAAGGAGCACAATTCCAGCTATATGATGAAGAGGGGCATATCGCTTCACAACCACAAACAACCGATCAAAACGGAGTGGCTCTTTTTGAGAATTTAGTCTCAGGGCAATATTCATTGAAAGAGACAAAAGCACCTGAAGGCTATAATAAATCCAATGTGGAAATTTCGGTCAAAATTGTTGCTGGAGAAATCACGCAGTTAGAAGTCAAAAATGAAAAACAAAATCTTGACCCACAACAACCAGGTTCGTCGCACGGAACAGGAGTCGGTATACCAGTGCAAAAGCCAGGCTCATCGCATGGAACAGGAGTTGGCATACCGGTGAAAAAACCAGATTCATCCACAGGAGCGACAAATAAGTCAAACGCATCAAGCAAAACAGTTGTTAATAAACAGAAAGCAAATAATAATTCTTCCAATAAGTTGCCTCAAACAGGAGATGCTGGTTCGATGGCACCGATCATTGGCGCGATCTTGATTTTGGCAGCGATTCGTTTGAAAATCTAAAAAATCATACATTCCCTCGTCAAGCAGCGAGGGAATTTTTTTCATAGAAAGGGGAAAAGAATATGCGAAAGTGGATCGTCGGTCTATTATTCACAGCAGGCATCATTTTATTGATTTCACCGTTGATTAAGTATCAGCTCATCGACTTTAGTGCCTCTAAAGTGTCTATGGATCAATATTCTGCCAAAGAGTTACAACAAAATAGTGAGAAGAAAGCCACTTTTGACTATGAAGCGATTACCCCGCCGACAATGACAAATGTGTTGACTTCGACAGTTAATCTGGATGACCCCGCTGTCATAGGAATTATTACTATACCCGATATTCACATCGAATTACCTATACTGAAAGGCACGACGAATGACAACTTACTCATCGGTGCGGCAACCATGCGGGAAGATCAACAAATGGGCCAAGGAAACTACCCGTTAGCTGGTCATCATACCCGCTCGGAAGAACAATTTTTCGGACGCGTGCCTGAGTTGAAAAAAGGTGCAGATATCTATTTAACAGATAAAAAAAATAAATATCATTACAAAGTGACCGAAAATAAAGTTATCTCGGAAACTGAAACGGACGTCATAAATGACACAACGGAAAATAAAATCACCCTTATCACCTGTGACGTTCCAACGAAAACAAACAAGCGCGTAATGGTGCAAGGGGTACTAGTTGAGTAATTCTCATCAAATTTTAATCTTTCTCTTGCTTTTCTTTAATGTCACTTATTTATGATGAAAGTAACAAAAAAGGAGGGGCACGAAATGAAAAAGAAACTTTGGACCATCGCATTAGCTGGAGCATTGAGTCTAGGAGGCATCACCCATGTAGCGGAAGCAGACACTCATAAGGGGAAAAACGCCGATGTCAAAATCACTCGTGACCAAGCGGAGAAAATTGCGTTGAAAAGCGTCAAAGGCAAAGTAACGGATGTTGATTTAGACAGCAAAAATAATCAGTGGATATACGAAGTGGAAATCCGAACAACAAAAGGTGAAAAAGAAGTGCATGTCGATGCACAAACAGGTAAAGTCTTGTCAAAGAAAGACCATGACCAGCAGCCAACGGATCAAGTAAAAATTACTCGCGACCAGGCCAAGAAAATTGCGTTGAAAAGTGTCAAAGGCAAAGTCACTGACATTGACCTAGAGAGCAAAAATGGCCAATGGGTGTATGAGGTGGAAGTCGCAACGACAAAAGGCGAAGTAGACATGTATATAAACGCACAAACAGGTGAAATTTCTTCTACCCAACACGAAGATGATCGATATAGAGACCAAGATGATGACGATGATCAATATGATGATCGAGATGACGACGATGATGATCATGAAGAGGATTGATCACTAAAAATAGAGGGAGCGAACTTTTAGTTTGCTCCCTTTGTGTTGCATGATTTGAAGGTGCTTTATTGCTGAATCAGTGAGTGGAATTACTGAATCTGCGTTGCTTATTCCTGAAATGGACCTCACTTTTCTAGACTTACACACCTTTATTCCTCACACCCCACTTCTTCTAAAAATTCAAAATGACGCTCGTCTAATAAACGATTGACGATTCCCCAGTAATAGCCAAATATGCGATCCATTTTCTTGCCGTTTTTTAACTTGCGAAATAGAATGCTCAAGGCTTCGCGACCGAGTTGGGCGCGATCTTCATCTGTATAGTGAAAATAAAATTTAGTGGATAGCTGCACGACGCGGTAGCACTCTTTGGTCATCGAAGGATCGTTCCAAATCGCTTTAGCATAAGAAATAAAAGATTCAGGTACATTTTTTAAACTACGTGTTTTTAAAGAGTAGTTAGTTTTTAAGAGAGTACTAGTTTTATGGGATGTCATTTGTTCAACAATTTTCTCTTGATGTGGTACGGGTTCCGACTGTTCGCTCGTTGTTTTGGGGGTGTCATTTATCCAGCGATTAAACACCCATAGATTACTTGATTGAGATTGGTCCTTTCTTTTTGTCGAATGTACGCTTAAAATGCCTAGCTTCACCGCTTTTCTTCTCATGCGGTGAAAGGTGGATTCGGAGACGGGGCTGAATTTGGCCTGAGCGGCTTTTAATAAAGTAGAAATTGAGGCGTTGATGACGCCAACAACTTTTGCGCAAAAACGCAGCAAGGTTTTCAAGCAAATCAGTTCACTTTTGGTAAAATCCCTTTTATGCTTAAATAAAAACGCTTCGATATGATGGTTGAATTCCTGCAAATCGCGAAACTGGCTGTATGATTGGAATTGAGTAATTTGACCTGAACGCATGTGAGACGCCCCCATTCTATGTATTCACCCTTTACATAGAAAAAAAGGACCGAAAAGGACACCTCATTTTAAAAAAGTTTGATATGAGGAAAACATCGCAAAAAAAGAGGATAGTCCATATAGGACATCCTCTTATTCATTCTCCCAAATGAGCGCCACCGTGCCTTCACCGGCGTGAACAGCGATGGTTGAGCTAATTTCACCGATGACAAATTTCATATTTGGAAACTCTTGTTCAAGCAGTTGCTGAAAATGCTGTGCTTTTTCAAGGACATTTCCGTGCATGATGCGGATTTCTTTGATTAGATATTTATTATACGCCTCTTTGACGATATCAATCACACGTTTAGTCGCTTTTTTCTCTGAGCGTACTTTTTCGCATAATTCAAATACTCCGTCAGTATTGACGCAAATAATCGGTTTGATTTGTAAAACGGTACCGAGCAAATATGAAGTGCCCGACATGCGGCCACCTTTGTAAAATTGCTCAAGGCTACCTAGTAACACTAAGTTTTGCGATTTGACCGTTTCTGCGTCTAGCTTCTCAGCGATCGTTTTCGGATCCATCTGCTCATCAGCATATGCCATTCCTTTATAAATCAACGAAGTAATTGCGTAGGACATTGATTTGGAATCGACCATATGAATGTCCAATCCAGCAAGCTCCGCACCAGCCTTAGAGGTCGCATATGTGCCGCTTAGTTTACTAGATACATGAACCGCTATGGCACATTCATACTCTTCTTTCAATTTTTCAAACAAACTAGCAAACACGCCCACAGGTGGCTGCGAAGTCTTCGGAATTTCCTTCTCCGCTTTAATTCTTTTATACAATTCATCTGTGGATAACGTCACTCCATCCTCAAATGCTTCCTCACCAAAAATAATGCTGAGAGGAACAACATAAACATCTGGATGATTACGCAACTTCTCCGTAACAAAGGTCGTACTATCTGTCACCCAAGCAATCTTCTTTTTTGTCATATCTTCATCCTTTTTCAGGCCATAAATTCCCCGAATATTGTAGTATTTTGTAAAGATAATTATACCTTGACCGTGGAGTGCCTGTCACTCCCCGAATTATGTCGATTCTGTTGACAAAATGGAGTTGTGGCAGAATTTTGATTTTTATCTGTTAGATGAGTTGAATTTTATGTTTAGTATAATATGTTTGAAGAACTGAAGGGAGGAACTTATGAAAAATAAAATTTGGATACTGAGTCTTATTTTTTCTTTGATCGGATTCATTTTGATAGAAAAAGTTTTTACGATGAGTCCTAATGTGATATCGGGAAATGGAAATGTTGCTATATTAGTCATCCCTTTGCTGTCGCCCATCTTTATTTTAAGTATCATCCTAACGTATAAAAGAATTAGGGAGATTTTCAGTAGTGTAGAGAATAAAAAATTCACTTCTATCTTTTTAACGGTTTCCGTGCTCCTTAGTGTACTTCTAATCTATCTAATCATTCATTATACCAACGATCTTATCTCTGCATTAGGAGGAACGCCAGCTAATCCGGAATCGAAAATTTATCGCTTTGGTTGGTTTAATCAATACACAAATAGTTTGTTTTTTAATGTGTATACTTATTTGTTTATTCATTTACTAAGTTCGATAATGGTGATTTTCACTATATCAAAAAAAGAATAATCCTTTCTGAGATGCAAAGATGAACAACAGTAAGCTTTGACGGGTTTGTCACCGTTATCATGGAGCGCGTATGATAGTACACGACTGGAGAGCTGTTTGTATCTTTGTCGATACTTACGGAATACGGGTGGTAACGCGAGCACAAACTCATCCCTATTTTTTTGGGACGAGTTTTTTCTATTTTTAATAATAAAAGGAGAGCTTCCCGATGAAAAAATTAGACACTTTATTATCACGAGTGTAGGCTTGTCTTTCGCCGTCTTGTTAGCTGTATTGCTTGTGAAAGACAGAGCACCGACGATCAGCAACTGTGTATATTCGGTCTTCAGCAAAGTTTTCATGTTTGGTGTGTGTTTATCGATTGGTCCGTTTCTTGGCATCCCGAGAAATGCGAACGTTGCTTATGAAATAGGCGTGAAATCATTCTTAAATGAAGCAGGAAACCCAGCGTTGACATTATTTATCTATCCATTTGTTTTCTTTGCCCTTGTGTATGGGATCAGCTTAGACCCTTCGAAAAGTGATAGGGAAAAGCGTACACTCTTATTTTAGTAAAATTTCTTTTAATCGTGTTGAATTTTCTTGGTCTAATGCGCCAACGTATTCTTTATCATGATCAATAATCGTTGCTCTGTTATCATCTTGTTGATGAAACGAGATGGAATATTCAACTAATCTCTCAGGCTCATTTTCATTATATCTCAAAAACAAAGTGGCCTTTACATCTTCCTTTCTCGGCATTTGAACGCTATCATCCTCATCCCACTTGATCTTTTGAAATATTTCTCGCAGTTCCTCAACACTTTCATCTTCTGTAATCATTTCTGAGGGGCCTTCCTTATCTGTGATTTCCACATCTACCCTTGATAAGTAATCTAAGTCTGTTTCATCTTTATTGCATCCAAATAACAACGAGATCGATAGGGACAAGCAGGCAAAGGAACGTATTAATTTACTCATGTGAACCACCTCCTTATTTTTGTGAGAAAGTAATAGTCTTTTTCTCTATTTTACCACATTAACTAAATTTTTACTGTCGATTTTTATTTGGTTAAAAAATATCAAAAATATGGATATTATTTAACTTATAGTGTAAAATTACACTATAAATATTTTTTAATAATGAATTAAACAACGCCTTCACTCATACGCTATACGCAACGAAAAATAGCAGTAAAGATGTGTGGAAAGTGTACAAAAATTCGCGGAAATATAAATAGAAGTGCCTTCCATTTCACGGATTGGTGTTGGCTTGATCTGCAAAGGGTCGTATAAAAAACTGTAACTTGCTATTTCAGAAGGTTGCTGTTTTTTTATACTTATTTGCTAAGTTCATTGTCATAAATTGTGGAATCAAATTCAAAAAGCTAACCAATAAGAGCAAGTGAGTTGGATCTCAAGAAGATGCGAAAGGTGGTGTAACAATGAATAAGAAATTAGTGGGGATTTTAGTCATAATGGGTATTGTCATCGCTAGTCCTTTTATTTTTTTGTACCTACTTAGTAACGGAAATCCTTATACAAAATATATAGCTAATAAGTATGTTCCTGAATATTTAGAAGACAAGGGATATACAACAGACGAAATAGAAGAAGCGCATTACGTAGAACCAAAACATCTAATAAATAAAGATTTTTATCATGGACATTATATGGTTATTTTTAAAGATGAGCCTGATACAACGTATTATTATGGGATTACTAAAAGAGGTAAACATGTTAAACAATTTTGTGAGAAAGATAGGCTACTGGAGAATGGGGTTACCGATATAATTGAAAATGAAACAAAACATAGTGAAAAAAGTTGTGTGAGCTACTTTGAAAATAGATGAGGTGCCTGTCACTCCCCGACTTTTGTCGATTTTTATTCGTTTGGAATAAATAATCAAAATATTGAAAAGTATCACTACTGCTAGTAAAATTCCATATATAGGTAGTTTAAATCTGTTGAGGGGGTAGGCAGTGATGAAATGTAAGTGGATGAAAGTGGTGTTGTCGTTTGTTCTGGTGATGTCTTTCTTTACTTTTGTTGCATCCAAACAGCCTGAAGCAGCAAAGTCGAAAGTCGGTACGGTGGATATTTCAAGTGGTTATTTGAATGTCCGCAGTTCTCCAAGTACGAAAGGGAAAGTCATAGGTAAGTTAAAACGATCAGAAAAGGTCAATGTGTATTCAGAGAAGTCCGGCTGGGCAGAAATCCGCTACAAAAGTCAAAAAGGCTATGTCTCACTAGATTATTTAAGATTTTACAATTCGATCCCACTGGCCACGGTAAAAACTGTTGTCCAACAGGCTAGAGCATTACAAGATCAATTAACGGAAAAAGTGTATACGAAAAAGCAGATTTACTCGATCTTATCTCAAAGATTTACGACACCATTTATCGATGCGTTCTTTGCTGAACATACGAGAAAAAGTGAAAAGGACCGCTATGGCAATCAACTTTACGAGACGGGCGGAACAGACACATATGGATACTTTCTTGAAGATGTTGACTGGTCAAGTAAATATAAGCCGAAATATATATACTATACAAAAGCTGGAAAGCAGTATTTAGAAGTCTCGCAATTCTACGAAGCCAATGAATTAAATGATGCGTTTACCCATACAATCTACGCAACGAAAAACACTAGTAAGGATTCCTGGAAAGTATATAAAAATTCGAGGGAGTATAAATAAGTTTAGAGAAGCTAGGGAGTGCCTGTCATCCCTGGCTTTTGTTATATAATAGGGGAGAACGGTATTATTACTCAGTGAAAGGACATACTCTAATGGAAACATCATACATACAACCACTAATCACCCGCATGCAAGCCCAAGAAAATAAAGCACGAGCAGAAAAAATGTCGGCGTATATGAAAGATCAGTTTGCCTTTCTAGGTATCCCTGCTCCAGAACGTACGAATATTTTTAAAGAGTTTCTCAAGGAGCATGGGAAGCCGACAGTGGAGGAGCCGCCAGGCATTATTCGTGCGCTTTGGGCAATGCCTGAGAGGGAATATCAATATGTCGCAATGGCTTTTTTAGAAAAGTCATTGCGACAGCTTACTCCTGAGCATTTACCTTTATTAGAAGAAATCGCTTTATCGAAGTCTTGGTGGGATACGATTGATTTGATTGCTTCTAAGTTTATTGGTCATATTTTGAGCAACTTTCCAGATGAACGAGCGGCTTGGGTGTCACGTTGGAATGAATCGGGCAATATGTGGCTCAATCGAATCGGTATTTTGTTTCAATTAAAATATAAGGAACATACAGATGTTCAAGTACTTCAGTCCATCATTCTCAATCACTCGGAACAGAAGGAATTTTTCATCCAAAAGGCAATTGGGTGGGCGCTTAGAGAATATGCCAAAACAAACCCTCCATTCGTTATTCAATTTGTCGAGCAACATTCATTGTCCTCACTAAGTAAAAGGGAAGCATTAAAAAATCTCTTAAAATAATGAGGTGTATATGCTAAAGTGGATGAGGACACTATTTCGGAATACTAAATAAAGTGGTATTCTGATAGAAATGGAGGGTGCGTATGCGCCGAGAATATCGTTTGCGATGGACCTTTTTTATACTAGGTTTGATCGTGCTTTCATTTGGCATCTCTTTAACGATTAAGGGAAAAGTGCTAGGAATCGGACCGTGGGACGTTTTTCACTACGGTTTATATAAGCAGTTCGGATTAACGATCGGTACTTGGTCGATCCTTGTCGGTATGATCATTATTATCGCCACATGGATTGGAACAAAGACCCCACCGAAAATTGGGGCGATTGCCAATATGCTTCTACTTGGGATTTTCATCGATCTCTTTAACGCCGTGTTGCCAGCGCCTGAGATGCTTTTCGTTCAGATAATGTTCTTTATCGTCGGCGTTCTTATTTTAGGGTTTGGCATCAGTCTATATGTATCTGCTAATCTTGGAGCGGGGCCGCGCGATAGCTTAATGCTGTTAATCGTAGAGAAAACGGGCTGGAGCATTACCCTTGTTAGAAATGGCATGGAGATCACCGTCTTCATCTTAGGCTGGTTGTTAGGGGGACCGGTTGGTATCGGTACGATTTTTATCGCTTTATTTTTGGGAAAAATCATTCAAGTGACTTTGCCGCCATGTCAAAAATGGCTCAAGCAGCTGATTGAAAAAGAAGAACCATTTTCTATGCTAGAAAAAGACATCTTGTAGGGATACAGGATGTCTTTTTGTTGGAATTATACATAACTGTACGTGAAATGATGATGATTAATTCCCTAAAACGTACATCTTATCTAGCAGGTAAAGTGATTTTAAATTTATCTATTTTTCGATAGATTGTTCTGACACTGACCCCTAAATCTTCAGCCACTAATTTTTTGCCTTCATGGTCATAACCATATTGGTTAAGCTTTTGGGTAATAATTTCTTTTTCCATATCTGTGAAGGGGTCTTGTTTTTTTTGTGTATGATTTGTTCTCTGCAAAAAAGCAGGTAGTGAGGAAGCAGTTAATTGTGTGCTTTTTTCCATGTTCATACTATACTCAATGACGTTTTCTAACTCTCGGATATTCCCTGGCCAGTGATGTTGTTTCAGCCTTTTTAAAAATTCCTTATCGAAAGCTTGAATAAATTTCCCTGTTCGTGTTTGTAATTTCTCCATTAAGATAGGGATTAGTTCGGCAATATCTTCTTTTCTTTCTCGTAGAGGCGGTAAATGGATAGGAATCACATTCAGCCGGTAATAAAGATCTGAACGAAACAGTTTTGATTCCATTAGCTTTTCCAATGATTGATTAGCAGCAGCAATGATCCTCACATTTACTTTTTTAGAAAGTGTTCCGCCAATTCTTTGTACGATACCGTCCTGCAGTACCTTTAAAAGTTTTGGCTGCATTTGTATGGGGAGGTCAGCAATCTCGTCTAAAAAAAGGGTTCCTCTGTCTGCTAGTTCAAAATATCCTTGTTTCCCCTTTTTTCTTGCCCCTGTAAACGCTCCTTCTTCATAACCAAATAATTCACTTTCAAACAAAGATTCTGGAATACTGGCACAGTTTATTTCGATGAAGTCCCCTTTTTGAAACATGCTTTGCTCATGAATAAGCTTTGCGAGTAAGCTTTTTCCTGTTCCCGTTTCCCCTGTAATGACGATAGAGGAGGTACTGTTAGCAAGTTTTTTTATAAGTTCTTTTAAGTTTTTTAATGTATGAGTGTTGCCAAGGATATAGTTGGTTTTCTCGTGCTCCTTTTTTAATTCCGGTCTAAAAGCCCCGCATTCATTCAATATGTTGATGATGATGTCGCTTAATTGTGACATCCAGTAGCTATACTCCTTTTGGCGCTCCATCAACATGGTTTGACCATCTGGAGAAAAGCTTACGAATACAAGGTATCCGTACTGATTTCCAGCTTGTACAATATTTTGCACAATTTCTACCGTGGACGGGCAGTTTTTTTGGAAATGACAGCCTTGACACATTTTCATATGTCCTGGTTTTTGTAAAAAGCTGATAGGGTGCTCATACAGTTTTTTGAAAAATGGCAAATGAACTCTCTTTCCTTTTCTTTTCTTATACTCTTCTGTTGATGCAATCAACACGCCTTCATGATCAAAAAAAGCGATTTCAATTTGCAAAAGTTCTGCAAACGTATAAATAACTTTGGAAATCGAGTTGATTGGTGACAATAGAGACCCCCCTCTTGGTTTTAAGTTATTTTCTACATTTTAGAAATCCAGTTAACTTAAGAAAAAGTAGTAAATAGTTTGTTTCTGCCACCAGTTTTAATTGCTATATTTTCTCGATTATAATTTTGAATATTAAAAATTGTCAATATATTTTCATTTTTGTCATTTTTGTCAAAAAAATAGTTGATGAATCTTTTAAACCATTGATTTTAACACTCTAGTAAGTTGGCACGCTTATTGCAATATAGTTTAGCAACAACAGTAAAGGAGGATGTTATATGGCACTGGATTATTTTCAACTAAAGGATAAAGTCTCGGTGGTGACAGGAGCAGCATCCGGGATTGGTTATGCGACGGCCGAACTACTAGCGGAAGTGGGCGCTACAGTTATTCTACTTGATATTAACGAAGAAAATGGGGCTCAAGCGGCACAATATTTACGCGAAAAAGACTTTAAAGCGGAATTCTTAAAGTGTGATGTGACAAGCAAAGCGGATTGTGAAAGGGTTAGCCAGCATATCGAAAAAACCTATAAACATGTCGATGTTCTTTTCAATAACGCAGGGATTATCAGAAGAAAAACGGTGGTCGAGTTAGAGGAAGCCGAGTGGGATTCAGTCATTGATGTTTCGTTAAAAGGTGTCTATCTTCTATCCAAATATTTAATTCCAATTATGAGTAGTGAACGCGGTGGAAGTATTATTAATACCGGTTCCGGCTGGGGATTAAAAGGTGGAGATAAGGCTGCAGCTTATTGTGCTGCGAAAGCGGGTGTTGTCAATTTGACAAAAGCGATGGCTATCGATCATGGTCCGCAAAATATCCGTGTGAATTGCATCTGCCCGGGTGATACCGATACACCATTATTACGAGATGAAGCGAAGCAATTAGAAGTGGAAGAGGGAGCATTCTTGAAAGGTTCAGCAACAGATCGTCCACTAGCACGAATTGGTACTCCGCGCGATATCGCAAAAGGGGTTTTATTCTTAGCCTGTGATCTATCCGCTTGGGTAACAGGAACAGAGCTCGTTGTTGACGGAGGCGGTTTAGCATAATTAAGAAAAATTTTTTAGGAGGTATTACTATGATAAATAAGGTGCATCCTTACATACCTAATATGGTACCTAAGGTGAAAGAGGAAATGTTAAAAGAAATTGGTGCTCAGTCTACTATGGAGCTGTACTCTTGTATTCCCGAGGAGCTTCATTTGAAAGAAGAAATGAATATCCCTGAAGCATTAACAGAATATGGTCTGCGTCGTCATATTGAAGAATTGTTAAATAAGAATATTAGTGCGAATGAATATTTGAATTTTCTAGGAGCCGGATGCTGGCAACATTTTGTACCTGCTGTTTGTGATGAAGTGAATCAAAGGTCAGAGTTTTTAACGGCGTATGCCGGAGAACCTTATGAAGATCATGGCCGGTATCAGGCGTTGTTTGAGTATCAAAGTTTGTTAGCTGAACTTGTAGATATGGATGTTGTCAATGTGCCTACATTTGACTGGGGACAAGCAGCGGCCACATCGATTCGAATGGCTGCTCGTATCACCGGAAGAAAGCAAGTGCTGATGGCCAATACTGTTTCACCAGAAAGAGCAAAAATTATCAGCAATTACGGTTCCCCAGACCTAGAGTTTGTTTTTTTAGATCATGATACCGATACAGGTCAACTAGATTTAGAAGATTTGAAGAATAAAATATCCGCTGATACAGCAGCGATCTATTTTGAAAACCCTTCTTATCTAGGTTTTATTGAGTCTCAAGGCAATGAAATCTCTGAAATCGCCAAGAAACATGGAGTGCTTGTTGTTGTTGGGGTAGACCCTATTTCATTAGGCGTAATGAAACCGCCAAGTCAATATGGTGCAGATATTGTTTGTGGAGATCTCCAGCCGCTCGGCATGCATATGAATTACAGCGGAGGACAAGCGGGATTCATCGCAACAAGAGATGAAGAAAAATTTGTGAATGAATACCCTTCCCGTCTGTTTGGTATCGTGCCAACAGTGAAAGAAGGAGAGTACGGATTTGGTGATGTAGCTTATAATCGGACATCTTTCGCTTTACGGGAAAAAGGGAAAGAATCTGTGGGAACTCAAACAGCATTATGGGGAATTACAGCAGGGGTGTATCTGTCCTTGCTTGGTCCAAATGGAATGTATGAGTTAGGGCAAACCATTATGCAAAATAGTCAATACGCTGTCAAGCAGCTGAATAAAATTAAAGGGTTAAAAGGCTCTCGATTAAGTTCACCTTTCTTTAAAGAATTCATCGTCGATTTTAACGATACTGGCCTTTCAGTCGCCGAGGTTAATAAGAAATTGCTAGAGAAAAAGATTTTTGGAGGGAAAGATCTTTCTAAGGAATTCCCAGCATTCGGTCAATCTGCTCTGTACTGTGTAACAGAAGTTCATACAAAGGATGACCTTGATCGATTGATCACATCTCTACAAGAAATAGTAACGAACTAAATCACGTAAGGAGAAAGGAGATTGGGAACATGGAAAAGATCCAGAGAAAAAGCAAAGTAAGAGATTTTCACCAAGCAAAATGGAATGAACCGATTATTTTTGAACTTCATCAACAAGGGGAAAGAGGCGTTGAGATTCCCTTATCAGATAAACTCGTCATATCAGAAGTTGGCGATGGAGTTTCCGCAATTCCAAATGATATGTTGAGAAACGAAAAACCAAAACTTCCAGAGATCGGCCAGGCGCGTGTACTTAGACATTATGTACGTTTATCACAAGAAACATTAGGGTCAGATTTCAATGTCGAAATTGGCCAAGGAACGTGTACGATGAAATATATCCCAAAGGTTAACGAACTATTAATTCGGAATCCGAAAATGATGGCATTGCATCCGCTCCAAGATGAAAGCACCGTTCAAGGGATGCTTGAAATTATTTATAAGCTTGATTTATGTATGAGGGAAATTTCCGGAATGGATCATTTTTCATTCCAGCCGAGTGGCGGCACTCAAGCTTTGTTTGCCATGGCATCGATTGCAAGAAAGTATCATGAATCCCGTGGTGAAGGAGATCAGCGTGATGAAATTATTACAACTATTTTCTCGCATCCTTCACAAGCTGCAACAGCAGTAGTCAAAGGATTCAAGGTGATCACATTGCATCCAGATGAAGATGGATTCCCGAATATTGAAAAATTGAAAGCGGTCGTTTCAGAACGGACAGCAGGATTCGTTGTTGCCAATCCGGAAGATACTGGCATCTATAATCCGAAAATTAAAGAATTTACCGATATTGTTCATGAAGCAGGAGGCATTTGTTATTACGATCAAGCGAATGCCAATGGTCTTCTAGGGATTACTCGTGCAAAAGAAGCAGGGTTTGATATGTGCTTCTTTAACCTCCATAAAACATTTGCCGCTCCGCATATGTGTGGAGGTCCGGCAACAGGTGCTCTTGGAGTTGTTGAAAAACTAAAAGAATACTTGCCTGCACCAATTGTAGAATTTGATGGGGAAAAATACTATCTGAATGAGGATCTTGAACATTCCATTGGGAAAGTACGTGCATTCCACGGAGTCGCGCAAACTGTCTTAAGATCGTATGCTTGGATTCGCGCGCTAGGTCCAGATGGTTTAAAAGAAGTAGCACAAACGGCCGTTCTCAATAACAACTATTTGTATCATAAAATCCAAAAGATTCGCGGGGCAAGCGCTCCTTATGTAAAAGGACAGCGTCTTGAGCAGGTGCGCTATAGCTGGGAGCAGATGACAGCTGAAACAGGTGTGACAACTGAGGACGTGCAAAGAAGAATGACGGACTTCGGTCTTCATTATTGGACGAGTCATCATCCATACATCGTGCCACAGCCATTTACACTTGAACCAACGGAAAGCTACTCAAAAGCCGATTTGGATGAGTATATTGCAGCTCTTGAGCAAATTTCAAAGGAAGCTTATGAAAATCCAGAGATTGTTCAAAATGCTCCATATAATAGTACAATCCACAAATTGGATGAGAGAGATTTTCTTGATAACCCAGAAAAGTGGTGCATTACATGGAGATCGTATCAAAAGAAAGTAAAACAACCAGAGCGGATTTAACTTCGGAAGGGCAATCAAGTTCAAACTTGATTGCCTCTCTATCCTGTATTTTTGTTAACTAATAGCAGAAAATCGTGTTTGCAGACATGCAAAGTCTTATGGAAGCGTTTTCTTTGGGGTAGTTCTAAATCTTTTACTACATTTCAATCATTCTTTTGTAAAAAAATCATTGAGAAGGAGGGGAACTCTATGAGCAATTTAGAAACGAAATCAAATATGGAAAAAACTCCTGTCATCACAGGAGGCAAGCTAGAGCGTGGATTACG
Organism: Bacillus sp. FJAT-52991; assembly: GCF_037201805.1. Lineage (GTDB taxonomy): Bacteria > Bacillota > Bacilli > Bacillales > Domibacillaceae > Bacillus_CE > Bacillus_CE kandeliae. Next base: position 2,953,368 of record NZ_CP147404.1, on the reverse strand, counting down.
ATCTCGTCATATAACGATGATTGCCATTGGAGGTGCAATCGGAACGGGATTATTTGTTGCAAGTGGTGCAACAATCAGTCAAGCTGGGCCAGGAGGGGCATTTATTGCTTATCTTGCTATCGGCTGCATGGTCTATTTTTTGATGACAAGCCTTGGTGAGATGGCAACATACCTTCCTGTTTCAGGTTCGTTTGAAACATATGGAACTCGTTTTGTCGATCCGGCCTTCGGATTCACTCTCGGATGGAATTATTGGTTAAGTTGGTCCACTACGATCCCAGCGGAATTAGCAGCCGGAGCGTTAGTGATGAAATATTGGCTGCCAGGATCTTCGGATATTCTGTGGGGAGGTATTTTTTTAGCATTAATATTCCTTTTAAATGTTCTTTCAGTTAAAGGATATGGGGAAGCTGAATTTTGGTTCGCTGGAATTAAAGTGATCACGATTATTGTCTTTTTGATTGTTGGAGTGGCGATGATTTTCGGTATATTTACCAGTCCAGCGGTAGGGTTTGAAAATTTCACAAAAGGGGAAGCGCCTTTCAAAGGTGGATTTCTCGCCATAGTGGGGATTTTCATGATTGCGGGCTTCTCTTTCCAAGGAACGGAGATGGTAGGTATTGCCTCCGGAGAAAGTGAAGATCCTGAACGCAATGTTCCTCGGGCGATTCGCAGTGTTTTTTGGAGAGTGTTGATCTTCTATGTATTTTCTATCATTGTTATAGGGCTGATTATTCCTTATACAGATCCTAACCTTCTTAAATCAGATGTGGATAATATCACCATAAGTCCATTTACACTAGTATTCCAAAAAGCTGGTCTTGCTTTCGCTGCCTCGCTAATGAATGCCGTTATTTTAACATCTGTTCTCTCAGCTTGTAACTCTGCTACGTATGCATCTACCCGAATGCTTTGGGCTCTTTCACAATCAGGAAAGGCTCCTAAATTCCTTCGTAAAGTGAATTCAAAGGGCGTGCCTATTTATGCTCTTTACGCAAATATTATTTTTGGATTAGTTGTTTTCTTATCTTCCTTTATTGGAGATGGAGTGGTGTATTTATGGCTACTTAATATGACAGGCTTAACCGGGTTTTTAACTTGGGTGGGAATTGCAATCTGTCATTATAGATTCCGCAAAGCCTATATTGCGCAAGGAAGAGATCTTAACGAGTTAAAGTTTAAAGCAAAATGGTACCCATTCGGCCCTTTATTAACGCTAGTATTATGTTCGATCGTGATCATAGGCCAAGGCAGTGATGTGATTTCAGGAGATACGATCAATTGGTATGGCATGCTAGTTTCGTATATTAGTTTACCTGTGTTTATTATTCTATGGCTCGGTTATAAGATTATTAAAAAGACAAAAGTTGTACCATTGAAAGAGTGTGACTTTAGTCGAGATGAGTTATAATACATTACTTTGTTTTTGAAGGTTGATTGGAGTAAAGGGAGGGCGCCTTCGCGACTGATTATAGGTCGGAGGCGCCTGGTTTTTTGGCTTTTCCGCCTGATTGGTGGTGAATGGTGCCCGATTGTGAGTCATCCACGCCCGATAAGTTCTTTTTGGCGCCTGATCTACTTCGCGAGCAGGAAAGATTTCGGAGTACAGAGAAAAAGTTGAGGCGTCTCGCGACTAATTATTTGTCAGGGGCGCCTGATTTTTTTGTTTTTCTGCCCGATTGAAGATGAATGGCGGCTGATTGTACCCCATCCCCGCCTGATTATTTCTTTCTCCTGATCAATCCGACAAGCAAGCAAAATGAAAAAGACCATCTCATTAGGGATATGAGACAGTCTCGCAAATGAATAATTATTTTTCAATGTCATCAAGCATTAAGGTGGCTGCTTTCACGTCGCCAGCTGTATTCTAGATGGCATCATCTACTTTATGAATGTTTCCGGATTTCACAGCGTTTAAGTTTTTGAATAGTGGGTCATTGATCCATTCTTTTGGATTGTGAAATGGTTGATCCCCCACTATTTGGCATGCCTATGTGTATTTCTCATGGAAAAGGAAGATACATTACATAAAAATATAGCTAACATATAACTTATGAAAAAAGACATCTTGTAGCGATTAAGATATCTTCTTATAGAAGATTTACCTTCTTCTATTCTTTTTTGCTAAGTTCATGGCCATTCGCTGAGGGATTAAATTCAATAGACTCACCAATACCAACATAAACCTCCTACTGCTGTTCCAAGTAAGATATATAAGGCAAAAGAGTATACAAAAAGCGATCTGGTCGCTAGTGAGGACTATGTGTTTGAAATCAAGCAAAGTATCGTGTTTAATGATCAACTAAGTAAGGAAGATATGGAACAGCTCATTTCAAATGAAACAAAATATAATTTGCAACTATTGGATGAAGAGAAGCTACCTGTAAGAGAATGGGTAGATGTACAATCCTTTTATGACTCGCATCGAGCGGATTTAACAAATAACTAGGTGAAAACAGGCATTCACGGACCTTTACAACCTCTGCATGCTAAATCGATGCAGAGGTTGTTTTATTGAGGCTTTTTCGGTTCTGAAGAGAGAATGCGGAAAAAAGTGCCGTTTAGGCGTTCAATCAGTTGTGATTCCTGGCACTTGATTTAACATTAACGATTTAAATAACTATTAATTGAATTATCGCGTTGTATTTTTTCTAACAAAATAAAGAAAAACCAGTTGAATTAGAGCAACAATTATAAATACAATACCCAAAACAGCGAATGATATCATTCTTATTTCAGGAGTTTGAACTACCCCCGCACCATCCACTTCTCTTACCCCAATAAATATGGCTCCAACAGCAAAAATAAATAGCCACACAATATTTATAAACCACCATGTTCTCATTTTCATAATAAACACCTCCTCTCTCAGAAAACTATCAAATCTAATTATATTTCAATGAAAACATAATAATTCCAAATTATCCATACACAGTAATAACAGTAATCTAATTACAAGTGGTTCACTAGTGTAAAAGACCTAGTGATCCCTTACGATTTCATAAAATTTGTCGATAAGTAAAATGAGTGGAAATATAACGAAAAAATCCAATAGAATCCAGAGGTTGTCTATTTTTTAAATCACCCTTTCTGGTAAAATATTAGAAAAAGCTAAAAAAGGAGTCGTTTCTATGCCTACCTACAACAAACTCGTCCGAGACCGCATCCCAGAAATCATCGAAAAAGACGGTAAATCTTTAGAAACTCGCATTCTAAACGAACAAGAATACTATGAAGAAGTCCGTAAAAAAATGAACGAAGAACTTATGGAATATGAAGCTGCCGCTAACGACGAAGAGGCACTGGAAGAGCTGGCTGATCTGCTGGAACTCATCCACGCAGCAGCTACGATTCACGGGGCTGATTATGACCAGCTTGAAGCGATCCGTCAACGTAAAGCGGAAAAGCGCGGCGGATTTAATGAGCGGATTTTTTTGATTGAGGTGAAGGATGACTAAGCTGCAATTAATCACCAAAAACTTGGTGGACACGATTAACACATTAACAGAAGAAGCAGAAGAAATTTATATACTCACTTCTTTTGTGATGAAATCTGGTGTGAAAAAGATTCTTCCTTCATTAAAGAAGGCAGCTTTGCGTGGGGCAGAAATTAAGATTGGCACTGGTGACTATTTACATATTACTCAGCCAGATGCACTTCAGCTTCTTGTGGATGAACTTCCTGAAGCAGAAGTTCGCATGTGGAAAAGTGGAGGGAAATCCTTTCATCCGAAAGCTTATTTGTTTCGGACAAATGGATTAGGTCATTTAATTGTTGGCTCATCGAATTTGTCAGCCTCTGCTTTAACGAGCGGGATAGAGTGGAATCTTCATGCCCCGCCAGCTGTGGATAAAGATATTTTTGAAAAGGGACTCGAAGAATTTGAAGGGATTTTCCATCATGAATATACAATCCCTGTGAATAAGGAAACGATCAAGCAATATCGGGAAAGCTATGATCAGTTCCATCGTGAGCAATCTGTCGTTAAACATTGGACAGAAGCCGAAGAAACGGAAATGATATTTGCGGAACCTGCTGATCAGGCAGAGATCGTAAGTGAGCCAACAGAACCATACATAGTTAGTAAAGAAACGTTATATCCAAGACCAGCTCAAAAAGAAGCGCTAGACGCACTGGAAAACACGCTTGAAGAAGAATATGATCGTGCACTTGTTGTGATGGCAACAGGTCTTGGGAAAACATATCTCGCGGCTTTCTTTGCTCGCAAATTTAAACGAATCCTATTTATTGCTCATCAAAAAGAGCTATTAACACAAGCGAAAAAATCATTCCAGCATGTGATGCCAGAAAGAACGGCTGGGATCTTAAATGCGGACTATAAAGAGAAAGATGTGGATATGTTATTTGCTTCTGTGTTTACTCTTGGAATGAAGCATCATTTAGAAAGCTTTGCTCCAACTGATTTTGACTTAATTATTATTGATGAATTTCACCATGCTGCTACTAATTCGTATCAAACGATTCTCGACTATTTTCAGCCGGAATTTCTGCTTGGGGTTACAGCGACACCAGATCGAATGGACAATAAAGATGTGTACAGCATTTGTGATGGTAATACAGCTTATCGAATCCATTTCATTGAGGCGATTCAGAAAAACTGGCTCGCTCCTTTCGTCTATTATGGAGTGTATGATGATACCGATTATTCTGCACTCACTTGGCTTGGCACAAGATATGACGAAGAACAATTATTGCAAGTCCAATTAAAAGAAGAAATGGCTGAAAAGATTGAAACCGCTTGGAAGAAATATCGTCAAACAAAAACGATTGGCTTCTGCTCATCGATTCGTCAGGCGGAATTTTTAAGCCAGTATTTTAACCAAAAAGGCTGGAAAACGATTGCTCTTCATTCGCAAACAAAGAGTTATTCTCGTCAGGACGCTATAAAAGCCCTTGATTCAGGGGAGCTAGACATCATTTTTACGGTGGATCTATTTAATGAAGGGATTGATATTCCTTCAGTGGATACATTGCTATTTGCTCGTCCGACACAATCATTGACGATATTCACTCAACAAATTGGCCGTGGTCTTCGAGTAGCGGACGGAAAAAGTCATTGTGTGATCATTGATTTAATCGGTAACTATCGCAATGCCGATATTAAACTACAAGTCTTTGACGGTGACCCTGACAATAAGAAGAAAAAGAAAGGGATCATCCCAACTGTTCCAGAAAATTGTCACATTGAATTTGACTTAGAAGCAGTAGAGTTATTAAAGGAAATGACCCGCAAAAAGAATCCGAGAAAAGATCAATTGCTGTATGCTTACGAAGAGTTAAAACTAGAGTTGGGCAGACGACCGTCTTATCTCGAATTTCACTTGAAAGCCCATGCCGACAGCAAAGCAATAAAAGAGTTTTACGGTTCTTACTCAGGTTTTCTTCATGCAATCCAAGAAATGACGGAACAAGAAGAACAAGTCTACTTGAAGCATGAAAGCTGGTTCCAAGAAGTTGAACGAACAAGCATGACAAAAAGCTATAAAATGGTTGTCCTAAGTTACATGCTTTCCAAAGGAGCAAACAAATGGCTTGAATCGATTACACCAGAGGAAGTAGCACCATTTTTTCATGACTACTTAACGTCAAAGGAATATAGAAAGCGAATCGACTTCTCCGACAAACAAAGCCGAGAGCTTGAACAATACGAGGAGAAAAAAGTCGCTACTTTAATCGATAATATGCCGATGACGAAGTGGAGCGGATCTTCAAAAGGCATGATTACATTTAAAAACAACCAGTTTCAAGTGCATATTGAAGTTGAAAAAGAGCATGAGCAAATCTTATTCAAATGGACGAAAGAGATTTGTGAATATCGGTTGCATTGGCATTTTGAGAGGAAAGATCGTGTGAAGGTTTAAAAATAATTGATGTTAAATTAGGTGATGCCCCGCGAATGATTTAGTCGATGCCTTTGTTCTGGCGCTAACGGCTTCTATAGGAAAAAAAAGACTTTATTTCCTACCGAAAGCCCCTCAAACAGATGAAAAAGGCATTAAAATGGAGATCATTTATAGTATGATAGAAACAAGTTAGCTTATGAGTGGTGGGCGTAGGAGGTTTAATCGATTAAATGATTGATACAAAAATTGCAGCAAAAGAGATACTATTCAAAGATTTATTTGGTTCAAAATTCGCTTTCAAAATCCCTGGATATCAACGACAATATTCTTGGGAAAAAGACCAACAAAATCAGCTATTTGAGGATATTCAAGAGGCGCTCACATACAAAGAAGAGAGTTATTTTCTAGGGAGCGTTATTTTACAAGTGATTTCTCAAAAAAGCGATGAAAGTGGCGTTTATGATGTAGTAGATGGTCAACAGCGTTTAACGACTTTGACCATTTTAACAGCAGTTATGCGCGATTTAGTGACGGATTCGCGTGCAAAGGTTACGTTGCAATCAAAGATTTATCAGGAAGCAGATCCGTATGAAGATAAATCAGAAACAGTTCGCCTTCGTGTAAGAGACCGAGATTTTGCTTTTTTTAAGAAATATATTTTAGAACAAGATGGAACAACACTTTCTATTGGTGAGACAGATTTGACTGAATCACAAGAAAGAATGATTGAAGCAATCGAACTATTCCGTGACAAGTTTTATGATAATGGCCTATTAAAAGAAGAGTTTCTTAAAAAAATGATTCAATTTGTTTTAAATAAGTGTATGTTTGTTTATGTAAAAACAGGTACGTTTACATCGGCCTTTCGTTTATTTTCTATTTTAAATGACCGTGGTATGCCATTAACGAATGCCGATTTATTAAAAAGTACAAACTTAGGGGCAATCAATGAATCAGAACGTCCACATTATCAAAATTTGTGGGAGTCTATGGAAGAAGAGCTTGGACGAGAAGAATTAGAGAAATTACTTGGCTTTATTCGTTTGATTTTTGTAAAAGAAAAAGCGAGAAAAACGATTCAAGAAGAATACACAGAAAAGGTTTTTGATAAACATCCTGAATTTAAAGGTCAAAAATTTATCGAGTATTTACTCCGCTTTGCTAATATTTATCGAGAGAAGATTTTGAATGCGGACATTCAAACTACTGATAAGGAAATTGCGGCCAAGTACTATGGATTATTGACTTTGATGCGCGATTTTATCCCATTTTCTGATTGGATTCCAGTCTTCATCAGCTTCTATCAAAAGTTTTCCAATGATGTTGAAGCTTATTCTTTTTTGAAGGTTTTAGAACGGAAAAATGTAGTTAGCTGGGTGAGAGGAATTACACCTACTGCGAGAGTTATAGAAACAGTTAAAATGATTCAAGTCATTGAACAAGCTGAAATGGTGGAGCAAGTGTATCAAGCTGATATTTTCCAAACAGATCTCGATCAAGAGGCGTTTGCGTATAACATTCATTCTAACGAGTTATATAAGAAAAAATACGCTAAATACTTGCTGCTTCGTTTAGATATGGCCCTTAGTGAAAACATAAACGTTAAAAAGTCTTACACAGGCGTTATCAGTGTGGAACATATTTTACCGCAAAAGCCATCAGATAATAGTGATTGGAAGAAAGGTTTCACGGAAGAACAACGAAAAATATGGACGCATCGCTTAGGCAACTTAGTCTTATTAAGTCGTAAAAAGAACGCTTCTGCTAATAACAGAGAGTTTAAAATTAAATTAGAGAAATATTTTTCTAATGGAATCACAGACTTTGAATTAACAAAGGAATTGAAAAATTATCAACAATGGACAATTGAAGAGTGTCAAACTCGTCATCAACAACTAGTTGATCAATTAATTCAATTATATTTTGTGTAAGACGTTTCAATATCTATTCGCCATCCTATTGGGTGGCTTTTTCTATATTTCTAATCCTTTATAATTGGTATAATAAAGTAAAAAAAGGAGTTATTATGCAAATATACAGTCTGTCTTCATTTATTTTTGCTTTAATTGGTGCGATGTTTGTTGAGTTGTCGTTAGTGCTTGAGAATTTTGTGGAGTATGTGTTTGCGATTGGGTTGTTGTTTTTGAGTGGTGGAATTTTGGTAAGTGTTGGTGCGGTGAGGAATAGAGAGACAGGGTGGCTGAAGTGGGGGGCCGTGGTGATTTTCTTTTTGATCTTGCTACTTGTTGTGCTGCTTGCACCGTTTCATTTTGTCAGATTGTTAGTTTGGGTGAAGAATTGGCCGATTTTTGAGATGATGGAGCGGATGTTTGCGGGGCAGAGTTGAGGCTTGTTTTGTAGTTCTTGTCCGATATTTCAGAAAAAACTTAATTTTAATTAAAAGGTTGTTTCTCCTTTATAATGAACACACTAAATGATATGTGTGAATGAAGGAGGAGCGGAGCGTGAACATATTGATGATGCTAGTCGGCTCAGTCATTGTAGGGATTGCTTATAATTTCTTTTTGATCCCTCATGAGATTTTGAGCAGTGGATTGAGCGGGATTGCGATTATGTTTGGGTTGATCACGCCTTTGAATACAGGTGTGATTAATCTTTTATTAAATCTTCCTTTGTTGTTGATCGGTGTGAAGAAGCTTGGAAAGCAGTTTATTTATTATACAATTTTTTCTGTTGTGATGATTTCTGTGAGTTTGTATGTGATTCCGATTCATCAAGTGTCAACGGAGCCGATTTTGTCTTCTTTGTTCGGCGGGGTGCTAACTGGACTTGGGATTGGGCTGATTTTTCGAGCTTCGGGTTCGTCAGGTGGTTTTGATATTATTGCAATGTTGTTAACGAAGAAGAAGGACTTTCCGCTTGGAGCGTTGTTGTCAGCGATGAATGGAATCGTTGTTGCTGCGTCTGGGTTTATTTTTACTTGGGATGCGGCTTTGTATACGATGCTGGCGATTTATACGACGGGGAAAGTGGTGGATGCGATCCATACGAATCATATTAAATTGACGTTGACGATTGTTACGGCTAAAGGAGAAGCGGTGAAAGATAATTTGCTCGCGAATGTGTATCGCGGGGTGACGATCATGCCGGGTGTTGGAGCGTATTCCGGTGAGGAACGTGCGGTGCTTATGACAGTGATTACGCGCTATCAGTTAAATAGTGTGAAGGAAATGATTCATGAAGCTGATCCGAATGCTTTTATTAATGTGACGGAGACGGTGGAAGTGATCGGTTCGTTTCACCGGGGATAGATGAAAAGCCTTTTCCTAATGGGAAGGGCTTTTTACCTATATGAAGAAGAAAATATTTCGAGAAAGTAAATATTAATATTGTCGAAATAACAATAATGGGGGTAAAATGACATAGGAAAGGGGTTACAATCCCCGCATTTTGTCGGAAAAGAGAGGAAAACGATGTTTCTAACACCTTCTACAGCTCAATATGACGTTCTTCAAGGGGAGTATTCGATCCCTATTATTGCTCTTTCTGTTTTGATCGCTTGGGCAGCAGCTTATACTTCGTTAAGTATGGGTGAACGCTCGCATAAGAGCAGTTTCTTTCATCAAAATTTGTGGTTGGTGTTGGCGGCTACTTCTATGGGAATAGGAATTTGGTCAATGCATTTCGTTGGGATGAATGCTTTAGCGTTGCCTGTCTACATACATTATGATCGTATACTTATTGTTGTTTCTATCCTTTCAACAATGCTTGCTTCTTTTCTTGCTTTCTATGTCTCTAGTCGTTCAAGGCGTACGAAGAAAACCTATTTGATCACGGGTCTTGTGATGGGAACAGGGATTTCTGTTATGCATTATGTCGGTATGGCAGCGATGAAAATGGAAGGGGTTATTTATAGCTATGATATTGGGTTATCTATTGCTTCTTTTCTGCTTGCTGTGTTTGTTTCTTGTGTGGCGTTGTATTTGTTCTATATGCTGCAACATCAATCGGAACGCTTTTTGATTCGAATAGCAATTGCGTTGATTTTAGGGTTGGCTATTTCGATTGTGTGTGTTACAGAGATGGCTGGGGTGACGTTTTATGTGCCAAATGACTATCTATTAATGAACGGGGAGTCTCAGTGGATGGATGTCCTCTTTTTAGTAAAAAGTGTATCGGCGAGTATCGCTCTATTATTATGTTTGTTTTTATTTTCAAGTATGTTAGATCGTTATGCGGAGCATCAATTGCGTTATTTTGATTCGCTGACGAAATTACCGAATCGCCGGCGGTTCGAGAGAAATATCACAAATTTTTCTTACGGTGCTTTGGCGGTGTGGCATTTGCATGACTTAGAGTCATTGAATCGAGCACATGGATATACATTTGTCGATGAAGTAATTCAAGAGATGAGTCACTTATTGACATCGACGAAGCCGCCTCTGATTGATTTGTATCGATTGGATGGACATCGGTTTGCTTATGTGGCGCGTGATTCCAAAGGAGTGTACGCCTTACAAAAGGCAATGGAGAGGACGGCTGAGCTTTTGAAGCAGCCGATTCTGATCAAAGAGCAGCAAGTGAAGCTACAAACGGTTTGTGCTTTTGCTATATCGAGCATAGACGAGAAGTCGCTTGATTTGTATTCACAAGTGATGGCTGTGCTGAGCCATCCAACGATTCGGTTCCAACACGAGATCATTTATTATGATCCAGTTGTTCACAACCAATCCTTTGCTCAATCAATTATGGATGATGTCGAGCGAGCGATGGCAGAGAATGAGTTGTATGTTGTCTATCAGCCGAAAGTGTCAACCGCTATGCAGAAAATGATTGGTGTCGAGGCCTTGCTTCGCTGGGAGCATCCAGAACACGGGTTTCTCTCTCCAGCGGTATTTATCCCCATTTTAGAAAAGCATGATCGGATGATGGATGTGACAGATTGGCTGATTGATCAAGTGTGCCAACAAATTCAAGCGTGGCAAACAAATAGGAAGCACAATTGGCCAGTGGCAATTAACATTCCTGGTAATTATGTCACGTCTCCTCGACTATTAAATTATTTGATGGGTAGAATGGAATGTTATCAGATTGATCCTCAATATTTAGAGCTAGAAATTACAGAAACAAGCTTTGTAAAAACGATTGATGGCGCTATTGAAGCCGTCAATAAATTTCGAGAAAAAGGGTTGGCTGTGGCGCTGGATGACTTTGGTACTGGGGTATCTTCTCTTTCTTATTTAAAGAAAATCCCCATCTCGACATTGAAAATTGATAAATCCTTTGTCGATGATGTGCCTCAATCAGAAAAAGATGCGGCTATCATCCAATCGATCATCTCACTAGGAGAATCACTGAAACTAAACGTCGTTATAGAAGGTGTAGAAACAAAAGAACAAGTAGACTACTTAGCCACTACATGTAATTCCCTCGCTATTCAAGGCTACTACTACTCCAAGCCATTGAAAGCTCCTGAAGTAGTGGAGTGGTACAAGGGATTTTAAGGTGCCTGTTTCGACAAGTGCCTGTCACTCCTCGGTGTTTGCTGGCTTTTGTCGATTGATAGATATAGAACACCAAGGTGGATTTTCTAGCCTTGGTGTTTTGGGTTTCAATAGTCATATTCAAATAACCAGTTGCTCCATTGAGGAGCAACTGGTTATTTGGATAAAGGTATCTTCATTTCAGTGAAAAAAGAAAGAAGCTACTCCCAAAAATGAGTAGCCTCCTTTGTTCAAGGGATTCATCATCGCCATTTGAATCTCACATACTATCTAGAAAATAACGGCGAGCGTTTGCCAATTCTTCGATATATCCTTTTGTGTTAACAGGAATGATTTCAACATCCTTTTTTGAATTTGGTGAGTGAATCATCATACCATCTCCGGCATACATCGCAACATGATGAACTCTTCCTTTACCATTATCGTGGGCAAAGAAGAGTAAGTCACCAGGTTTTAATTCATCAAGTGGGACAGGATCCCCATATTTTGCTTGAACACTTGAATCACGTGGGATGGTGATGCCATGTGATTGATGGATTGTGAACGTAAATCCTGAACAATCAAATCCAAATCCACTCATCCCAGCCCATAAATAATGAAGGCCTAAAAACATTTTGCCTGTTTCTACTAAGTCTTTTCCTGTCGGTGTTGGAATTGTGGATGGCGATTGATATATTTGTGCGTCTTGTTTGTTTACCCAGGCATGATGGCCATCTGGCTTTAACACTTTATAAGCTTGCTTTGTTTCTCCTAAATAAGGTAGGCGAGTATTGTAACTAATTTCAATTCCTTTATGATTGAAAGAAGGTGTGTTAAAAAGATAAGTTGTTGGTGCTGTAATTAAAACAAATGGCTGATTTTCCTTTTTAGCATATTTTTTACTGTATGTTAACTGCGAAGCCGGCATCCAACCAGGATATCCTAAGTCATTACGCGGTGTTGGTTGACCGTCTACTGCGACTTTTACCCATTCGCCTTGTCTTTCAAGAATCGTGACCTTATTGCCGTAAAGAGCTTGAGTTTCTAGCATCCCATCATCAGATAATTGTACTTGCTGCTCATATGTCATAGAGCTTGTCCATTTTCTCATATCCACTGGATTTGTCGCAGATGGTGCATCAACAGGTCGTAGGATATTTGGAGCTGTCCAAAGTGTTGCGACGGAGACATCGACATAAGCAGTTTCCTCTATGTTTTTTTCCTCAGCATGAGTCGGTGTATTTAACCCTACACCTGCTAGAAAAACAACCATCATAATCAAAAACCAACGTTTCATTCCTATCCCCCCTATTTTATCCCGCATTAACGGGCTGTAAGACCCCCACCTCAACATGGCAGAAGGAGCGCTGCAGGTGGGGGATGAAGAAAACCCCTACTGATTGAAGTTTCACTTTATTCATCCAACATTTAACCTTTGACAGTGTTAGGTACTGCGTTGACTGAACCGATACCAGGTAAATCGGATAAAATAACTTTTTCACTAACATAAGAGAGTTCCTCTGGTTCTTCAGATAGCCACAATGGAGCATCTAAATCAAAATATTTCACGTTCGGATGGGCCGCCGCAAAATGGGCTGCTGCAGCGACCGAAAGTGCAGGTTCCATCATGCTACCAATCATACAAGCAACACCATTTGTCTCAGCAATGCTAGCAATCTTCCAAGCATTTGAAATACCGCCACATTTCATAAGTTTAATATTTAATAGATCAACATAACGTCCAGAAACAAGCTTTAATGTGTCTTTGGCTGAAAAAAGACTTTCATCTGCCATAACTGGGATGCCAACACGTTCCGTGACGAATTTCAATCCTTCTAAATCATGACTTGCAACAGGTTGTTCAATAAATTCGATTCCTAAACCCTTTTTTTCCATATCGTTTATCAATTGGACGGCTTGTTTTGGCGCCCATCCCTGATTAGCATCCAGACGGAGCTTAACTGCTTTCGGAACAACATCTCGAATAGCTTCGATGCGATCAATATCAAGACTAGGGTTCGCCCCTACTTTTACTTTTAAAACCTTAAACCCCAAATCTATATTTCTTTTAGCATCATCCGCCATCTTTTCTGGTGTATCGACCCCAATAGTCATACATGTTTGAAGTGACTTTTTATCTCCAAGAAAGGCATGTAACGGCACATTTAGCAATTTACAATAGGCATCATGCAAAGCGATATCTGCCGCGGCTTTTGCACTTGGATTACCAACACAGCAAGATTGAATGCCCTGAAGTGCAGTTTGAAAATGACCGATATCACTTCCGATGAGCACATCTTTTATTGGTCCCATAAGAGCTGCCTCAATGCTTTCGGAAGAGTCACCCGTAATAACGAAGGTCGGTGCAGCCGCCCCCCTCCCTATGATCCCATTCTCAAGAGTCAAAGTAACATCAATACTTTCTATTTCTGTTGCTGTTCTTAAAGCTGTTTTAAAGGGCATAAATAACGGTATTTTTCTTCGGTTGACTTGTAAATCTTTGATAATCACAGTTGTATACTTCCTTTCTTTAACAAATTCCTTGCATGACTCTTGATAAAACTTTTATCCTGCATTAACGGGCTGTAAGACCCTTACCGATTGAAGTTTCACTTTATAGAAAGGCCAAAATTTTAGCGACAATCATACCAAAATAAGTACCGAGGAATGAGCCCATGAGAGCCATGATGACGCCAACTGGAATTAGTGTTCGACTATATGCAGCAGCTAACATTGGTGCTGAGGCCATACCCCCAATATTCGCCAGACTCGCAACTCCAAGTGTAAATAGATCATATTTAAATAGCTTCCCTAAAAGTAACATGATAATTAAGTGCATGAGCATGATAAGAAAACCAGATACTAGATAAATTGGTGCTTGAGCAATATTTGAAAAATCAGATTGTGATGCAATAAGAGCAATAATGATATAAAGCATGACATTAGAAACATCAAGAGCTCCTGGAATTTTAGCTACTGGTGTTTGAGCTAATACTAATCCAATCACCGAAGCGATCATAATGGTCCAGCTTGTTCCATTAATAACAGCTCCAACTTCAGGCAAATGCTCACCCGCAAAGATGGATAAAGAAGATATTAAGAGACCAATACCAAGTAAATACAAGATATGCTGGAATTGAGGTCCTGTTTTTTCCTCTTCATTTGCAGCTGCAATCTCATCAAATCCTTGTTGGATAAATCCGATATCTGCCTTTGTCCAACGATTAAATGCTCCAGCGAATGGAACGAGCCAAAACATGAACATTACCCAAACGGCATAATTGATTGTGTCCATCATAAGAGCATAACCAAAAATATTTTCGGGTACTTGCAATATGTCTTGAAGGGCCACCATATTTGCTGATCCACCTGTCCAACTTCCAGCAAGTGCCCCGAAAGCCTTCCAAGTACCATCCACATAGAAATTCTGGAAAAGAGCATACACAATGATAAATCCAAACATGATACTGACAACTGCAACAAGATATCCGCCAAGCATTCTTGGACCAAGTTTAATGATGCTTCGTATATCGCATTTTAATAACATGATGGCGAGCATTGCTGGGAGCAAAGCCCCTTTAACATCTGCGTACATAGCTGCAATAGCCTCATTATCCGCAAATAACCCGCATGTCTGCATCGCAGCGGCTCCGATATAAATCAGAACAATACCCGGTATAAATTTAAAGAATTTGTTCGTACTAAATCGCTTTTCAAAAGCTACCATCAGAGCTGCCATCGCAACAAGCACACTCAGATACATAAATCCATCTTGAATCATTGATATCATCTCCTTTAGAAGTTAAAATCGTAAATTTGAGGTTTGGAAAGTGATTAAATCAGCGAAGTGCTAACTTATTCCGCATTAACGGGCTGTAAGACCCCCACTGATTGAAGTTTCACTTTATACTTTCTTCCTTTGTACAAAACAAAAAATCCAGCCTAACAATGAAACAGTTAGACTGGATTTCGCCTAGGTTTAATTAGGCAAAGCAGTAATTGCTTGATATTTTTTTTGAGCATCATTAAATGCAACGATTAACGCTTTTTGGGATGAGCCAAAATAACGCTGGCTAATGTCTTCTACAATCGAAGGATCATCAATATGACGTCCAATAAAAAGCGATCGCACAAAATGTTTAGTTATGTCTACTGTCGCCGAACATTCAACATCTATGATCTTTCCATCTGTCTGGTCGACTACGATTGCCAGAAAATACTGATTGTATTTCTTGGTAATCGGATTATTTTGCGACGCTTTGGCATCACCGATAATAAAAATCGTATTCTTATCATACATACGAGTAAATTCCTTTCAAGCGTAATATCAGATGATACAAGGGACCGACAAGGGAAAACTTGCAGAAGCTTGTACCATGAAACCGTTCTCAAAGGATATTATATAATATATCACCCCTGCCTTTTTTAGGCAATAATAAATTTTCAGACTTCGATGAGCTTATAGGAAATCAAAAGATTATGAAATGATATATCCCTTTTAAAATAAAACAAAAGCAGTATTAGATTTAGACAAAAAATTTACTATAAAATAGTACAAACTTAGTTACATCAGGGAAGGAGAAAGTTAAAGGAGAATAAAAAACCTCGATACAGTAGGTTCTTTCACTGTATCAAGGCGTCATATTAAATACGGCTACGATTTTATTTCCAATCTACAGTAGGGGACAGGGGTCAAAAAAACTTCTTCACATATAACAATGAAACATACTTTGCTGTAGATAAGATTCTTTTCATCATGGAACACTTTCCATCCCAAGGGAGCCCCTGTTGAAAGCGGTGCTCATCGTGAATATGCCATGGAGTAAGGAGGTTAAATGTATACATTTCCCATATTTTACATTTTTGGGCTTTCGAGCGCGAAGTGTCAAGAATCCCATTGACCGCACGGCGAGCCGCTTCGTTAGCTGCTTCCATTGAGGCTAAATCGGTATTCGTTCGCACATAGTCAGAGGCGAGAAATAGGTTTTGAATACGTGTAGTTGCCTCAGGTCTAAGCTTCCATGTGTTCACATTATTCACTAATAGCGGGGAATGGTTTATACTGTTAGGCGGTTTCAATGTCATGTCTGGATCGATAAAACTAGAATGAAGATCTTCATCTTGAAGGATCGTTTTTCCCGTATTCAAGCTTTTTTTTAGCTGGGCCCAGACTTCTTTCTTAATCTCCTCTTCTGTACATTGTGCTGCCGCTTTTCCATAGAGGATACCTGGTCGATGCCACTCGGACACACAAACGGAGATGATCCCTTTAATGGCGCCGTTCCCGTATTTTTTCAAATTAGTCGAAGGCCAAAATTGTTTTTGTGAAATCAGTGTTAAAGCCCAAGGTGCATCGATGCATAAAATATGGCCATGGATGATCGGAATGTCTCGTTTTAAATAAAACTGAATCCCATTCATCCAACCAACACTTTTGGCTAGTTCTTTCATTTTTTGTAAGGTGGGATCGATGTCTACTATTTCCTCTGAGATCAATGTTTCCATCGTTTCTACAGGCAAGGCAAAAAGAAAATAGTCTCCTTTCACCGTTAGTTGGCGACCGAGGTGATGGACGGTGACATCGCTAATCATTTTTTGCTTACAATTGATCTTCACACACTCCGCATCGGCAACAAATCGAACGCCTTTTTTTCTTAAATGAGTCAACCACGGATCGATCCATTTATCGTTTGTCGGCCCGTTTAATAGTCGGTCATTGGCAGGGCCAGGAAGAATCGAGTCTAACAGGAGTTGTGAAAAAACGTTCCCAATGGTTTTTAAGCTCGCTTCTCTCGCTTTAGCTGCAACGAGTGATCGCGTCATGCCCTCGACCATTTTTTGAAAAGCCTCCGATTTATGATCTGCTTCAACGTAATTCCAAAAGCTGATGGACTCGTACTCTTCCATTCTTCTTTCAGAGCAGCTAGTCACCACTTGCCAAACTCGTTCAACGAGAAAATCAAGCTCGTGACCTGAAAGCCCCCAGTTCGTTTTAAATAAAGATTTCATATTCGTTCTTAAATGAATGACCGATTTTGGAAAGCCTAAAACAAAGGGAACAAGTGGCTTATCAAAGCGAGCGAGTCCCATTTCTTTGGCGTCCACTAAGTGATCATATACCGTTTTCTTTTTATCAACAGGAATTTTCTTCATCGTATGAATGAGATGTCGATAAAAGCCCGGGAAAAAACGAAACCCATGCTCGCCGGGCAGTTCCGTGTTTCCAGCAGTTGCAGAATAAGGTACGGAAACGGATCGAGCCTTTCCTCCAGGAATGGACTTTGCCTCATAAATCGTCACATCAAACCCTCGCTCAATTAACTCATGTGCCGCACTCAACCCGGCAACCCCGCCACCTAGTATAATCACTTTCTTTCTCATCCCATCACCCACCCAAGAGTAGTCAATATTGCATTATATGCAGTGTTTTTGATGACTAGTTCTCACTGAAAAATCTGGGAGGGCCAAAAATGTGCAGAAAGGTCGGAAAACATATGGGATTTCCTTTATTTGTTATAGGTGAACGAATATACGTTCTTATATTTTGGTATAAAAGCATGTTATAATAAAGTGAAACTTCAATCAGTGGGGGTCTTACAGCCCGTTAATGCGGGATAAATCAGAAAGTATAACTAGCCAATTAGACGTTTTCAACATAGATTTCATGAAAAAAATTAGAAGGAGGGTGAAAAATGAGCCAGCCAATCGATACGGCAGCCATCTTACAAGCGATTATGGAGTTATCTGATCAAATGAAAGCATCGGAGAAACGATTGACGGAAAAAATTGATGCAGTAGAAGCAAGATTAACGACCGTAGAAAACAAAGTCGATAAAGTAGAAGCAAGATTAACGGTCGTAGAAAACAAAATTGATAAAGTAGAAGCAAGGTTAACGGTCGTAGAAAACAAGATTGATAAAGTAGAAGCAAGGTTAACGGTCGTAGAAAACAAGATTGATAAAGTAGATGCAAAATTCACTGTTTTAACAGAAGAAATGATGGAGACGAAAGCGGATGTGTTAATGTTGAAAAGGGCGAAATAATACAGTAGCCTTTCGTATAGATAGAGAAAAAGCGACCTATTTATTATTGATGGGTCGCTACTTTTTTACTGATTCTGCTAATAAATATCCATATTTCCGCTCGATAATGAGACGTCAATTTTATTCTTTCCAGAACCGTGTTTACCGGATATATCTCCATTGCTAATCTTTTGATCTTTTAACGTAAAGTCACAGGAAATGTCGCCAGTGCTTGCTTCACCTTTTAACGTAAAGTCCGCTTGATCAGGTAGATCGAGCTTGACATCTCCTGAGCTTAAATCAAAACGGACATCGCCGACTAATTTCTCCATTTCAACATGCATATCACCAGAAGAGAGTTCTCCTTCAAGTGGGCCAACGTATCGAGTAAGTTTTACATCACCTGAACTAAGATCAAAGTTGCCTTCTTTTGTTGTTAACGAATCAACCATTAATTTTCCTGAAGAAGCGTCATGCTCAAACTTAGTCGTTTCTAGGTTTGCCAATTTCATATCTCCCGAACTCATATCAATGCTAACAGTATCTAGCTTCATTGGCTGTGATTTGGACTTGCCCGAAAATGTTAAATCGCCAGAGCCGATATTGAGTTCTAGGTTCCGATCATAATCTTCTGGAATATAAACAGTGAGCTCTGAATTTTTCAAAAATGAAAACCATTGGTACCATTTTCGCTTCATTTCTACTTCAATCGTATCTCCATCTTTTCGAACAGAGAGCTCTCCTTTACCTTTAAAGTCGGCTTTCACATCATCTCGTTTTTCTGCAATGATGGTTGTATCACTGCTATCGATGTTTAACTCAATCTTATCAATGCGTTTCGTCACGTCCGCACTGTTTCCCTGAGATGAGTCTCTTTCAATAAAAAATGCTGTACCGAACGCTAAAACGATTATCATAATAACAAAAAACTTTTTCATTACACTCCTCCTATTCTTTGTTGCAATATCTTCCTTAATAGTATTATAATTTCCATGTTTAAACAATGAACCTCAGATTTACTTTTCACTCAGACTTGAGACGTAGGAACTTGAACTTCAAAAAAGTGATCAGCTTTCACATGCCTACAATATGGTACAATTGACTGTGTTAATATCCGTAAGGTTAGGGGATAAAATGAAGATGCAATCTCATATTTTGCTAGTAGAAGATGATCAATCAATTCAAGAAATGGTAGAAAGCTATTTAACAAAAGAGGGATTTGTTGTGACGACAGCTTCTGATGGAGAAGAAGGGTTGACCAAATTTATGCAGGGGTCATTTGATTTGCTTATTCTTGATATTATGATGCCGAAGATCGATGGGTTAGAAGTTGTGAGAATCATTCGTGAAAGAAGTGCTATTCCAATTTTAATGATGTCGGCGAAAGATACAGATGTGGATAAGGCGATCGGGTTAGGGCTTGGAGCCGATGATTATATTTGTAAGCCATTTTCAATGATTGAGTTATGTGCACGGGTAAAGGCAGGTATTCGTCGTTCGACCAAATATTCAGCCCCTCAACAGCAACAAGATGACATTATTCAAATTGGTAATTTGAAAATAGATCCAATCAATTTTACTGCATGGAAGAAAGACGAAGTCATTAAACTCACTTCTAAAGAGTTCGAACTTTTAAAATTATTTGCCAAGAATCGCAACCGTGTGTTTACAAAAGCTCAAATTTATAACCTCATTTGGAATGAAGAATATTACGGTGATGAGAACGTCATTAATGTTCATATGAGAAGGCTGCGGGAGAAAATTGAGGATGATCCATCAAACCCACAATATATTAAAACATTATGGGGAATCGGTTATAAGTTGGAAGTGATGTAGCATGGTACTTTTTTTAATAATAATTATTGTCCTATTATTCGGTGTTATTTTTTTTCAATATGGCATGCAGAAAAAGAATGGTGAGAATTTACGTTATACATATGAAAAGTTGCATGAGATTGTCGAAAAGCAAACAGCTGAAAAGTTGTTAGTCGTGACAGATGATCAAGAGCTGCAAAAGCTGTTGGTCGCTATTAATCATTTATTAGAAGCGAAACAAATAACCAATGCCGATCACGCGAAGGTAGAAATGTCGATGCGTAAGATGCTCTCGAATGTATCGCATGATTTAAAGACACCGCTGACGGTCATTCTTGGGTATATAGAAATATTACAAACCGATCAAATGTTGTCTGAAGAAGAACGACAAGCATTGCTAAAAAAGGTACAGATGAAAACTTATGAATTGATGGAACTCATTCATAAATTTTTTGATTTAGCGAAATTAGAGTCGGGAGATAAAGACATCGAGCTAACTAGAGTTTGTATTAATGAGGTATGTCAGGAGAATATTCTATCGTTCTATGATTTGCTTACGACGAAAGGATTTTCGGTTCACATTGATATACCAGAGAAACCGCTATATGCACTCGGAAATACAGAAATGTTAGGGCGAGTGTTAAATAATTTAATCTCGAACGCTATTGCGTATGGGAACGATGGTAAAACATTGGGCATGGCGGTAAGAAGTGATGAAAAGATGGTATATATTGATGTATGGGATAAAGGAAAAGGAATTTCTGAGTCCCATATCGACAAAGTATTTGAGCGAATGTATACATTAGAGGATTCAAGAAATCGTTTATACCAAGGCAGCGGACTTGGATTGACAATCACAAAGCGACTCGTGGAAGCATTAGGAGGGGAAATTCATCTTTCCAGTATTCCATATGAGAAAACAGCATTTACAATAATGTTAAAAAGAGTGAAGTTTTAGCTTGTAGAAAGAGGCTTTCTGCAAGCTTTTTTGTTCTAAAGAAACGTCGCCATGCGCTTTTCTTGTCTAGCTCCAGGCTCCAACGACTAGCAAACTTCCCTACTCCTCCTTGCGATAAGTCAACATCGATTCGTCCCTCATCGTGTTTCCTTTATCTCGTTCGGAGCCGTCCAGTTTGTACGTCGTTAAGCGTCGCCTTCCGCTTTTCTTGTCTAGCTCCAGGCTCCAACGACTAGCAAACTTCCCCGCTCCTCCTTGCGATAAGTCAACATCGATTCGTTCCTCATCGTGTTTCCTTTATCTCGTTCGGAGCAGTCCAGTTTGTACGTCGTTAAGCGTCGCCATGCGCTTTTCTATGAGCTTAAGAATTTTGTAAGGATTGAGTAAGAAAAAAGAGATGTTGGTTTTGTACGATTAAAATATACAAAGAAGGAAAGGGGAAAATGAAATGTCCTATCTATTAAAAACAAATCAACTGACAAAGGTGTTTGAAGGAAAAGAGGTTGTTTCTGGGATCAATATGCATGTGAAGAAAGGGGAAATCTACGGGTTCTTAGGACCAAACGGTGCTGGTAAAACAACAGTAATGAAAATGATGACAAATTTAATTAAACCAACGAGCGGTGATATTGAAATTTTCGGTGAGAAATTAACGGATACCTCCTATGAAGTGTTAAAGCGAATGGGAACGATTATTGAATATCCGATTTTTTATGAAAAACTAACAGCTAAGGAGAACCTATCCTTGCATTGTGAGTACATGGGCTATTATGACAAGAAGGCCATTGACCACGCGTTAGATCTCGTCAATTTACACAATGTTGATAATAAAAAAGTAAAAGACTTTTCCCTCGGGATGAAACAACGGTTAGGAATTGCTAGAGCAATTACGACAAAGCCAGAGCTGTTAATTTTAGACGAACCGATCAACGGTTTAGACCCAATCGGAATTAGAGAATTACGGGAATTATTTAAAATGCTTTGCAAGGAATATGGCATTACTTTGCTAGTTTCTAGCCATATTTTAGCTGAAATGGAGCAGATGGCTGATACGATTGGGGTCATTCAAAACGGTAAGCTCATCAAAGAAGTATCGATGGAGAGTATTAGCAGCGGACAAACCGAGTATATTGAAGTCACGGTTCAAGATGTTAAAAAGGCTGTTTACATTTTAGACGATCAACTAGGTTTAAAAAATTATAAAATCATGAATGACAAAATGATTCGCATTTATGAAATGACAGTCACGCAGCAAGAAATCTCCAAGGCGCTGATTATGAATGATATTGAGATTGAAAGTATCAATAAAAAGCATAGCTCATTGGAGGAGTATTTCATAAATTTAATGAATGGGGAGGGAATCCATGCTTAATTTGATGAGGCTAGAATGGAAAAAACATCAATTATCTCGTTATTTTAAAGGCGTAGCATGTTGTATTTTAGGGATTTTCACTGCTGTTGGTCTGATGGCGTGGGGTTCTAAAGTTGAGAGTGATCTAATGTTCACAGATTATGCAGGATTCATGTCTTTAACGAATATCTCTATTAGAATCACATTTATCATTTTTTCAGCGGGTATTTTATCACGTTTAGTCATTGATGAATACAAGAATAAAACGATGCAATTATTGTTTACTTATCCGCTACCACGGAAGAAATTAATGCAAGCGAAGTTATCCATTGTTTTTGGCTTTTGTTTTTTCAACATCATCATTGCTACTTTAATGATCAATATATTAATTTTCTTCTTAAATCCAATGATAGGATTCTTTGAAACACCTGTTAGTATGGGTGAGATGATTGCTACAGTTCCAACTACTTTGATTCAGGCATTTATGGTTGCTGGAATAAGCTTGATTCCTTTATATTTCGGTATGAGAAAAAAATCAACTCGTACAACCATTGTCTCGGCCATATTAATTGGAGTCGTGATTAACGGAGCGGTTGGTGATGAGAGTGGTCAAGTTAGTTTGTTCGACTTCATTGGAGTACCGGTTGCATTCTGTTTATTAGGTCTTGGAATTGGCTATCTCTCTTATCATAAAGTTAATAAAATTGATGTGGTTTAAAGAAGAAACGAGGAATAAAAATTGAAAAAAATCCTATATGTAGTGAATTTGCATAGGTGGATCTAATCTTAATGGGAAAAGGAGGAGAGTAGAATATTATGCTGCAACTAATAAAGCTGGAAATGAAGAAGTTTAAATTTGGGTGGTATGTAAAAGGGGCGCTGATTGCCACCATTGTTATGACGGCAATGATCTGTTTCATTATGTATATAGCACAAAGAGAGGGAGACTTAATGGTTAAAGCATATCAAGATGTCTTTGTACTCATCGGAGGAATGGTGAGAGCGACGTTTATTGTATTTGCCGCGGTATTGATTGCGAAAATGGTGATCGAAGAATATCGAAATAAAACGATTTTGATTTTGTTCTCTTACCCTGTTAACCGAAAGAAAATGATTGCTAGTAAACTACTAATAATAGCAGTGCTGACGTTTATTACGATTTTGTTGTCTAATATCGTTGTTGCTGGTTCGTTTTTTGTTCTCAATGCTTATGTTCCGATTGTTCCTTTTTCGGTCACTGCCCATCAATTTTTAGAAGAGGCGATAAAAATGATTTTCTTTGCCATCGCAGCTGCTGGAGCAAGCTTAATTGCATTGTACTTTGGTATGCGTAAATATTCGGTTCCAGCCACTATCGCTTCATCTCTGTTCATTGTGTCGATTGCTTGCTCGACTAATCCGGCTTTCTCCATGGTGACATTCATTCCCCTTCAATTAGGGCTCGCCGCCATTGGCGTGATGATTGCCTACTTGGCGATTCGAAATATCGAGAAAGACGATGCTATTTGAGTGTTAGTTAAAATCATATCCTTTTTAGTGGATTTAGCTAGGTATCCATTATAAAGGATTTTTTTCTTTGGTATAGAAAGCGACAGCTACCTCAGGGGGAGCTGTCGCTTTGTTTGACCCATTCGTGTAAATAAGCTAAAATTCAGCACTACATTTTAACATAGTCTTTGCTGAAAAAGATGTTATGATTTGATTAACAAAATAGGTGAATTTTTGGTTTTCACTACCATTGCCTTACGATAAAGTCAGTGTGAGGTTCGATCTTATATATACTGAAAAGTTGTAAAATTAGCATATAGGATGTTGTGAGCGGAGGGAAAGCAATGGAACTGGAATCCTTGATAGCGATAATTGAAGAGAGTGGATATATTGGTTTGTTTCTATGGCTATGGCTCGGTATTTTCGGAATTCCTGTACCGAACGAAGCCATTGTTACGACATTAGGGTTTGCGGCATCATCAAATTTATTAAATCCTATAGCTGCATTTCTAGTGACCTATTGTGGAATTACAGCAGCAATTACAACAAGTTATTTATTCGGTCGCTTTATCGGCCGGCCATTGTTGATTTTTTTCGAACGTAAAAATTATTTTTCTAAAACTTTGAGGAAGTCTTTAACGATAATTGATAAATATCATGCTTATTCTCTGTTATTCAGCTATTTTGTACCTGGTATACGCAATTTTGTTCCCTTCTTGTATGGTATGCGTAAGTTGCCGTTCGCTACTTTTGCATTATTCTCCTATTTAGGAGTGTTTATATGGTTATTCGTCGTTTTTACAATTGGTTATGTATTTGAGGATCATATTGATACAATGGTTTATTATGGGATGGAAACGTTAATTGTTTTAGCTAGTATTTTAGTTGTGACAGGCGCGGCCTTCGTGTGGAAGAGAAAAAGAAGAAACAAAATCAGAAAGGTTATGTAAAATGAAACTAGACCGTTTATTAACGATGACGATGATTTTAACTAATCGCAAAAAAGTGAAAGCACAAGAGCTGGCGGAGTTATTTGATGTGTCGATTCGGACGATCTATCGGGATGTCGAAACGCTTAGTTGTGCCGGGATCCCCGTCGTTAGTCAGAAAGGGGCAAACGGAGGGATTAGTTTAATCGATGGTTACCGAGTGGACAAGCAAGTGTTAACAAAGGAAGAACTGGCCTCACTTTCTGTGGCGATTAAAAGTGTACTGACCTCTTATGAAGACCCACATGCTGAAGCGGTACTTGAGAAGATAACAGGTGTGGCCGATGAGACGATCAAGCAGTCTATTGATCAAGTATTTATTGATCTTAGTCCTTGGGGACAAAATGTGGTCTTAAAGGAACAGCTCACTTTATTGAAACAGGCGATTAGAATGGGGCATTGTGTCAGTTTTTCCTATTTAACTAGTGAGGGCAGACAAACGAATCGATGGATTGAGCCGCACACATTAGTACAAAAAGGGCAAACATGGTATGTGTATGGGTATTGTCGATTAAGAAAAGAATTTCGATTGTTTAAAATTGCTAGAATGAAGGATGTAAAAGAAGAGAAGGAGTCATTTGAGCGAAAGGAGCTCAAGTTATCGGAACTGCCGTGGGATAAAGAGTGGCATCAGCCGCAAAACTTGGTCGATCTTACGCTGTCTTTTGATCCACAGATGGTAACAACAATGGAAGAAATGTTTGGTGCCGACAGTGTGGATAGAGAGCATTCGATAGTGACCGTGTCAATGCCTGAAGATGAATGGCTGTACGGCTACTTGCTTAGCTTTGGACATCGAATCCGAGTGGTTGAGCCCTTACATATAAGAAAGATTGTGAAAGAACGTGCCGAGGAAATTGTGGCGTTATATAAAGAAAAGGATGAATTTTAAAGGACTGTCTGATAAGTCGATTATTCGGCTTGTAGATGGTCCTTTTTCTATTAGATGGGGGATTAGTCGTTCATTCGCCTTTTTTAGTCGGAGATGTGAGAAAATCAGTCGGCAATCCCTCAGAATTGGGCGGCGATTCTCTACAATCAGTCGTTCCGTTAAATCCCCGTTCATTTTATGACAGACTGTTGTCAAGTTAGGTTTGTTATAGTAAGGGCAAATGACAGAAGGGTGGAGAATGAAAGATGCAAAATCATTGTCAAAGTTGTGGAAGGCCATTAACTGATCAATCGTTACTTGGTACAGAAAAAGAAGGGCAACTTAGTAAAGACTATTGTACATATTGTTACGAGGCAGGTGAGTTTAAGCAGCCAGATTTAACAGTTGAGGAAATGATTGATATTTGTGTGCCTCATTTAAAGAAAGATGGCATGAAAGAAGATCAAGCACGTCAAATGTTAGCTTCTTTTTTACCGAATTTAAAGAGATGGAGAAAGAGTGAATTCGCAGCGCCTGTTGTCGTTGAGAAAGAACCCTTTCAAGTGATCGGAATGACAGCTCGGACATGCAATGCGGATGAAATGACTTCGAAGGCAAAGATCCCATCATTATGGTCAGCGTTTTATCAGCAAAAGGTGGGGGAGAAGGTTTCTCATCTTGTGAAGCCAGGTATTGTGTACGGGCTGTACTCTGACTATACGACAGATGTGAACGGGGAGTATTCGATCACGCTTGGAATGGAAATGTCATCAAGCGAAGCCGTCCCAGAGGGCGTGGTTGTGAAGACGATTCCAGCTGCCAAATATATGGTGTTCACTTCTGAGAAAGGGCCAATGCCTGAAGTGGTCATCAAAGCTTGGCAAGACATCTGGGCGTGGTTCGCTCAATCAGAAGTAGAACGAACCTACACAGGAGACTTTGAAAAATACGACGAAAAATGTGCCAATCCTGAAGAAGCACAAGTCGAAATATATATCGCAATACGGGGGTAGGTAGGTGCCTGTCACTCCCCGAAATATGTTAAAAAGAATACCAGCCCCCGACTGCGATGAAGCAGGAGGGAGCTGGTATTGGTCGTTCTATCGTTCTATCATGATTCCTGTGAATAGAGCGGTGGAGGTGCCCATTCACTTCTTGGGGAATTACTTTCTCCCAAACAACACGACAAAGTTAAAATATTTATAGACGCAATCGACGTCGTGAAAGCCGCTTTCTGTTAACCAATCAAGTTGCTGTTGCAAAGTGGACATTCGATCTAGCTTAGTGCGCTCATGAGCGGTTTCTAGTTGTTGCTTCGTCAATCCGCTCGCCGCAATTTTTTGCTGCCAATCTTGTTTGTATAACGAGTCGATAAATGGAGTATGGCCAAGTACTTGATCGGCATTGATGAAAATTCCACCTGGATTAAGCCATTTGTACACATTTTGATATAGCTTTCTTTTTTCTTCATCTGATAGATGGTGAATCGATAAAGAGGAAATGATGATATCGAATGTTTGCTCTTCGAACTGGTATTTCGTGTAATCCGCAGTCACGTAACGGATTTCTTCATGATTAAAACGTTTTTTGGCGATCTCTAACATCTTTTCTGAAAGATCAATCAATGTCAATTGAGCTTGAGGGAACTTCTCTTTCAAAAAGGCGGAAAATAATCCTGTGCCTGCTCCAATATCTAAGACGCTGGGATCTTTCTTGCCACTTTCTATTAGTGAAATCGGAATTGAATAGAAATCATCGAAGCAAGGAATTAATTTTTTCCTTTGTTCATCATAAACAGCCGCGTGCTCATTGAATCGGTTCATTACCTGTTCTTTTGTCGTATCCATTTTATTTCCTCCTTATGTTGTCGTTAAATGAAGAATACACGATTTGGTATATAATGAAAATAAATAAAAAATAGATTGATTGATAACGAAGTGTTATTAAAGAGAAAGCAGGGATCAGTGTGGAGATAAAATGGGTACGTACGTTTTTAAGTGCCGCCAAGCATGAAAACTTTCGTCAAGCGTCAGATGAACTGTTTCTTACTCAGCCTGCTGTAAGTAAGCATGTGAAGCGGTTGGAGCAGCACCTTGATGTGAAATTATTTGATCGTGTTGGCAAGCATGTAGCTTTGACAGCGGCCGGAGCTAAATTTTTGCCAATTGCTAAGAAGTTGATGACAACATACAATGAAGGAATCGAGGAAATGGAAGCGTGGAAAAAAGGGGTTCATCGGATATTAAAAATAGCAGTTGCTCCCCAAATCGCGGCATCGATTTTGCCTCCGATCTTAAGTCGTTTTATGGAGACACATCCAGAAATTGAAGTGGTCATCGATGTCGTTCGTTCGTTTGACATCGGCAAGAAAGTGAGAAGCGGACAAGCGGATATTGGTTTATCACGAATGGAACCGTGGGAAGCAGGCATTCACTATAAGGTGATTCACCAAGACCCTGTTGTTCTAGTGGCTCCTTACGATTCAGATCGGTGTTCGATGACAGAAGCAGAGGCGCTACAAATGTATCGCTTATTAATAGATAATCACCCTACTTATTGGGAGGAATTATTGCCTGCAGTTAGACAAATTGCTCCATCCGTTCGCACCTTGCCTGTCACACAAATGGATGTCACTAAACGGCTGATTGAACAAGGCCTGGGCCTCTCGTACTTGCCTTTATCGATGGTGAAGGAAGAATTAAATCACCAGAAATTAATGATTATCCCATCAGTACAGATTCAACGACCAACCTCACTCACTTATTTCATGACCAAAATCATCACAGAAGAAGTCGAGGAATTTGTGAAAGAATGGGGGTGGGAGTAGGTGCCTGTCACTCCCCGGTCTTCTACGTAAGTTCTTCCCGAAAGACGCTGATTTTAATAAGGTTTCAGATGAAGAGCTCAATCAGGCGCTCCATCTAATGAATAGTCGTCCGCGTAAATGTCTAGGTGTAGCTTTGAAATAAAGTTTGATTATTTACTGCCTATACTTTGGTCAAACACCCTATAAATAATCCAGGCTATTAAAAATCAGAATGAGTCCAACAATACACATTATCCACGAAAGAGCCGATCCTGTATTATTAGCGATTTTCACCCGAAGCTTCTGAAGAGGCTTTTGTATCGATCGACCAAACAGGAGATAGAGTAGAAGCAACAAGAGGGAAGGCAACACCATGATAAAATTGTATCCAGCTAAAATAGCAGACCATTCCATCCATGATAGATTAGAAGTAGTCATTATGCCGATTGCTGCAAAATAAGGAAATGCTGTACCTACTTCAATTAATGAAGTAGTGAATCCCAGAGCAACCATTGAAAGTATGCTTTTTGATTTTGGTGTAGGTAGGCCTGAGTTTTTCTTTGTTGGAACATAAAAACTTGCGATGAATAATATCGCTCCAATAATAAAGACTAGCCAGCTTATGATTCGATTTTGAAATATGCCAGAAATAATCTCAAGCAAAAAACCTAATCCTAACATGAGTGAAACTCCAACAACAAAATAAAATGCTGCTACTGTCAATAAATAAACCAATAAACGTTTGATAAGTGTCCTATTATCTGTTAAAAGTAGATACACTGTTACCCCTATTGTGGCAGGGCTTAGCATATCCAATAAAGCCAAGCCACTTATCAGGAGAAGTAATTCTGTACTCACCATTTTTCCCCCTTATTCCGATTGAGGATTATTCTTTTCGGTCATAAAAAATGCATACGCCTGGTTCATAAACTCAAGTACATCCTGTTCAATCGGATATAATCCCAGTTTATCTGATTGCTTTGATGACATCCGTATTTCCCACAGCTTATTTAAAAACTCATCCTCACCATCAAATTCTTCTAAACGCTTTTCATCCATTCTTCTAATGATATTTTGAACTTTGGATGCTTTTGGACCATCCTTCATATAACGTTTTAACTGACCTATCAGAGCAATCCATTCGAGTGAATCAGAGCTGTCACTTGTCATATTGGGAACCTTTTCCCATAGCTTTATTTCTCTGTCTTTAAATAAAGATTCGCGATAATACTGCTGTATTTCTTTATCTTTACTGGATAATTGCATGATCTTCTGAATGGCAATCGAGTTTTCTTCTCCTTCTATCGCAATTCCATGTATTAATTCCCTTAAGGTTAGCTCTATTTTCTTTAAGTTTTCCTGTTCTTTTATTACAAAAGATAATTGACTCTTTAAACTATCCGACCAATCCCACTGACAGGAAGAGAGCATATCCTTAATTTCATGTAACCGAAATCCAATCTTTTTTAAAAATTGAACCTGCTGTAGTTTTTTTATTTCTTCGTTCGTATATAAACGATGGCCACCTTCCGTTTTTGATGTTGGTTTTAATAAGCCGATCTGATCGTAGTAACGCAGTGTTCTTACTGTAACACCTGTCAGCTCCCTAACCTTGTTAATGTGTATCAACTGATAAACCTACCTTCCTGTACGTTAAGACCCTATCGTTAACGACTGTTTTATTCATTCCACTTTTATTCTTCTTTACGAAAAAAAAGTTTAAGTAAGTAGCCTGCTCCCAAGCCTATCAGTACACCAGGAAATGCATTATCCAGTGTCAGTCCAATACCTGCACCTATAATGACACATCCATAAATAACAATATCCCCCTGTTCCATCTAAAAACCTCCTAATTCTCTAAATCTCATTTTTCTTGAGCATGCTACAAAGTAGCTACTAATAATCAGTATATAAAATGACGTAGCGTCACCTTCAAGTATTTTGTAACTTCGAAATAAAGTTTGATCAAAAATATCCCATAAACCCTTATTTTATGGTAAACAAAGAAGAATCCATTTTGAAAAAAGATTGTTCAAAATGGATTCACTTCTTAAGATTAGTTATGTCATTTTTATCCCGCATTAACGGGCTGTAAGACCCCCACTGATTGAAGTTTCACTTTATAAAAAAGTTTGATCATTTCATTGAACTTTACGGCACTTGCAAGCCGACCATCCGCAATCGGAAAGGCATTTGGAAAGCTTAAACATCGTATAAGTACATAGTTTGCCATTCATGGTCCAATACCTCTAATGTCTGTCAGTATTTTTTCTTAAGGACTATGGGGTCTGACTCCATAGCCTCATGGAATTATTTACTTTTATTACACTTAAAATCACAAAAATCAAAATATTAATAATTAATTGATAATTGTTATTGTTTTGTAAAGTGGCTTAACCTATAATATTCCTTAAATTGATATAATAGGAGGGATAGGATGAAAAAGTATATTTCTTTGCTTATCGCTATTATGATGTTTTGTAGCCTGTTACCACCATTTACTCCAGTTCAGGCTAAACCGAAAGAAAAGGATCGGGATACTGTCCCTTCCATTCAAAAAGAAGTAGAAATCGTTGACGAGCGGACGGCTAACTCCCAAACGTTTATACAGGAAGATGGTTTATACCGGATGGAGATTTCCCCGGAACCGATCCATGTCCAAGATGAAAAAACAAAAGAATGGGAACCAATTGATAACCAACTTAAAAAGAAAGATAGTGGACGTTTTCACAATAAGAAAAATGAGTTCGATGCTTCTTTTGCACCGAAATCGGAAAATGGGGAATCTTTAGTCTCTATTGAGCAACAAGGGAAATCAGTAGATATTGTAAGTGTAGATCAGAATGGGCAGTCAACAGCTAGTGTTCCAGCAACAGTAGAAGACAATCAAGTTACTTATAAAGAGGTCTATTCAAATACCGATTTAGCTTATACCATTGGCAATAGTTCTATTAAAGAAGATATTATTTTAAAAGAAAAGCCTAGTGAGACAGAGCCATTAGAGTATTCATTCCAATTTAAAATCAAAGGGTTGACACTTGAAGAAACAGAAGATGGTTACTTGTATTTATTAGATTCCGTTTCAAAAGAAAGAGTTTTTTCCATTGAAAAACCATTTATGATGGATTCAGCCACTCCTGAAGGGTTTACCTCTCGTATGGAGCACCCAATGCCGGAAGGTTCCTTAAGCGATCAGGTTGAAATGGAAGCTATTCAAAAAGGAAATAAGTTACATATTACACTGAAACCTAATATGGAGTGGTTAACTTCTTCTGAACGAGTGTATCCTGTTATCATTGATCCGACAGTCAAAGTATACCAACCGAAAAATGATTTAAATGATACAACGATCCGCAGTGCATTCCCGGATCAAACGGGTGGAGCCGATTTAGAAATGGGAGCGGGCTTCCACAGCACGTCTAAGAATACGGTTCGATCACTTCTTCAATTTGATGTTGGCACATTGCCTAGAGGCGCAAAGATTATGAATGCCCAACTAAATCTTCGGCTGTCTTCTGTGTGGAATGATACAGCATCCAGTATTGGTTTATATGAAATGAACAGTGCTTGGGAGGAAAATCGCGCAACATGGCAGCGCCGAACACAAAGTGCTCTTTGGACAAATAAAGGCGGTGACTTTCATTCAACTCTTCTTTCATCACAAACGATTGGAGCGCTAGATACAGCAGCTACAGAGCCTCAATTATTTAAATGGATCATCAAACCAGAAATAATCCAAAAATGGATGGATGACCCTTCTAAAAATTCAGGGCTGATGCTTAAGGCAACAAACGAAACCTCGGCTACCTACAAGAAATTTTATTCGGGGGATTATTCAGGAAAACTGCAGTATTCACCTAAGTTGACGATCACCTATTATCCTGTTAGCCGTCTAGGGTTAGAAAGTTATTGGTCTTATTCAGAACATGCATTGTCAGATGGGCAAGGATACGTGAATTTAGGTACTGGAAATCTAATATTGGATTTTACCGATTTTTCAGTAATGGGAAGAGGAAATTCTGGATTTTCTTTTAGTCGAACATATAATTCTAAAGCAGTAGAAGACTCACCAGTAGGATATGGCTGGTCATTTACTGGAAGCGAAACGATGGCTGAATTTCCAAATGGCGATGTTCTTTATACAGATGCAGATGGAACAGCTCATACATTTACGTATGACACCACGACTAAAACCTTCAAGGCTCCGGCTGGTTTATATCTAAAATTAGTTAAAGCTAATACGGATGCCTTTGTGTTAACGGACTTCAACGGGAATAGAGTGGTTTTCCGCGATCTCATTAAAAATCCTGAGCAACAAGGTAGAATTTATCCAATTGATTATGAAGAAGATCGAAATAAAAACAAAATTACGTATCAGCGTGAGGCAGATGGGACACTGACGGGTATTACTGATGCAACTGATCGTAAACTTACATTAACATACCAAAATGGGCGCATCCAATCTGGAACATTCGAAGGTGTGAAAAAGTTTGCTTATACGTATGACACAGCTGGCCGTTTGAAAACATCTACAATTTATAAAGATGCGACTACAGGTTCAACTACTACGTATAACTACAATACTGACGGACAACTCATTAATATTGTTGATGCCAATAACCAGACGACTCATTATCTATATAACGCTGGCTTCTTAGAACAGGTAAAACAGCCGACGATTTCAGACGTAGATTCAAATATTACCTATAAATATGATATATATAATTTGACAGCTAGTGAATTTGATGCCTATGGAAAAGAAACAAAATATAAACTTAATGATAACTATATTATTACTTCCATTACTGATCCAATGGGGTTTGTCTCTTCTTTCACCTATGATGCGAATTATAACTTATTAACTGAAAAGGATCCAAAAGGTAACACAACAGTTAATACGTATGATACGAAAGGGAATGTAGAAACGACAACAGATCCGTTAGGTAATAAAGTTTTTTATACCTATAATAACTTTAGTCAGCCGCTTACCGTGACGGATGCAGATGGCACGATGACTTACGAATATAATGCTTACGGCGATGTCATTAAAGAAATTAATCCTTTGAATGAAGTGACTACTTTTGATTATTATGAGCCTTATGGCAATTTAAAAAGCATGACTCCACCTAGCGGTGTCCCTGAAACATATGAATACGATGCCATGCAGAACTATCCGAAAAAATTTGCAGATGCACTGGGCCGGAAAACATCTATTGTCAACGACAAATACGGAAATGCCAAAGAGGTCACCGATCCAAAAGGAAATAAAGTATCCTTTGATTATGATGAACAGGAACAACTAAAGTCAGCAGTCGATGAAAAAGGTAGCGAGACTTCATATGGATATGACAATAATGGGAATTTAACTACTATAAAAAACCCAAGAGGTTACACAACGACACTGGGGTATAATAGCCAAAACCAGTTTATCTCTCGAAAAGAACCACTTGGCCAGACTACGACATATGGTTATGACGCTCTCGGCAACATGACGACAGAAAAAAAGCCAGATGGCAATACGCTTGTCAAAACTGCCTATGATGCGAACAGTCGCCCAACAGATATTTTTATCAATGGTTATTTAAAATGGCACTATGATTATGATAAAAACGGCAACACAACAGCTGTGAAAAATGGAGAGAACAATGCTACTTCCACGTTTATCTATGATAAAGCAGACAAGCTGAAAACAGCTTCTAACGGTAAACAGGTTGTTGAGTACAGTTATTCACCAACGGAAACGTTAACAGACATTAAAGGAACCTCAAATGGCAGCTCATTTGCTCAAAGATTTGCGTTTGATGATGCAGACCAGCTAAAAAATTGGTACCGAAATGGGGGTATACAGGGAGCATATGAATATTATCCAACAGGCGAGCCACAACAGCGCCGATATGTGAACGGTATTCATACTAACTATACGTATGATGACGCCCAGCAAATGAAAACGCTGAAAGTTACCAAAGGTACGACCGTTTTATTGGACGAAACCCTAGGTTATGACCTGAACGGAAATGTAAACTCGGTCACTAGTTCACCTGGCAACAAAGCTTTTGCGTATGATAAAACCAATCAACTAGAATCACAAATTATTTCTTCTGTCCAGTTAACTGAATCATACACTTACGATGCCGTTGGAAATCGCAAAACCAAAACAACCGTCAAAGATGGAAAAACGACCGACACAACGTACGACTATGATGCCAATAACCGTCTAACATCTGTAAATGGACAAACCTATTCATACGATGCTAACGGCAATCGGACAAAAGACAATAAGTACACATACGTGTATAATAAATTCGATCAGATGACCTCCGTCAAAACCAATGCTGGAACCACCGTCTCCACTTTCACATACGATGACGAAGGACGTCGGACTAGTAAAACCGTTGATGGAAAGACTACCTACTATCACTACGATCAAGGAATCAACGTCCTATTTGAAACGGATAGTAATGGTACAATCACATCTGAATACATCTATGATCCAGATGGTATGCCGCTTGTGATGACTAAAGGTGGTCAAAATTATTATTATACGTATAACAGCTTGAAAGAAATTACGGGGCTGACGAATGCATCCGGTACAGTCGTCGCTTCTTACTCCTACGATGCGTGGGGAAACATTCTTTCCGAAAGTGGTGCAATGGCAAAAGAAAACCCAATCCGCTACAAAGGCTATCGTTATGATGAGGAGACTGGTTTATACTATCTGATTGCACGCTATTATCAGCCAACAGAAGGAGTTTTCCTCACAACAGATCCAGAAGGTGGAGACACGGACGATCCAAAAACGCAGAACGGCTACGTTTATGCAAATAATAATCCGGTTATGATGACTGACCCGGATGGGAACTATGCATGGCTTGTGATTAATGCTGGCTTTGCGGCTTATAGTGGCTATCAAGCTTATAAATCTGGTAAAGGTGCCGGAGGAATAGCAGCTGCAGCAACTCTTGGATTTGTCGGTGGAGGAAAAGGAAAAGCAGTTAGAAAAGGGATTGGATTAGTAAAGAAAATCCATGGGAATAGCCGGTGGAGCAAAAAAGCGAATCATGGTTACGAGATATATAAAATAGTGAATGGAAAAAAGCGTGTAGTGAAAGTCGGAATCAGCGGAGGGAAAATATCTAAGTCTGGAAAATCATATAGAGCGAGTAGACAAGCTAATAAATGGTCTGAAAGATTTGGAGGAACATATCATACTCGAATTGTAAAGAAAAATATGACAAGGAAAAAAGCTTTAAAATGGGAACAAGGACATGTAAATAGAGTAGCCAAAGCTGGTGGTAGATTCCCATCTCGATATCATAAAAAACCGCTTCCGTGGTGATAGGAAAGAGAGCGTGACTACATGCTAAACATTCAATTTAGTGACTGGGGGAAACAGCGCCCCAAAAAACATTATAATAACGTCCATAAGATGAGAATTTTTGAATTGATCTTTTCAAAAAAATTGAGCGAATTAGGCGTAAAGCTAGGTGAATTTGATACCATTATTGTCTACTGTCTAGCAAATCCTAAGAAAACATTCTCTTATGATGAAGATTATGCTCTTAAAGAAATTGAAGTTTCAATTCCGTATGACTATATGTCTTTTTTCAACTTAGATTCTAATGAGGAAAAATTTCAAGAGTTCACAAAGTTGATTCATCAGTATATCACACCCATTTTGCAAAAACATTCAAGTTTGTCGGCATCAACCATCTCGACTTTTGTTGAAATAGCACTTGGAGAAATTGTGAAACAAAATTACGAGGCTGTTTTTTTAGTTGGTCAAACTCCCAAGAAAAGTCCTAATCGCAAACAATTAGCCATTTTAAAAGGAATTCATCGTTCTGAAGGTTTTCAGTTACGCTGTGAAGTTTACAATGAGAAAGGCCTCAGAATACTTGACCAGTTATTAGTTGAAGAGGTTGGAAATGAAATTGTGTATTCAAGGTTTTTAGGAACGCTCAAATGGGAAAATGAAAATTTAATTGTAGTAAAATCAAAATCAAGTCAATGGACCGCCACTGTTTCAGTATAGTTTAGTTATTTTTAAATAAAGAAATTAAATTTTAATTCCCAGCGATAGCTGAGAATCTCAGACTATAGATTATATTGATGGTGGCCTATAGCCTTTACCAGACTGAAGCGGTATCATTCATTAACGAATGACATCGCTTTTCTTCTATATAAACTGATTCAAATTATTCTCTACCTACACCTATGACGACGCCCAACAATCAAATAACCTAAAAATTACTAAAGGCACGACCGTTTTATTGGACGAAATCCTAGGCTATGACCTGAACGGAAATGTAAACTCGGTGACTAGTTCAACTGGCAACAAGTCTTTTACGTATGATAAAACCAATCAACTAGAATCACAAACTATTTCTTCTGCTCAGTTAACCGAATCATACACTTACGATGCCGTTGGAAATCGCAAAACAAAAACAACCGTCAAAGATGGAAAAACGACTGACACAACGTACGACTATGATGCCAACAACCGTCTCACATCTGTAAACGGACAAACCTATTCATACGATGCTAACGGTAATCGGACAAAAGATAATAAGTACACATACGTGTATAATAAATTCGATCAGATGACCTCCATCAAAACCAATGCCGGAACCACCGTAGCCACCTTCACATACGATGACGAAGGGCGTCGGACTAGTAAAAAAGTGGATGGAAAGACTACCTACTATCACTACGATCAAGGAATCAATGTCCTATTTGAAACAGATGAGAATGGTACAATCACAGCCGAATACGTCTATGATCCAGACGGTATGCCACTTGTAATGACTAAAGGTGGGCAAAACTATTATTATACGTATAATGGCTTGAAAGAAATTACAGGGCTGACGAACACATCCGGCACAGTCGTGGCTTCTTACTCATACGATGCGTGGGGAAACATTCTTTCCGAAAGTGGTGCAATGGCAGAGGAAAACCCAATCCGCTACAAAGGCTATCGTTATGATGAGGAGACTGGTTTATACTATCTGATTGCACGCTATTATCAGCCCACAGAAGGAGTTTTCCTCACAACGGATCCAGAAGGTGGAGACACGGACGATCCAAAGACACAGAATGGATATGCTTATGCAAATAATAATCCGGTTATGATGACTGATCCGGACGGGAATTATGCGTGGGCGGTCATCAACGCAGGGTTTGCAGTTTATTCTGGCTATAAAGCTTATAAAAAAGGCGGATGGAAAGCTGCGGCGGTTGCTGGGGGAGCAGCTTTAATTGGAGGTGCTGCTTACAAAGGTGGAAAGGTAGCATATAAAGCCTATAAAGCTGGAAAGTTTTCGAAAACTTATCGATTAGCAAAAAAAGTCTCTAAGAAACACAACGGAACTTTGGGAAGAGCTAAAGGGAATGGGTGGACAGTTACAATTCCTGACGGTAAAAAACACAATTATACGGTCAGAGTAATGAATAAAGGTTCTGGTGGTAGGTCTAAACCATATTATAAAATAAGTCATACGAGGTATGGTGCTTTTGACAGGCATGGAAACAGAACTAACGATCCTGCTAAGGTCCATATTAATCTTTCAAGAAAGTCTTATAGAGAAATAAACAGAACCCTTAAGAAAAAGCGTTAATTACGGAAAGGAAGTTGTCAAATGAAACTAACGGACATACAGGATCAATTGAACGCTCTCTGGGGTGCAGTTATTACGGCTAGCCATATTGATTTACAAAATGATACCGTGATATTTAAGCTTGAAATGATTAAAAATAATGTTGTCCAACTTTGTGAATTAAGATTTATTGACGTTTCAGCATTTTACTATGTTAAAGATAGGTTGCCGTTCCGTTTTAATTTTTATGATCGAGAAAAAGTGGATTATTTAGAATTGACCAGTATTCATTACCAAGATGAGGGTTCTGCTAGCATTCAAATTCATCTACCAGAAGAAGCAGAATGGAGTAGAGAGTTTTCCTCCAATGCTAATATCATATTGGAAATATGGGACTCTGTATTATTAATTGAAGCAAGAGAATTTAATTTGGATGGCAAAATCATCTCATTAAAATAAACCATGTTAAACATTTAGTCAATTACAAAAGATATTACTACAAGTATTTTTATCAAGTAGGGGGCGCTGAAAAAGTAAAGTCTTTTGAGAGTAAAGATGATTTTCATCAATATATAGAAAAAAGAAGCTAATATCCTACATATAGTGGATGATTAGCTTCTTTTCCCTTTAAATAGAATTTTTTATATACTTCCATTAATAGGGATGCCCTTTCGTATAACGCAAATAACCAATTGAAGACAGCAGGTTCCAATACCTACAGTTATGATGCAAACGGCAACCGGACACAGGATAGTAAATATAAGTATGTGTATAATAAACTGAATGAGCTGGTAGAAATACAGACACTCAGCGGTCAGACGGTAGCGAAATATACTTATGATGAAGAAAGCCGCCGTATCAGCAAGACAGTCAACGGTCAGACGATCAATTATCATTACGAAGATAAAGATCAAGTGCTGTTTGAAACTAATGATTCGGGTTCAATTATAGCGGAATACAGCTATGACGATTATGGTCGTCCATTGACAATGACAAGGAATGGTCAAACTTACTATTATGTACTTAACAAGCATAAAGATGTAACGGCGTTAACTGATGCGTCTGGTAATTTTGTAGCCACTTATAAGTATGATGCTTGGGGAAATATTCTGTCCAAAAATGGCCCAATGGCAGACTTAAATCCATATAGATATGCTTCTTACCGCTTTGACAATGAATCTGAATTATATTATCTAATTGCTCGGTACTATGCTCCAAAAGAAGGGTTATTTTTATCTATTGATCCAGATCCTGGTGAAAATGAACAACCTGTCAGCCAACATTTTTACATGTATGTTCAAAATAATTCAGTAATGTTGGATGATCCAGATGGAGAACATCCTGTTATTGTAATAGTAGTCTCAATAGGCGGACGTTACGTTATAAAGAAAGTGGCCAAGACTGCAGTAAAGAAAGCCTCAAAGTCAACGTTAAAAAAAGTTAAAGGAAAGTTGTATGTAAATAGAAATGCGTATAAGGTTAATAACAAAGTTGCCAAAAATAATGGAAAACCTCTTAAAGGATACAAAGGAGGTACTTACTCCAATAGAAACAAAAAGTTACCGAGAAATGCACGTTATACCGAGCATGATATTTATCCGACGGCAAAAAGTTGGGGGAAAGGGAAAAAGAGGGGGAAGCAAAGAATTGTTCGTGGTTCCGATGGAAAAGTTTATTATACGAAAAATCACTATAAGTCTTTTATAAGAATAAAATAACTTAAAGGAGAGATTCAATTGACTTCAGCAGAATTTTTTTCGCCTCGGAATTCTAAGTTTCATATTGTATCAGAAGAGTTCATCAATGAATTTGATAGCGTACTCTGTATAGAAGAAATGGAAAAAGAGCTAAATATCATTAAAATTGATGGAAACCAATGCGTAAACAAAAGAAATCTGTTCAAAGAATGTAGAACACAGCTGGATCTGCCACTTTATTTTTCAGATGGTTGGGATAGTCTTAATGACTGCATAAATGATTTGAGCTGGTTCCCTTGGGTCCCTGAAAAGAAAGGCTTTCTTTTAATTATCAGAAACGCTGAAAGCTTGCTCAGAGATCAAGAAGATGACCTTTCTATTTTTTTAGAGGTGCTAAATCACACGATTCAAGAATGGAAAAAAGAAAGGGATTATGGTGATGTTCTTATTCCTCCAACTTCATTTAATGTAGTATTGATCTGCAAAGAAAATTTTATTAAAAAATTAAATGAAGAACTGTTGAAAATCGAGGGAAGTGAATTTCATATTAACGCTGGTTGAGTTGCTGAATTACTAATCTCTAGTATAAGATTTTTTTAGAATCAAGTTCATAAGTCCGCCTTTGAGCGGGCTTTTTTCTTTGAAAAGCAACAATGAAATCCTTTGTTCATAA
Organism: Bacillus sp. FJAT-52991; assembly: GCF_037201805.1. Classification (GTDB taxonomy): domain Bacteria; phylum Bacillota; class Bacilli; order Bacillales; family Domibacillaceae; genus Bacillus_CE; species Bacillus_CE kandeliae. The sequence goes on along the minus strand of NZ_CP147404.1, from coordinate 2,912,796 downwards.
TGCAAACAACCAGCCGACACTAGGGCTACATTTATGATGCAAATGAGAAACAGACAGACAGGCAGTACAAATACATCTATGATAATCTGAAAGAAATCGGCACTCTTTCCGGTCAGACGGTGGCTAAATATATTTATGATGACTCCGGTCGTCCATTGACAATGACGAGAGATGGAAAAACCTATTACTATGTTCTTAATGAACATAAAGACGTTGTAGCATTAACCGATGCATCTGGAAATACTGTAGCTTCTTATACGTACGATGCATGGGGGAACATTCTCTCAAAAAGTGGTGCGATGGCAGACGTAAATCCTTATCGCTATGCTTCTTACCGACATGATAATGAGACAGGGTTATATTATCTCTTGGCACGATACTACGAGCCGAAAGAAGGGATTTTTCTCACTATTGACCCACAGCCAGGAGAAGTGAATGATCCTTTAAGTCAGCATCCGTACGTTTATGTTCAAAACAACCCAGTGATGTTAGATGATCCAGATGGAGAAAATCCTTATGTAGCAGTGCTTGTCTATGTAGGTGGACGTTATGTTATTAAGTATGTTGCAAAAAAAGGAGCTAAATATGCTGCAAAAAAAGCTAAAGGAAAAAAGAAAAAGAAGGCCAAAAAGAAATCTAAAAAACAATTAAAATTAAATTTACAATTTTTTGGTGGGAAGAGCAAGAAAAAAGGTAAAGAATTTAGAGGCGGAAAGAAAAAAATAGGGATAAGTGGTACGGTTATAACGATAAAAGCTTCCAAAATTGGTGGCATAGACGAGGTAAACGAGAGTTTGGAGGAAATGATATTGATAATGCCAGAGAGGCGCGAGAGGCGTACGAATATTGGGTTAGCACTGGCAAACCAAAAGTAAAATAAATAAAGGAGCTAGCATATGCAACTGACACTACTTGAAGAACATATAAATAATAATAATATTAATGAAGCAATTGAAATTATTGAGACACTAGGCAAGAATAAAAACGTTGAAGCTGTGGAATTTTTAATTCAACACCTCACAGCAACCGATAATAATAATTTGAGAAATGCTATCGCTATATATTTGGCAGATATTGGATGTGATAAAGCTGTGGAACCTTTGGTTGATCTCTTGAAAGATCCCAAAACTGAGGGCGCGAGAGGGACAATAGTTTACTCTCTTGGATACTTTAATTGTTCAAATCATATTGAACAATTAGCGGATCTATTATTTAGTTGCAATTTTGAAATCAGTAGACAATCTTTAATGTTATTAGAATCACCCGTAAACAAAATTCCTATTGAAATGAAACAAAAGTATATTAAAAAAGTGAAAAATAGAATTGAAGATCTATGTGATGAAATTGACTTTTTCAAGGAAGCTTTAAAAGTATTAAAGGGTAAGCAAGGTTGAATTTCCGCAAATTGTATGAATAGATAATTATTCTGAGCTTTTCTATGAAATACTATGTTTTAATTCTACTTTGAAAATGGGTGGTAGCTGGCTCCGGTACTATGCCGGAGCCAGCTTATTTAGAATCTATTGGAACTAGAGCAAGGAGAAGAAATAAATACTGGTACAATGGTAGTGGCGACATTCAAATACGATGACAAGGAGCGGACAGAACCACTATACATACAACAGTAACTAAACTGACGAACGTATCGGGCACAACTTTGGTTTCCTACACCTATGATACGCGGTTTGACGAAGATACAATGAAATAATGTATTGGAGAGATAAAAGTTGAATGATACAGTTAATAAATTGTTAAAAAAATACGAGTTAATAGGCTTTGAAAATAATATATTAAAATATACTAAATCTTGTATTAAGTTAGTTGCTGAATCAATTGGTGAGAAAAATATATCAATAGGCTCTTCAAAGTTAGGAGGGGAAGCAGACTTACCTTCTATATTTGATTACCCTGAACATAATGGGGAAAGATTATCGTTTATCGCTCAAATTAATTGTAAGCAAGCATCACAGTACGATCAAGAAAACCTTTTACCAAAAGAAGGTTTCTTATATTTCTTTTATGATTACGAGACTCACGTATCCGGCATTGACATATCTGATAAATCATATTGAAAAGTTCTATACTATGAAGGTGATTTGAATCAGTTGTCTAGAAGAAGACTTTCTCAACAGAATGAGCAGATATTTAACACTGCTTTGTTAATAGAAGAAAAAGAGATATCATTTGCTGATTTAGATAGTGCTGAAATAACATCTCTAGGGTGGGAAGATAAAGTTAAGGATAGTTATCTATATTTTGTCGAAGATTATTGGGATACTGTAAATTTAAAACATCAAATTCTTGGGCATCCTAAAGCTGTTCAATTAGAAGTGTTTAATGAGGTTTTGCCTTTAATACAAGAGGACAAGTCTGACTGTAATATTTCTATTGAAGATTTAGTACTTTTATTTCAAATAGAATCAGATGAAGAAAGCACAGATATGGTCTGGGGAGATGAAGGCATTATCTATTTCGTGATAACAAGAGATGATTTAAAACAAAGAAGGTTTGAAAACGTGTGGTTAAGTTTGCAAAGTAATTAGCAAAACAGTTAACAGGTTAGTTAAATAGATCAGTAATACTTTTCTTTTGATAATCCTCACAAATGGTAATATTGACCTGCGTCTAGACATACCAAAAAAGGAGTAAACAATAATGGCGACAAATGTTAATGCTGAATTTGTTATAATTGGTGATATTTTTGACCCTAATGTTGTTACACAGAGACTCGGTATTGAGCCTCATGGGTATTGGATAAAAGAGGAAGAAGTTCCGAAAGCACCCATCAAAAGAAAAGATACGAATTGGTGGATTCATACTGACTACGAACACTCTTTTGATATAATGTGTCAATTAAGTAAGCTCATAAATATTCTTCAAAATAAGAAAAATATTTTAAAAGAGCTAAAAACAACATATGATTTAGATTATTTATTTCTTGTTGTTATTAACGTTGAGGAAGATGAACAGCCTGCTATTGCTCTAGATAGTAGCTTTATAAATTTTGCGAGTGATATCGGTGCAGAATTCGAGGTAGATTTATATATTTATTAAAAAATATTTGATAAAAAATGATCACAAACTATCAAAAATAAAATTAATTTTTAATGTTAGCCCTAGCAGTGGGCCGACATTTTTTTATTAAGTAAAGCAGCAATTAGGATATCTAAGTAGGGATGGTTCGCATTTAAATGCTTCATTAGACGGTAGAATAACTCATAAATAAAGGAGAAAATATGTTTATAAGATTATATTTAAATGCAAAAAACAAAGACCAAGCTCAACACTCTATAAACAAATTTTTGAAAATATTTGAACCTATAACGGAAAGCGAACAATTATTAAAAGTTGAACCTTATTGGAAGATAGAAAATATTTATGTAGCAGAAATAGATATAATTCCTCAAGAAAACTATACATCGAAGAGTCTAAATGAAATACTTTACGAAATTTCAGATCATTGGATTGAATTCGGTGATCCAGTTAATGAATTACTTGCTAGTGCGACAGATGATAATTGTAAATTCATAATTCCAGAATTTAATATGGTGAATATTCACTTTCATTAATAAATCTAATAATACTTCGAGTCCCCACCTTATTCATATGTTTACGTTCAAAACAACCCAGTGATGTTGGATGATCCAGATGGGGAGAATCCTCTTGTAAGAGTTATTATCTATTTAGGTAATCGTTATGTGGTGAGATATGTTCCCAAAAAAAATTAAAACAAGCTGTAAAGAAAAATAAAGGAAAACTTCAAAGAAACTACAAGGGTAAATTACCAACTAAAAAGGTTAAAAAAGAAAAGGGGGAGTAAAATAATGTTGCAATTTGAAATTGAAAATCATTGTAGAAACCTTATAGGATTTCCACTTAATGAGATAGGGAGAAATTCAAATATGGTTTGGTTTGGATTTGGGAAATCTATTACTACAGTTAACAAAAGAGGAGATAGTTTTAAATCCTCTGAGTTTGTTTTGCATATCCAATGTACCTGGAGATTAATTAAGGAGAATAAAATAATTACTGCTTCAAGAGATATATATGTACCTAAGTCAAATTGGAATAGTGATAATGAATTTGACTGGGATATAATAGGGGAGAATAGGTTTGATGAATTATTAAAGGATTTTTTAAAAAAATATTGTGGGAAAATATATATTATCTTACTTAACTCGGATCCTCTAGGTGGTTTGAGAATCTCATTTACAGATAATATCTCGTTGGAAATATTTCCGGATGAGTCAACAGAAGAAGAGTTCTGGAGAATATTTACTCCTGGAAAATTAGATTCACACTTTGTAGTTACTGGTTTAGGAATTGAGAAGTAATTGCAACACGTTTTACTTACTGATTCCATCCTAATGTTAAGTTATTCTTAATTAACATTAAGTCGAAAAGCCGATGCCTAAGCGTAGGGAATCGGCTTTCTTCATATCGAAATTTGTTTAGCGTATGTTTTCCGCATTTTGTTGGTAGGACCCTATGCCCATCAAGCTAAGGATGTAAATGGCTAGATATGATGCATGGGGGAATATTCTCTCAAAAAGTGGTGCGATGGTGAATGTAAACCCTTATCGCTATGCTTCCTACCGACATGATAATGAGACAGGGTTATACTATCTGATGGCACGCTATTACGATCCAAAAGAAGGAATCTTTTTATCCATCGATCCACAGCCAGGAGAGGCTAATGCCCCAATTAGTCAGCATCCATATGTTTACGTTCAAAACAACCCGGTGATGTTGGATGATCCAGATGGAGAGCATCCACTGGTGGCAGTTCTGGTTTACACAGGTGGACGATATGTCGTTAAATATGTTGCGAAGAAAGGTGTTAAATACGCCGCTAAGAAATATAAAGGGAAAATTTATAAAGTAGGGAAACATTCTCGTATAAAGAATGTAACTAAAAAAAGAAGTGTAACAAATCGTGAGACACAAGTAAGCCATAAATCTTTCGGGAAAAATCTTGAAAGAAATGGTTGACATAGAAGAGATCTTAAAGACGGTAGACTATATACTAAAAATGGGGCGAAATATTTTGTTCTTAATAAGGCTAAAAGTTGCCGTGGATGGAGTGCCGACTATACTCCGAAAGGGGGTAAAACTTCTATTAAGTATAGGCTAGGAGGGAGGTATCGTTAAGTGGAGCACAAAAAATATTTTTTGAGTGAAATTAGTGAGATTAAAAAAATTGAAAAAAATATAGAAGAAATGGTATTTATGGCTCGGGAGACTCCAGAGCAAGTTTTTAAGCAACCTTACGAATTTTATTTATTTAACCATTGGGACTGGATGATGTCTAAAGAAGGTTGGGAGTCACTTCAACATTTATTAAAATCATCAAATGACGAAGCGGCAGTAGTCGCTGTTTTAAATCCTCATCCATTCGAAGATCACTTTAAAAAGTACAAACATTCGAATTGGGCACGTATTCCTGCATATTTCACTTCAGAGCAATATAAAGATATTGTTAATTATGGACCAGATGAAGATGAAATAGAATCTATTTGCCAATATTCTCGCTCTGTCATATGGGTTTCTCCATCACAAGATTGGATTATCTATGGTGATTGGGAATGGGAGATTTGTATTTTTGCATGTCGCTCATCACAACTAGCAGATTCTATGAAACTTAAGGATTGGATAACAGTAGAGGATACACTACTGAAGGATTGGTTATCTATGGTAATTATTAACAATAAGGTTTCCAAAAGAATATGGTCTGAATTTCAAAATAATTACAAATGGAATATTTGAATTACGTCATCAGGCTTTATAAGTACAACTATAAAATAATCTGCTATACAATACTGAACTATCCCCCAGAAATGGAAATGAGGAGTGATTATACAAACAAGTAAAAAGCGGTATAATTCATTTACGAATTATACCGCTTTTCTTCTATTATGAAACTATATATGTAGTAACATTCTTAAGGACGAATATCTACAATTGTGCGATCTGATTTAATAGTGAAGGCTTGAGTTAGTTGCGCATAATCAGCAGATGTTACAGAACCGTCATCCATTGGAACGGTGACTTTAATACGATAATGTCCAGCAGGTAAAGAAGCCACGCTGATATTTGTAAGGGAATCATATTCTCCCCAGAAGTCTGTAAGATCATCGACTTCATACCATTGATTTAGAGAACCTCGTTGAACCATTACTCCAGAAGAGTTATGAATTGTGAACGTTGGTGTATGGCGTGTTTTAAAGTCTGTAAGATAGTTAGAGGTAGAAGTAGCCATAATTTTAGCAGTAAAAGCATTAGGTGCTTTTGAACTATAAGAAGCTAAAAATCCCCTGTCTACATCTGATTTTACATTTGCATGCGCTTCTAATGGTTCAATTGCTTGAATAGCTCCTAGACCTCCAAGAGCGATTGCTGAAGCTAATACAGTTTTACCAAATTTACTGACATTTTTTTCATGAAAATTCCCCTTCCAAAAATGTAATAAATTGCTTTGAACACTTATTAAAATATCAAATTTTTCCTTCTATGTCAAGTTGTTGGGTTAATTGTAATATTTAAGAAGGTGGAATCCGTTATGTGTAAGCTGTTTTTAAGGGACCGACCTCAAAATGATTCTTCAAATCTAAAAGATGATGGTCTAGAAGAAAAGTAAGATGGGTATTTACATTCCCTATCAGATACTTTATGAGAAAGTTGTATTATATGTTTCAACCATTTCTGCATAATCACGAACTTCTTCATGCGAATCTTCCAAAAAAGTTTGCAATAATTTTTGTATCACAGGATCTCCCTTTTGCAGTTCCTCTGTTTCTATTAAATGATACGTGCTAGAAGCGACAAATGTTCTGACTGAGGCATCATGATGTTGGCTTAATTTCACTAGCTGTTCAACAAACCAAGGAACATCGGAAGAAACTGTATTCATCGTCATTAAATGAAGAGACTCAATGATGCCGTCGATATCGTCGTTTGTCATATGAGCGGTCATCTCTTCTTTTGAAAAGGGGGGCAGGTCATATTCTTCATCCTCTTCTTCCTCTACATAAAGATGATTTAAGAAATCTTTAAAAGAGGAAGTAATTGTGTAAATTTGCTCAAAGTCATTATCGATATAGACCATTGGTGGATGCTCCGTCGTTTCTCGATAGTCAAAAGCAAACCAATTATGGCCGTCTCCACTAATCAAGATCAACCCTTTAGGCAGTTCCCATTCATTTGAATAATAGTCATTTTCTAATATTCCATCCTCTTTCCCAATCCCTAAAATATGATCAATATACAGAGGTTCATCTTGCTATGACGATGGAAAAGCATTGTATGTAATCATGCCGCCATTTTGAATGTGAAGCAGTTCTAAATATTCTTGTGGCAAGTGAACACCAAACATTTTTTCCGCTGTTGTTATATCTTGTTTAGTTAACTTTTGCAAACGATAAGGATCGTCCGCTTCTTTACGCCAAAATGTCATTATATCTCTCCTTTTTTTCATTATAACTTTTGGAGCGAGTTAGTGTATAAAATGATACACAGTTTTGAAATTTAAAGGGGTTTCCATTTTTCTATTGAACTTAAGGAAAGAGGTAAGCAAAGAATTCTGGAGGTGTTTCGAAATGAATAAGAATTGACGAATTTTAAATCAAGAGTCTTTCTTTATCTCTATACAAATATCCTCTCTAAATTCATTTTAATTGCTTAATTCATCCTATATATTTACAATCGATTTAAAATGCAATCTGGAAATTCAACGGAAGGTTTTAATGAGAAGAAATATTTGTAAAAGGAGTGATAAATGATGATGGTAATTAAGCGACTTTTTCAGAGTAAAGATCCGATAGAGATGTTTTGGAAATGGTTTTTGAACCATGAACAAGAGTATTATGATCTGCAGCAAGAAGAGCTAGAGTATCTATTTGAGCAACTGGAGCGACAATTGGATAAAATTAATCCAGATTTGGTGTTTGAATTTAGTGCTGAACTTGTGAATGAAAAGAGAGAGTTTATCATTAGTGCAGATGGTTTAGTTGAAAATTTTTCTGATGTGATTGCATTGGTAGAGGCTGCACCTCCGCTTGAAAGGTTTGATATTATCGCCTTTAGGCAACCTGCAACAGAGGAATTTGCTGTCGGATATCAGGAAGTTGAATTGACATGGGACGATGTCCTTTTCACTTATAAGGTTGATTCAGAAAATGACTTAGTGGATCTTGTTCTGTATATTAAAGGATTTGAAGAAGACAATGAAGATTATATCGCTGCGGTTTTTATTCTATTAGACTGTGTTATTGGAGAATTTGTGGTCGGTACTGAAATCGGTGAGATCGTATTTAAACCGTATAAACAAGAAGAAGAGCTCCTGCCAATCAGTAAATTGCGAGGTGTCTGTCACTCCTCGGGTTTTGTCGAATAATAATATAGAGGAAGTGCAAGATCATAATGGAAAAGCATTTAGAAGAAGCATATCGTTTTTCTTCTCATAATAAAGAAGGATTGGAAAAGGATACGGTGTGTGGTTGTTTTCATTGTTTGAAGGTATTTCATCCGTCTGAGATTGAGGATTGGTGGGATAATGAGGATACAGCTGTTTGTCCTTATTGTGGCATTGATTCTGTGATTGGGGAGAGTTCAGGAGTTCCGATCACTGAAAAATTTTTAAAAGAAATGCAGGAAGTCTATTTTTAGGTGATCGGCTAAAACTTGGTGCCTTTACATATTTTTCATCATAGAGTATGATAGTCTGGAAGTAATTTTTAATGAAATGAATATAAATTTTGAGAGGTGAACTTTGTGAGTGCCATAGGATCTAACTAGGATACAACTGAACGAAATAAAGATGTGAAAACTGGGGAATTGATACCCTTAGCTTTGTCATGGATTTATTTCAGTACCTATGAAGATACCTATTGTACTTTATAAAGTGTGTAATGGATGAGAGATAGAAGGGCGATAAAAAATAATCGTTTCTTTCACGATGCTCTCTTTTTTACGCAGGCCTTATAAAGATAAAGCCGTGGGATCTCCCACGGCTTTTTTGTCATTTACTAACAGCCTAAATAGTGAAGTTGAAGTCGGCTCCACTTTTGAAGCAGGCTAGTTCCAGGCACCATCGGCTCGAGGTCACAAGCCCATCCGTCCAAAAGGTTAAAGAACAACCTTTCAGCCGGCTGTTCTTGTGCTTGTCGCCGATAATCAGGTGCCTTCCACTTTTAATGACATCTAGTTGCGCCTCCTTGGAGCTCGAGGTCAGATGCCAGCCTGACTGCATGGCTGAAGAGCGCCATTACGTCATTCTGTCATCTGCTTGTCGCTCCAGGACAGTCAGCTCCACTTTTAAAGTCATAGGTATCTCTTGCCCATGGATCAACCATAGTGAGGAGAATGGATATGAATACAATGACATTTGAAAAATTACAATATAACGAATTGAAGGACATAGTGAAGTCTTATTGTGTGAGCGGATTAGGAAAAAAGTTGCTTGATCAGCTGCAGCCAAGTGCGAATCGGAAAGTGGTTCAAAATCGCTTAACTGAAACGACAGAAGCACGGGTGATCATCGATGCAGAGAGTCATGTGCCATTTGTGGGTGTGTCGAATGTAGAGCACATCATTGGAAAGCTGGAAAAAGGGATCATTTTGGAACCGACGGAGCTTATTCACATCGCTGATTTTTTAAGAGGCTGCCGAAAAATGAAACAGTTTATGTTAGCGAAAGAATTTTTTGCTCCGATGTTAAGTTCTTATGCCCATTCGATGTCGGAGTTTATCCACATTGAGGAAGAAATTCAATTTTCCATTAAAGGGAGCCGGGTGGATTCTGCGGCGAGCAAGGAATTAAAGAAAATTCGTAACCAAATCGAAGCCACTGAGGGGAAAATAAAAGAGCGGTTAAATAAATTTTTAAATAGCTCAGCAAATAAAAAATATATTCAAGAATTTTTTATTAGTGAAAAGGATGGGCGATATACGGTTCCAATTAAGTCTTCGTTTAAAAATCAAGTAGCGGGAACGGTCGTTGAACTGTCTGCGAAAGGTTCGACCGTTTTTATCGAACCGAGTGCCGTGACGAAATTAGCTGTGGAGCTAGCAACGTTGAAAGCGGAAGAAGCGGTGGAAGAGTATCAAATATTAGCGACCTTATCAGGGATGCTTTTGGAACAAATAAGCAAGATCAACATCAATATCGAGCTAATCAGTCAATATGATCTAGTGTTTGCCAAGGCGAAATTCAGCCAACAAATCGGCGGAATTGAACCGAAAGTGAACAGTCATGGATATATGAAACTTATCAACAGCCAGCACCCGCTCTTGCAAGGAAAGGTTGTACCGTTAACTGTTGAAATCGGGAGCGAGTATCGCAGCTTAATTATTACAGGTCCGAATGCGGGTGGAAAAACGATCGTGTTGAAAACGATCGGCTTACTGACGCTGGCAACGATGTCGGGCTTTCATATTGCCGCCGATCCTGAGACGGAAATCTCGCTGTTTGAGAAAATTTTTGTTGATATTGGCGATAATCAAAGTATCGAAAACGCCTTAAGTACGTTTTCTTCGCATATGAAAAATATTTCCGATATTATGAGCGCCGCTAATCATCATACGCTATTGTTGTTTGATGAAATTGGCAGCGGGACGGAACCGAATGAAGGAGCCGCACTAGCTATTTCTATTTTAGAAGAATTTTATCATAAAGGGTGCATCACGGTGGCGACGACTCATTACGGTGAAATTAAGCGTTTCTCTGAGCTTCATAGCGACTTTATGAATGCGGCCATGCAATTTGATAGTGAGACGCTAGAGCCAAAATATAAGCTTATAATTGGAGCGGCGGGAGAAAGTAATGCCTTATGGATTTCGAAAAAAATGAAACTGCCCGACAATGTGCTAAAACGAGCGAAGAGCTATATGGACAATAAGGATTATCGCTTAGAGCGGGTGCATGAAAGCAAAATCAAAAAGCCGCAAGCCATCGCTACGAAAACAACGGAAACGTACGAGTACGTCAAGGGAGACAAAGTAAAACTATTGGATTATGATGAGGTTGCCATTATCTATAAGGAAAGAAACTCCTTTCAAAACGTTGTGGTGCTTTATCAAGAAGAGCTGATTGAAGTGAATGTGAAGCGAGTGAGGCTAGAGTTAAAAGCGAGTGACCTTTATCCACAAGGGTATGACTTAGATACGTTATTTGTTGCTTATAAAGATCGCAAGCTTCAGCATGATCTAGAGCGAGGATCAAAAAAGGCATTAAGAAAGATTCAAAAGGAGATTAAAAATAGCAAGTAATGGGAAGATGGTGTAGCCAGGAAGCGGCTGCACCGTCTTATTTTTTCCAATCTTTTCATTGACATTATCTGAAAAATAGAATAAATTAATATATGAATATATGCTCATATATTGTTATTGGAAAGGTGATGAGAATGAAATACGATGTGGTAATTATCGGGGGTGGGCAAGCGGGGCTTTCTATGGGGTTTTATTTAAAGAAATCTGATCTATCATTTATCATTCTTGATCAGGCAAAAGAAGTAGGAGCGTCTTGGAAAGAGCGCTATGATTCACTCACTTTATTTACTCCGCGTGTGTATAGTTCCGTGCCCGGTTTCATGTTTTCAGGGGATCAAGAAGGGTATCCAACAAAGGATGAAGTAGTCGAATATTTATCTGCTTATGCGAAGGAATTCACTCTTCCGATACAACATAACACAGAAGTGCAAAAGCTAGTGCAAGTAGAAAATGGCTTTCAAGTTTTAACCAATCAAGGAGAATGGTTTGCACGAAAGGTCGTTGTAGCTACGGGTCCATTTCAAAAACCTTTCGTACCAGCGTTTTCAAAAGAGCTTTCCGAGAGTGTCTTCCAACTACACTCTTCTCAATATAAAAATGCCACGCAGTTAAATAAAGGTTCTGTTTTAGTCGTAGGTGGAGGAAATTCAGGTGCACAAATTGCTGTAGAGCTAGCAAAGAAAAGAGAAGTTTATTTATCAGCGGGGCATAAGCTGAAGTTTTTGCCCCTTTACATTGGCAAAAGAAACCTCTTCTGGTGGTTTGATGTACTAGGAGTGTATCGAGCTCCTGTTCATTCAAAAGTAGGGAAATTTATTCAAAAACAACCTGACCCGATTATTGGACTTGAGCTAAAAGCGTTATTGAAAAAAGGAAAGATTACTTTAAAGTCTAGAACGACCGCGATCAAGCAGGATCATTTTATGTTTGCGGATGGCAGTGAAGTGAGTGTGAAAAATGTGATCTGGTCCACGGGATTTCGCTCTGATTATCAGTGGATAGATGTCGCTGGAGTGTTAGATGAAAATGGGACACCGCTTCACGAAAGAGGCGTAACATCAATACATGGATTATATTTTTTAGGTTTACCTTGGCAGTTTAATCGTAGCTCAGCGCTACTTCAAGGAGTGGGCGAGGATGCACAGTATTTAATACAGCATATAATGAAAAAATAGGTATAGAGGGGGAGTTAATATGGGACATCATCATCACCACGGACACGATCACCATGGACATCATCACCATCATTTTGAAGAAACGCGAGAAGGAAATAAAAAAGGATTACTTATTGCTTTATTGATTACAGCGGGCATTATGCTATTAGAATTTTTCGGGGGCTTATTCACCAATAGCTTAGCGCTTCTGTCAGATAGCGGTCATATGTTAAGTGATGCAAGTTCATTATTGTTAAGTTTTGTGGCGATTGGGTTTGCAGCGCGACCCGCCTCACCAAGCAAATCATACGGATTTTATCGCTTTGAAATTTTAGCTGCTTTATTTAATGGCGTGACGTTATTTGTTATTGCAGCCTTTATTATAAAGGAAGCGTACGAGCGATTTTTAGAACCGCCGACTGTGGCGAGTGGAACGATGATGCTGATTGCATCGGTTGGCTTGTTAGCGAATTTACTTAGTGCTTGGTCACTCATGAGCAAAGGTGATGTGAAGAACAACGTCAATTTGCGAAGCGCGTATTTGCATGTTTTAGGGGATGCACTTGGTTCGGTCGGTGCTTTAGTGGCTGGTTTGCTTATGCTTCTGTTTGACTGGTATATTGCTGACCCGATCATTTCCGTCCTTGTTGCTTTACTTATTTTAAAAAGTGCTTGGGGTGTCATTAAGCATTCTGTTCATATTTTAATGGAAGGCACGCCGATTACTGTGGATCAAGTAGAAGTGAAACAAGCATTAGAAGCCATCGATGGTGTAGTGAATGTGCATGACCTTCACATTTGGACGATCACTTCCGGATTAGATACTTTAACTTGCCATATTTTAATTGATGACAACAAAGATAGCCAAGACATATTGCAGCAAGCAATTAACAAGATTCAAGAGGCATTTAAAATTGAACACACAACGATTCAAATTGAAACATCTAAGATTGAGCATCATGAGATGAAAGTATAATCATAAAGAAGCAGCAGCTTTTTCTTAGGGAAAGGCTGCTGTAGTTTTGAAACAAAGTCGTATCGTTTTATCCCATACAAAAGAATCTGGGATTGAGGAGCTTAAAGACTTATTGATCTAAATCTAAACTTCTTTAGTTATATCATACTTTAACAATTGTCGTTGGTCATAAAACTTCTCATAAATAATACCCATTAAATAGAAAAAAAATAGACCAAAACAAATGTGAATGAGTGTAAATTTAGCTCCAAATGAAGCAAATTCATACACCATAACCGGTAATTTTGCAGTTGTCCAAACTCCTAGAAAAAATACAATGTATCGTATGCTCGCTCCTTTTTTTAATAAAAGTGCCGCGATTGGAAAAGCAACATAGAGGGGACCAGCTGCAATTCCTCCTAATAATAGGGAGAACAAGATGCCATAGATGCCAGATTTTTCTCCCATATATTTAATTAATGTTTCTTTCTTCACCCACTGGTCAAGCAACCCTACGAATATTAAGACAGGAGGAAGTAGAAACAGCATATCTAAAATACTTTTTCCTGTTAATTGAAATGCGTTCCATCCCACCGATTGGTTTATAAAAGTCAATAAAATGAGTCCCAATAGTAAAATGAAAAAGAAACGATATCTTTTTAATTCATTCATACCATCACCACCCAAATAATATACGAGAATATGAGAGACATTAACAATGCAGATGCATTACGAGAATAAGCAAAACTTCGCCCAAATATCTTTTGTTCCATCGGTAAAGTTGTGATTCCTACGGACATTAATGTAGACATTAATACCGCAACTTGAGGGAGGCCCGCACCATTTTGGACTAATGTATTTCCAAGAGGAAACACAACAAAGCTTGGAATGAGTGCAAAAGAGCCAATGATTGCTGAATAAACAATACCGATGAATCCAGATTCTTCCCCAATGATGGAAGAAATGAAGGAAGGCGTTAATATAGATAGTGATAGTCCAACGAAAAGCATAATTGATAGCATGGAAGGTATAAGATTACGAAACATTTTCCATGACTTTAATAGAGCATCTTTTGTTTTATTCCGGTCCTTTACAAAAGAAATACTGATAAGAATAATGGCTAAAGCGTAAAGGAGAGCGCCATTAATCATGGTTAGACTCCTTCCATTTTTTATATTTGTTTAAGAAAAATGATAAATTCTTAATTTTTTCTTCAATATCTATTTGAAAATCTTCTAATTGCCTTTTTCCAGCTGTAGTAATTTTGTACATCTTTATCGGCTTATCTTGATCAGATGTATCCAAATAAGACTCAACGGCACCTTCGTTCTCTAATTTTTTTAGTGTGCGATATATGATGGCACTATCAATTGGATTGACGGGAAGCTCTTCTTCACATTTTTGCAGAAGTTTCCCTCCATAGCTATCTCCCTCTGTTAAAAATAGCAAAAGAAATGCACCTGTATGTCTCCCTGTATGTTTCATGATAAATATAACCTCCTAATTTAAGTGTAGAATTTTTTTCGTTAACATAACATTCAAATCAATACTGTTAACAACACAATACTGTCATTAACAGTATAAAATTAATATAATGTCATGTCAATTCTAAAATGTACAATATGTTTTTTATCTTTGTGATAACATGATTGATCAATCTTTTTCAAAATGGAGTTTTTGTATTTGCTGTTGAATAAGGAGTGATGGCAACTTTTTAATCAAACTTTATTCCAACGCTACAGCTGCTGCTGTAAAATTTGTTTGAAACATTGCTATCAAGCGGATGGTAGAAAAGATGAACAGGTTATGCAATCCATGGTAAATGCTAAGGCCATTCGGAATTTAATGATTGTCTGTTGCTCCTGACTTTCCGATAAAATGTAACGTTAGGATTGACATAATTTTGAATACATGATAAATTAACACCGTTAAGTTAACGGTGTTAATTTAGTTTTGAGGAGTGATATTGATGAGACGTAAGAAAGAACCTACGGAAATAAAAAAGGAAATAATAGATGCGGCGCGTCAGTTGTTTCTGGAGGAAGGATATCAGCATGTATCCATGAGAAAAATAGCGACTAAGATTGGATACACGCCCACCACTATTTATATTTATTTCAAAAATAAAGAAGAGATATTGCTTCATTTATTAGAAGAAGGATATGGTCTCTTTTATCATGAGTTGAAAATCGCTTATGATCATGCTTTTGATCAATCACATGAAATAAGGCTATTTAACATGTGTGAAGCCTATATATACTTCGGTTTGAAACAACCTGATTACTATAACATCGCTTTTATGAACAACCTGGAGAAGAACACAAGTAAGATAGAAAACAGCGATAGATATAACGCATTCCTATTGCTGAATACGGTTGTGAAAGAGTTTATTCAGGAAAATGCTTTTAGCGAGATGGCACAGTCCGATATGGATATAAGCCATACCATTTGGGCAAGTTTGCATGGTTTAACCTCGCTTTTAATCACATTTCCACAGTTTGATTGGGGAGAACAAAATCGGTTAATTCAATTTCATATTCGTACCATCATTCAGGGACTCAAAAACTAAAGGTTATTATAGATGAGGAGAAACGATTATGAATAAAAAAATATGGGTTATCATTACTTTTTTAGCGATAGCGGTAGCCGGTTATTCCATTGTACAATATTTTATTCTTGGTGCTGATCAGGCTGGGTTAGTTCAAATGAAGCTTATGTCTCTCTCTAAATTGAGTACATTTTGGTACACGATGTTATTCATACATGTGGCAACTAGTGTAGTAGCATTAGTGATTGGTCCTTTTACATTATCCACAAAATTTAGAGAAAAAAATATCAATCGCC
Source organism: Bacillus sp. FJAT-52991 (assembly GCF_037201805.1). GTDB lineage: Bacteria > Bacillota > Bacilli > Bacillales > Domibacillaceae > Bacillus_CE > Bacillus_CE kandeliae. The sequence goes on along the minus strand of NZ_CP147404.1, from coordinate 2,896,578 downwards.
ATCGATGGCTAGGAAAAGTCTATATGATTGGTATTTTATTGGGCGGTTGTTCAGGTCTGTATCTAGCCTTTTATGCAACAGGAGGCTTGGTCGGGAAGCTTGGTTTTGGCTTTTTATCAATATTTTGGTTGGTATCTGCCTATCAAGCACTTGTCAAAATTAAAGATAAGAACGTTCATGACCATCAAAAATGGATGATCAGAAATTACTCCCTAACCTTTGCGGCGGTCACATTGAGAATTTGGCTACCATTGTTTATGCTTCTATTTGGATTAGAGCGTTTCGAACTTAGTTATTCTATTATTGCTTGGTTAGCATGGGTACCAAATTTAATCATTGCAGAATTATATATACAACGAAAGCTTAATAAGTAACATGAGAAAAGAATAAATGGATTTAAACAAAAAATATCAAATAAAGAAATCCTATGTAAAAAAATTCATTACATAAATCTTGCTTAGTGACTGAAATGAAGCAATAGCCGTTTTTCCAATTGAGGAAGACGGCTATTTTTAGGTTATCCCGCATTAAAGTGGGGAGAAGACCCTTACTGATTGAGACGTACTTTATTTTTGAGGGATAAAAAATAAGGAGAAGGATCGAATTATGAAAAAATTGGATTTTTATTATAAAATAAAGAGGGAGGGGAAGGTGTATGAATATCGACATGGATGCATTAATTATTTTCTTAATGATATGGGGAATACCGGTTTTCATGGTCGGTAGGGCTTATTTAAAAATGAGTGAGGAGGAAAAGAAGGAGGCTATGACAGATTTTAAATCACCTCGCTTTATTTTTACCATCGGCTTTCTTATAATTGGTTCTTTTCTCGCTATAGTAGGAGGTTTATTGGAGGTAAACATCATTAAAATAAGCGGAAATGCTTTATTGATTATAGGGGGAATCGTTTCAGTATTGCAGATGTGGAAAAGGAATAAATTAAAAAGTGTGTTACTTGTGCTGCTTCTTGGATTTGTCTTATTTATATAATTGAACTAACTTTAGAGCAAGCTGAGAAAGGGACACACTAAACCCGCAACCTTGGAGGTCACGGGTTTTTTGCTAAAATGTCGTATTAGCTAATTTAGACGCGTGAACAGGTGGTTTTCTGTCTTTCCATGGCAATGCTTTTTCCAGTTGGGCAGCCAGTTGCAGTAAAGTGGATTCATCTGCGAAACGACCAGTAAATTGCATGCCGATTGGTAGTCCAGTTTCACTTGATTTTAATGGGAGTGAAATCGAAGGCTGACCAGTCGCATTAAATAAATTCGTAAATGGAGCGTAGGTGAAAATTTGTTCCGTCCATTGTTTCGCATTAATTGACGGATTATCGGCATTTAACAAGCCGATTTCAGCAGGCAACGTAGCAAGAGTTGGCGATAACAGCACATCATAATCGGTGAAAAATTGTCCAACTTGCCTTGAAACGATAGCGTTCACTTCTATTGCTTCCAATAGTTCGGATGCCGTCATTTCTTTTCCGTACAAATAACATTGCCAAATAGCGGCTTCGATATTTTTATCGCTAGGAGTTTTACCTAAAGCTTGGGCAGCTCCATTGATCATTTTATAAATATTAGCTGTCCAAATGCGTAAAGTAGCAAGGCTAAAAGGCTCCACATCATATTGAGGGTGATCTTCTACCACTGTATGTCCTAAGTCCTTACATAACTGAACAGTTTCATGCAAGGCCTTTAAACACTCTTCATCGACAGGAACACCAGAAGCTGGTCGGCCTGTCCAAGCAATTCTCAACGGCTTTACTGGTTCTTCAATGATATTTTTATATTCTTCTGCTGGTGACTCTGGCCAGCTATAACAGCCAATGTCCGGCCCGCTAACTGCGTCAAGGAGGTGGGCAGTGTCTCTTATCGTTTTTGTTAAGGCAAACTCAATGGCAATCCCGTTAAGTGGCTCGCTGTTATAAGGCCCAGCAGGTATTCTGCCTCGAGTTGGCTTCAAACCGACGAGTCCACTACAAGAAGCTGGAATTCTTATCGATCCTCCGCCATCATTGGCATGTGCTATAGGAGTAATGCCAGCTGCCATTGCTGCTGCTGATCCGCCGCTTGATCCGCCTGGACTATGCTTAAGATTCCATGGGTTGCGTGTCGGTCCGTAAAGAACAGCCTCTGTCGCTGCATTATAGCCAAATTCAGGAGTAGTGGTCGTACCCACTGTGACAAACCCTGCTTGCCGGAAGCGTTTCATCAGTTCGCTATCCACTGGCAGTTGGAACCCTTCTGCTAATCTACTGCCCATACTAGAAGGAATATTTTGTGCGTGTAGAACCAGTTCTTTAATTAAAAATGGGACTCCTTGAAAGGAACCTTCAGGCAATCCTTTTTTAATCTCTTCCATCGCTTCTTCCTCTAGAATCGATACCACCGCATTCAAATCAGCGTTTAATTCTTTCATCGCTTTAACGGAAAGCCGAACGAGTTCCTCTGGTTTGACTTCTTGATTTTTGACAAGTTCCGCAAGGCCCAATCCATCGTAGCTTGAAAACTCCGAGATATTCATTAAGCATTCCTCCTTTTACGTCTATTATCCATGCCAATAAACATTTCTGCTATTACCCAAAAGGATAATTATTTGATTATTCAGAAGATTTATATATGATAAGAGTGATAGTTTGTGAATAAGGGAGGAGTAGCTATGCAATTAACGAAGGAAGAGTATAACTGCGTGCTTTGTGCGGTTGAAGAATTGGCAAGTAAGCAAATGAATACGAATATAAATAATTACCGTGCGGAGGTTCTTAAAGTACTTTGCGAAATTTTAGGATTTCAACAATCCTTATTTTGGCTTGTTGATGAAAATAAACAATTAATGGATCCAATTTTATTAAATATAGAAGAGAAAACTTTAGGGGAATATAATGACTATTTTTATCAATTGGACTATCTTCAGCCTTCTAATTTAAACAAGAAGAGGCAGGTCCAAAAGTTAACAGATGTGATTTCTTTTTCAGAATATATCGAGACAGAATATTATTACTCGTTTATGAAGAAGTATTCGTTTTTAGATGAGATGGGGATTTATCTAGAACATCAGGGAGAGTGCGTTGGTGTAATTGGTTTATTAAGAAGTAAAGAAGAACAACTGTTTATGGAAACGGATCGTATCAAGTTAAGTTTTTTAGCTAAACAAATTGAAAGCGGCTTTAATATACAGAATATTTTAAAGCTGAACCAGCAAAAGCAAAGTACTTTATTAACTGAAAGAGAAAAAGAACTCGTCAACTACCTTGAAGAAGGGTGGAAGAATAGAGAAATAGCAAAGAAACTCTATGTCAGCGAACATACAATTAAAAAACATTTACAAAACTTATATAGAAAATTTAACGCAAGTAACCGAACTGAATTATTGTATAGGATAAAATAGAGCCATTCATAAAACTCAAGAATAGCTCCAGGAGATTTGTAGAGATGAATATACCATAATCGTTTTATCAATAGTAGAATAATATTTAGTAAATATTACTATAAAAGGAGACCATTGAAAATGGGCATGATTGCGAGCTACTATCGAATTTCCAATGAATTCATTGAGCATTTAACAACTCATCCAAATGAAGTAGAAACATTTCTTTATGAAGTGGAAGAGGTGAGTAAAAAGGAAGTAGATATTGATAAGGCCTGGCACGGCATTTACTTTCTTTTAACAGGAGAGGCACAGCTTGGAGCAGCTGTTGATTCGACAGAAGGAGATGCGATCTTAGGCGGAAAGCCAATCGGTAGAGATCTGGGCATGGGGCCTTGTCGCTATTTACCATCGGATGAGGTAAAAGAAATATATGATACGTTGAAAAACATTTCAGTCAACGACCTGTCCGAACAATTCGATGTCGAAGCTTTGAATGAAGCAGATATTTACCCAATGTATGGTGAATGGACAGAAGAGGATAAGGACTACATAGTGGACAACTATCAAGAGCTCGTTCGTTATTTTGAAGAAGCAGCTCATAACGAAGAAGGAATGCTGTTGCTGATTCATTAAAGGAACAACATATAGTGCCAAGTGATAGTATACTTGGCACTAGAAAGCATGTTCAAGGACTGACGTCAACATCTTTAACTAATTAAGTTCTTTCAAGATTTTTATGATATTTTTCCTTATAAGAAACTATTCTACTTCAATCACAAAAGCATAAAAAGCATCCCCGTTTGAGACATCTGGTTCTTTTTCGTCGTTCCACCACACGCCATAGGAGTAATAGTAAACCCCTTTTTCCATGGGTGCTGTTAGTTGATGATCTTTCACGAGCACATCGGTTTCTTTGTTCTTATGGAATTGGACGGCTTCTACTTTACTTGGTTTCTGTTTATGGTCAATGAGGAAGGTGATCTTTTCACCGGGCGAAACCTTGATTGGTGTTTTTTCTACTAACAGTTCAACGGGGCCCGCTTTATCGACACAAGTATTTTTTCCTTCTCCGCTCCAACAATAGGAACCAAGTGTCGTTTTATATGTTTGCTCTCCAATTTGAACCGAAGCTTCGGGTGGCTTTTCCACCGTCAGCTCCTCATTTGAACATCCGATTAAATAACAGCTCATCATGAAAATGAAAATAAATAAACCTCGATTCATCTGACACCTCATTCCTGATTTAACAGTGACTCCGCTAATTCTTTTCTAATTTGCGTAATATGTTTCTCCATCAGTTGTTTTGCTTGTTCTGCTTCTCCAGCGGCAATCGCTATGTACATTTCTTTATGTTCCTCAAAGGTGCCTTGAAGCCGTTCAGGGTCAGCTAGGCGCTGTCTTCGAGTGGCACGAATTGTGTCCTGCATATGCTCACTCAGTGTTTGGACCAATTGTAAAAAGATTGAGTTATGAGAAGCACGAACGATACTTAAATGGAAGTTGAGATCAGCTTCTAATCCAAGTTCGACGTCATTTTCAGCAGCTTTCATTTTTTCGATGGCTTGGCGAATGTGTTCTAAGTCTTCAGAAGTGGCTCTTTTAGAAGCCAAGAAGGCACATTCTACTTCAAGTGCACGGCGTAACTCTAACATTTCATAGATGAGTTTATTTTCCGCGTGGATGATCGTTGTGGACAGTTCTTCGCCAAGTAATTGAAACTCCGATGTTTTAATAAAGCTTCCACTGCCTTGTTTAATTTCAATAATTCCTTTGTTCTCCAGTTTTCGTAGCGCTTCTCTTACAGATGTTCGGCTGACATTGAAGCGGCTAGCTAATTCTCTTTCCGTTGGTAGTTTATCTCCTGGCTTTAATTCTTCTGTTAAAAAATATTCTTTTATTTGATCAACAATCATTTGATACGTTTTTTTCTTCGGCTGTGGAATCATGAAATCTCCCCCCTCTTAGTATTTATCTTACAATAGTTTTGTGAAAAATTTTAATAGTTGATTTTTTCAGATAATTTAGTACAATAGAAAAAAGGTTGGACCAATTTAAATTTGGTTAGACCATTAACGGATTATAGATGATGATGGAGGAAATGAAAATGAATACAAAAAAAGAATGGGTCGGAGCTTTACGTGGGGCTCTTTCTGATCAGCAAGTATCAGTCAATGAAACGATTTTAGAACAGCATAGTAAAGATGAATCTTATCATGCGGCGAGCACACCGGATGTGGTCGTTTTTCCAATATCGACGGAACAAGTGAGTGCGGTCATGAAAATCGCTACTGAATATGAGGTGCCAGTCGTACCATTCGGAGTAGGGTCGAGCTTAGAAGGGCATACCATTCCGTATGATCATGGCATAACGATTGATTTTTCGCAAATGAACAAAGTATTAGAAGTAAGAGCAGAAGACTTTCTCGTTCGTGTGCAGCCTGGTGTGACGCGTTCGCAATTGAATAAAGAGTTGAAAAAACATGGCTTGTTTTTCTCCGTTGATCCAGGGGCCGATGCCACGCTTGGAGGAATGGCCGCAACAAATGCTAGCGGGACCACTTCCGTGAAATATGGTGTGATGCGTGATCAAGTGCGTGATCTAGAAGTGGTGCTAGCGGATGGCACCGTGATTCACACAGGTAATTTAGCAGCGAAATCTTCATCGGGCTATCATTTAAATAGTCTGTTTGTTGGTTCGGAGGGGACGTTAGGCTGCTTTACCGAATTAACGCTCCGTGTCTATGGAATTCCGGAATTTATTATGGCGGCCAGATCTTCTTTTCCAACGGTCGATGATGCGGTCGGAGCGGTAGTTGGCATTTTGCAAGCGGGGATTCCGATTGCCCGAGTCGAGCTGGTAGATGAACCGTCGATGAAGCAAGTCAATCTTCATAGCGACACATCGTATAAGGAACAGCCGACGTTATTTTTGGAGTTCCATGGAAATGCAGCAGGCTTAAAGCAAGATGTAGATTTTATGAAGGAAATTGTTGCCGAGTTTCAATGTGAAGAAATTGAATTTGAAACGGACAATGCCGCTCGCGTGCAGCTATGGGAAGCACGCCACAATTTAGCCTACGCTTATGTTCATGGGTATCCGGGGAAAAAGCTAATGGTCACCGATGTCTGTGTACCGATTTCTGAATTAGCAGGAGCGATTCGTTATGCAAGGGAAGAGCTTGATGCGATGGCGCTAATTGGAGGAATTGTTGGACATGTGGGGGATGGTAATTTCCATGTGCTGTTAATGATTGATATGAATGACGAGGAAGAGAAGACAAAAGCCGATGAATTAAATGAAAAAATCGTGATGTATGCGATTGAACGAGGCGGCACTTGTACTGGAGAACATGGTGTTGGGATCGGCAAACAGAAATATCAAGAGAAAGAACATGGAAAGGCCTTGCTTGTCATGGGAAAAATCAAACAAGCGCTTGATCCTCTTACTCTATTAAATCCCAATAAAATATTAAATACGAAGTCATAAGAGGTGAATGTATGAAACTTTTAGAAACAATCAGTAACATTGCTGGAAAATATTTTGCGGTTTGGGTGATTTTAACGGCCTTAATTTCTTTTTTCGTTCCCGCTCCTTTTGTTGTATTCCAAGGATATATCACCATTTTATTAGGTGTTGTTATGTTCGGCATGGGTCTAACGTTAAAAGCTGTTGATTTCAAAATCATCTTAACAAAGCCGCTTCCTGTCATTATCGGCGTGTGTGCCCAATTTATGATTATGCCACTCACTGCATTTGCCATTGCTTATTTGCTGAATTTACCAGCTGAATTAGCCGCAGGACTTGTCTTGCTTGGATCAGTCCCAGGAGGAACCGCTTCGAATGTGATGGTGTATCTTGCGAAAGGAAATGTACCTTTGTCCATTGCGATGACCTCTGTTTCGACTTTGTTGGCACCAGTTGCTACGCCATTTATTTTATTATGGCTAGCTGGTCAATGGATGCCCGTCGATCCAATGGCGATGTTTATGTCGATTATTCAAGTGATCATTATTCCGATTGTGTTGGGCGTCACTGTTAGAAAATTTGTCCCAAGCTTTGTTGATAAAAGCGTCCATGTCATTCCGTTAATCTCCGTACTTGCCATTATGATGATCGTAGCTGCTGTTGTGGCGGGCAACGTGGAAACGCTCGCGTCTGCCGGATTGATTATTTTCATCGCTGTCGTGCTTCATAATGCGTTCGGCCTATTGCTTGGTTATATCACTGCTCGTGTACTTGGTCTCGACGAAAGTACTCGTCGTGCCATTTCCATCGAAGTCGGCATGCAAAACTCCGGCTTGGGCGTCGCCTTAGCTACCGCTCACTTTGGCCCATTAGCAGCCTTGCCTAGCGTGGTTGGGTCAGTTTGGCACAACATCTCTGGCCCGATCCTTGCTACATATTGGTCGAAAAAGCCGGCTAATACAGAGACAGAAGCTCCCGTTCAATTGGAGAGAAATAGAGCGTGACTGGGGATCATTGCTTAATAGCCTATTTGGTATTCCTGTGAATGTATGATCATTCTTTCTCAAAAAATAATCATTTCAACAAAGCAAGAGAGAAACTTTTTAAAGTCTCCCTCTTGCTTTGTTTTTGCTATTGACAATCCATATGCTTCCGTTTATCATATCTAATAGATAATGAAAATCATTATTAATTAGGTGGTGACTCGATTGAAAAAGGTTGTAACACTCATTTTTACCTCCTTCGTCGTTGGATTATGTTGTTATGACATTATGACCGAAAATTTTTATGGTGATCGAGCCACTAGCATAATGATCTTAATAATTATTAGTATACTTCCAGTTGTAAAAGTGATCGAAAAGAAGCGAGCTTCCTAATGCAGGGAGCTTTTTTAAATTGTACTTTAAACAAATATCTCCGAACCAACAGGGCATATTAGTGGTAGGAGGTGATTAGTGTGGGTAATCCAAAAAGAAATAGCAAAGATTTTGCGCCAAATCAATTGGGCACACAGCAAAAGGCAGCCGGCGGAAATAAAGGTCAAAAAATGCAAGACAAATCTGGGAAACAGCCAGATGTGATCAATGGATCATGATACTTACTTGGAGGGAATAACATGAGCCAATCAAATGAGAATCAAATGAAAGAGAACACAGCGGCCAATATTGCCGAAGCAAACGGGCATGCAACGAAAGTCGCGAAGATGGAACAAATGATGAATAACACGATGGACAATATCCACGAGGCAAATGAGTCGCTCGATCATGCAGAAAGCGCGGCGCAAATTGAGAAGATTAAAGCGAATAATGAAAAGCGACAAGAAAGCATCGAAGGTTTTAAGCGCGAAATCCAAGAAGAACAGTCATTTTTATAATATCTAGGGGATGTTCCAAAAGTCTATATCGCAAACTTTTGGGACGATACTTCTTATTTGAAAATACCATTAAATTAGTTTTTTTGCACCTGTCGCTTCGCTTTCGGTGCAGAAAAAGAGCCGTCTCAACTACTTATGAGACGGCTCTTCCTTGTCGATAGAAACTTTTTGCTCGTGCCATACGTATAAGAAGGAAAAGAAAAAAGGGATTACATATGGCTCATTGTCAAAGTTGTCAAAAAAAATGGAACAGGAGAGAGATACTTCGAGCAGGCTTTTCAAAAAACGGCCTCGCTTGTCCATACTGTGGGACTAAGCAATATATTTCTGCCAAAACGACAAACCGACTTACATTAACATATTGGAGTTCGGTTTTTCTGCTTGTTTTATTGAATCTATCGTTTGTGGAGTTAAGTAGTGAGGATGAGCCGTATTGGTGGTGAGTGGAAGACTGCATGAGTAGTCTTCCATTTTTTTGTTGACACATCTGTTCATACTGTTTATATTTAATATATACAGTATGAACAGGTTGAAAAGGAGGGAGAGGGCAGTGGAAGAAGCTGCCTGAATAGGATGGAACATATTTTAGAGGTACAGCACGTATCAAAAACATTTAAGAATTTCAGTTTGGATGATGTCAGTTTATCAGTAAGAAAAGGCTTTATAATGGGATTTATCGGTCCAAACGGGGCGGGGAAATCCACGTTGATTAAATGTATAATGGATTTTATTCCTTATGAGCAAGGAACAATTAAGCTTTTCGGCAAAACACATGCGGAGGCCACGAAGGAGATTAAAGATCGCATCGGCTTTGTAGCAGATGAAAATATTTACTTTGATCATTTAACGATTGAAGCAAATAAAAAAATGGTGGCACCGTTTTATTCGCAGTGGAGTGATTCGACTTTTTACGAGTATTTGGAGAAATTTGGATTAAATCGCAAGCAAAAAGTGAAGAGCTTATCTAAAGGAATGAAAATGAAGCTGGCATTAGCCTTCGCTTTATCGCATGAAGCGGAATTGATTATCATGGATGAGCCAACAGCAGGACTCGATCCGGTTTTTCGTCGAGAGCTTCTTGATATCTTGCTTGAAGTGATTCAGGACGAGAATAAAGCGATTTTTTTCTCTACACATATTACGACGGACCTTGAAAGCATTGCTGATTATATCACGATGATTAACAATGGACGGATCGTTTTTAGCAAGGAAAAAGATGAATTGCTTGACCATTTTCAAATCGTGAAAGGTCCGACCGAAATAGTAGGTGAGGTGAAGTCACACTTGATTCATATTAGAAAAACAAGTGTTGGCTTTGAAGCGTTAACGGAAAAAGGTGCGCTGTTGCGTGAAAAATATGGAGATCGCCTTTCACTTGAAAAGCCGACGCTTGATCAAATTATGTACTTTTTTGTGAAGGAGGGGGTGAAGTGATTCAGCTTGTGATTCGAGAATTGACACTTATTCGACCGATTTTTTATCTAATGTATTCGGCGACAGCACTGATATTATTGCGTTTGGCGATGACGGACGGATATGTGAATATGGGAGCCATTCTGTATGTATTTATACTCTCTTTTTTTTGTGTTATCTCTTTGAGTCAAAGCGATCGGGAACAACCGAGCACTCGTTTTTTAGCTCAATCCTTACCAGTGTGGAGAAAACAACTGGTCGGCGCTCGTTTTTTAGTGAGCATACCAGTGCTTGCGATTAGTTTTATCATTTATATCATTACTGGGGCTGTAATTTCTTTCATCAATATTGGAATCACTGTATCGATGCTAAGTTGGCAAGATGTAGTTGTTATATGCCTGCTTCACTTTGTTGCTAGTTCAATTTATCATATGATGTATTATCGATTTGGCTATTATGTTAGTGGCGTTTTTGGGATGTTTATTATCCTTTTTTCTTGCAGTTTTATGTTTGGCGTTTTAGTGGGGACAGGATTAATGCAAGAGTGTTTATTTTTATTTAGTCAACCGTTATATCTATTAGGAATGTTAGCAGTGACAGGGCTGATCATTGGATTTAGCTACTTACTCTGTGTTCGTTTGTATGAGAAATATCGCTCTTAACGAGGAAAGGAGGGAGGAGGATGGCTTTACATATTCGCATTACGAACAGTGGCGATGAGCCGATCTATGCACAGATTCAGCGACAAATTAAAGAGCAAATTTTGTGCGGTGAACTTCAGGAAAAAACAGCGCTGCCATCGATCCGTAAGCTAGCGAAAGAGTTACAGATTAGTGTGATTACGACGAAAAAAGCGTATGAAGAATTGGAACGAGAGGGTTATATTGAGACATATCCTGGCAAAGGTTCTTACGTATCAGCACAAAACCCTGAATTATTAAAAGAAAAACAATTGAAAATTATTGAAGATCAATTAACCACAGTGGTCAGACAAAGCAAGGCTTTTCAAATGTCTCTTCCTGAATTAACAGAGATGCTTGCTCTAATTTACGAGGAGGAATAAGCAGATGAAAAATTTAATGGTATTAGATATTCAAGGGATGAATCGACTGTTATTATTTATGACTCCATTTATCTTTTTAACGAGTATAACAGCTGGCCATTCGTATCAATTTATCGTGTTTGTATTTGCTGTTTCGGCTTATTATGTCATGATCTCTAATATGCCGGATAAACAAAATCCGGATCGCTCCCTTTTAATTCATACCTTGCCGATCACTCGTACACAAATGGTCGTAGCAAAATATATAGAAGGCTTGATGTGGTTTCTCATCGCAGTTACTGTTTATATCGTAATTGCTGGTGGATTCGGCGGTTTTATCATTGCACCAGTTCCTAAATGGAAGGATGTTATTATCGTATTGAGCATGCTTCTATTTGTGATGAGCGTTTTTTATCCATTGTACTACCGTTGGGGATACTATGTAGCGATCGCCTCAGCTGGTCCCATTATATTAGTATTATTCACTTCAAGTGTCTTTTATCAAAGCTTGCTGCCAAAGTTATTTGACCATTGGCTCGCAACCCCATCATTCTTATACACTCTCTTCAGCTTAGCGATAGTCACTTGCATCATGTCTATGTTTTCATCCATTCGGCTGTTTGAAGCTAATAGGTGAAGTGAGTTTTCTAAAGGAAACAACGAATTGAGGTTGGAGTTCATTCTAACAAGAAACCACTAGGAAGAGAATCATCTCTTCTTAGTGGTTTTTACTCATTATGCCGCTTTTTTGCTGCTTTTTTTCTTAGCCTTCTTGTTAGCTACTTTCTTTTTGTCTGCTTTCTTTGCTGCTTTTTTCTTCGCTAGTTTTTTCTCGGCTTTCTTCTTATCCGCCTTTTTCTTGTCTTTCTTTGTTAATACCTCTTCGATTTTGTTTTTCTTATCTTTTTTAGCCATGTTATATAACACTCCTATTCTATATTTTTGATCATAGCGCTCTATGAAATAGAACGTCTATATATATCAGGATATATTAACCATTTATGGAATGCAAATCATGTGATTATAAAACAATTAACAGAAATGTAAGATTGGAGGTTGTAGGTGAAAAGAGCGTGCTGTTTGGCACGCTCTTTTTACCTTATTACTCCCGCATTTTCTCAGGTAATGTCTGAATCGATTGGATGACCGCATCTAGCTTTGCTTCCATTCGATACAAAAGATAGAAGGTGACCGCGATCGGAAAGCCGACATCTTGAATAAAGGGCAGCAATTGCTCCATTTTGATCCTCCTCACATATAGTGGGAAAGCCAGACTAGCTGACTTTCCCACTTTTTTAATTTCTGCATAGACTGTTAGTGATTACTCGATAACGATGTTTGTGACGGTACGGTCGATTAAGTTGGCTTCTTTAATCGTTACGAATTTTCCGTTTGTTGAGTTAAAGACATTGGCGGCAATGATCGCCTCCATCGATTGTTTCACTAGGGCAGGGTCTACCGGTTCTTTCGGATAGTCAAGTGTTAAAGATGCTGTTTTGCCCAGGTCAGTAGTGAAGTGTAGTTGCAGTGTCTTAGCCATTTTTTATAGCCTCCTATTAGTTAATTTCTGATAAATCGTTGCGGACGATCATGACCATTGGTTTTTCCACTAAAGCAGCAATCGCTTGAGACGCAGTTTGTAAATTAGTAGCTGTAGCCATTTCATCGATGTTGGAGAATGTTTTTGACTTAAGAATAGGTTGTCCCTTTGTATCAACTCCATGGTTAAACACTAGGCGTAAAGTGGATTTTGATAGCATTGTTTCTGCCATGTTGATCACCTCCTTTCACCCTCTATATAGAAAGAAAGGAGCAAAAAGGACACCTTACAAAAAAAATAATAGATCTCGTCACTATTTTGTTATTTTTGTAACACAATCGTAATATTTCGTGTATAATGTCAGAAAGAGAATCATATATTACTAGTTTTTTATAGAGAAAAGGGGTTGGAAGAAATGAGAAAATGGGCTTCAGCGGTCTTTTTTTGTGTCATGATGTTTGCTTTTGGTGGAACCGTTTTGGGAGCAACGCAAGAAAAAGGGATTTATCTTGGGCTTCATGACAAGATGCTGCCTTTTGCGAAAGGAGAGGCCTTTATTGTCAATGGTCAGGCGGTAGCACCAATGGCAAAGCTTAACAAAGCTTTATATGTCAAGCAATCATTTAATCAGGTGGATGGTACATATACACTAGAGAAACATGGAAAAAAGCTTATTTTTAATGCATCAACAAAAGAAGCTTCTTTCAATGGGAAAAAGACAACGCCTGCTATTATTTATATGAAAAATAATGAAATGTATATTGGGGTTCGCTGGGTTGCCGATCATTTTGGGTTAAAAACGGATTATTTAAGTGCACATCAAACAGTGCGTATTTATTCACCTCAAGGAGCGAAATTATCGAATGAAGAATTCATTCAAGCGAATCAATCGTTCTTTCATCCAAAAGCGCCAAAGCCGAATCCAAATCCGCCATCAAAGAAGCCGATTGCTTATGTAACGTTTGATGATGGCCCGAGTGTTTACTCGGCAAGTATTTTAAACACGTTAGCGGCCCATAAGGCAAAAGCGACATTTTTCTATATAGAGCCAAACGTTCGTAAATATTCTACTTCTGCGAAAAAAGCTGCTAAAGATGGTCATTATCTTGGTCTTCATAGCGTAACGCATCAAGTGAATCGGTTATATCGATCGCCACAAAGTTTTATGAGTGAAATGAATCAAACGCAACAAACAGTCAAACAAGTAACAGGACAATCGTCTGTTTTGATTCGCGCCCCATATGGAAGCAAACCTTATTTAAAACAGCCTTACCGTAACGCTATGGCGCAAAAAGGGTATCGTTTATGGGATTGGGATGTAGACAGTTTAGATTGGAAGCATAGCCCTAGCACGAAAAATCAAATTTTACAAAATGTAAAAGCAGGTGTACAGCAACAAAAGAAAAGAGGCGATCAGAATGTCGTGATCCTCATGCATGAGAAGAAAGCGACTGCAGAGATTTTGCCCGCGATACTAGATTATTTGAAAAAAGAAGGATATGACTTACAAGCGTATAATCCATCTGCTCATGTCACACAAAACTTTTGGAAAGATGGAAGACTTTAATTAGATTACAATAGAAAAAAGCTGCCTTTAACAGGTAGCTTTTTTCTGTGTGGTGTTTTATCTTTCGCTCAAGGTCAAAAGTCAAGCCAGCTAAAAGGTTAAAGTACGACCTTTCAGCTGGCTCATCTTTTGCTTGTCGTGTCTAAACAGTCGGCTCCGCTTTTCTATTGTCTAGCTCCGCCTCCTAGACACTCGAGTCAAATAACCTGCCACTTACAAGACTGTCGTCTTTTCAGCGTCAGAACATTTGCTTGTCGTGTCTAAACAGTCGGCTCCGCTTTTCTATTGTCTAGCTCCAGGCGCCAGCGACTAGTGGACTTTCACGATCCTCCTTGCGATAAGTCAACATCGATTCACTGACGTTCATCGTGTTTCCTTTATCTCGTGCAGATCGCTCCAGTCCATACGTCGCTAAACGGCACCTTCCGCTTTCCTATGGCACCATCCAGCTTAGTACGTTGGATTGGAGGAAGGTGATGATGCCGACGATGGTGACTAAGATGAAGCTGTGTTTGACGGTGAAGCGGAATAGGTCAGATTCTTTTCCGGCTAGTCCAACGGCACCACAGGCAACAGCGATGGATTGTGGGGAAATCATTTTTCCAGTTACCCCACCAGATGAGTTGGCCGCTACCGCAAGTAATGGATCCATTCCGACAGATTCGGCGGTTACTTTTTGCAAGTTACCAAACAATAGGTTGGCTGATGTATCGGAACCTGTGATGAATACGCCGAGCCAGCCAAGGAATGGAGAGAAAAACGGGAATAGGAATCCAGTTTTTGCGACGACTAACCCAAGTGTAGTGGTCATTCCTGACGCATTTGTCACATAGGCGAAGGCCACGACACTTGAGATTGTTAAAATTGGAAACTTCAATTCATTCATTGTTTCTCCCAATGTTTTGATCCATTCAGACCAAGAAATCTTAACGATATATTTACTAACAACCGCAGCAATTAAAATAGCTGTACCTGATGCACCAAGAATTTCTAATTTATAAATAGCAGGAAGTGGTTCGCCATCTGCATTCAAAATGTGATTGTGTAAAAATGGTACTTCCGGTGCGAAAGTGAAGGCACTGCCGATGGAATTAATTGCTGATAATAAGCTGTTCGATCCTTCATAATGCCCGGTTAACGCTAATTTAATAGAAGGAATTCCCCAGACAGAAATGAACCCGGTCAGAATGAGGAAAGGTGACCATGCTTTGAAAATTGTACCAGCTGAGTGTTTCGGAACTTCTTGATGTTGAGCGTTTTGATCTTCATGATCAAAACGATAAATGGTTTTTGGTTTCCAGAATTTTAAGAAAATAGCTAGAGCAAGTAAAGATACAAGAGCTGATAAAATGTCTGGTAGCTCTGGGCCTAAGAAGTTAGAACTTAAATATTGAGTAACAGCAAAGGAAATTCCGGATACTAAAATAGCGGGAAGAACTTCTTTGGCTCTTTTAAATCCAGCTATTATAACAACTAAATAAAATGGAATAAATGCGGATAAGAACGGTAATTGTCTTCCGACCATTTTCGATACTTCCATAGCAGGGATACCTGTTGGCCCTTCTACAGCAATAATTGGAATCCCAACGGCTCCAAAGGCAACTGGTGCGGTATTAGCAATTAAGCAAAGACCAGCGGCATAAAGTGGGTTAAAACCAAGGCCAACTAACAGCGCTGCTGAAATAGCGACGGGTGCACCAAATCCTGCTGCTCCTTCAAGGAAAGCACCAAAAGAGAACGCAACAAGCAAGGCTTGCAAACGACGATCCTCTGTAATCGTTAAAACGGAATCACGAATAATGTCAAATTGTCCTGTTTTTACCGTCAGTTTATACAAAAAGACGGAGGTAATAATGATCCAGCCGATGGGCAGTAATCCGTATACAGCTCCTTGACTGGCAGATAACAAGGAAAGTGAAACCGGCATTTTGTAAGCGATTGCAGAAAGGGCAAGAGAAATAGCTAACGTGATTAAACCGGCTTTGTGTCCTTTCATTCGTTTGACAGCAAGTGCCCAGAAGAAGAAAACAATCGGAATTAAAGCCACGAGTGCAGATAAACCTAAGCTGTCTGCAATAGGAGTGAAGTGTTGTTGATATTGCATAAAAAGGCCTCCTAACTGTTTTTTGTGAATAGTCAGATTAAATGAAGTTAGGATCATCTGATGACCAAATGAAATGATGATCCATCTGATAAAGTATTATAGGGTCTGTTGTCGAAAAAAACAATACAAATGTTACTAATTTGTGAAAAAAAGAAAAATATATTGACTTTATTTATAGTGGTGAAAATAAATTTATCAAGCAAAGTTGAAATTTTCGTTTATAATAATTGTATTAGTACAGTTAGAGGTGAAACCGGTGCAATATAAAAAAATTAAACCGAAAAAGATATATGAAGAAGTAGCAGAGGCTCTTTTAGATTCGATTCGTTCCGGAGCATTAAAGCCGGGCGACAAACTAGATTCGGTTCAACAATTAGCAGAAAATTTTCATGTTGGACGTTCAGCCATCCGAGAAGCATTAACTTCTTTGCGAGCGATGGGACTGATTGAAATGCGTCAAGGAGAAGGAACGTATGTGAAAGGTTTCTCTCCTTCTGGTATTGCCTATCCAATTCAAAATGCTTTATTAATGAATAAAGATGATCTTTTTCATTTGATGGAGGTTCGGAAGCTTCTTGAAGCAGGGGTGGCATTTAGTGCAGCCGAAAAACGTACGGAAGAAGATCTTTTAAAAATTCGTTGGGCGCTTGAAGAGATGAAACATCATTCTAATCCGGTAGAGTTAGGGGATGAAGCGGATCTTGTTTTTCATTTGGCGATTGCTGAAGCAACAGGCAACCCGCTATTGCTTAGCTTAATGAACCATGTATCTGATCTAGTGTCAGAGTCGATGAAGGAGACGCGTCGAATTTGTCTTTATTCAGAAATGACGACATTTGATCAATTGAATGAAGAACACGAAGCCATTTTCCAAGCTATTGAGGAAAGGAATCCAGAAAAAGCGCGGTTAGAAATGAATGCGCATATTCATAATGTAGAAAACATCTTGAGGGAATATATGAATGAAGCAGAGAAAGTTAAATGATTTTATTTGGTAAGGTAGTTAGCTGGTGCTAACTACCAATTTCCCAGTTTTTCTGCGATTTTTTCCATTTTAAATAAAAAAAATATTTCGGCATTTGAAAAAAACTTCAAAAACAGTTTCTATTGTAGTATGATACTTTTTATTAGTGAAGGTCATCTGATGACCAGTTCTCTGGATAGGCATTCCTTTTTAACAAAATTTGGGGAGTGCCTGTCACTTTTAAAAAAGAGGTGTTCAACATGAAAGTTGCTTTGTTTGCTACGTGTCTTGTAGATATGTTTCAGACGGATGTGGGAAAGGCGACGGTTGAGATTTTAGAACGTTTAGGCTGTGAGGTGGAGTTTCCAGAGAGTCAAGTATGCTGTGGACAACCAGCTTATAACAGTGGCTATGTAGAAGCGTCTAAAGGTGCGATGAAGAAAATGATCGAAACCTTTGAAAACTCAGAGTACGTAGTGTCACCGTCCGGCTCATGTATAACCATGTTCAAGGAGTATCCGCATGTATTTAAAGGAGATCCTGTTTGGGAGCCGCGTGCGAAGAAATTAGCAGAAAAATCGTATGAATTCACTCAATTCATTGTCGATGTATTAAAGGTAGAAGACTTAGGGGCGAAATTGCCTGGAAAAGCCACTTACCATACATCTTGTCATATGACTCGTCTTCTTGGTGTGAAAGATGCACCGATGACTCTTTTGAAAAACGTTGAAGGATTAGAATTTATTCCGCTGCCAAATGCGCATAATTGCTGTGGTTTTGGTGGAACGTTCTCTGTGAAAATGGGACAAATTTCTGAACAAATGGTAGATGAAAAAGTAGCCAGTGCAGAAAAAGTAGAAGCGGATTATTTAATTGGAGCGGATTGCGGTTGCTTAATGAATATTGGCGGACGCATGGAGCGTAAAGGGAAACCTATTCGCGTAATGCATATTGCAGAAGTATTGAATAGCCGCTGATATCTTAGGTGAACGATAGAAAAATCGAAAGAAAGAGGTGACGTTCAATGGCAATGAAATTTGGATCGGATGACTTTAAAGGACGCGTCAAAGAGAAAATGAATGACACGTTTATGAGAGGAGCCGTTGCGGGTGCGCAAGAACGTTTGCGAACTCGTCGTCTTGATGCTGCTGAAGAGCTTGGCAATTGGGAAGACTGGCGCTCTCACGGGGAAGAAATTCGCCAGCATGTGCTAGAGAACTTAGACTATTATTTACACCAATTAAGTGAAAATGTAACAAAACGTGGTGGACATGTATTTTTTGCGGAAACAGCTGAAGAGGCAAACGAATACATTACAAGCATCGCGAAGAAAAAGAATGCGAAAAAAGTCTTAAAGGCAAAGTCCATGGTGACAGAGGAAATCGGTATGAATGGCGCGCTTGAAGATATCGGTTGTGAAGTAATCGAGACCGACCTTGGAGAGTACATTCTACAAGTGGACGATCATGATCCACCATCTCATATCGTGACACCAGCTCTTCATAAAAATAAAGAGCAAATTCGTGATGTATTTACGGAGAAATTAGATTATAAATTAACATCAAAACCAGAAGAGCTTGCGTTGCATGCACGTAAAACGTTAAGAAAAGACTTTTTAACAGCTGATATCGGCGTTACAGGCTGTAACTTCGCGATCGCTGAATCTGGTTCTATCAGTTTTGTGACAAATGAGGGAAATGCTCGTCTTGTTACTACCATTCCAAAAACACAAATTACTGTGATGGGAATGGAGCGTATTGTCCCAACACATGAAGAGTTTGAAGTACTTGTTAGCTTATTAACACGCAGTGCGGTTGGACAAAAACTGACAAGCTACGTAACAGCTTTATCCGGTCCTCGTGAAGAGGGTGACGTGGATGGACCAGAAGAGTTCCATTTAGTTATTGTTGATAACGGCCGTTCGAAAATTTTAGGAACAGAATTCCAATCTGTCCTTCAATGTATCCGTTGTGCGGCTTGTATTAACGTATGTCCGGTATATCGTCACATCGGCGGTCATTCTTATGGCTCTATTTACTCAGGTCCGATCGGCGCGGTACTTTCTCCACTACTTGGCGGATATGATGATTTTAAAGAGCTTCCTTATGCGTCGACTCTATGTGCGGCTTGTTCCGAAGCTTGTCCGGTGAAAATCCCGTTACATGAATTGCTTCATAAACATCGCCAAGTCATCGTTGAAAAAGAAGGACGCGCGCCAATTTCTGAAAAATTAGCGATGAAAGCATTTGGACTAGGAGCAGCTTCTAATCCATTGTATGGTATGGGATCAAAAATGGCGTCGACTGTGATGAAACCATTTACGAAAAACGATCGTATTTCTAACGGTCCAGGACCGCTAAAAGCATGGACAGAACTGCGTGAGTTCCCAGCACCAGATAAGCAGCGACTTCGCGACTGGTATAAAGAACATCAAAAAGAGAAAGGAGGCGACAAATAATGGCAGGAACGATTCATAACCGTGATTCTTTTTTAGCCAATATCGCCTCAAGTCTTGGAAGAGAAAGAAAAGAAAAGGTGGAGCGTCCAAAATGGAAGTTCCAGCCTCAGCATGAAGTATTAAAGGATGCTACTCAAGACGAGCTTGTTGAAGTATTGCGTGAGCAGTGTAAAAACATTCATACAGACTTCATTGAAACATCATTTGCCGATCTTGTGAAGACTCTGTCTGAGAAAGTAGATGCCTATGGCGGCGGACCGATTTCTTTATGGAATGACGAGCGCTTTGATGAATTTGGCTTATCCAAGTTAATTCAAGAAACGTGGCCAGCAGAAAATAAAGAAGTAAATGTCTGGGATCCAGCATTAGGTCAAAAAAATATCGATGATGCTGAAAAAGCGAATATCGGTATTACATTTAGCGATATGACATTAGCAGAATCAGGCACAGTGGTGTTACTTAGCAGCAAAGAGAAAGGCCGCTCTGTCAGCCTTCTGCCGCATAAGTATATTGCGATTGTTCCAAAAAGCACAATCGTGCCCCGCATCACACAAGCTGCACAAGCGATCAGCCGAAAAGTACAAGCTGGTGAACTAGCGCCGTCATGTATAAACTACATTACGGGACCAAGTAACTCAGCCGATATCGAAATGAACCTTGTTGTTGGTGTACACGGCCCTGTAAAGGCTGCTTATATTATCGTAAATGATAAGTAAAAAAAGCTTCTTTTATTAATTGATGATTTGCTAATTATCAATAAAAAAACGGACTCGTCTAAAAAGATGAGTCCGTTTTTTGCATGGGTTAAACAGCTGTTTCCGCTTTTCCTTGTCCAGCTCCAACAGCTAGACTCTCGGACATAAGTCAGCACGTCTGTGTGGCACAGAACGCCACTTCGACGATCTGCCTTATGTCTGCCGAGTCTAAACAGCTGTTTCCGCTTTTCTGATCACTTCTTCAGTATGGCATAGGATCTGATCATGGATCCGACAAACATGATGAGGGAGCCGCTGAGTAGCATTTTTTGGAATGTGGGTTTAGTGATCATATCTAATGGATAAAGCAGGCTTCCAAGAATCAGTAAGATCCCGATAGCTGTTAATATCCAGCTGAATTTTTTCATTTATTTTCACCTTCATTTCAATCGATTGTAAGTCCATTATATCTTGAATCGCTTATGATAGACGAATTTATTTTTTGACGTTTTGAATGGGGCGAAAAAAGGTATGGAGTAATAAAATAGTAAGAGCGCTAAAAATAAAAAGTTAGAAAATTTATATTTTTTAGTCTCTTTATCGTTGCACCATTTTGTTAATTGGGTTATATTAGAAGCATAAACAATGAATGAGTATTCATTCAAGGGGGAGAAGGGGGAAATCATGTTGGTTCAGCACATTCAAAAAGCGGCTGTTCTTGGATCAGGTGTGATGGGTTCTGGAATCGCTGCACATTTAGCGAACATTGGCATACCATCGATTTTGTTAGATATTGTTCCGCGGGACTTGTCGAAGGAAGAGGAAGCGAAGGGGTTAACGTTGAACGATCGCCAGGTGCGTAATCGTTTTTCAGAAGGAGCTTTGAAGAAGCTATTAAAACATAAACCAGCACCGCTTACATCTAAAAAGAACCTCTCGCTAATTACCGCAGGCAACTTAGAAGATGATTTAGACCAATTGCAGGATGTGGACTGGATCATTGAAGTCGTCGTTGAAAACCTTGAAGTGAAAAAACAAGTGTTTGAAACAATAGAAAAGTATCGCAAGCCAGGAAGCATCGTTAGCTCGAATACATCAGGTATTTCGATTGAAGCAATGGCAGCTGGATGCTCAGAAGACTTTCGCAAGCATTTTCTAGGGACGCATTTCTTCAATCCACCTCGTTATTTAAAACTATTAGAAGTAATTCCAACAAAAGATACAGCTCCAGAAGTATTAGAATACATGAAAACTTTCGGGGAAGATACGCTTGGTAAAGGCGTCGTTCTTGCAAAAGATACACCGAATTTCATCGGCAACCGCATTGGAGTTTACGGTTTATTGAAAACGGTTCAAGAAATGTTGGCATCGGGGCTAACACCTGGAGAAGTCGATTCGATTACCGGCCCATTGATTGGCCGTCCGAAAAGTGCGACTTTCCGAACGCTTGATGTTGTTGGTCTTGACACATTCATTCATGTAGCGGACAACGTGTATGAGCAAGTAGAAGGGGAAGAAAAGCAAGTATTTGAAGTCCCAGAATTTATGAGAAAAATGCGTGAAAACGGCTGGATTGGAGCAAAGAGCGGTCAAGGCTTTTTCAAAAAAGAAGGTAAAACCGTTTTAGAATTACATCCAGAAACGATGGAATATAGCGAGCAGAAAAAGTTAGCGGCCGCTTCGATTGAGATGGCGAAGCAGCAAAAAGGCACAGCAGCCAAATTGAAATCGCTTGTTTATGCGAATGACAAGGCTGGTCAATTTTTATGGAAAATTATCGCTCCTGTTCTGGTGTATTCCGCTGAACTAACAGGGGAAATTGCCGATGACATATTAGCGATTGACCAGGCAATGAAATGGGGCTTTGGCTGGAGTCAAGGACCGTTTGAAATGTGGGATGCGATCGGTGTCGAAAAATCCATAGAGAAAATGGAAGCAGAGGGGTTAAGCGTCCCTGCTTGGGTAAAAGAGATGCTAGCAAACGGAAATACATCTTTTTACCAAGAGGACAGCTTTTATAATAAAGGCGAGTATAAAACCATCCCGGTCAATCCTAAAGTGATCGATTTGAAAAAGCTAAAGAAGCAAGGAAACGTGATAAAAAGCAATAGCGGTGCTAGCTTAATTGACATTGGAGATGGCGTGGCATTGCTTGAGTTCCATTCTAAAAGCAACGCCATTGGCATGGACATCGTGCAGATGATGGACTACGCGGTGGATGAAGTAGAGAAAAATTATAAAGGGCTTGTGATCGGCAACCAAGGCAAGAACTTCTGTGTTGGTGCAAATCTTGCGATGATCTTAATGGAAGTGCAGGATGATAATTTATGGGATGTAGAAATGGTCGTGAAAGGCTTCCAACAAGTGGCGATGAAAGTTAAATATAGCTCGAAACCAGTGGTGGCTGCTCCATTTGCAATGACGCTTGGCGGTGGCGCAGAGGTCTGTTTGCCAGCCGCTCACATTCAAGCGAGCACAGAAACGTATATGGGATTAGTGGAGGTCGGTGTTGGGCTAATCCCTGGTGGTGGAGGAAATAAAGAACTCTACATTCGACATTTAGAGCAAATGGCCAATGGTGTACAACTGGACTTGCAAAATGTCGCGAACAAAGTGTTTGAAATGATTGCAATGGCGAACGTATCCACATCAGGTGAAGAGGCTCGTGAAAATAATTTCTTATTCAAAGCAGATGGGGTAAGTGTTAATCCAGATCATCTTCTACACGATGCGAAACAGGCGGCACTTTATTTATATGAAAGTGGATATACACCACCGAAAAGAAAGAACATCCCGGTCGTTGGTGAATCTGGCTATGCGATGCTGTTATTAGGTGCACAATCCATGCTGAAATCTGGCTATATTTCTGAGCATGATTTAAAAATTGCTCAAAAGCTAGCTTATGTGATTGCGGGTGGAAAGCTCCCATTTGGCACAGAAGTCGATGAACAATACTTACTAGATTTAGAGCGTGAGGCTTTTTTAAGCTTATGTAAAGAGCCGAAAACACAGCAGCGTATGCAGCATATGCTCGCCAAAGGAAAGCCATTACGTAACTAATTTGCAAGGGGGAGAAGGGGAATGAAGGAAGCGGTCATTGTAGCGGGTGCAAGAACACCAGTCGGTCGTGCGAAAAAGGGAACGTTAGCAACCGTTCGTCCAGACGATCTCGGAGCAATTGCGGTAAAAGAAACGTTAAAACGCGCAGGAAATTATGAAGGAGAAATTGACGATTTAATTATCGGTTGTGCGATGCCAGAAGCAGAGCAAGGAATGAATATGGCTCGAAATATCGGCGCTCTTGCTGGGGTACCTTACACCGTACCGGCCATTACAATCAATCGTTACTGCTCTTCTGGTTTACAATCGATCGCTTTTGCGGCGGAGAGAATTATGACTGGTCAAGCAGAGACGATTATTGCTGGCGGAGCAGAGTCGATGAGCATGGTGCCGATGATGGGCCATGTCGTCCGGCCGAATATTTGGATTGCGGAAAATGCACCAGAATACTATATGAGCATGGGGCATACAGCAGAAGAAGTAGCAAAGAAATATGGTATTTCTCGCGAAGAGCAAGATGCTTTTGCCGTTCGCAGTCATGAGCGTGCCGCAAAAGCCATAGCTGAAGGGAAATTTGTTGATGAAATTGTCCCGGTGGATGTCACGCTTCGCGGTGTCGGAGCAGACCATAAATTAGTAGAGAAGCAGATTAAGTTTGGACAGGACGAAGGGGTACGTCAAGGAACAAGCATGGAAACTCTGGCAAAGCTACGTCCTGCTTTTTCTACAACGGGTACAGTAACGGCAGGGAACGCTTCGCAAACAAGTGATGGAGCGGCAGCTGTGATGGTAATGGAACGTGAAAAAGCCGAGTCACTTGGACTAAAACCAATGGCTAAATTCCGTTCATTTGCCGTTGGTGGTGTACCTCCAGAAATTATGGGGGTTGGTCCGATTGTCGCCATTCCGAAAGCGTTGAAGCTTGCCGGACTAGATCTATCGGATATCGGGTTAATCGAATTAAATGAAGCCTTTGCTTCTCAATCGATTCAAGTCATTCGTGAACTTGGTTTAGATGAAGAAAAAGTCAATGTCAACGGGGGAGCCATTGCTCTTGGTCATCCACTTGGCTGTACGGGAGCCAAATTAACATTGTCTTTAATTCATGAGATGAAACGACGTCAGGAACAATTTGGGATTGTGACGATGTGTATTGGTGGAGGAATGGGAGCCGCTGGGGTATTTGAGTTATTGTAATCAACTAAACAGGGGGAAAAGCATATGACTAATCAAACGGAAAAGCAAGCTGTTAAAGGTGGAGCATTTTTAATCGAGGATATTTCGTATGATCGCGTATTTACGCCGGAGGACTTTTCTGACGAACAAAAAATGATTGCAAAAACAACGGAAGAGTTTGTCATGAACAGTGTATTACCGCAAGTGCCTTATTTGGAAAAGCATGAATTCGAACGCTCCGTGAAATTGCTTCATGAAGCAGGAGAACTCGGATTGCTAAGCGCGGACGTGCCAGAGGAATATGGTGGTTTAAGCTTAGATAAAATCAGTGCCGCTTTAATTGCAGAGAAAATGGCGGTAGCTGGGGGCTTCTCAATTACGCATGGTGCCCATGTTGGAATCGGCTCATTACCTATCGTCTTATTCGGAAATGAGGAGCAAAAGCAAAAATATTTACCGGTATTAAGCACAGGAGAAAAAATCGCCGCTTACGCCTTAACGGAGCCAGGTTCAGGATCAGATGCATTAGGTGCCAAAACAACGGCAAAATTGAACGAAGCCGGTACTCATTATGTGTTAAATGGGGAGAAGCAATGGATTACCAACGCAGGATTTGCTGATGTATTCGTTGTGTATGCCAAAATTGATGGCGATAAATTCTCTGCTTTTATCGTAGAAAAAGAATTCCCAGGCGTATCCACTGGTGCGGAAGAAGATAAAATGGGGATCAAGAGTTCTTCGACGCGAACATTAATTTTACAAGATGCAGAAGTGCCGAAAGAAAACTTGCTTGGTGAAGTTGGTCGCGGCCATGTGATCGCTTTTAACATTTTAAATATTGGTCGTTACAAGCTTGGGGTTGGCACGGTAGGTAGCTCAAAGCGTGCACTGGAAATCACAGTGAAATATGCGAATGAACGCAAGCAGTTCAACACACCAATCTCTTCTTTTAACTTAACGAAAGAGAAGTTCGCTACAATGGGTGCGAAACTATATGCGAGTGAAAGCGCGATCTACCGCACAGTCGGCTGTTTCGAAGACCGCATGAGCCAACTATCTGAAGAAGAACAAAAGAATGGAATGGCGATTTCAGGATCCATTGCTGAATACGCTATTGAGTGTTCATTAGGAAAATTCTTCGGTTCAGAAGTGCTTGATTATATGGTAGATGAGGGCGTACAAATTCATGGAGGCTACGGCTTCATGGAAGAGTATGAAATCGCTAGAATGTATCGCGATTCCCGTATTAATCGCATATTCGAAGGAACGAACGAGATCAATCGTTTAATCGTGCCAGGCACATATGTCCGAAAAGCACTTAAAGGCGAATTGCCATTATTAGAAAAAGCGCAACAGCTACAAGGCGAATTGATGATGCTAATGCCAGAAGAAGTTGGTACAGAGCCATTAGCACAAGAAAAATATTTAGTGAAAAACGCGAAGAAAATTGGATTGCTCGCGGCCGGTTTAGCTGTTCAAAAATACGGTAAAGCACTTGAGAAGGAACAGGAAGTACTAGCCAATATCGCTAATATCGTTAACCTCGTGTACGCCATGGAATCAGCTGTCCTGCGTACAGAAAAAGCGATCGCCAACGTGGGCGAAGAGAAAGGCAAGCAAAAATTACTTTACACACAAATCTTCTGCCAAGAAGCATTTGACGAAATCGAAGCACACGCCAAAGAAACATTGATTACAGTAGAAGAAGGAGACAATCTCCGTATGATGCTATCCGCTTTACGTAAACTAACACGCTATACACCAATCAACATTATCGCTAAGAAACGTGAAGCTGCTGAAAAACTCATTAGCGCTGAAAAATACATTGTATAATTTGGCTAACACCCGCTGTCATGGCGGGTGTTCTTTGTGTTGTTTGGGGGTGAATTGGTCGGGTTTGGCACGAAATCAGTCGCGAGTCGTTCATGATTAGTCGGGAAATAGAAAAAATCAGTCGCTCCGGATCAGCAATCGGTCGCGGGGGTGTCCGCCGTCCCAAGGGTCACAGAAAATACGCCGCCCGAGAGATACGATCAGTCGAAATGAGTAGCTAATCAGGCGGTAGTTGCTTGTAATCAGTCGCCATTCCCTTATAATCGGGCGGGAGAATGAAAAAATCAGTCGCTCCGAACCATCAATCGGTCGCGGGGGTATCCACCGTTCCCAGGGTTACAGAAAATACGCCGCCCGAGAGCCCAATCAGTCGAAGTGAGTAGTTAATCAGTCGGTTATTGCTTGTAATCAGTCGCCATTTCCTCATAATCGGGCGGAAATAGAAAAAATCAGTCGCGCCCTCACTAATCCAACCACGGGGCTTTTCTCATCCGAAAAGAAGGTTTTGTTTGGCAAACGTCGAACATATTTGTTATAAAAGTGTAGAGGTCATTTGGATGGGAGGTCGATGAGGAAATGACATTGACATTTTATTGGTACCCTAAATGTGGGACGTGTCGTAAAGCGAAAAAATGGTTAGAAGAGCGTAATATTGAGTTTCAAGAAGTACATATCGTGGAGCAGCCACCTTCTAAAGAAGAATTAAAAGATTTATATGAAAAAAGCGGACTAGAATTGAAGAAGTTCTTTAACACGAGTGGTCAGAAATATCGAGAGCTTGGGTTAAAAGATAAAGTGAAGACCGCTACTGAGGATGAATTACTTACTCTTCTTGCATCAGATGGGATGCTTATTAAACGTCCATTGACTGCAGATGGACAAAATGTAACAGTTGGTTTCAAGGAAGCAGATTTTGAAAAGTATTGGGTGCAAGAATAACGAAAAGTTTCTTGCTTTGTTCCTTTAAAATAGGTAAAGTTTAATTGAAATCACGTGATGGAGGGATATATATGAATACACCGAAAGAATTGCGTTATTCTGAAGAACATGAATGGGTGAAAACAGAAGGGGAAAAGGTTCGCATTGGAATCACTGAGTTTGCACAGTCTGAGCTTGGCGATATCGTATTTGTTGAGCTTCCATCTGTAGGCGATGAAGTTAAAGCGGACGAGCCTTTTGGTAGCGTGGAATCTGTTAAAACAGTGTCTGAATTATATGCTCCTGTTAGCGGAAAAGTGGTTGAAGTGAACGAAGATTTGGACGACAGCCCAGAGCTTGTCAACGAATCTCCTTACGAAAAAGCTTGGATGGTCGTTGTTGAATTATCTGATGCTTCTCAAGTAGACAGCTTAATGACTGCTGAGCAATATGAGGAAATGGTAAAAGAAGACTAATTCCCACCAAAAGCACTTCCACATGATGGGAGTGCTTTTCTTTGAAAAACAAGAGACAATGGAAGTAGTGAGG
Source organism: Bacillus sp. FJAT-52991 (assembly GCF_037201805.1). GTDB lineage: Bacteria > Bacillota > Bacilli > Bacillales > Domibacillaceae > Bacillus_CE > Bacillus_CE kandeliae. The sequence continues at coordinate 2,868,550 of NZ_CP147404.1, read as the reverse complement.
CAGTGATAGTCAAAGCGAAGGGTGATGGCCATGTTTTCGGGAAAAACTATTGTTGTTGAAGGCACTTCTGACAAAAGAAGAGTAAAAGAAATCATTAAAGAGCCGATTGAAATCATTTGTACAAATGGTACGATCGGCGTGAGTAAGTTGGATGAAATGATCGATGAACTTGATGGTCGCGATGTGTATATTTTAGTGGACGCAGACAAAGCGGGAGAAAAGTTGCGAAGGCTATTTATTCGTGAGTTGCCAGAAGCTCATCATTTATATATTGATCGAGTGTATAAAGAAGTGGCAACCGCTCCTTATCGACATTTAGCTACTATATTATTAAGTGCGAATATAGATGTGCATGGTGAGTTTTTGCAAAAGGATGGATAAAAATGCAATCAGAACAATTACAAACGATAGTTGAGCAGCAAGAGAAAGTAGCGGTTTATGCCTATGCACCGATGTGTGGGACATGTCAGCTTGCTTCGAAAATGCTCGATGTCGTTGAAAAAGTCGGAACGCCGTATGAATGGGTTCGGATCAATTTAAATTATTACGAGGATTTTGCCGAGACTTATAGCATTGAAAGTGTTCCATGTTTGCTTATTTTTAAAGAAGGACAACTGATGGAAAAGATTTATGCATTTCAGTCTGTTCCGCATATTTATGAAAAATTGAATCAGTATTAACGACAACCTGCCATCGCCTTGGCAGGTTGTTTTGTGAATATATTGTCGAGCGATTTTCAAAGGATTTTCTGCCCCTCCTTGGAAATAATTAATAAAGCGATTAGAGGGGGCGAGCAGATGCAGCAGCAACTTTCGATGATTCAAGCAGCATGTCAAGAAAGAGGACATATCCATTCGATTTTGCCAGCGGAACCTGTTGGTGTGCTTCTAGAAGATCAGAATGAACATTGGCTATTAACGATTAGCAAAGAAGGAATTGCTTTTTCCAATAAAGATGTTCAGCCTTGGCAGTTAAAAGTTAGGGCGAAAGAAGGGAATATGGCTCATTGTCTTGCGGGGGAACAACGACTGTTTTTGTACCATCGTATGGGCAAAGTTGATATGTCAGGTCTTTATCGATTGCAGCTTTGGTTCGAGTCGCTCCTCTGGCTTTGCCAGTCGTATGAATAAAAGCGGAGCTGACTGTTCAGACATGACAAGCAAATGTTCTGACACTGGAAAGGCGCCAAGCCTTGTAAGTGTCAGGTTATTTGACTCGAATGTCTAGGAGGCGGAGCTGGATAAAATAAAAGCGGAGTTAGATAAAAATTATTTTTCATATTGACAATTTTCAAACAAGAATGATACAATCAATCTCACAATAAACTGAATAGCGAAACTCTTATCAAGAGAGGTGGAGGGATGTGCCCGACGAAGCCCGGCAACCTTCAACAATGATTTGTTGAAAAGGTGCCAATTCACACAAAGCGATTGCTTTGACAGATGAGAGAAAGGACATTGACGAATCATACCTTTCTGCTCATTGCGGCAGAAAGGTTTTTTATTTGAATGGGAGAGTGAAGCCACATGATTTCAATTGCAAATGTGAAAAAGATTTTTGCAACGAAGAATGGCACAGTGACAGCAGTAGATGAAATCAATTTAAATATAGATCAAGGAGAAATCTTTGGCATCATTGGCTATAGCGGAGCAGGAAAAAGTACGTTGATCCGCATGTTGAATGGTCTTGAATCTCCTTCTGAAGGGTCGGTTGTTGTGGCTGGTCGAGAAGTGTCAAATATCCGAGGAGCTGGACTAAGACAAGCCCGTCAAGAAATTAGCATGATTTTTCAGCATTTTAACTTGCTTTGGTCGAGAACGGTTCGGGAAAACATTGCGTTTCCGCTTGAAATTGCAGGGGTTCCGAAAGAAAAACGAAAAGAGCGCGTCGATGAATTAATCCAATTAGTGGGGCTTGACGGTCGAGGAGATTCGTATCCTTCTCAGCTAAGCGGTGGTCAGAAGCAGCGGGTAGGTATTGCTAGAGCACTAGCGAACAATCCGAAAGTGCTATTATGCGATGAAGCAACGTCCGCCCTTGATCCGCAAACGACGGATTCCATTTTAGATTTACTGGTAGATATTAATGAGCGACTTGGCTTGACGATTGTTTTAATTACACATGAAATGCATGTCATTCGCAAAATTTGTCACCGTGTTGCGGTCATGGAAGCGGGAAATATCGTGGAACTAGGACCTGTGCTAGATGTGTTTAAGCATCCGAAGCAGCCGATTACGAAACGATTTGTTCAACAAGTGACGGAGCCAGAGGAATCAAGAGAAACGATTGAGCATTTGCTGGAGCGCGAAGGAAAAGTGGTTAAGCTCACCTTTATTGGTGAATCCGCTGAACAGCCAATTATTACCGAATTAATTCGCAATTTTCAAATATCGGTGAATATCGTTCAAGGGAAAGTGTCGCAAACGCAAGATGGCGCATACGGCTCGCTTTTTGTTCACCTCACTGGTTCATCGGAAGAAGTCGATCGAGCGGTCACTTATCTAGAAAAACAACAAATTGGCTCGGAGGTGATTACCCATGCTTGAGCAATGGCTTCCAAATGTCGATTGGGAAAAAATTTGGGAAGCAACGGTTGAAACTCTTTATATGACTGGGATTTCGGTTGTTGCTACTTTTATTCTTGGTATCTTGCTAGGTTTACTTCTATTTTTAACATCTAAAGATCAAATATTGGAAAATAAAGTGGTGTATATGATTGTAGCAGCTTTCGTGAATGTGTTCCGTTCGATTCCATTCATTATTTTGATCGTTTTATTAATTCCTTTTACGAAAGCAATTGTTGGCTCGATGATCGGTGAAAATGCGGCACTGCCTGCTTTGATCATCGGCGCCTCTCCATTTTACGCCCGTGTTGTAGAAATCGGGTTGCGGGAAATTGATAAAGGGGTCATTGAAGCCGCAAGATCAATGGGTGCTAAAACAAGCACGATTATTTTTAAAGTGTTGCTTCCGGAGTCCATGCCTGCCTTAATTTCGGGTATTACGGTGACGGCAATCGTCTTAGTAGGATACACAGCAATGGCTGGAGCAATTGGCGCTGGTGGACTTGGCAATTTAGCCTTTTTAGATGGCTTTCAACGCAATCAAAGTGACGTTACTTTTGTAGCGACGGTCATTATTTTACTCATTGTATTTGTCATTCAATTCACTGGTGATTTCTTCACCAAGAAATTAGATAAAAGATAATTAGGAGGAGACAGAATGAAAAAGTGGTTATTCACGTTACTTACATCGATTGTTGTACTAGCTCTTGCTGCATGCGGCGGCTCAGAAGAGAAAAAAGAAGAAGGTAAATCAGAAGAGGATAATAAAATTGTTGTTGGAGCATCTAACGTTCCACATGCGATCATTTTAGAAGAAGCCAAGCCGTTGTTAAAAGAAAAAGGCTATGATTTAGAAATCGAAACATTTAATGATTATGTGTTACCGAACAAGGCATTAGATGAAGGCGAATTAGATGCTAACTATTATCAGCATATTCCGTTTCTTGAACTGCAAAAGAAAGAGCATGGTTACAAGTTTGAAAACGCAGGCGGCATTCATATCGAACCAATTGGCGTGTACTCAAAAAAATATAAAAGCTTAGAGGAGCTACCTAAGGGTGCCAAAATTTTAATGAGCAATTCGGTAGCTGACCACGGCCGTGTGTTAAGTATGCTGGAAAAAGAAGGTCTGATTAAACTGAAAGAAGGCATTAATAAAGACGAAGCGACGTTAGAGGACATTAGTGAAAATAAAAAGAACTTACAATTTGAATACAATTATGAACCAGCTTTTCTTCCACAAGCATTTAACAACGGAGAAGGCGATGCGGTTTTAATTAACTCCAATTTTGCTATTGATGCAGGCTTAGATCCACTAAAAGATCCAATTGCGATTGAATCTAAAGACTCTCCGTATGTGAACATCGTTGCCGTTCGCAGCGGAGATGAAAATAAAGAAAAAATTAAAGCGCTGATCGAAGTACTTCACTCGAAAGAAATTCAAGACTTTATCATGAAAGAGTGGAAAGGCGCAGTCGTGCCAGTGAATGAATAAATAATGGAAGCTTGCCGCTTGATCGCGGCGAGCTTCTTTTTTATTTGGGTAGGTAAGTAGGATCGGCGCCTGATTTTGCTGTAAATCCGCCCGAATATGGGTGAAACGCGCCTGATGATCGGCCAAAAGCGACTGATTGTCCTTCCATCGCACCTGATCAAGTTCCCGGGCGGCGTATCTAATTTTGTTTCAGGGCCGGGCGAGTACCCCTTGTGCCTGAATATTCGCTGAGTCCGCCTGATTTTGTTGTAAATCCGCCCGAATATGGGTGAAACGCGCCTGATGATCGGTCAAAAACGACTGATTGTTGCCCCATTGCACCTGATCGAGTTTCCATGCAGCGTATCTAGTTTTGTTTCAGGGCAGGGTGAATGTCCTTGCACCTAAATATTTGTTGAGTCCGCCTGATTTTGCTGTAACCCCGCCCGAATATGAGTGAAAAGCGCCTGATGATCGGTCAAAAGCGACTGATTGTCCTTCCATCGGGCCTGATCGAGTTCCCGGGCGTCGCATCCTCCACCTTGTCCGTAAAAAATCCGCATAAACAATTTTTTATTGTGACATATTAAAAGCGACAAACATGCAGGAGGGACGACGATGGAGACGGAAATGAATAATTTTTCAGAGACAGCGTTGCGGGAATACAAGGAAGGACTAGGCGTGTTTAAAGAAAAGATGCCTGATTTGGCCAAACATTATCAAGAGTTCACGGCGGCTTGCTTCAAAGAGGGAGACATTGAACTTAAAGAAAAACAATTGATTGCGCTAGCCATTAGTGTGTTTGCTCAAGATGAGTATTGCATCATTTATCATGTGAAAGGCTGTCTCGACCAAGGATGCAGTGAAAAGGAAATGTTAGAAGCGATGGGGGTAGCAGCAGCATTTGGTGGCGGTGCGGTCATGAGTCAATCTGTCACTTTAGTGCAAGAAGCGATTCACGATCTAAGCATGAAACATTAGTACGTTCATTCTTGTCCCTGTGCTCAAAAGGGAAGGATATCAAAGGATATAGCAAGAATTTTAAGAATAAGGGGATTTATCTAGGTGTCAATGTTTGAGAGGCGATGTGAGCGGGTGAGAGCATGTTATATGCTTTTTGTGGAAATAACCAATTGTTGTTAACATATATAGTGGAAGTCAAAAACGGAAAGGATTGATTCCCTATTAATTTATTTAACTCACTGAATTTAGAGTACACAGAAGGTATGGAGAAAGCGATGCATGGAGCTCATGGAGTCGGATACGAGGTGTATAGTCGAAATCATGAAGTGAGAATGAATGTAGAACGGGCACGCGAAAAAAATTACTTGAAAAGTCGCCGGATAGTTGCAGACTTCAACGGCAGATTTATCAATCAATGATTATAATAGTGAGAAAAAACCAGTGCACAGCCGCTGGTTTTTTTTTATTTTGATATAACTAACCGTTGGGTGGAAATTTTTCAGCTATTTAAGGAAAGAATATTATAGAATGAAGCGGAATTTTTGATATAATCAAATATCTCATCAATTCTTTTACATTGGTTGAATATACTTTTCATTTGTTATAAGATTGTAATGAGAATAAATTGAGAATGATCATAATCCAACAACATTTTCGATAAAGACGGAGGTATAGATATGACAGCTTCTACATTAGTAATTAAAGATTTACACGTAGCAATTGAGGGTAAAGAAATTTTAAAGGGTGTAAACCTTGAGATAAAGGGTGGAGAATTCCACGCAATTATGGGACCAAACGGAACAGGTAAGTCTACATTATCTTCTGCAATCATGGGTCATCCAAAATATGAAGTGACGCAAGGTAGCATTGAACTTGATGGAGAAGACGTACTAGAGATGGAAGTGGATGAGCGCGCTCGTGCCGGTCTATTCCTTGCGATGCAATATCCAAGCGAAATCACGGGTGTAACGAATGCTGACTTCTTGCGTTCTGCGATCAATAGCCGTCGTGAAGAAGGCAATGAAATTTCTTTAATGAAATTCATCCGTAAAATGGACGAAAAAATGGACTTCCTTGAAATGGATCAAGATATGGCGCAACGTTATTTAAACGAAGGTTTCTCAGGCGGAGAGAAAAAGCGTAACGAAATTCTTCAATTAATGATGATTGAGCCAAAAATTGCTATCCTTGATGAGATCGATTCTGGTTTAGATATCGATGCATTAAAAATCGTTTCTAAAGGGATCAATGAAATGCGCGGCAGTGAGTTTGGATGCCTAATGATCACTCACTATCAACGTCTTCTAAACTACATCACTCCTGACAAAGTACACGTAATGATGCAAGGTCGTATCGTAAAATCAGGTGGACCTGAGCTTGCTCAACGCTTAGAAGCAGAAGGATATGACTGGATCAAGCAAGAGCTTGGAATTGAAGACGAAACAGTTAGTCAATAAGAGCCATTTTACGAAAGCTGGATCACTAGGAGGATGAACATGACTGTAGAAACAAATTTACCAGTAGATCAAGAGTACGTTCGCTCATTTTCAGCGCAAAAAGGCGAAGCTAAGTGGCTGACTGATTTGCGTTTAGCAGCTCTTGATAAAATAGATGTACTACCGCTACCAACAGCGGAAAAAACAAAAATCGATAAATGGAACTTCACGCAATTTGCGGCACATGAAGTGACAAGTGAACCTTTTGCTTCTTTAGAAGAACTTCCTGAAGAAGTGAAGTCATTAATCGATATCGAACAAGCAGACAAAAATCTTTACGTTCAACGCAATCAAACGCCTACTTTCTTATCTTTATCGGAAGAACTTAAAGAACAAGGTGTTATTTTTACCGATATTCATACAGCGGTGAAAGAGCATAGTGAGCTTGTTGAAAAGTACTTTATGACTGAAGCGGTAAAAGTAGATGAACATAAATTAACGGCTTTACATGCAGCATTAATGAACGGCGGAGCTTTTCTTTACGTTCCGAAAAACGTAGAAGTGAAAGAACCAATTCAAGCGGTGTATGTACATGACAATGCCGATGCGGCTCTTTTCAACCATGTATTAGTAGTGGCAGAAGATAATAGTGTCGTTACTTACGTGGAAAACTATATATCCACAGTGGAAACAGAACAATCTGTAGCCAATATCGTGACAGAAGTCATTGCTGGAGCCAATGCGAAAGTGGTGTACGGAGCGGTCGATCATTTAAACAGCGGAGTGACAACATATGTGAACCGTCGTGGAGTAACTGGTCGCGATGCTCGAATTGAATGGGCACTTGGTTTAATGAACGATGGTGACACAGTTTCAGAAAACGTAACGAACTTAATCGGTGCGGGTTCATTCGCGGATACGAAAACGGTTGTCGTTGGTCGCGGTAAGCAATCACAAAACTTCACAACGAAAGTCGTTCACTTCGGTAAAAACACAGAAGGCTACATTTTAAAACATGGTGTTATGAAAGACGAAGCGAAATCGATCTTTAACGGCATCGGCAAAATTGAGCATGGGGCTTCTAAGTCAAATGCAGAGCAAGAGTCACGTGTCTTAATGCTTAGCGAAAAAGCGCGAGGAGATGCCAACCCAATCCTTCTTATTGATGAAGATGATGTTACAGCAGGTCACGCGGCATCAGTGGGACGCGTTGATCCGTTGCAATTGTATTACTTAATGAGCCGCGGAATTTCTCGTCAAGAAGCAGAGCGTTTAATCATTCACGGATTCTTAGCGCCAGTTGTGGATAAACTTCCAATCGAAGGAGTTAAACAGCAACTGACTGAAGTGATTGAAAGGAAAGTTCGCTAATGAACGCGAAGGAAATTAAAAAATATTTTCCGATTCTTGATCAAGAAGTCAATGGACATCCGCTCGTTTATTTAGACAGTGCCGCTACTTCCCAAAAGCCGGTACAAGTGATTGAGGCACTGAATAAATATTATAGTGAGGATAACTCGAATGTTCACCGCGGTGTGCATACACTCGGTACACGCGCAACAGATTCTTATGAAGGTGCGCGCGACAAAGTGCGTAAATTCATCAATGCAGCGGCGCGTGAAGAGATTATTTTTACTCGTGGAACAACAACATCAATTAATACGATTGCGGCGAGTTATGGACGCGCGAATGTAAAAGAAGGCGACGAAATCGTCATCACTTACATGGAGCACCATAGCAACATCATTCCGTGGCAGCAACTAGCGAAAGAAACGGGTGCGACGTTAAAATACATTCCACTTCAAGCTGACGGAACCATTTTGCTTGAAGATGCGAAGGCAACGATCACAGATAAGACGAAGATTGTGTCTATCATGATGGTGTCAAATGTTCTTGGTACGATTAACCCAGTGAAGGAAATCGCTCAAATCGCTCATCAGCATGGTGCGGTGATGGTCGTGGACGGCGCTCAAGGCGTCCCTCATATGAAGATTGATGTGCAAGATTTGGACTGTGATTTCCTTGCTTTTTCTGGTCATAAAATGTGTGCACCAACCGGCATTGGTGTCATGTATGGGAAAAAGCAATTGCTTGATAAGATGGGGCCGGTTGAATTCGGTGGCGAAATGATCGACTTTGTTGGTTTATATGAATCAACTTGGAAAGAGCTTCCGTGGAAATTTGAAGGCGGCACACCGATTATTGCTGGTGCGATCGGTCTTGGGGCAGCAATTGATTTTCTCCAAGAAATTGGATTGGATGAAATCGAGCGCTATGAGCATCGTTTAGCAGCGTATGCACTTGAAAAAATGAGCACGATCCCAGGCATGCAAATTTATGGACCTCTGTCTGGTGAAGCGCGTGCGGGACTTGTCACTTTTAACTTAGATGATGTCCATCCACATGATGTGGCGACAGTGTTAGACGCGGAAGGAATTGCGGTTCGTGCGGGTCATCATTGTGCACAGCCACTTATGAAATGGCTAGACGTTTCCGCTACAGCAAGAGCAAGTTTCTACCTTTATAACACAGAGGAAGATATTGATAAGCTTGTCACAGGGCTTCTCAAAACAAAGGAGTATTTTAGCGATGTCTTTTAATAACTTAGATCAGCTGTACCGCCAAGTGATTATGGATCATTACAAAAATCCGCGCAACAAAGGTCAGCTTGAAGACGGCAGCTTAACGATAGATATGAATAATCCGACTTGTGGCGATCGCATTCATTTAACATTGAATGTGGAAGACGGCAAAGTGACAGCGGCGAAGTTTGATGGAGAAGGTTGTTCGATTTCCATGGCTTCTGCTTCGATGATGACACAAGCCGTTAAAGGCAAAGATATTGAAACAGCTTTAAAACTTTCACAAATTTTTTCCGATATGATGCAAGGCAATGACTATCCGGATGATATCGATCTTGGAGACATCGAAGCATTGCAAGGAGTTTCCAAATTCCCTGCCCGCATCAAATGTGCCACTTTAGCGTGGAAAGCGATGGAAAAAGGATTGAACGAGAACGAATAATCATAATTACGACAGGAGGAATACAACATGGCGAAGAAAATGCCAGAAATCGGGGATTACAAATACGGTTTTAAAGATAAAGACGTATCCGTTTACCGTTCAGAGCGTGGATTAACACGTGAAATCGTGGAAGAAATCTCTAAATTAAAAGATGAGCCCCAATGGATGTTAGACTTCCGCTTAAAATCACTCGAACTTTTTTATGAAATGTCAATGCCACAATGGGGCGGAGACCTTTCCGCATTAAGCTTTGATGAAATCACTTACTACGTGAAGCCATCTGAGAAGTCAGAGCGTTCTTGGGATGAAGTACCTGAAGAAATCAAGCAAACATTTGATAAGCTTGGTATCCCAGAAGCGGAACAAAAATATTTGGCTGGTGTATCCGCACAGTATGAGTCAGAAGTGGTATACCACAACATGAAAGAAGACTTAGAAGACTTAGGTATCGTCTTCAAAGATACAGACTCTGCGTTAAAAGAAAACGAAGATATCTTCCGCAAATACTGGGCGAAAGTAATCCCGCCAACAGACAATAAATTCGCAGCGTTAAACTCAGCGGTATGGTCAGGTGGATCATTCATTTATGTACCACCAGGTGTCAAAGTAGATACACCTTTACAAGCATACTTCCGCATCAACTCTGAAAACATGGGTCAGTTTGAGCGTACGCTAATCATCGTTGACGAAGGCGCAAGCGTGCATTACGTAGAAGGTTGTACAGCACCTGTCTACACAACAAACTCCCTTCATAGTGCGGTTGTAGAAATCTATATTAATAAAGATGCTTACTGCCGTTACACAACGATCCAAAACTGGGCGAACAACGTTTACAACCTAGTAACGAAGCGTGCCGTTTGTGAAGCAAACGCAACGATGGAATGGATTGACGGAAACATCGGATCGAAATTAACGATGAAATATCCAGCCGTTATTTTAAAAGGTGAAGGTGCGCGTGGTTTAACGCTTTCGATCGCAATTGCCGGTAAAGGCCAGCACCAAGATGCAGGAGCGAAAATGATTCACCTTGCACCGAATACATCTTCAACTATCGTATCAAAATCGATCGCGAAACACGGCGGAAAAGTAACTTACCGCGGAATCGTTCACTTCGGACGCAAAGCGGAAGGCGCTCGCTCTAACATCGAATGTGATACGTTAATCATGGATAATCAATCAACATCTGATACAATTCCATACAACGAAATCTTAAACGACAACATCTCTTTAGAGCACGAAGCAAAAGTATCAAAAGTATCTGAAGAGCAACTATTCTACTTGATGAGCCGCGGTGTGTCTGAAGCAGAAGCAACAGAAATGATCGTTATGGGCTTCATCGAGCCATTCACAAAAGAACTTCCAATGGAATATGCGGTTGAAATGAACCGTTTGATTAAATTCGAAATGGAAGGCAGTATCGGCTAATATACAACACCCCTTGCTACATTTGTGGCAAGGGGTGTTTTTAAGTCTGTTTGTCTCAACTCTTGAAACCAATGTATGAAAATGATACATTAAATTTCATCACGATAGCTGGAGGTTTTTTGGTTGGATGTTTTTGTAAACAAATTAAAAGAAATGACTGGGAGACAAATTGTGTTTTACATCATGATGGCGCTTTGTTTTATTAGTTCGGTTGTGTTTGTTTATCACAATCACGCCTTCTATAGTAGCCCAATAGCTAAAGTCATTGATACAAGTGTAGAAGATACAGTAAAAATAACGGATGAGCATAATAACAAAGACCAGCTATTTACACAGAATATTACGGCTGTCATACAAAATGGAGACGAAAAAGGACAGACTATCTATTTAACGAACAAGTATTCACTGTCAGGGGTTTATGATCAAGCATATCAAGTGGGAAATGAGTTATTTGTGTCGATTGATAAACATACAAATGAAGAAGCAAAATTAACCGGAGACATAATAAACGTAAAACGCGATAAATATATTGTAATGATTGGTTGGATTTTTATCTTTACTTTGCTGATCGTCGGAAAAAAGCAAGGGTTGTTCTCCATTATTAGTTTTGCACTCAACGCTGTTTTGTTATCATATGCATTAGATGTTTATGTGAATAGCACAGATCTGAGTTTATTATGGATATGCGGGATAATAGCTATTCTTTTTACGATCATTTCTCTGTTGCTTGTTAACGGTTTTAATGAAAAAACGTATGCAGCCATCATTACAACTCTAGTTGGAACATTTCTTTCTTTGGTGATTACTTATCTTGCCATGTGGGCAACTTCTGAAAATGGCCTTCACTATGAAGAGATGCAGTTTTTGACTCGCCCTTACTACTTGGTATTTATGGCAGGATTATTCATCGGATCTTTAGGAGCTGTAATGGATGTGGCCATTACGATGTCTTCTTCTATCTTTGAGTTGTATGAAAAGAATCCCAGTATATCGATCAAAGCACTGAAAACTTCAGGGATGGATATCGGAAGGAATATTATGGGGACGATAACGAGTATTTTGTTTTTTGCCTATATAAGTGGTTCGATTCCAGTGCTTATTTTATATCTGAAGAATGGGGTACCATTAGGTTTCACTCTTTCCATGACTCTTTCATTGGAAGTAGCTAGAGCTTTAGCGGGAGGAATTGGTGTCGTGTTAACGATTCCGATTAGCCTATATACGTCTATTTTTTTCGTTAATCGAAAGAGGGCAAAATCATGAATGTATTACTATTGCTGGCAGTCATTTTATTTATTTTAATGGTTCTTATTGGCGGAAAAAAAGGAGCACGATCTTTTTTTTCTTTATTTTTAAACTTTGGTGTGATTCTTCTAACGATACTATTCATGCTAGATCCACACATTAATTCGATTATCGTAACACTGATTGCATGTGTAATGATTAGTTGTATTAATTTATTCTATATCAATGAAGTGAACGGTAAAACAATCACTGCATTCATTGCTACCCTAATCACCATTATTATTTTACTATTATTCATTCACATAGTGACAAAACATACGATGATTCAAGGCTTTGGAGAAGAAGAAATCGAGGAGCTTAGCATTTTTTCCCTTTATATTGGAGTAGATTTTGTTAAAATTGCCGCTTCGGTCATTATTATGAGCGCAATAGGGGCGATGATGGATGTGGCCATTTCTATTACATCTTCCATGCATGAAATATTCCATCACAATCCATTACTCGGCAAGAAAGATTTATTCCGATCAGGCTTAAACGTTGGCAGGGATATCTTAGGAACAGATACCAATACATTATTTTTTGCCTTCTTTGGAGGCTATTTGGGATTGCTCATATGGTTTAAAGATTTATCGTATTCTTTTGGAGAAATCATCAATTCAAAAGTATTTAGTGCGGAAATCATCACGATCTTTTGTTCTGGAATTGGCATTGCGTTGATTATTCCCATTGCCTCATGGGCTAGTGCTTATTCTTTGACGAGAACTAGAGAGAAATCACAGAATATGTAAGTTGGTATCACCTTAAAAATTTTCGGAGCAAGAGGGTTTGTTCTCGGGTAATAATCAAAAAGGCTGTCCTTCGGGGCAGTCTTTTTGATGCGGTGTGTGAATTCAGTAAAAATGTAATCTAAGTCAGTAAATCAATCCGGATTCAGTAAAAATTATTTCTCGCAAATTTTATAATAAAAATGGGCTGTACAGAAAGTCAGTGAAAACTGACTTTCTGCGACAGCCCTTCTTTTTTATCCCGCATTAACGGGCTGTAAGACCCCCACCTCAACATGGCAGAAGGAACGTAGTTGTGTAGGTGGGGGATCAACAGCCCGTAAACGCCCGATCCGTTCAACTAACAATCAGTGGGGGATAAAGAAAACCCCCGCTGATTGAAGTTTCACTTTATCGAATATTTTCTAAAATCATTGGATCTTTAATTTTTTCGTCTTCACTAAATAATAGAATTTTCGACATGATTTCAGCTGTACGTGGATCTTCGTCCGCAAATGGTAGGAAGATGCGTCCGCGATGCTGCGATGGTACGGCAATCACTGGAATCATTTGTCCACCAATTTGGTGAATAACTCCACTTCCTAAATGAATCGAGTACTCACCTAGTTTTCCTCGAACAATGGCATGATGCTCTTTAACTGAAACATGATCGATTTTTAAAAGCTTCATCAATTCTTCTACGATCGCTGCGCGTGTTTCGATGGTTGAATGACTTGCCTCTGGGTCTACACCACCAACATGTGCAACACTCACCACTAAATCTACATCTCGCATAATCTCTGAAAATACGACTGGAGGAATATCTTCTAAATTCAATGTTTGACCTGTTTTGCGGTGATAGAAATAAACGTATTCTAACGTTGGACTTTCAATATCTGCAGGTGTAAACCAATCGCACATCGCATAGAGTGTCGCAACGATATCTGCATCGTAATTGACTTTACGTAGCCCTTCTTCGTATGTCGCTATCCATTGTCGATTTTTTAATAAAGCGACCGTTTTCTGTGGTTGAACTTGATGACCAGCATATCTTCTTGAGTTTGTTGTTTGGCGTTCATCTGCGTTCACTAAATACAATTCACGGAAGACTTGTTTAAATGGCTGCTGCACTTTCTTTTCAAAAAGGTCTTGCTGGAACGTACGCCATTGTTTCGCTTCATAAAGATGATAAGGATGTGCTAAAATGGCTGTTTTTTCTGGATCAATTTGAAGTAAACCATCTGTTAATGTGCATAATCCATCTTCTTGAACGTAACCAAAATGCTGATCGACTTTTACAACGAGTGTTTTTAACAAAGGTGAAATGACAGGGTGCTGAAGCAATGCCTGAAGTTCTCCAAATTGGAAGGCTGTGCTTCTTTCCATCGCTTCTTCCAATGATTTTTTTGAACGTTTTTGTTGTTCTCGCATTTCTTTTCGGACTTCTTGAAGTTGAACGACCTTTGGCTTCTTTTTCAAACGAGCTGGAATCGACTTTAATGTCTTCCCGTCTTTTTGAACAATGAGTTGTGCTACGCCTAACTCATCAACCTCTAGCCACATGTCTGCGTCTTCAATCTTCATTGGGTTCATAAAGACTTCTCTTTCTTTTAAGCTAAACAATTCCATTTTCCAAACAAAGCGCGTCACATCATCAATTCCTGCATTACGAGCTAAGTTCGCTAAAGCGACACGCACGGCTAAGCCTTCACTTTCCCGTCGTTGTGCACCGAATTGTTTGCTTTCCTTCAAAAACTTTTGTAAGAACTGATATCTTTTCCAAGCGTCTTTTTCTGGAATTCGTTTGCTTAACGGGATTAATCCAACACAACGCACTTTATCTTTATTTCGCTTTTCTTCAATTTCTTCTAATAAAGGCTTTAAACGCATGTTTCCTAATACGGCATCTGCAAATAACTGTGATCGGCGGTGATTCGATCCCTCTGAAGCATATTTAGCACTTTCATATATTTGCTCAAAGCGTTTTTTACCGATTGTTTTATAAGACTCTTTCAACCAGTCCAAATCAAATACACCATCAGTAAAATCTTCTTTCGATAAATTTGAATAGTGAGTAATATGGTCCATCTCATATGAGCTAGAATCGTCCGAAGTATGTGCTTTGAAGTACCAAGCCGTACTCAATAGACCTTTCCAGCCCAAATATTCACTAACGAGCGGAATCCATCTTGGCGAGTACATCATTGCATCTAACAATTGCTTTTCACTCACTTTATATGGTGCAAGCGCAGCCTTTAAATCCTCAACGGTTTCATTTTTATTTGGTTTACTGATCTTCATTAATTCAGAGAAAATTTCTCGCTTCGTATGTTCCGACCCCCATATATAGCCTCGAACATATTTCAAGCCATCCATCAATACAAGAAGGTTAACGAATGTTTCAACACCTACGACTTCGAGTAAATTTTTTGAAATAAATCCACTCACTTCGGTTTCTGCGTCGCCGCGCGATAACTCAATTTCCAATAAACGAACAACCATTCGTTCATAAAGATCCTCAATAAATGGATAGTTTTTCTGCAACTCCTCACGTTTCGGACGTTCAAAAATATCTTGTAAATCAAAGCGAGATTGATGACTTTCAAAGATTTTGACGAAAAGTGCATCTTCTGTTAACAAATCTAAACTAATTGCACGACAAAATTCTTCAATACTTACATCCACCATCGGTTGCTTTTCTTTATTTTCTACTTGCTGGCGTCGAGTTAGTTCTAAATGGATGGCTAGTTTTTTCGCAAAATCCTCATCTGTTCGTTCAGTTTGACTCAGCATTCTAAAATAACTTCTAATTAGTGAATGCTCGTAAAATGGTTTGAGACGGCCCCAAGATGATATAACCACTTTTTTATGCCATGTTTCGACATCTATTTTTTGAAGCATTTCGATGCAAGCTTGATAAAATGCTTCAAAAGTGTCTTCTGCGTTTTCAAATAAGAACTCTGTTTGCATAACTAAAAGTAATTGATTGATTGTTGAATTGTATGGTAATTCATTATAAAATCGACTAATTTTCTCTGCTTTTTCGATATCAAAAAGTTGCTCTAATAACGAGAAGTACTCTGGCTGAATCGTTTTTGTCCAGGAACTTGAATCGTAGTAATCTGAATAGACATAAAGATTAATATATTGGCAATCCCACCACGTTAGTTCCACTTCCTCCATCCATGATTTCCACAAGTCTGCAAGTGGGTAATAGTGTAATAGATCCTCTTTTTTAGCTTCTTCTGCATACTCATACAGTGGTGTAATTCGAGACTCTCCTAAAAGAACCTGATACTTAGATCCATCCCATCTCGATGTTTCATAAGCATATTCGCGATTTTCATGGATTAAATCAGAAAGCTTTTGAATTTTCTCCATTAAGAGAGTTTCATCGAAATCCATTGTTTTCTTTAAATGGGTGGGTTTCACTTCTGGTAGAGCAGGGATTTTTGACGTATCGTAGTCTGGATTATATAAGCCAAATCCATTTTCTTTTGTCAATTGATGTGTATCTGATTTTAATAAATCCTCTATTAATACAGTTTCTTTCGTTGTCGGCTTGGCTATCTTATCTGTATACATCGCAATATCTTTTTGCGTACAACGTTCTTCTTTTAACATCACAGATAATAAACTTAAGCCACCCAATCGAATGTCTTGCTTGCGACTTTCCAGAAGAGTTGGAATGATTTCTTCTAATATTGCATCTTTCTGAGCAATTAAAACCTTTAACACTGCTTGACGAAGACTACCCGTTTTTAAAGATAAAATTTGTACAATCTGCTGAAGTTCATCATCGTTCAATGATAGCTTTTTCATCTTTTTCAATGCTTCTTCACGATTTGAAAGTCTTCGATCCTTTAATGTTTCGAATAGAAATTGTCTTTCAACGGACGATTCCACTTTTTCAGACAAACAATAAAGTAAGTTTCCACGATTATCCGACGTCATCTCATTTGCATGTTGTATAATATCCAATACCCATTCTCGATTTTGTTGAACACGAGCAATCGTCAACGTCGTATGCCATAATTCTTCCTTTGTTAATTCAGTAAAAATCCAAGGGAAAGGCTTTTCTTCTACTCGATGAGAATTTTTTGGCATCATCTCACGAATGGCATGCACACGCTGATACAATTCCTCTGGGAACTGAAGCATAAAACGATACTTCTCATCAACCTCACCTTTATAAAAAACATCATGATAGTTTGAATAACGGTGGGGTGCATGGAAAGGCATAAAAAATGGCAAAGCAAAAGTTAACACATCCAAATCATCTGTCTGCATCATCAAAGGCTCAACAAGAGGATACGCAAGCTCATTATCTTGTAATGTTTTTAGGAAATATAATGCCGATAATTGCTGATGCTTTTTCTTATTTAATAGCTTTTCAATTTCTTCGATCACAAGCTCTTTCGATTGTGTTGCTTTCGACCAAAGCGCTGCATAGTTTAAAATCAAGTCATCTGATTCGATGCATTCCTCATAGCTCATATCACCTTCAAATAATGCAAGTGCCAGTGTGAACACTTTTTCGATGATTTTTTTATCTTCTACTTCGTAGCCAAGCCCCATCCATGTACTAATCGCTCGTTGAACCGAAGAAAAGCGAATCAAATCATGTTCTTGAATCAAATGTATAAAGTAAATTAAAGACGATAGTGTCCCTTGGTCAACCGTTTCAAGAATTGCTTGACGAAGTCCTTCTTGACGTTTTGCTGCGAGTAACAATTTTCCGAGTGACTCAAGCATGCGTTCATTGTCACTTTGAACGATCGCTTGAATAACGGAATGCTGTAATGTGGCCACTTGATTTTCGCCAAATAGGATTTCCTCCACCGCTTCCTCATAGGCACGATTCTTTTGACGCAATTCATAGGTCACTTTAGCGATAAAATAAGCTGTCGTTACAGCTTTAGTTTCTGTCTTCTTATGTAAATACCATGTAACACTGCCTGCATAGTGGTGTTCAAATTGCTTTAAATTCAATAGAACATCTAATACATCTACTTTATTGTTATGTGGAAGTGCGACCAAAAGATTGGTAATCGCTCGATTATGATCCACGACAGGCTGATTCGTTTTATAAGAACGGCGATAATATCCAACTTGATAAGAGATTGTTTTTAACTGTTCTAAAAAGCAATAAAATTCTTCTACTTGCTGATCGTTATCAAGTATTGCTCGAATGACTTTTTCTAGGCCTTTTTCCCAAAGCTCCTCAATTTGTGTGGTGCCCTCGCTTTTTAATGCTGAATCTATAGCTGAAATTTTGTCATAATCATAGATTTGATGATTTTTTTCAGCAGATTCTTCCGCTTTCATTATTTTTTCGGCAATTTCAAAACTTTTTCCCTCTAATTGTTGTAACCATGTTTCATTCATCATCATCACTCCTTACCAAGCTCTCCCTGCAAGCATTGTTAATCGAATAAATGTCAAAACATCCTCTTCTTTTAAATCTAAAGGTGCATCCAAATCGTTGATTTCTTCATCACCTACGAGTACACAATAAAGCCCATCCTCAAAACTTTGAATCGCATTTTGAATCGCTTTTTCTAAATCTTGCTGGTTTTCATTTTTACGGTCACCAAAACTAACTTTACCATTTCGTGCTGCTTCTTCTAAATCTTCATCAATAAGATAAATCCAAATCGCTTTCTCTAAAGGCTTTTCGTTATATGCTTTTACTTGCTGCGTTACGACTTCAATAATTAATTCACGTAAGTTCATAACCGGGTTAATTTCTAGTTCTTGTAGTTGCAACACAGGTCTGCGTTTCCCGATTGATTTTACACGTGTATAAATCTTCAAAGGAATCCCCCATTGTTTTTTCTTTTACTATACAACAGAAAATACGTTCGGTCTATTTATTTTCCAATTGTTTAAAAAAATGGAACAATAGTATTTTATTATCATTACTATGTAAGTTAGCCCAGAAGAAAAAAGCCAGGGTTACTCCTGACTTAGGCAATTACACATGGTCTATATGGACAAAGGAGGCCTTACTTACTAATCAGTTTGTCCGTAGTAGAAAAATATATACAAAAAAACGGGGTTTCGCCCAGTTAAACAAGGATCCTTTTAAATTGAAGAAAAAAAGAAAATACCCAATGAGACATTGGGTATTACAGTCGTTTTAGGGGGAGTATGGAGCAAAGGAAGTTTTGTACTTGTTTTAGCTAATAATCATAGTCATCATGATGCTCGTGAGATTCTGATCTATGTTCATGAGACTGTTCCCAAAAAAGTCCTCTACGGCCGGTTACTAATCGGAACAGAGCGACAATTAAGGCGATTCGAATAGCTAAGCGTACTAAACGTCCATTCATTCTAGATCGTAAAATAATAGAGTCACTGCCTACAGATAGCAGGGTTCCCGAATGGGTGCCTTGAGTTGTGATAACTTCAACTTCTTGTCCTACCAGACTGTGGGCGAAGTGATGAAAGCCCTGGTCTCTCAAATTGAACACCTCCTTTCTTAATACTATTAAATGCAGTGATCTAAGAAAGGAGTGGATGATTATAAGAGAAAGTTAGATTTTTTATTAACATGTTTTCATAATTACAATTTAAAAAGGTTTTAAATAATCTGAAAATATGTCTTTTATCTAAGCGGTTTGTCCATTCAAAACAAATTAATATGAATAAAATACAGCAAGAGCTTAGAAAGGGGGAAGAAAAATGAGTGAAGTATGGTTTCCAGGTAAAGACAACAAACGTAAAAAGAAAGTTAGTAGCAAACGGAGAAAGAAAGTTAGTAGACGCAGAAGGAACGTTCGTTCAAGATCAGATTTCGATGACAATATTAGAGCAAATAGAGTAAATGCAGATTTCGATAACGAGGTTAGAACAGATGTAGATATTGATAATGAGGTTGATGTCGATGTACGAAATGACAATGATAACGACAATGACAATAAATTGAAAAACATCGATAGAAACACGAATATTGCTAAGATTGTCCGCAGTGGAAATGCTGATATTTGTATTGACATCGATGTAGACTCAGATTCTGCTGCAAGAGTACGTTCAAGAGCAAATTCAGACCAGGACCAGGATCAAGATCAAGACCAAGAACAGAGTTTTGACATTGACTAATAGGTAGAAGTAAAAATATCGCCTAACGGAAAAAACGAGGGCACTGAATGAACGCATGAGCGTTTATTTGGTGTCCTTTTTTATTTGTGAATAAGAAAAGATGGCTAATTGTTATGTTGCTAACGATAAAATATTGTTTTTAAATAAAAAAGTATTGAAAAACAGATATTTATTATTGCAAAACGATAAATGTTTATTTATAATAAATAAAAAAAGAAAAGAGGTTAAACAATGAAGAAATTAACTAGCCCTGTTGCTTTACATCTCGTATTAGTTTTCGGAATCATTGTTACGTTTATTTTATTGATTGGAACACCAATGATTGTTACAGCATTTTTTAAAAGTCAGTATGGTCTTTTGGATACTTCCTTAGTATTAAGTGTCTCAGCTTGTATTTATATATGTGCCACACCGTATGTGATTGCCTTATTTAAATTAAAAAAGCTTTCTGGTTTAGTAGTTAAAAACACCCCTTTTTCTAGTGAAAGTGTAACATCATTAAAAATGATTGCAGTTTGTTCTTTTAGTGAGGTAATTCTTTTTATTACGTGTGTAAGTTCTTTAAAATATTCGGTGGAGTTTTTTCAGTATACTGTTTTAGGAGGTCCTATCATCGTAGTCGCATTTATTGGCATCACGATAGGTCTGTTATGTTCGGTTTTAGCGAAATTATTTGAAGTAGCTATCGAAATTAAAACAGAAAATGATCAAACCATTTAATAATCTAGAGGGGATGTTAGTATGCCAATTGTCGTAAATCTTGATGTTGTCATGGCTAAAAGAAAAATGAGCCTGACAGAGCTATCAGAAAAACTAGGAATTACAATGGCTAATGTATCAATCTTAAAAACTGGAAAAGCAAAAGCTGTTAAATTTTCCACTTTAGAAAAAATATGTGAGGTTCTAGAGTGTCAACCAGGTGACATTTTAGAATATAAAAAATATCAACCCTGAGTATATGATTAGAGGAGAATGTATGATGAAAAAGAATAAATACCTATTAGCTGCTACACCAATTTTTTTAGGAGTGATCGGTTTAATTGTTTATAATATGATGGGTTCAAGAGTAGAACCAGATGGCACGTTAGTAGAACCTTTCTTCTTGATTCCAATAAGTTGCCTATTTATTTTTAGTGGGATGATTTCAGTTGTGTTTGTGAGTATGCTATCAAGGTTTAAAAGAAGTAAACTGAATTGACTTATAGCCTTACGGAAGAACTGAGGGCACTGAATAAGCGCTTTGGCGTTTGTTCGGTGTCTTTTTTAGATTGAGTAAATTTGCACTGACTCATCAAAAGTCGGGTCTGATTCAGTAAAACCATCTTGTGAGTCAGTAAAAAATCCTCTCAATTCAGTGAATCCACGCCGACTCATGAAAAGTCGCTTCCGATTCAGTAAAACCATCTTGTGAGTCAGTAAAAAATCCTCTCAATTCATTGAATCTACGCTGGTTCATGAAAAGTCGCTTCCAATTCAGTAAATCGCTCTTGTGAGTCATCAAAAAATCCTCTCAATTCAGTGAATCCACGCCGACTCATGAAAAGTCGCTTCCAATTCAGTAAATCGATCTCGTGAGTCAGTAAAAAATCCACACCACTCTGCAAATCCCGAAGCAAAATTATGATAAAATATAACAAAAAGAGGTGAGAGCCTATGATATATGTTGGTTTAACTGGCTGGGGGGATCATGATACGTTGTATCAACACGGTGTGGCCTCTCGAGATAAGCTGATGGAGTATGCGGCGCATTTTCCGATTGTCGAGTTGGATGCAAGTTTTTATGCGGTACAGCCACTGCGGAATATGCAGAAATGGGTTGCTGAGACGCCGGAAAAATTCAAGTTTATTGTGAAGGCTTATCAAGGCATGACGGGACATCAGCGCGGAGAGATTCCATTTGAATCGAAAGAAGAGATGTTTCAACGTTTTAATGAATCGCTCCAGCCGTTCATCGAGTCTGAAAAACTTGCGATGGTGCTCTTTCAATTTCCGCCTTGGTTTGATTGTCAGCGGAAAAATGTGAACTATTTACGTTACTGCAAAGAGCAAATGGGGGATTTACCGCTTGCCCTCGAATTCCGCCATCAATCGTGGTACTTGCCAGAATATATCGAGCAGACGCTTACTTTTATGGAAAAAGAGAAGTGGATTCACACGGTTTGTGACGAACCGCAGGCGGGGGAAGGGTCGGTGCCGATCATTTTGCAGGCGACGGATTCCATCAAAACACTCGTCCGTTTGCATGGCCGCAACGTACATGGCTGGCGTAAACAAAACAATCAAAATTGGCGAGAAGTGAGATACTTGTACGATTATAATGATGATGAGCTGCAGCAATGGGTAGAATATGCGAACGAGCTGCAAAAGCAGAGTCAACATATTTATGTGTTATTCAATAATAACTCTGGTGGGCATGCGGCTAACAATGCGAAACGCTTTATTGAATTAGCTGATATTACTTATGAGGATTTGGCGTCGCGTCAGCTCGATTTATTTTAAGAAGGGTGGATTTTGGATGGAATGGATCATATTAATTACGATCGGGCTAGTAGCGGGAACAATTGGTTCGCTCGTTGGGCTAGGGGGCGGCATTATTATCGTGCCATCACTCTTGTTCTTCAGTACATCGACTAGCCTGTTGATGGGGTTATCCCCACAGCAAGCGGTGGGAACTTCACTTGTGATTATGATTTTTACAGGGCTGTCTTCTACGCTTGCTTATATGAAGCATAAGACGGTCGATTATAAAAGTGGACTGATTTTTTTCATTGGGAGCGGACCGGGTGGTATTGTTGGTGCTTATGTCAATAAAGCGCTGAATATGGACTCTTTCAATATTTATTTTGGGCTGTTTATGATTTTCATGGCGTTTGTTTTGATGGTTCGTTCAAAGATTAAGCCTTTAGCTTTAAAGAGTAATAAGGGTATTCAACGGCAATTTACCGAACTTAGTGGCGAGGTTCATACATATAGCTTTCAACCAATGACAGCTATCCTGATTGCCTTCTTTGTCGGCTTTTGCTCAGGGCTTTTCGGTATAGGTGGAGGGGCGCTAATGGTGCCTGCTATGATTCTATTATTTTCCTTCCCTCCACATGTAGCGGTGGCCACATCAATGTTTATGATCTTTCTATCCTCACTTACTAGTTCAATTACACATGTGGCATTTGGTAATGTTGTGTGGTTATATGCACTTGCTTTAATTCCTGGTGCATGGGTTGGAGCCAAACTCGGTGCTTACTTAAACTCAAGGCTACAGTCCAATACATTAGTGACTGTTTTGAGAGTTGTTTTAATTATTATGGGCATCCGCTTAATTTATCAGGGGCTTGTTTGATGCCTGAAAATGAGGTGAAAGTTTGAAAACAACGATTCATATTTATCATACAAATGACTTTCATAGTCATTTTGAAAATTGGCCTCGTATTCATCAATTTTTACAAGAAAGACGAGCATGGCATGAAGAAGCGGGCGAAGAAGTATTCATTTTTGATATAGGCGATCATGTGGACCGCTCTCATCCTTTAACAGAAGGTACGCTCGGACAAGCGAATGTGGAACGGTTAAATGAAACAGGCTATGATGCGGTGACGATCGGAAATAATGAAGGCATCACATTGCCCCACGAAGGATTAGATCTTCTATATGAACAAGCAGCCTTTCCGGTTGTCGTCGCTAATTTATTTGACCAAGATGGCAGCCGTCCAAAATGGGCTCTTCCTTCGTTTGTATTTGAGTTAAACAATGGCTTGAAGCTCGGCATCACTGGAGTAACTGCCTATTATTCTGCTTTTTATAAAGGGCTAGGCTGGGAAATATCAGAGCCTTTTAATGAGCTACAAACACAAGTACAACAATTAACGAAACAGGCAGATCTTGTCGTGGCGCTTTCCCATTTAGGCATGTATGATGATGAAAAAATTGCCCAAGATGTACCCGGAGTAGATGTGGTGCTTGGGGGACATACGCATCATTTGTTTCATGAAGGGAAATTAGTCAATGGCAAGCTACTCGGTGCGGCAGGGAAATTTGGCTATTATGTTGGTCATATACAACTAGAAGTCGACTTAGAAACAAAAAGCATTGTCTCGAAGAAAGCTCGCGTGTATCAAACGAGCGAAGAGTTAGATGCCCCCTTACAAGAGCAAGAGAGCATTCAGCAATTTTATGAGCGGGGTCGGCAAGCATTGCAACAACGGGTTGTCTCACTTCCTCGACCCTTCAGCTGTCATTGGTTCGAGGCTTCTGAATTGCCACAACTATTATGTGAAGCGTTAACGGAGTGGTGTGAAGCGGATGGAGCCTTTTTAAATGCTGGGGTTGTGCTAGATGGACTGGATGCTGGAGTGGTCACGAAATACGATCTTCATCGCATACTTCCACATCCAATTAACCCTTGTCTCATTGAACTAACAGGGGCCGAACTGAAAGAAGTTTTGAGACAAACCTTTGATAAGAAATGGCCTCACTTGGCGATTAAAGGATTCGGATTTCGCGGCAAAGTAATGGGGCAATTTGTTTATGACAAGCTGGAAGTGGATCCCATACATTATCATTTCAAAATCGATGGACAAGAAATAGAAGCGGATAAGCGTTATCGATTAGCGACATTAGATATGTTTACCTTTGGGCATTTCTTTCAGCCACTGTATCGAGCTACTCATAAAAAATATTTTATGCCGGAATTTTTGCGAGATGTTATGGAGTGGAAGCTGCTTCAGCTAACTTCGTATACAAAATAAGGCATGATCCTTTCTTTTTTAAGCATACATATAGCTTAGAGAAGGAGGGATTTTTTTGGCTGCACAAAGGAAATGGAAATCAAGAAGAGGGCCGCTCCCTTTACGATATGTCATGTTAATTACGCTGATTCTATTTTCTTTTTCCACAGCTTTCAGTTTATGGATGATTAATAAAAACATTAAGCCGACGCTCATCGGTTATGCCAAAACGGAAACGAGAAAGATTGCTTCGATGGTCATTAGCAAAGCAGTGAATAAAAAAATGGTCAATGTAATGGATATTAATGACGTTATTGAAACGGACCCTGGACCTCCATCGATTACGAAATTGAATACAGAAATTATTAATCGTGTGCTCGCAGAAACGACAAATCTTGTTCAATTAAATTTAAAAGAAGCCGAAAAAGGTAATTTAGAAGTGCTTGAATTGATTTCTGATGTGGAAATTGAAAACGAGGGAACAAAAAATATGGAAGGGATTGTGTACTATATTCCGTTAGGTCAAGTAACGAATAATGCGTTGCTTGGTAACCTCGGTCCACAAATTCCGATTCGTTTTCATGCCGTGGGGGACGTGAGTTCCAATGTGAAAACGAAAGTGAAGCCTTATGGTATTAATAATGCGTATGTGGAAGTGTTTATTGAATTGGAAGTCAATGTGCAAATCATCGTTCCATTTGCGACGGAATATTCGACGGTGAAGCAAGATATCCCTGTGGCAATGGGGCTAATTAAAGGAGAAGTACCGAACTTTTATAATGGTGGCGGTGGAGGTGGCAGTGGGGCGAATCCATCATTTGAGTTGCCTATGGATTGAAAAATATAAGAGAAAATTAATAAGTGAATGATGCTGATTTGAAAAATAGCTTGGCAAAAGTAAAATTAACTGTTAATATTTTAGTAATAAAATAATTAACCTTATCAAAATCCGGTGGGGTAGAGGCTGCAAAATTGATGAGTAGCTTGCGTGAGGATGACAACAAAGATCGCAAGTGAAAGGTGATTTTGCCGAAGTATTTTAGACGTGTCAAAGTCTTTAGTGCTGGGGTTATCTTGAAGAAAGGTAACACTCTCATTGTAAAGAAGCTATTTGCAATGGGGAGCTACACGATGGAGGAATGACTTACATTACAAAAAAGTAATGATAGTTTTCTCTATCATTGCTTTTTTTTATTTTCTTTAAAATTCCTCTCAGAGCCTGTCCTCTTTTTTCATCGGTAGGAGGATCAACTATGGAACAATCAATCTATTCTTTAATACCGCCTGTGTTGGCCATTTTAATGGTCATTTTTACTCGGCGGGTCCTGCTTTCTTTAGGAATTGGGATTCTGGCTTCAGCTTTACTGCTGTCTAATTTTAATTTTGAAAAGATGTTAAGCATTACTTGGGAAGCGGCATCAGGAAATATTTATACGAAAGAGGATGGCTGGAGTACATGGAATATTTATATTATCTTTTTCCTGCTCATTCTCGGTGTGATTACCGCATTTATTAATATTTCTGGTGGAAGCCGAGCGTTTGGAGAATGGGCGATTCAGCGCGTGAAAACTCGTGCGGGGGCCCAAATACTGTCTGCCGTTCTTGGAATTATTATTTTCATTGATGATTATTTCAATGCACTTGCAGTTGGACAAATTTCACGACCGATTACCGATCGTCAACGTATTTCTAGGGCAAAATTAGCCTATATTATTGATTCGACTTCTGCTCCTGTTTGTGTCGTCTCACCGATTTCAAGTTGGGGAGCGTATATCATTGGGATTGTGGGTACTGTTCTAGCTACACATCAAATCACAGAGATAAGTGCTTTTTCTGCCTTCATTCAAATGATTCCAATGAATTTTTATGTATGGGTTGCTTTAGCTCTTGTGTTCTTAACCGCTATTATGCAAGTAGATTTTGGGGCGATGAAGAAGCATGAAGATCATGCGATAGAAACCGGTTTGCCAAGCCTATCCGGTCGTCAAGCATCAGGGGAATTGAAGGAAGATTTACCGGTTAGTTCAAAAGGAACGATTGGCGACTTAATTTGGCCAATTATTGCTTTAATCGTTGGCACCGTGTCAGCGATGATGTGGACGGGATCACAAGCGGTTGAAGGTGATGTGACGCTATTGAAGATTTTTGAAAGCACGGATGTAGCAAAATCATTGTTATATGGTGGTCTATTCGGATTAGCCGTGGCCATAGCGATGTATTTCCGTCAAACATTTACCCATGGGTCTTTAGGGAAAAATGTATTTTTTACGGGCGTATGGGAAGGAATCAAATCGATGCTTCCAGCTGTTTATATTTTGTTTTTCGCTTGGACGATCGTGACGCTTATTAATCAATTAGGTACAGGGGCATATTTGGCTAGTCTTGTGGCACAATCAAATATGAATGTCGCTTTTCTGCCTTTCGTTTTATTTTTAGTGGCGGGGGCCATGGCCTTTTCAACAGGTACTTCATGGGGGTCTTTCGGGATCTTGCTTCCGATTGCTGGCGATATAGCAGCGGCAACGGATGTATCATTGATTTTACCAGCGATGGCTTCTGTGTTAGCGGGAGCGGTATTCGGTGACCACTGCTCACCTATTTCTGATACAACGATTCTTTCAGCAACAGGTGCAGGATGTAATCATATTGATCATGTCATTACGCAAATTCCATATGCGATATTATCTGCGGTATTGGCTTCTATTGGCTATATTGTGTTAGGTGTAACGGGAAGTGCTGGAATATCGTTAGCTGTTTGCCTTGGATTACTGATCATTGTGATGTTGATGTTAAAAAGTAAACAGAAAGCTCGAGCAGCTTGATTTAAAAGTCCTAGACTCTGTCTGGGGCTTTTATTTGTTAGGGGACTTTTCTTGAATATTCATGCATAGAAATAGAAGCAAGGGGGGGAGGGAAAATGACTTAATGACCAATTAGGAAGACCGACTATTGTTTATCGAGAACACTATCTTCAGAAAACTTTTAAAAAGATATTTACTAAATGAATGTTACTGTATATAATAAACATTAGTTATCTAAATTATCAGAAAATATTAATTATTCAAAAATTTAAAAGTGGAGGAGGTATTTTTATGGATCAACAACGTCCGATGTGGGGTTCGAGAGCGGGTTTTATTTTTGCAGCTGTAGGCTCGGCGATTGGTCTAGGGAATATTTGGCGTTTCCCTGCGGTGGCATATGAAAATGGAGGCGGAGCTTTTTTCCTCCCGTATTTATTTGCTCTATTAACAGCGGGGATTCCATTGCTCATCTTAGAGTTTACCATTGGGCATAAGTATCGAGGGTCGAGTCCATTGTCATTTGCTCGTATGAACAAAAAGATGGAGTGGCTCGGTTGGTGGCAAGTCGCGATTTCATTTATTATTGCAACCTATTATTCCGTTATCATAGCATGGGCTTTATCTTATTCCGTTTTTTCTTTTAACTTATCTTGGGGAGATGACCCGAAAACGTTTTTATTAACAGACTATTTACAAGTTGGTGAAGCAGGGGCGTTTGGAGGCTTTGTCCCACAAATTCTCATTTCATTAGTGATTGTATGGGTCGTTGTTCTTGGTGTATTAATTGCCGGAGTGAAAAAAGGGATTGAAAAAGTAACAAAAATTATGATCCCATTGCTTGTTGTGTTGTTTTTGATGGTCGTTATTCGAGCGATCACACTAGATGGAGCAGTTGAAGGGTTAAATGCTTTCTTTAAACCGGATTGGGCTAAGCTGACAGATGGGAAGGTATGGATTGCAGCTTATGGGCAAATCTTCTTCAGTTTATCTATTGGTTTTGCCATCATGATCACATATTCAAGTTATTTACCAAAAAAATCGGATATTACAAACAATGCATTTATTACAGGGTTTAGTAACTCTGCGTTTGAATTACTTGCAGGTTTCGGTGTCTTTTCCGCGCTTGGCTTCATGGCGGCTCAACAAGGTGTGCCTGTTCAAGAAGTCGTAAACAGTGGGGTTATTCTCGCTTTTGCAGTGTTCCCACAAATTATTAATGAATTTCCGTTTTTTAATGAGCTATTTGGCTTCTTATTCTTCGCCTCGCTGTTATTAGCAGGATTCACATCATTAATCTCGATTGTAGAGACTTTTATTGCTGGCGTTCAGGAAAAGTTTAATGTCTCTCGTACAGCCTCTGTATTAATTGGAGGAGGAGCTGCTTCTCTTATCTCATTAATTTATGCGACAAGAGGAGGATTAAACTTCCTTGATGTTGTGGATTACTTTATTAATAACTTTGGAGTGGCATTAGCTGGATTAGTGGAAGTGGTATTGGTAGCATGGGTATTTAAGCAGCTTGACCCACTGAAAAAGCATGCGGATGAAGTGTCTGATATTCAGCTAGGCGCTTGGTGGAAGATTTGTTTAAGCGTGATTACACCAGTTGTTTTAGGCTATATGATGTTTGATAACCTTCGCCAAAATTTTACAGCACCTTATGGAGACTATCCACAAAATTTCATTAACTCTTACGGTTGGACCGTTGCAATCGGAGTGATTCTCGTCGGCTTTGTCTTTATGTATGTAAAGCCGTGGAAGAAAGAGCTGCTGCATTCGTCAACTTCTGATAAGGAGGTTTCATGATCATGGATGGAAGTGCAATCACAATGATGATTATTGGAGTCGTTATTATATGGGGCGGCATGGTAGCAAGTATTGCACATGCTGTGGTGAAAGCAAAACAAGCGAAATAAAGTGAAACTTCAATCAGTGGGGGTTTTACAGCCCGTTAATGCGGGATAAATGAGGAAGCTGGCTCTTTCATTAGGAGCCAGCTCTTTTGCTTTGTCTTTCCCAGACTTTTAAATGAGGGTACGGATCAAATGACCATTCGGTTCGTCCATTGTCTTTATACATCCCAAAATGAAGATGTGGTGGGAATTTCCCAGACGTTCCAGGTGGGCCGTAACCGGTGCTGCCAACGCCGCCAATTAACATGCCCGGCTCTACTGTTTGACCAAGTTTCAAGCCTTTGGCAAATCCATTTAAATGAGCGTAATAATGATACGTATTATTAATATCACGGATCCCGATTCTCCAGCCGCCATAGCGATTCCATCCTTTCATTTCAATAATGCCATAGCTCGTTGATCGGACAGGTACGCCATAATCAGCAAATATATCAGTCCCTTCATGAATGCGTCGTCCACCCCAGCCACGAGCGGCTCCCCATGTGCTCTTGTACGTATAGTTGTAGTTGGTAGGAAGAGGGAATTCTTTTTTTTGTAAATCAAGCTTTTTATACGCTTTATACATACGAGCATTTCCAATAATCATACTGACCGTTTTATCACGCCCATAATACCGCCATAGGGCAATTTTAATGCTATCATGGTCGGTTCCATACGTTAAAAGATAATTCCCTATGGCAGCAAGAATATCTTCATTGTTCGTCCGACTTGCTTTTCCATCCCCATTTCCATCGGTGCCGATTCCATGAAAAGCAGCAATGGAATAAGGATTCGTATCCTGTTTGTTTGGATTGAGAAGTCCGCTCCATTTCTCCTCTGGGATATAAATAGAAATGTTATGATTAGGCTTAGGTAAATCATCCCTAACGAATCGTAAATTTCGCTCATATTGATCGATGGCCGCATAGTAATACCATGGAATAGATGTCACCGCCTCCGTTTTTTGAAACAGCTTCATCCGTTTATGGTAATGTTGTTGATCATTATTCGGTTCTTCCGCTTGTACAGGCGTGATCAGCAATAGTAAAAGGCATAAGCAAACAGCACCAATTCTTTGCAAAACAACTCCCTCCTAAGTGAACTATTTACTCATTATTTTGTCATTAACGAATCATTTCATGCTTGTTAAATTGAGGGAATGCGACAAGCGAACAATCGGTTGTATAAAAAGATGTACTATGTTAAAGTGACATCAGAAAGGTCTGAATTCATACACATTTGTAGCTAGTGCACAATTGATTGGAGATGAAAGAAATGAGCAAAAAAGAGGAGCATTTACGTAAACCAGATTGGTTAAAAATAAAGTTGAACACAAACAAAAACTATACCGGTTTAAAGAAAATGATGAGGGAAAATAATCTTCATACTGTGTGTGAAGAAGCGAAATGCCCGAACATTCATGAGTGTTGGGCTGTTCGACGCACAGCAACTTTTATGATTTTTGGAGATGTATGTACTCGTGCTTGCCGCTTCTGTGCGGTGAAAACCGGCTTGCCGACTGAGTTAGATTGGAAAGAGCCAGAGCGCGTAGCAGATTCCGTTCAACTCATGAACTTAAAGCATGTCGTTATTACTGCTGTTGCTCGTGATGATCTTAAGGATGGGGGAGCGGCTGTTTTTGCAGAAACCGTAAGAGCGATCCGTCGCAAAAATCCGTTCACGTCGATTGAGGTTCTTCCTTCTGATATGGGAGGCATCGAGGAAAACTTGAAAATGCTAATGGATGCACGCCCTGATATTTTAAATCATAACATTGAAACGGTGAAGCGATTATCTCCAAGAGTTCGTGCGCGGGCGACTTACGAACGTTCGCTTGAATTTCTGCGCCGTGCAAAAGAAATGCAGCCGGATATTCCAACGAAATCAAGCATTATGATCGGTCTTGGAGAAACGAAAGAAGAGATTATTGAAGCGATGGATGATTTGCGTGCCAATAATGTTGATATCGTGACATTAGGACAATATTTACAGCCTTCTAAAAAGCATTTAAAAGTACAAAAGTATTACCATCCAGATGAATTTGCGGAGCTTCGTGAGATCGCCATGACAAAAGGCTTTAGCCATTGTGAAGCAGGTCCGCTCGTTCGTTCATCTTATCATGCCGATGAACAAGTGAACTCAGCAACCAAAGCGAAGCAAGAGCTTGGAGAGAAAGAGAAGCTAGAAGCATAATTTGCAAATGGGTCTGACTTTTGTCAGACCCATTTTATTTATCCCGCATGAATGGGCAGTAAAACCCCCGCTGATTGAAGTTTCACTTTATTTCATATTACGGTCGCTCATTTCACCGTTTGTGTAGCCTTGAGGGGAAGTTTTCGTCATTAATTTAATGGTACGGTTAATCGTATCTTGCGCACCATCCACATCGGCCCCCATTGGAGCAATATTTTCGATGTCACGACGAAGTCCGACATCATCTGTTACATATATATTGTACCAGCGAGGAACGACAGTCATTGCCGTTTTCTTCACTTGCTCGGCCGCTTCTGTACGCTCTTTCTTTGTTTTGGCGTCAGTGTCATAAGCGATTAATACTTCCTCGTCTGTCACGAGCACGGAGCAATCATTGACCTCTGGAAGTGCTACGCTTAATTTACTAATCGCATCAGCTGTACGTTCGCGGTCCATCGTGTACATATTTTTGTATGAGACGGTTTCACCTTGAATCGGGCTTTTTTGCTGACGAACGTAACCAAAATCATCGGAGCGATCATCAGTCATCAATTCAACATCGCTTGTTTTTCTGTCGTTAGGATTGTAAAGATCCTCTCGATTGCGAACATTAATCGTATTGCCATTTTCTTTATAAATACCACCAGCGGCATTGTCTTGGTCATTCATCGTACATGCTCCTAGAAGCATGATGCTTGTAAGTCCTGCCATCATTAAAGGTTTCTTCAAACTTGCCACCCCCTCAACAACTAGCTTGCCCGGCTCAATGTATTTTTTTGCTTAGTAATTTATGGCTGATCGGCTATAATGAAAGAAGGAAAGTGAGGAATGATAAAGGTGGTTTGTATTCAAAATCATTGCTATGAAATCATTGATGAGTATAACGATGGCTTTAAAGAAGAAGTCTTTCGAGAGCGGTACAGTGATATTTTATCCAAATATGACTATATTGTCGGCGATTGGGGATACGGTCAACTACGTCTAAAAGGATTTTATGAAGATAAAAATCAAAAGGCAACGTTTGATACAAAGATTGGTACGCTTAAGGAATATTTGTATGAATACTGCAATTTTGGCTGTGCCTATTTCGTCGCCAAAAAAGTCAAAAAGTAAAAAATCGAGCAAAGGGCTCGATTTTTTACGTGTTGGGAGGGATATCTTTATAAATGGCTTCATCTTGCTGTTCATCAGGATTGTCATGGGGCGGATGAGCACCTTCCATGTTCCGAGGTAAATGTTGATGAAGCGATTTATTTTCATAATTGAAGGCGCTGAAATAACGCTGTCCTTTTCGCCATGGTGTAGATTTATTTTCAACAGGTTCATATTTATTACGCGGTGCACCATACGGGCCTTCTGGCATTTGTTCAGGGATTAAATAATTGCGACTGACTTCAACATTGGAGAAATCCGTATATTGTTCTTCTTCATCTATCATGTTTGCCACCTCCAGTTTTAACATCCCCGGTGGCTTGGTTGTTTATACTTAGATCACTTCATAAAGGAAGTCACGCAGTTCAGCGGCTTCTTCATCGGATAGCTTAAATACTTCTTCTAAATAGCCAGGCTCTTCTAAATCATCTTGTCCAATAATCGCAAAACGTCCTCCTTGAATGTCGAGTACTAGTTTTTTTCCGTAATATCGATCAGTTTGCATTAAAGCAAGGTCGTAGCGTTGATGCTCCCCCATGAAGCTTACGAATCGCGTTTTTGTTTGTTCCATATCATCATATAGAAAAAATCTTTCCGTCATTTCCTTCACTCCTGTTTGTTTTTCCTGATTGTAACATGTTTGAAGAGGACTCCTATATGTTTTCTTTTTGGTTTCATGATAAAATAGTAAAGAATTAAAAGAAAGCAATGGAAGGGTGCTCGCCTTGTATTTCGTAGATCGAAAAAAAATCGAAGAAACATTAAAATTTATGGAAGTGCAATTAACGTTGTTTCAGGAGCAAAAGAACTTTGAAACAGCACTTGAACAAGCTGCTTTAGAACGCATTGCTCATACGGTCATTGAATCGATGCTTGATGTGGGCAATGCGATGATTGATGGCTTTATTATGAGAGATCCGGGTAGTTATGAAGATATTGTCGACATTCTAGATGACGAAAAAGTGATTTCAAAAGAGATGACAGCTTCATTAAAAGCGATGGTAGCTCTTCGTAAAGTGCTCGTTCAGCAATATACAGCTGTCAATCATAAAGACATCCAGCAGGCCATGGAAGCTCACTTCTCATCCATGCAGCAATTTCCTGAAAAAGTAAGACAATACTTAACGAATGAATTAGGACCCGTTTCAGCCTTTTTACCTTAACAGGTGACGCTTTCGAAAGTGAAAGCGTTTTTTTACATATGAGTGTAATGAAATTAGAGGTGAGAAAGAATGAAAGCATATAAAG
Source organism: Bacillus sp. FJAT-52991 (assembly GCF_037201805.1). Lineage (GTDB taxonomy): Bacteria > Bacillota > Bacilli > Bacillales > Domibacillaceae > Bacillus_CE > Bacillus_CE kandeliae. Next base: position 2,834,544 of record NZ_CP147404.1, on the reverse strand, counting down.
GTTATTTAATCGATTTAGATGGCACGATGTACCGCGGAACGGAAAAAATCGAAGAAGCGGGACATTTTATTGCGCGCTTAAACGAAAAGAACATCCCTTACTTGTTTGTCACAAATAATTCTTCGCGCACTCCTGAACAAGTGGCGAATAAATTAGTGGGATTTGATATTCCAACGACAACCGACCAAGTGTTTACTACTTCCATGGCGACCGCTCAGTTTATTGCCGATCGCAAAGAAGCGGCCACTGTGTATGTCATCGGTGAAGAAGGTATTCGTCAAGCCCTTCAAGAAAAGGGATTAACAGTTGTCGATCATGATCAGGCAGATTTTGTAGTTGTCGGTATTGACCGCAGCATCAACTACGAAAAATTAGCTACTGCTTGCTTAGCAGTTCGCAACGGTGCCACTTTCATTTCCACCAATGGGGACATCGCCATTCCTACTGAAAGAGGGTTGCTTCCTGGAAACGGATCGATCACTTCTGTCGTCGCCGTGTCCACTCAAACGAAGCCTACTTTTATCGGTAAACCAGAAAGCGTCATTATGGACCAAGCCTTGCGCGTGTTAGGCACTAGCAAAGAAGACACATTAATGGTTGGCGACAACTATGACACCGATATTTTAGCAGGAATCGGTGCAGGAATGGATACTTTACTTGTTCACACAGGTGTTACTCAAAAAGAGCATCTAACTCAAGTGGAAAAACAGCCCACTCACATAAGAAATACATTGAATGAGTGGGAAGTTTTTTAAAAAAGAATCAAGTATGTTAGCAAAGGCGTTCTTTAAGTGTTAGTCACTTAGGGGACGCTTTTTTGCTTGGGGGTGGTGTTTCTTAGATGTTAAGGTCGTTTCTTCGACTTTACGAGCAATTTCTTGGATGTTCTGGCCATTTGCTTGTCGTGTCTGAACAGTCGGCTCCGCTTTTCCTTGTCCGCCAGACTCTCGGACATAAGCCGTCACGTCTGTGTGGCAAAGGACGCCACTTCGACGGTCCGTCTTATATCTGCCGAGTCTAAACGGCTGTTTCCGCTTTTCTATTGTCCAGCTGCAGTTCCCAGCGACTAGTGTACTTCCACGCTCCTCCTTGCGATAAGTCAACATCGATTCACTATCGTTCATCGTGTTTCCTTTATCTCGTGCGGATCGCTTCAGTCCATACGTCGCTAAACGGGTCCTTACACTTTTCTATTCCGTCTGAGCCGCTCGGTGGGCGAGGCGACTTGATGCAGCGGCGGCTATGGCACCGACGATGTCATCTAGGAAGGTGTGGACTTTGCCATGTGATTTATCGTTTAAATATTGTAATATTCCTGGTTTTTCTTTGTCGATATATCCGTAGTTTGTAAATCCGATGGAACCGTACACGTTGATGATTCCCAAAGCGAGTGTTTCATCGACGCCATATAAGCTTTCATCGGTGGAAATGATGCTTTGTAACGGTTCTTCTAGCAGTCCTTTTTCCGCTAATATATCTAGTTGTATGCCTGTGATGATCGCGTTTTGCACTTCTCGTTTTTTTAAGACGCGTTCAATATTTTCTTTGCATTCTTCCACTGTCAAATTGGGATGGTATTTTTTTTGTAAAAACAATACAAGCTCGGCGATGTGTTCCATCGTTACGCCGCGCTCTGCTAGCCAGCGTCGAGCGGTTTTTTCAGACATGCTCATTACGTGTTTGTCATTGATAGTCATACAATCACCTTTTTCTCTAATATGTTAGTATCAGATATTTCCTTTGTATTTATATTTCCAGATTGTATAGAAATAATCCTGCAAATGAGATAAAAAAGGGGGAGCTGGCATGGAAGGAAAGGAATTATTACAGAAACACTTTCGAATTACACCAGAGCGAATGGTAAACGGACGCTATTATGAAAGCGAGGGTTTTCTTTATTCTATTGTTGATGTGACAAATATGGAACAGGAATATCTGTTAGAGTTGCATCAAATGTCTCAACATTTAATGAGACAAGGCGATCGAAAAGTCGCTGTTTTTATTCCGTCGGTTAGCGGTGCCTTTTTAGTGACAGAAGATAAAAGGGATGTTGTCCTACTTGGCAGTTCTCAAGTGCACTCGCGATCCCAAGCCATTGGTACGAAACTTGCTCGGTTTCATCGCCGGGGCCGATCCTTGAGGAATGAGCTGAAGGTCACAAGTCAATTGGGACTGTGGCGAGAGCGTTGGGAGCAGGAGATCGATCGGCTAGAAAAATCAATTAGCGGTCTGATCGAGAAGGGAGTAGATAATGAATTTGCCATGATGATGATTGATAGCTTTCCTTATTATATGGGATTGTCAGAGAACGCTATTCAATATGTCGTTGATACAGAGATGGATGAAACGCCAGGAGCAACAGATTATGGAACGATTTGTCATCACTCGTTTCATACGAAGCTTTGGAGCAATCGGGATTTTATTCATCATCCTTTCGATTGGGTCTATGATCACCCGGTGCGAGATGTGGCAGAATGGATTCGCTCGTCCTATTGGGAAGGCTCTCTTCTTTATCGATCAAATTTTGGACAGTTTTTACAAGAGTATCAGCAAGCAGAGCCGCTTTCCCCTTTTGCTTGGCGACTGATTTATGCTCGTCTCCTCTTTCCAACACATTACTTTGACTGCAGTCGTGCTTATTTCTCCTCTCGTTCCCTTCACGAGAAAAAAGAAAAAGAAGAACAGTTAAAGAAATATATGAAAAATACAACCGAGTATGAGCATTTTCTTGCTTCTTTTTATGAATTAGCCTTTGTTCCAGCAAGTCGATTGAAAATTCCGGATATAACTTGGTTAAAATGACAGAAGCTGTGGTAAAATGGAGGTGCGATAGGATACGGAGAGAAGGTGGAGAAATGAAGCCGTTTGTGTATGTCACTCGAAAGCTTCCTGATGAAATCACTTCTAGGCTACTGGAGAAATATGAAGTAGAGATGTGGCCAAAAGAAGAAGAGAAAGTACCACGTGAAGTGTTACTGGAAAAAGTGAAGCAGGCAGATGCCCTATTAACCGTCATCTCAGATCAACTAGATGAAGAATTATTTTCTCAAGCTGACCAATTAAAAGTGGTAGCCAATATGGCAGTTGGTTATGACAATGTGGATTTACAAGCCGCAAGCAAGCATAATGTGGCCATCTGTAATACACCGGATGTATTAACAGATACGACGGCGGACTTAACCTTTGCTTTGTTGTTGGCTACTGCTCGTCGAATGATGGAAGCGGCCGAATTTGTCAAGCAAGGTCAGTGGAAAAGCTGGTCACCTATGCAATTGGTTGGAACTGATGTTCATCACAAAACGATTGGTATTGTCGGGATGGGCAAAATTGGAACTGTTGTAGCGAAAAGAGCCGCGGGATTCGATATGGAAATTATTTATTATAATCGGAATCGTCATGAAGTAGCCGAGGAAATGCTTGGTGCACGCTATTGCTCATTTGATGAATTATTACAAGAGGCAGATTTTGTTGTTTGCCTAGCTCCGCTGACGGAACAAACGAAAGGGATGTTTCAGCGAGAGCAATTCCAAAAAATGAAAAAAGAAGCCATATTCATCAATGCCAGTCGCGGACCGATCATTAATGAACAAGCACTGCTTGATGCTTTACAGGCAGGAGACATTGCAGCAGCAGGGCTCGATGTTTTTGAAAAAGAACCGATCGACGCCGATCATCCACTACTTAAACTGCCAAATGTCGTGGCACTCCCTCATATCGGGAGCGCAACGAAAGAAACTCGCCTCGCGATGATGGAAACATGCTGTGACAATCTCGATGCCATCTTTGAAGATCGCCCTCCGAAAACATTAGTAAATAAAGAATTACTCACCTTTAGACAATAAATAACGCCCGAGCTGAGAAACGCTCGGGTTTTTGATTTCTTCGACCTTTGTGAGCCTGATTTAGAGCTACCAAGTGCCCGATTGTATGCTTTTTCCGCCTGATTCCCCCATAGGCGGCGTATTTGAGATTGATTTTGACTCAGTTCTCTAATTCTCCAATCCAAAAGAAAAAAGCCCGCATCGAGTGCGGACTTTTGTTCATTAAAATACTTGTTCGACTTCAACTACGCCTGGCACTTCTTCAAGCAATGCGCGCTCGATTCCAGCTTTCAGTGTGATCGTTGAGCTTGGGCAGCTACCGCATGCGCCGAGAAGGCGAAGTTTAACGATGCCATCCTCTATATCAACGAGTTCACAATCCCCACCATCACGAAGTAAAAATGGGCGTAATTTATCTAAGACTTCTTGTACTTGTGCAAGCATTTGTTCATCAGCCATTTGAATCGACTCCTTTCTCGTACTGTTCTTATTATAATGATTATAAATAAAAAAATCCATTGATTGATAAACAATTTCATATCGAAATTGGCTGATTTTCGATAAACTAAAATTAATCAGTTGCAAAGTGGGTGAGAACATGGGAAATATGGTGGAAATTGTGGTATATGGGACAGAGCAGCTTTGTGCTAGTTGCGTCAATTTGCCTTCTTCTAAAGAAACATATGAATGGCTAGAAGCGGCTATTTCACGAAAGTATCCAGAACAGCCATTTTTGATTAGTTATGTGGATATTTTTTCACCGCCGGAAGATGAAGAGAAAAGATCGTTTGCGAAGCGAGTCGTTGAAGAAGACCTGTTTTATCCGGTGGTGCTTGTAGAAGGAGAAATTGTTGGAGAAGGAAATCCAAAATTGAAGGCCGTTTATGCTGAAATGGAGAAATACGGATATAAAAGTGAAGATAAAAAAGGTTGAGCCATTCGCTCAACCTTTTTTATAAGTCATTTTTGATTTAAATAAGTCGTTTTCGACTTACTTTTAATTCGATTAATTCAAAAAAGAGTGAGTTTTTTCACTTTTTAGAGTTGGCACGCTTTTTGCATATATAAATATGAATTTATAAGCAAAGAAGGAGAAATGAACATGACTAGAAAATTTGCTAAAGTAACTGGTGCTTTACCAGGTCCAAAATCGAAAGCATTATTAGAAAGAAGACAAGCAGCGGTTGTTAAAGGCGTTTCTAATGGCGTGCCTAGCTTTGCAGCTAAAGCAGAAGGCGCTTTAATTACAGATGTAGATGGAAATACATTTATCGATTTCGTTGGTGCAATTGGTACGATGAACGTTGGACATTGTCACCCGAAAGTAAAAGAAGCTATCCATAAGCAAGTAGATGAGTATATTCATCCTGGATTTAACGTAATGATGTATGAGCCATACATTGAACTATGTGAAAAATTAATCGGTCTTGCACCTGGGGATCATGAAAAACAAGCGATCCTTTTAAACAGTGGAGCAGAAGCAGTTGAGAATGCAGTAAAAATCGCTCGTAAATATACAAAACGCACAGGGATTATTTCTTTCTCACGCGCTTACCATGGCCGTACATTGTTAACAATGACAATGACAAGTAAAGTAAAACCTTATAAATATGAGTTTGGTCCATTTGCTCCAGAAGTGTACAAAGCTCCATTCCCTTACACTTATCGTCGCCCAGAAGGTACAACAGAAGAGCAATACATTGACTCTGTTATTGGTCAATTTGAAGATTTCTTCGTAAATGATGTAGCTCCTGAAAGTGTTGCTGCTGTGATTATGGAACCAGTACAAGGTGAAGGTGGATTCATTCCTGCTCCTCAACCTTTCATTGAAGCAGTATATAATATCTGTAAAAAACACGGCATTCTTTTCATTGCTGATGAAATTCAAACTGGTTTTGGTCGTACAGGTAAACAATTTGCGATTGAGCACTACAATATCGTGCCTGATTTAATGACTGTATCTAAGTCAATGGCTGCTGGTGTACCAATTAGTGCTGTAGTTGGCCGCAAAGAAATTATGGATGCTGCTGGTGCTGGTGAACTTGGTGGAACATATTCTGGTAGCCCACTTGGATGTGCGGCTGCATTAGCAGTTATTGATATTATGGAAGAAGAAAAAATAAATGAACGTGGCGCAGCTCTAGGCCAATTAGTAGTGGATCGCTTAAATCAATTAGCTGAAAAATATGAGGCAATTGGCGAAATTCGCGGTTTAGGTTCTATGGTTGCGGTTGAATTTGTTAAGGATCGTGCAACAAAAGAGCCTAACAAAGAGTTAACTAACGCGATCATTACTGAAGCTAACAACCGCGGTCTACTAATCATCAGTGCGGGTGCTTACGGAAACGTTTTACGCTTCTTAATGCCACTTGTTATTACAGACGAGCAAGTAGCTGAAGGTTTAGATATTCTTGAAGAAGCATTTGAAGCAGCTGTTTCTGCTTTAACAGTTCAAGCTTAATTCAATAGAGAATAAGAGCGACTAGTTTATCTCCTGATCATATTTTTGCTATAATATAGAGAAATATGATCGGGAGGAAACTCTTTATGAATATATCTCATGATCCTGTACGGGAAGAATTATTTGATATTTTCGAATCGTCTTTCGATGAGATTCTTGTTACAGATGCAAAAGGATTCGTCGTTCGAGTAAATTCAACATGTCGAAAAAATTATGATCTATCAGCAGTTGACCTAGTTGGCAAGCATGTGAAAGAGCTAGAGAAAATGGGGCTTTTTTATCCATCAGCCACATCACAAGTCATCGAAAAAAAACAGCCGATTGAGCTGTTTCAAATGTCTAATTCCGGCCGGTACTATCATGTGCGTACAAGGCCGGTTTTTAATCGGGATGGAACTTTAAAGAGCGTTATCAGTTATTCTCGTGATTTGACAGAGCTTATTCAGCTGAGAAATAAGATTGAAGAAATGGAAGACCAGCTCGCTACATATAAAAAAGAGTTAAATGAGCCGCTTGAAGTCGAGGGGCTTATTTCAAAAAGTGAGCAAATGGGCAAAGTGATGATGCTTGTCCGCAAAATCGCCAAAGTTAATTCGACGGTTTTACTGCTTGGAGAAACCGGGGTTGGTAAAAGCAGAATTGTTCGTTCGATTCATCAATTAAGCGACAGGAAAGATCAAGTGCTGAATGAAATCAATTGTGCTGCTTTACCTGAACAGTTAATTGAGTCAGAATTGTTCGGTTATGAAGGTGGTACGTTTACAGGCGCTTTTCGTGAGGGAAAAAAAGGGCTGATTGAGTTGTCTAATAATGGAACTCTTTTCTTAGATGAAGTAGGGGAGCTTCCATTAACTGCTCAAGGGAAACTGCTTCATGTGTTGCAGGATAAACAAATTCGTCCTGTTGGGGGAAGTCAGCCGATTACCTTAAATTTAAGAATTATTGCGGCCACCAATAAAGATTTGAAAAAGATGGCGGAACAAGGAAGCTTCAGACGTGATTTATACTATCGTTTGAATGTGGTGCCGATTCATATCCCGCCATTACGGGAACGAAAAGAAGATATTATTCCATTAACTTATCATTTTCTCGACTATTTCAATGAACTGTATAATAGTCATGTCTGTTTCTCACCGAAAGTATTAAATGCGTTTTTAAATTATGAGTGGAAAGGGAACATTCGCGAATTAGAAAATATGGTCGAACGACTGGTCGTGACAAATGATGAAGTGGTGACGTTAAATGACTTGCCATTAGAAATGATGCAGCAAGAATTAACAGAGAAGGGGACGACTCTTCCAGAAATGCTTGAAGAAGTGGAACGAAAGATGATCATTGAGGCATACGGACAATTTTCCTCCACTTATAAAATTGCGAAAGCATTAGGAATTAGTCAATCCTCAGCAGCTCGAAAAGTAAAGAAGTATGTTGAGGGAGAGGAATAAAGAGAGAGGCATATGATCTCTTTATTTCATTGAACATATGACAACATGAAGGAGGAGCAAGCAGATGAAAAACTGGAAAATGTACATTAATGGCGAATGGATTGACAATGACAAGAAAATAGAAGTTGTGAACCCAGCCATCAATGAAGTGATTGCCACTGTGCCAGAAGGTGGAAGAGAAGAAGCGGAACAAGCAGCAACAGCAGCATATGAAGCATTTAAAACATGGTCGAAGCTAACAGCGGCCGAACGCGCTCATTACTTAAACGAGTGGTATCGTCTAATTGATGAGAACAAAGAAGAAATCGGTAAGATTATGACAGAAGAGCAAGGAAAACCTTTGCCAGAAGCGATTGGTGAAGTGGGCTATGCCAACAGCTTTATTTCTTGGTACGCAGAAGAAGGAAAACGTATTTACGGAGAAACGATTCCAGCTTCTCATCCTCGTAAACGATTATTTGTGCAAAAAGAGCCAGTTGGTGTCATGGCAGCGATCACTCCTTGGAATTTCCCGGCGGCTATGATTACGAGAAAAGTAGCGCCAGCGCTTGCTGCTGGGTGTACAGCTGTGATCAAACCGGCAGAGCAAACGCCATTAACAGCGATTCGCTTAGTTGAGCTAGCGGAAGAAGCAGGCATTCCTAAAGGGGTCATTAACCTTGTGACAGGCGATCCGAAAGCGATTGGTGAAGCGTGGATGAAAGATGGTCGCGTTCGCAAAATTTCTTTCACCGGTTCAACAGAAGTAGGGAAATTATTAATGCGCGGGGCAGCTGATACGATGAAAAAAGTATCATTTGAATTAGGTGGTCATGCCCCATTTATCGTGACAGCCAATGCTAACATTGAAAAAGCGGCCCAACATTTAATCGCTTCTAAATTCCGTAACGCAGGACAAACATGTGTATGTGCGAACCGTGTATATGTTCATGAATCCATCGAAGCGGAATTTGCTGAAGCATTTAAACAAGAAGTGGCTAAGTTAAAAATGGGGAATGGTTTAGACGAAGGGATTACAGTTGGTCCGCTGATCGATGAGCAAGCAGTTGCTAAAGTCGTGAGCCAGCTAGAAGATGCGAAACAAAAAGGTGCGAAAATTATTGCAGGCGGAAACAAAGGAGAGGGCTTAAAAGGCTATTTCGTTGAGCCAACGGTTATTATGAATGTAACAGACGACATGCTTTGTATGAATGAAGAAACATTCGGGCCATTAGCTCCTGTAACGACATACCAAACGACAGAAGAAGTGGTTGAACGTGCCAACAATTCTCCGTACGGCTTAGCGGCATATGTATTTAGCGAAAATATTACAGAGGCCATCGATATTGCAGAAGGTCTAGAATACGGCATTATCGGCTTAAACGACGGTCTTCCATCCGTTGCACAAGCACCTTTTGGCGGTTACAAAGAGAGCGGTCTAGGTCGTGAGGGCGGTCATTACGGCATTGAAGAATATTTAGAAGTTAAATATATTTCATTAGGGCTGTAATGAAGAAAAGCATCCATGTGCGGATGCTTTTTTTATTTTTGCCGATCCGTTATCTGTTTGTCACTCCGGGACATACGTCGCTAAACGGGACCTTCCGCTTTTCGGTGTCCAGCTCCAGGTCCCAGCGCCTAGTGGACTTCCACGATCCTCCTTGCGATAAGTCAACATCGATTCACTCGCGTTCATCGTGTTTCCTTTATCTCGTGCGGATCATTCCAGTCCATACGTCGCTAAACGGGACCTTCCGCTTTTCGGTGTCCAGCTCCAGGTCCCAGCGCCTAGTGGACTTCCACGATCCTCCTTGCGATAAGTCAACATCGATTCACTCGCGTTCATCGTGTTTCCTTTATCTCGTGCGGATCATTCCAGTCCATACGTCGCTAAACGGGACCTTCCGCTTTTCTAGGTTATTCCACAATCCCCGTATCCATTGTTTTTACGTTGAATTTGACTTCGATGGGAAGGGAAGGGTATTGTTGTTCCCATTTTTTTATTTCGAAATTATGGTATTTGCTTCGTACTTTTTCTCCGATGCCGAGTGGGTCTACTTCGAGTTTTTGCAATTTTTTAATCATTTTTTCAGCTCGCTCGGTTCCTTTTTGCCTCCATTGTTTTTCAATTTTTTTGATATCATTAGGATTTTTAAGAGTCATTCCAGAAGCATCAACGATTTGACCTACTATGAACATTTCAATTTTTATTTTAGGGCTTTCTTTGTTGCCGCTTATGCGATATTTCACTTTAGAACTGACATTTTCAATAGTAATGTAATTACCATTGTCTAGCTTTATACTGTAAGTGCCATTACTAGATTTTTCATATAAAAGTTTAAATAAATAGCTGTCCTGATAGGAGAGTGAGCCGACATAGTGATCGTCTTTAAAAAGGGCGAGACCTTTTAGATGAATACGCTTTTCTCTTAAGTCTAATAATGGCAAAAATGGATCTTGTCCTTCTCCATAGTATTGAGCTAGAAAGGAGTGGAGGTTAGTGATAGGGATGATATCTTTCAAACCATGCTCGATTAGATCAGATAAATAGCGGGAAGTGAGCACTGTATTTGGAAATTTAAATTTGAGCAAATCTTCAGCGCGGTCATCGACGATAGCGACATGAATCCCTCTTCCGATTTCAGGTGCGCGGCTAAAAGTTTTAATAAACTCGAAAATCCCTTGTTTAGCGAGGTCTTTGCTATATAAAATATCATTTAAGCGGCCGCTACTTAAAGGTTTTTGTGCTTCCGTTTGAAATAATTGCTTCACGCTTGCACTTGTATGTCCTTCAGCTGTAAAGGTGATATCCATCGGTGTAACATCTAGCCCTGGTGGAAAAAAGGGAACAGAGGCCGTTGCTTTTACACGATTTTCTCCCGCTGAGTCATAGCCAATAGCGGAAATGTGTTGTGTATCTTCCAGAATTTTTGGTTCTAATTTGTAATTACTTACTAATATGAGAATGAGAATGCTCCAAAATAAGGTCTTTTTCATATTTTTCCCCTCATTTTGTAACTAATGATTTGAAAAAAATAAATAAATGGAATGTATCCGTATAAAATATACACCCCCAAATTTTCTGTGAAAGTAGTTAATTGATCCATACTTTGTCGATCCGTGAATGAAATCACAGCGAGAAATAATGCAATAACGAGCCCAATAATGCTATGTTTTTGTTTAACGTTAAATAATTGTTTCATTCCTCTTGTCGCTGCCCATGTATATAAACACATATTAGGCAGGATCACAAATAGCCAAATAGCGAGACCAGCATACTCGAATCGTTCAACAAAAGGCAAATTGACTACTTTCCATAAAGTTAACGTACCCCAAATAGTGTTAGCCAATTGCCAGTGACTGAAATATAACAAGGAAACGATCATGGTGAATAAATAAAAGAAGGAACTGTATGCGGATCCGAGTTGTGCCCATTTATGTGAGCTTTTCGCTTCTTTTAAAAAAGGATAAAAGAAAAAAATCGTTTCAAATCCAGAATAACTAAAGGCCATTTCTTTAGAACCAGTAAAAATTTCAGAAAATGAGTGATCCAAAACAGGTAACAAATAAGAAATTTTCGCTTCTTTCAGCGGAAACCAATACATTAAAAGTAAAGGAAAAGTCACTATGAATGTGAGAAAGCAAAGACCGACATTCACTCGAAACCCACTGGTGACATAAAGGTACACTAACGTAAATAAAATGAGCGCCATATACCATGTTTCTAATTGAGGAAACATCCAAATCTGGATGACTTGGATATAGTTACGAGCGATCGCAATGCAAAGGGAGAGTAAATAAACGATTAAAGTCAGACTAAGTACACCGCCAATCCACTTACCAAACAACTCTCTGTGAATAATCGTAATATCATTCTGTCCTTTATTTAATATTTGGTAGGCCATCCACAACACGATATGGATCGATAAACCAGCAATGATAACGGAAATCCAAGAATCATGACCAGCTACTTTGGCAATATTACGCTGAAATCCGAGAACACCTACGCCAATTTGCATAGACGTAATAATGTAAAAAGCGAAATAGGGAGAAACTTTATGCTTCTCAGCTGGCAGTGGCAACATCAAACTCACCTCCAATTAACAATTATTCATCAATATCACGGTTATTTTCAGGCGGGGGCTGTTTCCCAAAACGTTCAGATTGTTCAGTTCTTACTTGTAATGGACGCAGACGTTGTTGATCAAAAGGCAGGCGAAAGATAGCGTCCTTTAAATCCATTCGCCGCAGAGGAAAAATGGGTTCAAGAAACGGTCGGCCAAGTGAAGAGAGATTCAGTATGTGAAAAAATAGCAAAGCCATGCAAACCATGATGCCTACAAGACCAAGAAATTGAGCAGAAAGTAAAAAAGGGAATCGAATGAAACGTATAGCATAGCTCACTTGATAGATCGGTGTTGTAAAAGAAGCAAGCGCGCTTAAGGCGACGATAATTAACAAAACATTACTCGTTAAGCCTGCTTGCACAGCCGCTGTTCCAATAACAATCCCGCCAACGATACCGATCGTCTGTCCAACTTTCGTCGGGAGTCTGGCTCCTGCTTCCCGTAATAGCTCAATCGTTAATTCCAAAATGAGTGCTTCTAATATCGGTGGAAAAGGAATACCGCTTCGAGAAGACACCAGTGTATTTAATAAATCTTGAGGAATCATTTCATAATGATAAGTCAGCACAGCCACATAAGCTGGTGTAGACAGTGCAGAAAAAGTGACGGCAAATAAGCGAATTAGCCGAAAGACTGACGCGATACCCCACGTATAAAAGTAATCTTCAAAGGCGGAAAAAAATTCAATGAGTGTAGTTGGTGCGAGTAACACATGTGGTGATCCATCGACTAAAATAGCAATTTTTCCTTCTGAAAGAGCACTTGCCGCTCGATCAGGCCGCTCGGTATCAACAATTTGTGGAAATAGTGAGCTTTTATTGTCTGTGATCATTTGCATAAGAAATGAGCTATCAGGAATCTGATCATATTCAATCTCTTGAATTCTTTGAATCACTGTATTGATATTTTCTTGATTAGCAATTCCTTTTACGTATGCGACCTTTACTCGGGTTTTAGACAGTTTCCCAACGACCATCTCCTTCATTTGTAACTCAGGAACCGGGAGACGTTTTCGAACAAGATTGACATTGGTATCGAGCGCCTCAACAAAAGCTTCTTTTGGACCGATGACTGTATACTCTGTTTCGGGCACAGCTACTTGGCGTTTTTCAACAGCTAGTGCGGGAACTAAGAGACAAGAAGGGGATTTCTCCTTTTGATAAAAAATAACATGACCTGCCATTAATTTGTCTTTGATCTTCGAGGCATTCTCCGTTATTAATAAGTCTTCAATTGGCAATTGCTCTTTAATTGTTTGTAAATCAGCTAGTTTTTTGTTAGAGAGAGCGGCTAAAATATTTTGATGTACCGTATCAGGATTAATAAGTGTTTTATAAAAAGAAACAAAAAAAGGCGAGTCGTCACGCAGACGGAATGTAAGGAAATCATTTGATTCTTGGCAAAGCGTTAATAACTGCCCAAGTTCTGTTTTTTCAAAAGGTGATTGGTTTCGTTTAAATATATTTTTCAAAAAACCGTTCATCTCCTTTCAAATCTTGTTGTCCATGATCCATCGGTATGTAAGTGCAGGTAACTGATACGTTTAGTATGATCAAAAAGAGGGGGAGATATAACTAAAAAGCGACTGACTCTGAATGAGTCAGTCGCTTTTTAGTTATATTTATTATGCGGATCGCTCTAGTCCATACGTCGCTAAACGGGATCTTCCGCATTTCTTCATTGTCCAGCTCCGCCTCCTAGACACTCAAGTCAAATAACCTGCCGCTTACAAGACTGTCGCCTTTCCAGCGTCAGAACATTTGCTTGTCGTGTCTAAACAGTCGGCTCCGCATTTCTTCATTGTCCAGCTGCAGGCGCTATCGGCTCGAGGTCAAAAGCCGATAGCGCCTGCAACTTTTCGTATTACCCGTTATGATATTTATACAACCAAAGGACGCCGGATTTGAGGAATCGTGCTACGCGACCAGTGATGGCGCGGTCGGCTACGAAGCCAAATCCTTGTTTTTTACCTAGGGAACCTAGGATGCCTTTTAGTTTCATTTCTGGCAATTTTTCAGGAAGAGGTTCATTTTTCCAGCGTTTTTGCAACACTTGAACAATTTGTTCAGCTTGCTCTTCCGCCAATTGGGCACTAGGTGCGTGAGGGAGGCTCGCGCAATCTCCAACAACGTATACATGTTCATCGTCTGGCAAATTATGATATGGGCTTATTTTTATGCGACCTGATGAATCTTTTTCGACATTCATATTGCGCACGACCACGTTCGGCTGAATGCCTGCCGTCCATACAGTCGCATCCATTTCATAAACATCTTCATTATTATATATTGCCTTTGGTTCAACGTTTACAATATTGGCGTTATTAATAACGGTCACCCCGTGATCAACAAACCATTTATGGATATATTTACTTAATCGTTCAGGAAAGTCTTTCAAAATTCGTGGGCCACGGTCAAATAAAGTAATTTCAAGATCAGGACGGCTTTCGCGCAATTCGCTAGCAATCTCGATGCCGCTTAATCCAGCACCAACAATTCCTACTTTGGAACGAGCTGGCATGTTGGACAGCGTTTGGTATGTATGACGGGCTTTTTCGATCGACTGAATACTATGCGTATATTGTTCAGCCCCCGGTACATTATGATATTTATCTTCACAGCCAAGTCCGATCACTAGATCATCGTACGGAATGGACTCTTGATCTTCAAGAACAATACGTTTATTTTCCAAATCAATCTCTTGTACTGCTCCAAAAACAAGATTGAGTCGAGAATGTTCTGGAAATGCAACACGCACTTCATGATCGGAAATCGTTCCCGCTGCAAGTGCATAATATTCTGTTTTTAAACAATGATAAGGTACCTTATCCACTAAAGTAATGGTGACATCTTCTGGTAAATTATTAGGCAATAGCCTAAGCAAAACGCGCATATTTCCGTAACCGCCACCAAGCAATACTAAATGTTTCATAGAAATATCCCCTTTTGTGAATGATGTAATTCTTTGACATCCCCAAGATTCTTGTCAAAAAAACTCGATTTTTTATTCTGCCATAATGAGTATATCGAAATCTAATTATTTTCACAACAGACATCAAACATTTTCGTGATAAAGTTTTCTGCTTTAATCTAACCGTCAGAGATAGTAAAATAAAAGCAAGAGGTGAGAATAGGATGAAGCCAATTATTGAGTTTTGCGTAAGCAACTTAGCAAATGGTGCGCAAAAAGCGCTTGAAATATTAGAACGTGATGTCAATCTAGATGTGATTGAGTATGGCTGTCTAAGCTATTGTACAAGATGTAGTGAAGGATTATTCGCTCTTGTTAATGGAGAGCCGGTGGATGGAAAGACGCCTGAAGAGTTGGTTGATAATATTTATGAGCATTTAGAGGAAAACCCAATGTTTTAAAACGGCCGAAGATATGTCTCGGCCGTTTTTTTAAGTAGTAGCTTCTTTTTGCTGTTTCATTTCCTCACGAATCTCATGCCAACGATCTCTAGCCATGTCGACAATTTTTTTATCTGAAGACATATGTTGCTTTTCGATGACTTTAGAGAAATACGCCACAGCTGTTTCAATGTCTCCTGCGCGTCGATTTAATTCAGCGATTAAATACAATACTTTTACCTCAGACATTTGTGTACTTGTAAGATCTTCTGTCTCATAAGCTTCTTTATACTGATCCGCCGCCATCATCATAAAGCGATTCTCTTCTTTCTGACGCCCTAATTCACGATATAACCAAGCTGTACGAAGAGCCAATCCTGCTAACGTTAAATGTTTTTCTTTCTTCAGCAGACCACTATAAAGAGCAAGTTTATAGCTATTAATCGCCTCAACAATTGTTCTTTCTTTGCCGTAATCTTGATAGACCCATTGATCCTTTATTTTCTCTATTAGCTTATCTTTAGAGCCGGGAGCAAAATAAGCTGAAAACTCATCTGAGAAAGAATACCCGCAATGGCAGCACACAAATACATGGTAAAATAATGGGTTGTAGCTATCTTGATCATAAATAGGCATTAAGTCAGTATCATGATCAGTCACTTTCACAAAGCGGTTTCTTAACTTCGTTGTTTGAAATTTTTCCTCACAAACAGGACATTTTAGTTGTTTTTCATAAAAAGGAGAGATACTTTCCATCTGCTTTACCCCCTGTGATTATCCATTCTATTTTATCCCGCATTAACGGGCAGTAAGACCCCCACCTCAAAATGAGAGGAGAAGCAAAGTTATTTAGGCGAGGGATCAACTGCCCATAAACGCCCGATCGGTTCAACTAACAATCAGTGGGGGATGAAGAAAACCCCCACTGATTGAAGTTTCACTTTATGTCTATATACTTATTTATATAGTTTATTATAGTTGATTCATAAGGTCAAAAGACTAGGTAATATGAATCTTTTTATTGGTGTTAGTTTGGAAATGAGCAGTTTGGTTGTGAAGGGGTTGGTGGATGTATATACTAATAATAAAAGAATAACGAATGGAGGGGTTCCATTGAAAGAAGTTGAAGTAGTGACAGTAACGGAAGCAGCGGCTTTTCAAATAAAAGAAATGATGAAGCAAAATGAAGAAGAGGGAGCGAATCTTCGCGTTACAGTACATGGTGGTGGCTGCAGCGGATTGTCTTACGGCATGGGGTTTGATCGCGAAATTAAAGAAGATGATATTGAACTCGATCAACAAGGCATTCATATTATTGTCGATAAAGACAGTGCTCCTGTGTTAAAAGGAACCGTCATTGACTACAAGGAATCATTGATGGGGGGCGGCTTCACGATCGAAAATCCGAATGCGATTGCTTCCTGTGGCTGTGGTTCCTCATTTAGAACAGCGACGAACACTGGTAAACCGGAGAACTGCTAAATCATTTTCAGGCACTTCCTTTTATGGGGAGTGTCTTTGTTTATGTCGAGAAATGTCCAGAAAGTCGAAGAAATCTCACTAAAGGCCCCAGCCTAGAGACTGGAGCCTAACTAAACAGATACTTATTTTCGCTGTTCGAATAAGGAGGTGCTATGCAGCGGTTGAACGCGAGCTTTCGGGTCAAGGTAGGCTTTTGCGTTGTTGACGGCTGTTGGTGCTTCGCCAAAGCCTGACGCGATTAATTTAACTTTGCCGTCATAGGTACACACATCGCCCGCAGCGTACACGCCTTCTATATTTGTTTCCATTTTGGAATTGACAACAATGTTGTTTTTTTCAATGGTAAGTCCCCATTCTTTAATGGGACCGAGTGAGGAGACAAAGCCGAAATTGACGATGACATCATCGACGGGAAGAATTTCTTTACGATCCGTTTCAACTCTTGTTAATTCAAGCGCTCCAATTCGGCCATTTTCTTCGATTACGTTGCTCGGTACATAAGGTGTCATAATATTGACATTAGATGCGCGAAGCTGTTCTACACTATGCTCATGAGCTCTAAATTTTTCGCGACGATGGATGATAGATACACGTTTTGCGATGGGTTCAAGCATAAGTGCCCAATCGACGGCTGAATCACCGCCCCCGCAAATAGCGATATGTCGGTCTTTAAACTGTTCAAGGTCTGTGATGAAGTAATGAAGATTTGTTTTTTCATACATTGTTGCATTTGGAAGTTCTAATTTTCGTGGTTGAAAGGCGCCATTGCCTGCAGTGATGATAATCGTTTTGGTGAAATGGGCTTCTTGGTCGGTTGTTAGCTTTAATGTGCCATCTGCTAATTTTTCGAGAGTTTGTACAGACTGTCCTAAACAGATGGTAGGAGAGAATGGTTCCATTTGTTCGACAAGGCGATCAACCAGTTCCTGTGCGCGAACTTTAGGGAATCCAGCGACATCGTAAATATATTTTTCAGGGTAGAGAGTTGACAGTTGCCCTCCTAGTTGCGGCAAACTTTCAATGATTTTGACCGAGGCTTTGCGCATGCCTCCGTAAAATGCTGTGAATAATCCGACAGGTCCACCTCCAACAATGGTAATATCAAATATTTCCTTATCGTGATTCATTCAAAATCCTCCTTGAAAACAGAAAATGGAATTTCTCTTTCTTCTATCTATCATACAGAATTTATGTTTGATTCACACGTAAAGACACTTTTATTGAATGAATTTTTTTACAATGGACGTCAGGTAAAATCAAATAAAATATTTCCATTAAACGTCTTGAAAAAGACTAGCAAAAAGCATATCATTGAGTTAGATATGCAAATATTGAGATTTTGTGGCGGTTTTTTATTGTATTTTTTTGCATTTATTCGTGAATAATATCACAATCTAGATGTATGGTTCTAAAGCAAACTCGAAAATATCGACAAAGGTGGAAGTGATTATTGTGAGAAAGCCGAAGATCGTAGTATTAGGTGCAGGTTATGGTGGATTGATGACAGTCACTCGTCTTCAAAAAATGTTAGGACAAGACGAAGCAAACATCGTATTGGTAAACAAAAATGATTACCATTATGAAACGACTTGGCTTCATGAAGCATCTGCAGGTACATTGCATCATGACCGTGTGCGTTATGATATTGATAGCGTTATCAATCGCAGTAAAGTAGAATTTATCCGCGCAGAAGTGCAAGATATTAAAACGGCTGAAAAGAAAGTCATTTTGAATTCTGGTGAAGTAGAATATGATTATCTTGTATTCGCGCTTGGTGGCGAATCTGAAACGTTCGGCATTCAAGGCTTAAAAGAGTATGCGTTTACAATTTCTAATGTAAATGCTGCACGTCAAATTCGTGAGCACATCGATTACCAATTTGCGACATATGCAATGGAAACAGAAAAGAAAGAAGAGCGTCTATCTATCGTTGTCGGCGGTGCCGGATTTACAGGTATTGAATTCCTTGGCGAATTAACAAACCGCGTGCCTGAACTTTGTCGCGAGTATGATATTGACTACTCTAAAGTTCGTATCTACTGCGTAGAAGCAGCACCAATGGTTCTTCCAGGTTTCGATCCTGAGCTAGTGAAATATGCTGTTTCTCAATTAGAGAAAAAAGGTGTAGAATTCAAAATCGGCACAGCGATTAAAGAAGCAACACCAGAAGGCATTAAAGTAGCTAAAGGCGAAGAAGAGCTTCAAGAAATCAAAGCTGGCACAGTTATTTGGGCAGCTGGAGTTCGCGGAAGCTCAATCATTGAAAAAGCAGAGATCGAAAATATGCGTGCCCGTGTAAAAGTAAATCCTGATTTACGTGCGCCAGGTCATGACAACATTTTCGTAATTGGTGATTCTTCACTTATTATTAATGAAGAAATTAACCGTCCGTATCCACCAACAGCTCAAATTGCGATGCAACAAGGGGAAGTATGTGCTCGCAACGTAGTGAAGCTGTTGAAAGGTCAAGCAGATGATCTTGAAGCATTTAAACCAGACATTAAAGGTACGGTTTGTTCTTTAGGAGATGACGATGCGATCGGTGTGGCTTTCGGTAAGAAAATGACAGGTACGAAAGCTTCATTCATGAAGAAAATGATTGATAACCGTGCATTATTGATGATCGGTGGACCATCGCTTGTGATGAAAAAAGGTAAATTTAAATTCCTATAAGCACATGTATAGAGGCTGGCCATTATGGTCAGTCTCTTTTTTATCCCGCATTAACGGGTTGTAAGACCCCCATCTCAACATGGCAGAAGAAGCGTAGGCATATAGGTGGGGGATCAACAGCCCGTAAACGCCCGATCCGTTTAACTAACAATCAGTGGAGGATGAAGAAAACCCCCACTGATTGAAGTTTCACTTTATTGGAGAAGCTTTGTTCAACAATGAGTCAAAATTCTATGCTACAACTATAGCTACTAGATAAAGGAGGGGGACGGTTGAAAAGAGGATCTGTTTGGTTAGGGGCTGCTGGCCTAGTGATTGATGCAGCAGGTCGCTGGCTAGTAGTGAAGAAAAATTATAGCGGACTAAAAGGACAATGGTCGTTACCAGCTGGATTTGTAGATCGCGGAGAAACAGCGGATGAAGCGGCTGTTCGGGAAGTAAAGGAAGAAACCGGAATCGATTGTGACGTTTGCGGAGTTGTTGGCATTCGAACAGGGGTCATTAAAGAAGAAATTAGCGATAATTTAATGATCTTTTTATTGATGTTAAAGGAAGAAGGACAACCCTTAATAATAGAAGAAAAAGAACTCATGGAAGCGGCTTGGTTGTCAACTGAAGAATTAAAAAATGACGCTCATACTTCGACTTTATTGCGTACACTTGTAGATAATTTTGAGCGAGCCTCCCTGTATTGTAAAGATGGCGTGGACCCTGGAAAACAGTTTGGCTATACATCTTATAAATTATTCTTCTAATTTTGAGATGAATGTAATCGAAAAAGGAGATTGTACGAGTGAATCTCCTTATGATATATTATCAGAAAATTAAAATATTTAATCAAGGAGGCAATACAATGACAATCCAAACAAAAAAACAAACATGCCACACTTGTGAAGGCAAAGGCTATCTTCAACTCCTCCTCGGCGGCTCGGAAACTTGCCCAAATTGCGGTGGAGAAGGAGATCATAAAGAATAAGTAAACTAGGGGTATCCTCCATCTGGAAGGATGCCCCATTGTCTTGACGTTTTCCTTCTTATTAAGGTACACTATTCTTTAGTGATTTAGGAGGGGAACGGAATGCATATTGCGGTTGTAATTGTTTCGATGTTGCTATTTTTCGTATTATTTTTCGGAATTGGCTTCTTATTAAATATGTTGTTACGGATGACGTGGGTGATGGCGTTTCTTTATCCAATTGTAACCATTATGATTGTGGATGAGGTCAGCACCTTTGACTATATTTTTAACGCAAGTGAAGCGTTTTCTGCTTTAGGAACAAAACTCTCTTCATTGCATGCTGTAGACATTACGATTCTATCAAGCGGTTTTCTTGGCGCCATTACTTCAGGAATTGCGATGCGCATTCTTCGCCAAAAAGGCTATCAAATGTTTTAATGTTCTGTTTCCTAAAAAAGGACTCCAAATGGTCGTTTTTCAACGATCTTTTGGAGTCCTTTTTTGTATGATTGATAGATTGATGAAACGGGGGCATTCACTTGCTTTTATCTACAAACAAATCATCCATTTCAACCGTTTCAAAAATAACAGGATGTAGCATCATCGCTAGCTTATGAAGACCAGCTAATAGTCGTGGCGAAGGTCGACAATAGAGCTCTTCTTCCATGACCGCCACTTTTTGCTGCTGGATGGCAGGTAATTCCGTCCAGCCTGGTCGTTTTTGGACAATCGCTGGGTTGATTTTTTCGGTGCGCACCCCGACCCATGAAAGTAAAATGTAATCAGGGTTTCTTCGCTTTACCTCTTCCCAATCGGTTTGAAAATTGGCTGTCTCTTCGTTGAAAAAGACATTATAGCCGCCTGCAAGCTCGCTTATTTCGGTAAGCCAATTCACTTTTCCAGGCGTGAAAACGGGCTTTGGCCACCACTCCCAGTACAGCGAAGGCCGATTTTCAATGCGACTTGCTGCCTGTTTAAATTTCTCTAGTTGAGAAAAATAACGCTCTGCTACTAATCTAGCTTTTTCATCTACACCGCATGCCGCTCCGACTTCCACAAGTGATTGACCGATCTCCGCTAACGATTGCGGATTCGTCACAATATAAGGCAATCCTCGTTTTTGAAGCTCCTCCACATTCTTTTCCATCCCAGGGACACTTAAAGAAGCAATCACAAGATCGGGCTTTAACGCCTCCACTTGGTCCATATCAATATCGAGATCAGGCCCAAGCCGAGGCAAACGAGAAACCGCCTCAGGCCAATCAGAATAATCATCCACACCGACAAGCTGATCTGTCAGTCCAAGAAATTCAAGCAGTTCTGTATTGCTTGGACAAATAGAAATTAATCGCAAACAAATCCCTCCCTTTTCTTTCATCTTACCGTAATTTATTCGAATTGCGAAATAATTTTCTGTATAATAAAAATGGAGGTGGACAATATGTTTACGGTAAAAAATGAATCAATGTTACAGCAAGAGACTCCTTGTTTAATAGTAGGTCTTTATGACCGTCCATTGAAATTTGCAGGGGAGCTAGCGACGCTAGACGAACTGTTCAATGGAGAATTAACTGAACTCGTCAAGGAAGGTGATCTTTCCGCTAAAAGCAAAAAGGTAGCGATCGTACCTACATTAGGAAAGATGCCGGCTAAACGATTACTCTTTGTTGGGCTTGGGAAAGAAAAGCAAGCCGATTTTCATGAGATGAAAGAAGCGATCGGCGGAGCGTTTATCAAAAGCAAGCATTTAGGGCTTACATCAGTGGCCGTTGCGCTGGATAGCTTTGTTTGTGAGGAAATTAGCGCAGAAGATGCGGCTCAAGCCTTCAGTGAGGCATTCGGATTAGCTACCTATGAATTTAAAGGGTACAAACAGGCATCGAACGAGCCGGAGAAGAAGGTTGAGCAATTAACCGTTTTGACAAAAGCAGAAAGCGAAGCGGTGCAAGCAGCTCTTCAAGTGGGCTATGTACTGAGCCAAGGAACCAATTCTGCTCGCACGCTTGTCAATACACCAGGTAATATGTTAACGGCATCCGACTTAGCTGCTTATGCGGAACAATTAGCCGTTAAATACGGGTTTGAAGTCGAGATTCTTGAAAAAGCGGACATGGAAAAGCTCGGCATGGGTGCTTTTTTAGCGGTCAATCAAGGCTCTACAGAACCGCCAAAAATGATCACGTTAAAATATCAGCCAAAAGAGGAATGGACCGATGTGCTTGGCCTTGTCGGCAAAGGGATCACGTTTGATACAGGCGGATACTCCTTGAAGCCAAAAGACGGAATTGTTGGCATGAAAACCGATATGGGTGGCGCAGCAGCTGTGTTAGGTGCCATGGAAATCATCGGGGAATTAAAGCCTAATCAAAATATCGTTGCGGTCATTCCTTCTACCGATAATATGGTAAGTGGACACGCCTTTAAACCGGATGATGTGATTACGTCGATGAGTGGCAAAACGATTGAAGTGTTGAATACGGATGCTGAGGGTCGCCTCGTACTTGCCGATGCAATGACGTACGCAAAGCATCATGGAGCCAACTATTTGATTGATGTAGCGACATTAACGGGTGGCGTGATCGTCGCACTCGGTACGGATAAAACTGGTGCGATTACAAATAACGAAGAATTGTTTGAAGAAGTGTTAGAAGCGTCTTTTGAAGCAGGTGAGTTTATTTGGCGCCTGCCACTTACAGAAAAAGATAAAAAAAGAATCCGCAACAGCTCGATTGCCGATTTAAATAATTCTCCTGGTCGTGACGGCCATGCAATTATGGGCGGCGGATTTATCGGTGAATTTGCGGAAGGGACTCCGTGGGTTCATTTAGACATTGCTGGCACGGCCGATACGAATAAAGGCGGAGCACTTGGTCCAGCAGGAGCTACCGGTGCTATGGTGCGTACATTAGCCTTATTGGCGATGCGAAGAAACGAAGAATAAGAGAAAAGAGGCTGAGGGATCAGCCTCTTTTCTAATGGATTTCTTCGCCCATAGTAGGACTTTCTTGGATGTTCCAGTCCGTTTTTCAACTTTTATAAACTCGCAAAGTTTTAATGGGGTTAAAAAGCATTGACAACTTTCTATAATACTGGTACTTTTATTTTAGTTCTCTACCAATTTAGCAAACTAAAGTAAAAGGGGCGTTTTAGATGAATGCTGTTGTCGTTGCAGTCATCGTCATGCTTTTCCTTAGTCTACTACGTGTCAATGTTGTTTTTTCTTTGATTACGGGTGCACTCATTGGAGGAGTGGTTGGCGGTTTAGAAATAGAAGGAACAATTAACGCATTTACAGAAGGTGTGGGCGGCGGCGCGAATACGGCACTTAGCTATGCGATGCTTGGCGGATTTGCCGTAGCGATTTCAAGCACAGGCTTGCCGAATGCGCTTGTTGAATTTGTGTTAAAGTATGTCGGAAAAAAAGAAGATGCGAGAGCGAAAAAATTATCAAGAGCTTTTATATTATTTGTCATTTTATTAATGGCTTGTTTCTCGCAAAACTTAATTCCGATTCATATTGCTTTTATCCCGTTATTAATTCCACCATTATTGAAAATATTAAATGAGCTTCAAATTGATCGTCGTTTAGTGGCATCTGTTTTAACATTTGGTCTTGTCACACCATATATGCTTATTCCAGTCGGGTTTGGTCAAATATTTCATGAGATTATTGCCACGAATATGACGAAAAGCGGCTTACCAGTGGAGATGAGTCAAATTACGAAAGCGATGTTATTCCCAGCTGCCGGCATGCTAGTTGGCTTGTTAGTTGCTGTCTTTTTCTCTTATCGTAAGCCTAGAACTTATGAGAATCCGGTGATGCCGGTATCTGTAGAGGAAAGTGAAGGCTATGATAAAAAAGCAATGATCTTGTCAATCATTGCAATTGTGGCGGCGGTTGCTGTGCAAATTTGGACGGACTCGATGGTATTTGGCGCGTTAGCAGGGATACTTGTTCTCTACATTACAAAAGCAATCAGCTGGCATCAAGCGGATCGCCTGCTGACAGACGGTATGCGGATGATGGCGTTTATTGGCTTTGTCATGATTTCGGCATCAGGGTTTGCAAATGTGATGAGTGCGACGGGAGATGTTGACCGATTAGTAGAACAAGCAGCCAATATGATTGGCGAGAATCAAGCACTCGGCGCGCTGCTTATGCTAATTGTTGGATTATTTGTCACGATGGGGATCGGTTCATCTTTCTCGACGATTCCGATTATCGCAACGATTTTTGTGCCGTTAGCGTTAGAGCTTGGTTTTAGTCCGATGGCGACGATTGTTCTTGTAGGAACAGCTGGTGCTCTTGGAGATGCGGGTTCACCGGCTTCTGATAGTACGCTTGGACCGACATCCGGTTTGAATGTCGATGGCCAGCATAACCATATTTGGGATACTTGTGTACCGACATTTTTACATTATAATATACCGGTGATTTTATTCGGTTGGATTGCGGCGTTAATTTTATAATGGGAAACTTGCCCATGCCATTTGCCTTCTTTCTGCATACACCATAGTAGGCAGTTAAAAAGGAGGCATTTGCTATGTATGCTCGAGATAGCCGTTTTCTACCTTTCTTTGGAGGACCGTTTTTAGGAGGGCTGTTAGGAGGATTTCTAGGAGGGGCACTTATTGCGCGGCCATATTATCCACCGTATCCACCAATGTATCCGCCATTCCCTCCATATGGTGGCTCGCCATTTGGTTATTATTAATACAAAGGAACGTCAATTAAGCTGTAGGTCGAATCAAGTGGACCTACAGCTATTTTATTAGAAATTTTAAAATCAGAAACATAGATATATGAACGTGTTCGAAATTCAAACGGGGGCGTCTATAAGCCGGAAAACTGGCTGATGAGACGCCCTCTGTTTCTTATGCTCGTTTCAGTTCCTTTTCTTCCATATCTATCATTTGTTGTTCCTCTGTTTCGATTCGTTCGATCTCTTCTTGGGATAGCTTTTCAATTTTAAATCCAGTAAATCCATAAATAATAGCAATCAATGGACTGATAAAACATAATAAAGCATACGGAGCATATTCGAAAGTGGAAACTCCTAATGTGGCGGTCATAAAGGCACCACATGTATTCCAAGGAACGAGAGGGGAGGTCATTGTCCCAGCATCCTCAAGCGTTCGTGATAAATTCTTCGGGTGTAATCCACGCTTGCGGTAAGCGGTTACATACATTCGGCCAGGAAGAAGAATGGATAAGTATTGGTCACATGCGACAATATTAGCTGTAATACAAGTGACAACAGTTGTTGCAATCAAGCTGCCTGTTGATCTAGCTAGTTTTAATAAGCTTTTCACAAGCGTTTCTAACACGCCGCTTACTTCTAGAATTCCACCGAAGCTCATCGCGATCATCACCAATGAAACCGTATACATCATAGCTGATATTCCGCCATTATTTAATAGGTTTGCAAGAATCTCATTGTCGGTTTCCATTGTAAAGCCGTTTACCATAATGCTTAAAATCTCGTTCAATGGCACACCTTGTACAACAACCGCAACGATTGCTCCTAATATCGATCCGATCACCAGACCAGGAAGAGCAGGTGTTTTCATCGCTATTAACGTTAGAACGACAGCCGGAACGAGCAAGAGCCATGGACTAATCGTAAATATTTCGTTTAATTGTTGCTGAAGGGCATTCACTTCTTCAAGTCCAGCACTGTCATTTTTAAAAGAAAGCCCCAGAAAGAAGTAAATAATGACAGATATTAACAGAGCGGGTATCGTTGTATACAACATATGACGAATATGGTCAAATAAATCGACACCAGTAATACCGGGTGACATATTCGTTGTCTCTGATAAAGGAGAAATTTTATCACCGAAATAACAGCCGGAAATGACAGCACCTGCAACCATAGCTGTGTCGATACCGAGTCCAGCTCCAATCCCCATAATGGCAATCCCTATCGTCCCAGCGGCTGTCCAGGCATTCCCTGAAGCGATCGCAACGATACTACAAATAATCGCCGCTGCTGGTAAGAAGTAAGCAGGAGATAAAATATCGAGACCATAATAAATCATTGTCGGCACAATTCCGGCCGCTAGCCACGTACCGATGATCGTTCCAATCACCATTAAGATGAGAAGCGCCTGCATCGCTAGAGAAACAGCATTAATCATTCCTTTTTCAATTTCTCTCCATGTGTGTCCTAAATAAATAGCTACGATTGCGGCAACTGTCGCACTTAATAGCAGTGGAATATGTGGATCGGCTTCAAATTTTAAAATCCCTACGAATAAGAAAATGATCATCGCTAAGATTGGAATCAAAGCGATGCCCAATGACGGTGTTTTTGCTTTCATTTTTTTCCCTCTCTCTATTTAAATTATTCTTTATCAATTTATTTGCAATTTTTGTGCCAATTAAAAAGATTCAGAAAAATTGGGTGGAGGTGGATATTTTTTATGTACACTATTTAATTTTGCATAAATGATTCCAAAATGCATAGAAAGTCAAAAAAGGATTTTGACAAGTGCCGTCGAATAACTAATGAATAATAATTCATTTTTGGAGGAGAAAACATGGATATATCGAATTCATTAATTGGTGCACTTGGTATGGAAGTAGTAGAAGTCGGTGAGGGAAAAGTCATTATGACGATGCCGGTGGATGAACGAACGCGCCAGCCATTTGGTTTTTTGCACGGGGGAGCTTCTGTTGCTCTTGCAGAAACAGCAGCTAGTATAGGCACCGCTGCTTTAATTGACATGCAACAAGAAGTTTGCTTTGGACTCGAAATTAATGCCAATCATATTAAAGCCAAAAAAGAAGGGACAGTCACTGCCATTGCAGAGGTTGCTCACCGTGGTCGCACAACGATGGTATGGGAAATCCGAATTGAAGACGAGCACCAACAGCTCATCTGCCTATCACGCTGCACAGTAGCCGTCGTTCCGAAAAAGTAAAAGCGGAGCCGACTGTTCAGACACGACAAACAAATGTTCTGACGCTGGAAAGGCGGTAGCCTTGTAAGTGGCAGATTATTTAACTCGAGAGTCTGGAGCCTATAGCTAGATACATAAAAAGCTAGCAGTTTTTTTTCACTGCTAGCTTTTTGATTACTTATTTTTATCTTTTAAATCGTCACGGATACTGCTGTCGGAAAGCTTGACGCCAGCATTGTAGGCTGCTCGGCTGATCAAATGCCCGGAGACCGGAGCTGTAATAAAGATAAAGACGATCCCGAGAATAATCCGTGAGCTGAAATGGCCTTCGATTAAGTAAAAGTAGAGGAAGGCCGCAAGTAGAGTGGACATCACGCCTAATGTAGCCGCTTTAGACGCCGCGTGATTGCGTGTATACACATCTGGGAGTCTTATGACACCAAAGGCAGCTACAAGGCTGAGAAACGCTCCTATGACTAAAAAGAGAACGATCACTGTATCAATGATGACGGTCATTTTCAATGATCTCTCCTTTCTCTAGGAATTTAGCAAAAGCAATTGTCCCAATAAAGGCTAAAATCCCGATTAATAAAATAACATCTAAAAACTCGCTTGTACGCAGCAGCATCGACAAGATGGCGACAATCGCCACAAGGTTAATGCCGATTGCGTCTAGCGCCACTACTCGGTCTGGTACAGTCGGTCCTTTAATGAGTCGGTAAACAAGGCCGAGCATGGCAAGTGAAAAACAAATCAAGGAAATCTTCATCACCATCTCCAGCATTAACGACTCACCTCCATAATGGCTTTTTCAAACGAATTTTTAATCCCATCAATGGCATCTTGCACATCTGGTAAATCAATCGCATGTACATATAAAACTTTATTATCATCTGAGATATCTATAACGAGAGTCCCCGGTGTTAACGTAATTAAATTAGCTAATAACGTGATTTCCCAATCTGATTTCAATTCAGTCGGTAAGGCAAAGATCCCTGGTTGGATATCAAGCTTTGGCTTTAAAATCACTTTCAGCACATCGATATTTGCTAAGATCAATTCTTTAAAGAACAGCAAAGTTAAATAAAGTACAGCCCATACACGGCGCATATAAAACTCGGTTTTAAAGAAGCGACGCATACCGTAAATCAAAATTAAGCCAATGAGATATCCGATGATAAAGGTTGAGCTTGAAAATGAAACTTGTAGAAACATCCAGAGAAACGCTAAAAAGAAATTAAGTAAAATTTGAAAAGCCATATGACATTACTCCTTTAACACGGCATCAATATAGATTGTCGGATCTATGAGTGCTTCAGTGGCTTGAGAAATAATTGGATACATTCCTTCTGCGCCCACTCCATAAAAAATGGAGACGAGGACGAGAAGAGCTCCTGGCATCCACAAAAAGTGAACAGGCTGTTTTTCTTCTCCAGGATAATCTTGCGGTGCTTTCCAAAAGCCATTCATAAAGATTTTAATCACAGAGTAAAGAACAAACAGACTTGATAATAAGACGATCAGCGCTCCAACATACGCCCCTTCAGCAAAGCCAGCACGAACGATTAAGAACTTACCAACAAACCCGCTGAGCGGTGGGATACCAGCAAGAGCAAATGCGGCAACAAGAAACGTCCAGCCAAGTAGCGGATATTTGTTAATCAATCCGCCCATTTTACGTAAATTGCTTGTGCCAGTAATTTTGATCATGACACCAATCAATAGAAACAAAGCTGCTTTAATAATCATGTCATGAATAAGATAGAAAATCGTCCCTTGAATCGATTCCTCTGTTGCTAACGATATTCCGAATGTCAACACACCAACCGCAATAATGATGTTGTAAATGATGATCTTCTTCACATCCCAGTAAGCAATGGCCCCGATCACCCCGACAATAATCGTAAGGATCGCTAGGATTTGCAACAGCTCATGGGTAAAGGCTTGATTGTGATAAAAGAACAAAGAGTATGTTCGTAAAATTGAGTACACACCGATTTTTGTCAATAAGGAGCCGAATAAAGCAAGCACTGGAACGGGCGGCGCATTATATGAGCCAGGCAGCCAGAAATAAAGTGGGAAAATGGCTCCCTTTAATCCAAAGACAATTAAGAATAAGACGGCGATCACGGTTAAAATTGGTGGTTGACCAACTTCTGCAATTCGCTGAGAAATGTCCGCCATATTTAATGAGCCAACGACGGAGTATAAAAAGGCAACAGCGATGACAAAAATCGCCGATGAAATGACATTCACTAAAATGTATTTGATCGATTCTCGCAGCTGAATGTTCGTTCCACCGATAACAATCAATACGTAGGAAGACATCAACATCACTTCAAAGAAGACGAATAAGTTAAAAATATCTCCTGTCGTAAAGGCGCCGTTCACGCCAACAAGCATAAATTGAATAATCGAGTAGTAATAAAATTGTTCCCGTTTTTTTCCGATAGAACGGAAAGAATAAATAATCACACAAAGTGTAATCAATGAAGTCGTCGTTACAAGTAAAGCAGACAACATATCAGACACAAGCGTAATTCCAAAAGGGGCCTCCCAACTACTGACATCTAATGTTTGAATGCCATCATTTTTCACAGTTAACAATAATACAATGGATGCCGTTAACGTCCCTAGAGTCGAAATGACAGAGACGACGCGTTGAGCAATCACCCGTTTTGTTAAGAAAATCAATAAAATCGCGGTCATTAGAGGGATGAGTATAGGTAATATAAGTAAATTAGTCATTTGCTTCCGAACCTCTCATCTCATCTGTATTATCTGTCCCTAATTCCTGATAGGCTCTGTAAGCCAACACGAGGAAAAGGGCGGTGACACCGAAGCTGATGACGATTGCTGTTAAAATAAGCGCTTGTGGTAACGGATCGACATAAGCTTTGGCATGCTGTCCTAAAAGCGGAGCAGCTCCATTTTTTAACCCACCCATTGTAAGAATCAAAAGATGGGCGCCGTGACTTAATAGTCCAGTACCAATAATGATTCGTAACAAGCTTTTTGAAAGCATTAAGTAGACGGCACTTGCAAGTAATAGTCCTGCTACAATTGACATTAATATTTCCATTATTCACTCTCTCCTATCGTTTGAATAATGGTCATGGTCACACCAATGACAACTAAATAAACCCCTGTGTCGAACAACATGGCTGTATGAAGCGAGGTTTCCCCAAGCAGTGGCAAGTCAAAATCGCCGAACGCGTGAGTCAACAACGGCACGTTGAACAACAAGGCACCGGCTGCCGTACCAGCCGCAAATAAAAGGCCGATCCCAATAAGTATTTTATAATCGATCGGGAAACCTTGAGAAACGGTTTTAATATCGTAAGCGAGTAATAGGAGAACAATCGCCCCTGAAGTCATTAACCCGCCAACGAAGCCTCCACCGGGATGATAATGTCCAGCGAAGAATAAATGGATCGCAAAGAGGATGATGATGAAAAACACAACTTTGCTCGCCGTTTGTAAAATCACATCATTCGTTTTCATCGATCGCTCCTCCTTTCTTTCCTAAACGCAGCTTGATTAATCCGTAAATGCCAAGAGCGGCAATTGCAAGCACGCAAATTTCAAATAAAGTATCGAAGCCGCGGAAGTCGACGAGAATAACGTTGACCATATTTTCTCCGCCAGCTTTGTCATACGTATTATCAACATAGTATTTAGAAATCGAGTCAAACAATTTATTACTGTGAGCCGAGATTGCGATTAAAGTGAACATAATCCCGACACCAGCTGAAATAAGTAGATTGCCCAGTTTAAAGCTCATTCTTTCTTCATGACGGCTAAGCTTCGGCAAGTGATAGAAGCAAAGTAAGAACAAGGCAACAGAGACTGTTTCAATCACCAACTGCGTTAAGGCAAGATCCGGTGCACGGAAAATAACGAAAAATAACGAAACCGTATAGCCCACTGTCCCTAATGCTAAAATGGAAGTCAGTCTAGATTTGGCAATCAACGTTGTAAACGTTCCTAGCACAATTAACAGAACGAGAACGACTTCATAAATGCCAATCGGTGCAAGCTGAGAGGTGTCTATTTTAAACGCATCTTCTGTCCACATCGTAAAGCCTAAAATACCGATAAAGAAAATGAAAATATAGACTAGGTACGTACGAATATAGCCTGACATCACTGATTTTGTCAGTGTATAGGAGCCTCGTTCGGCCGCATATAGCCCCGTGTCATACAGCGCATTAAGCGTCACTTTGTTAGGGAATAGATTGTAAATCTTATTCCATTTTCTCATTGTGATATACATAATAACGCCTAGTGTCACAACACCAATCGTCATCATCAGCTCGGTTGAAAAACCATGCCAATGACTAATATGGACAGGGATTTTTTCACCAGGTTCAATGAGTGAAGGAATAATCGCTGCGACCGCTGGCTGTATTAAATTGTAAGAAAGAATATTTGGGAAAATCCCAAATACAACGACAAGAACAGCTAGGATGATTGGCGGAATCAGCATGCCAATCGGTGCCTCGTGCGGTGTTTTCTCTAATTTTTCCGGCTGATATTTACCAGTGAATGTTTTAAACACAATCATCATGCTGTAAATGAAGGTGAACACGCTTCCAACCCAAGCAAGAATAGGGAATAATAACCCCCAAGTCTGCAGGTTAAAGATATCGAGCTCAAGCAGCTGAATCATGCCTGTAAAAAACATTTCTTTACTTAAAAAGCCGTTAAACGGTGGCAATCCGGCCATGGAGAATGCGCCAATGACAGCCACTGTAAAGGTGATTGGCATTAAACTGAGCAATCCGCCAAGCTTACGAATATCTCGCGTGCCCGTTTCATGATCAACAATACCGACAACCATAAACAAACTACCTTTAAATGTTGCATGGTTAATAAGATGGAAGATCGCTGCAATGGTAGCGACTGTATAGATATTATCATCCATTCCATCAAATTGGAGAGCGGCAGCCCCCACACCAAGAAGTGACATAATTAAACCAAGTTGACTCACTGTTGAGAAAGCAAGTATTCCTTTTAAATCGGTTTGCTTAACGGCATTAAAAGAGCCCCAGAATAAAGTGAAAATTCCGACGCCGCCAACAAGCCAGAACCAGTACTCGGAAAAAGCAAAAATCGGACTAAAGCGAGCAACTAAATAAATACCTGCCTTGACCATTGTAGCTGAGTGGAGATAAGCACTAACAGGGGTAGGTGCTTCCATCGCATCAGGTAGCCAGATATAAAATGGAAATTGCGCCGATTTTGTAAAGGCTCCAATAAGAACTAGCACTAGAGCCAAAAGAAATAGTGGTTGATCATTTAACTCACTTGCTTGAGCGATCAGCTCTCGTATGCTAAACGTATCTCCCATGATCGAGAGTAATAAAAATCCGCCAAGCATCGCCAGCCCACCAAAGACGGTAATGAGCATTGATTTCAGTGCTCCATAACGAGAACGCTCACGATCGTACCAGTACGCGATTAATAAAAAGGATGAGATAGATGTCAATTCCCAAAACATATACAATGTGATGAGATTATCTGACAATACAACACCTAGCATGGCTCCCATAAACATGAGCAAGTACACATAGAAGTTGTGTAGCTTTTCTTTTTCCTTAGATAAGTAGAAAATCGAATAAAGCACAACTAAAGCGCCGATACCGGTGATTAATAACGCAAAAAGAAGCCCTAATCCATCCACATAGACGGTAAAGTCAATGCCGAGCGACGGAATCCAAGCAAATGACTCCTGTATTGCTTGATTGTCTCGCGTGACCGGGAGAAATTGAAGAAAATAGGTGAATAGCAAAATAGGCAGGATCAGCACAAACCATCCTGTATGTATGCGTCGAAGTCCCTTATAGAAAAAGGGCACTAGAATAGCCATTAAAAAAGGAGAAAAGATGGCTATATGCAGTAAAGACAAAAGAATCCCTCCTTGCAGATTGTATTAAACCTCGTTTTGAAAACGATAGAATTTCAACATAAATGAAAAACTCATCAACATTCCTTTTTAAATGATCGCACTAAGACTGTTCTCCCAACGTAAATCAAACCTCCTAGTGCATTATATCGTAAAAAATAACTTCCTGCATTCCATTAAAACGAAACTTGTAGAAAAGTCGATTTATGATATTAAATATGAAGAATGTTGGAAAAAAACCCGAAAAATTTTTTTGTGATTTAAAATATTCGGATGTATTTTTCCAAAAATTATTAAAAAGCACTTGTCTTTACTTGCTAGCTCTTGCATAATTAAATGGATTGAAACGAACAGGAGCGGAAATTTAGATATGAAAAATACTTACTTAATTGGCTACTTACCGGCAGTCGCAATGTTATTATTCAGCTTATCTTTAGCGATGTTCACTGAAAAAATGATTGTTAGTCTATTCAAAAAAGTTAGCTTATATAACAGTCTCCTAGAAATATTTACAGAGACCGAAGTGAAGTTGACTATCATTCTAGCATTGATGCTAGTGTTTTTTATGATTTTAGCAACATTAAAGGTGATCGCTGATACAGTTAATCAATTATCACTTTTGTTTTTCTCGAAGGATACGACAGGGGAACTATTAATCAAAACAAGAAGCAGTTCGATTGTTTTCTTTATTGGTGGCTTAATTTCATTAATTAGCTTTTCTTCTCTTACCGGAATTTTGATTATTTTTATCCTCACGGCTATTGGCTATTTTGTGTATTTCGTTTATAAGATTGCTCCCGATTTATCGACAGCTAATTTAATCGGTATTATCTCTTTTCAAGTGGCTGTCTGGGCGTTCCTTGCTACGCTGTTCGCCTTATTGGGATTAAAAATTTATAATGGTTTACTAGCTAGCTTGCCTTTATAACAAAAAAAACCGCCTCGGCGGTTTTTTTTGTTTCAATAAGCGCAGCGGGGAAGCATTCTCCCCACTCCCACTTATTGCATAATGCGGCGCCAAATGATTTGGTGTGGCGCGTAGTTTTGCATGGAGCTTACGTTTCCTGATTGATCTTTTCCAACCCAGACACTCGCTGTGTATTGATCAGTTAAGCCAGCAAACCAAAGGTCGCGTACATTCTGACTCGTGCCTGTTTTTCCTCCAGCATAAGGTGTGCCTGGATTCGCTTTTTTCCCTGTTCCTGATTTAATGACGCCAGATAACATCACGCGCATGGTGTTCGTTGTGGATTGCGACCAGATTCTTTCTGATTCATCTTTCCACTCATATAGCACCTTACCTTCGCGATCAGTCACTTTTTGAATTGCTCGAGGTGTTACATAGGTACCATCAATAAAGGATGTGTAGGCACCTGCTATTTCAAGTGGCGACATTCCATATTTAAAACCACCAAGAGCTGCAGCGTGTGAACTAGGTGATACATCCTCTTCTGTTAATCTGTCAAAATCAAATTTCTTTAAATATGAAAAGGCTGTTTCTGGTCCCGTTTGCATAAACAATCGTAGCGCCGCTGTGTTATAAGAGTTTGCTAGCGCTTTTTGTAATGTAACCATTCCATATTCCTTGCCGCTATAGTTTTTTGGGCAGTAACCTGGCATCGAGCAGTATTTATTGGCACTTACCATACTGTTTGGACCCGCACCGGTCTTTTCGACATAAGGAGCGAAGTCGAGCAATGGCTTGATCGTTGAGCCTGGTTGACGATAGGCTTGGAAGCTGCGATTGAATTCCGTTTTATCGAAATCTTTTCCGCCGGATAAGGCGACGATTTCTCTTGTGTCATTGTTAATGACAGCCGCTGCTCCTTCAACAGAACTACCAGCTAATGTGGAACTGACAGCACTGGTCGTTTTGTTCTGCATATTAGGGTCAAGCGCTGTGTGGATGGTGACGCCAGATGACAAGACTTCTTCTACACGAGCATCAAGCTTATGATCGATTTGAATTTTCTTCTCGCCGTCTGCATTTTTTAGCTGCTCATCAAACCCTTCTGAGCTCGCAATTAACTCCTTTAGCTCCGCTTCCACGTAGGTGGAATAGTTTTCGAATTTATCCACACGCTCTCTCACGTTCAGCTTAATTGGTTCTTTTTTGATGGCTTCTGCTTCTTGTGCTGTCAGAAACTTTTCTCTTTCCATAATATCAATCAATCGTTCTTGCCGCTCTTTCGCATTATCAAAATTGCGAATTGGGTCATAAAGAGATGGATTATTTGGGATTGTAGCGATAAAGGCCATCTCTGCTTTCGTTAACTTATTGACAGACTTTTGAAAATAAAACTGAGCCGCAGCTTCTACGCCATACAC
This sequence comes from Bacillus sp. FJAT-52991, assembly GCF_037201805.1. Classification (GTDB taxonomy): domain Bacteria; phylum Bacillota; class Bacilli; order Bacillales; family Domibacillaceae; genus Bacillus_CE; species Bacillus_CE kandeliae. Next base: position 2,799,106 of record NZ_CP147404.1, on the reverse strand, counting down.
ATTGTTGTTAAAGTAGATCGTGTTTAAATATAAGTTTAATATTTCATCTTTCGAAAGCCTTTTTTCCAACTGATACGCATATAATACTTCTGATATCTTTCGGGAGAGGGTTTGCTCATGTGAAAGATAAATATTACGAGCAAGCTGCTGAGTAATTGTACTGGCCCCTTGTTCAATTTCATTTGACTGTGCATTGATTAACATGGCACGCATGACAGCAGCTGCATCAATGCCTGCGTGTTCATAAAAGTGTTGGTCCTCCGATTGGAGAAAGACTTCTTTTAAAAAGGAGGGGATTTCTTCGCCATCCACTACGATGCGAAATGGCTTTTGAATTTCTAAATAAGGGTCGCCATTTTTATCGACAATCTGGCTTGCTTGGGGAAGTTGGACATCATTAATGATGATCTTTTCTTCCACGACTTCATCAAAGCTTTTGACTTGTTGTGCTTCCACATTAGCAAAGTAAAATAAAAACACAGCTAAAGGGAGGAGCAAAACTATTAATAAATAACCAAAAACCGTTCTCATTCCCTGAACCGCCTTCTTGATTCTAGTTTGTTTTTACTTTTAAAAATTAGTAAAAATAATCCTTCACTCATCATAATCTATAGGAAGACATTAATAAAGAGGAGAAGTGTAGAAAAGAGGAATTTTTTTAGTAATAACTGGGTATCTATGAGAATAACAAGTCTAAATTTTTCGTTAATTCATGTTATAATAGAAATAGAAAATTTAGAAGAAAGGAGTGAGTAAGTTGCAGAAAAAGCTACTTTTCATTGATTTTGAATTTTCGATGCCAGATGCTAATGTATATAGAAAAGGGTTTTATCCGGAAATTATTGAAGCAGGAATTGTGGCGGTGGAGCAGGGAACGATTATTGAAAAATATTCTTCCTACGTGATCCCCACGGCTTTTCCTAAGTTAACCTCTAGATGCAAACGTTTTCTTGATATTAGTCAGCAACAAGTAGAAGAAGGAGTCCCTTTAGCTGATTTAGTTCATCTTTTGGCAAAGCTCAATCAAAGCAAGCAGGACAAAATTATTACATGGGGCAATATGGATATGAAAGTGTTGCGGCATAATTGCGAACAAGCCAGCTTACACTTTCCGTTGCAAGGAATATTTGTTGATTTATCGATGGAATATAAGCAATTTTTCGGTGATCGCAATCAGACGGGCTTATGGAAAGCAGTGGAGGAGTATGGAAAGGAAGGCACGGGCAAGCATCACCGAGCTCTCGACGATGCATTGACCACCTACCACATTTACAATCTTGTAGAAAAAGATAAAAAGTATATGGAAAAATCAGAACCGCCAACCATTGGAGATCTTGTTGACTTTTCCAAATTGCTCGATCAGATGGCTTAAAGGCTGAATCTTTTCACAGATTTGGCCTATTTCCATTTCAAGTTGTACATCAGTTTATATTCTTTTTGAACACTTTGCAAAGCTTCAAGGCTTTTTTTCGAAAAGGGTGTATCTTCTTGTTCCAATCGATCTTTCAGACGTTGAAAGGCGTCTTGCAACGTTTCAAAGTAATCTGGAATGTCGCCCTCATACAAATGGACCGTTTTCTCAGGAATGTTTGCTTGCTCGCGAAAAGCAAGGGCCTTTCGTTCATGGAAAAAAGGAACATTCGCTTCCTTTGGATTGTGAAGATCCCCTTGAGCCGGGTGACGCAGGACTGCCAATATTTTAACGGTATAGAACCCCGCGCGAATCGCTGTTACTTCTCCAATATATTTTCCTGTTTTATAAAATGCGGTGACAATGTCTCCAGTCTGCATGATCTTTCCTCCTTTTTCTTCACTTTATCAAAAAATGAAGGCGAATGAAATGAAAGAAGAGCAGATGATTTTTTAGTCGAAATCAGGTAAAGTAGGAAAAGCAGGAGGGATGATTATGAAACGACTATTTCCGATACTATTCATCGCTTTTCTCTTTGTGATAGCAGGGTGCAGTGGAGAAAAGTCAGAAGAAAAGGAAAAAGCAGAACAAGTTGAGCTGCCTGCTAAAGAACAAAACGTACATAAGGAGAAAGGGGATAAAGATATGAATTATCCACAATTAACGACAGAAGTTGCAGAAAATGAAAAGCTCGTTGAAATGAAGACAACGAAAGGTACAATTAAAATTAAGTTATTCCCTGAACAAGCGCCTAAGACGGTCGAAAACTTTATCACACATAGTGAAAATGGCTACTACGATGGATTGACTTTCCACCGAGTGATTAAAGACTTCATGATCCAAGGTGGAGACCCGGAAGGAACAGGTATGGGCGGCGAAAGTATTTACGGCGAATCCTTTGAAGATGAATTCTCGCGCGAATTATTTAACTTCCGCGGTGCTTTATCGATGGCAAATGCCGGTCCAAACACAAATGGAAGCCAGTTCTTTATTGTGCAAAATAGCAAGATGGACCCGGGTTTTAGAGAGCAAATGGAAGAAGCAGGATATCCGAAAGAAGTAACCGATTTTTATATGGAGAATGGTGGAACGCCTTGGCTTGATTTCCGTCATACTGTTTTTGGTCAAGTGATTGAAGGAATGGATGTTGTTGATGCGATTGCCAATGCTCCAACAGCCGCTCAAGATAAGCCTAAAGAAGATATCGTGATTGAAAAAATCACTGTCATTAAATAAGTGAACAAATGATGAAGCAGCCGACGTTGAACCGGCTGTTTTTGTATTTGTACGGTTGGTTTTAGACATCGGACAAGGTATAATAGATGGTAAAGGTTGTATAGGAAAGGAGATACTATGCTACTAGATTCATTCGTATTAAACATGTTTTTTTTATATTTTCCAAAAGATAAATCAGAATATATTCCTGCGTTGATTTCTATGTCGTTCTTTATGGCAGCAGCCGTTTTATTTTTTCTCTTTATGAAGAAAATTTCCAAAAAAGAAGAAGAAAAAGCGAAGGAACTAGAGGGGAAATATAAGATTGGTGAATAGCTTTTGAATTGGCTGATTTTTGACTCATTCGTGCAAAATGGCTATTTTGCACGCTTTTGAACAAGTGCTTGGTGATGAACCCAGGCACTTTGCTTTTTAGCGAGTCATTATGTTATATTGAACATGAACTAAAGGAAGAATTCTGCTGTTTAGCAGGAGAGGTTCGCGAACTCCCTCTATAAAAAACTATGAGAAAGCCTGTCCATTTGAGACGGTTTTTTTCTATGGCCTTTTGAAGGACCATTTCTTTAGAGTAACAGTTCTTGAATCTTTTTTTCTTTCAAAAGGAAGGAAGATAAATGTTGAAAAAGGAAAAAGCAGTTGTTGTATTTAGTGGTGGTCAAGATAGTACCACTTGTTTATTTTGGGCAAAGGAACGATTTGAAGAAGTGATCGCGGTTACGTTCGATTACGGTCAGCGCCACAAATTAGAATTAGAATGTGCAGCTGAAATCGCGAAAGAACTGCAGGTGTCCCATCATATTTTGGATATGTCGCTTCTCAATCAGTTAGCTCCTAATGCGTTAACGAGAACCGATATCGAGATAACGGAAAAAGAAGGCGAAGCGCCATCGACATTTGTGGAAGGAAGAAACCTATTGTTTTTATCGTTCGCAGCTGTGTTGGCAAAGCAGTATGACGCGAAACATCTGATTACTGGCGTATGTGAAACAGATTTCAGCGGCTATCCAGATTGTCGAGATGTCTTTATTAAATCATTAAATGTGACGTTGAATCTTTCGATGGATACGTCTTTTGTGATTCATACACCGCTCATGTGGCTTGATAAAGCGGAGACATGGGAGTTAGCTGACCAACTTGGTGCTTTTGAATATGTTCGCGAGCGCACATTGACTTGCTATAACGGGATAAAAGGCAGCGGTTGTGGCGAATGCCCTGCGTGTAAGCTCCGCCAAAGAGGTCTTGACCAATATTTGGCGAAGAAGGGGGCGGTACAATCATGATCCAACAAATTTACCCAGCACCTGTTCATTCGTATCGTTACGAATTAAATAAAGATTTTCAGTTTGCTGCGGCTCACTATGTTCCTCATGAAGAAGCGGGCGCATGTCGCCGACTGCATGGTCACACCTATTTCGTCAATGTGACGGTCGTCGGTAATGAACTGAATAATTTAGGCTTTTTAGTTAATTTTCAAGAGATAAAAAATCTGATCCATAAACGATTTGATCATACATTGTTAAATCAGGATGCTCTATTCAATGAAGAAGATCCGAATTATTTTCCAACTACGGAAGTCGTCGCTCGAACGATATGGGAAGTGATGCAAGAGTCATTGAATAAAATGGCAAATAAGCCGCGCTGCATCCAAGTCTTTTTGCGTGAAACACCAACGAGCTATGTGGTGTACCGTCCGCAGGAAGAGGATTTTCAATGAGCCGAAAGATTCCTGTTCTCGAAATATTTGGACCGACTGTTCAAGGAGAAGGCATGGTCGTTGGCCGCAAGACGATGTTCGTTCGAACAGCTGGCTGTGATTATCGCTGCTCATGGTGCGATTCCGCCTTTACATGGGACGGCTCAGCTAAAGAGGACATTCGTCTATTGACGGCTGAGGAGATTTGGTCTGAGCTTGTACAGTTAGGAGGTCAGACGTTTGATCATGTGACGATTTCAGGAGGAAACCCAGCGTTACTTTCACAAATCGCTGACTTAGTCAACAAGCTGCACCAAGAAGGTATACAAACAGCGTTAGAAACGCAAGGGAGTCGCTGGCAAGATTGGTTTTACGAGATTGATGAGTTGACAATCTCACCGAAGCCACCAAGCTCTGGGATGGACACCGACTTTGACCAACTGTCGATCATTGTTCAGCGCCTTCAGCAAAAAGAGAGAAACTTCAGTTTAAAAGTCGTCATTTTCGATGAGAAAGATTTAGCTTATGCAAAAAAAGTTCATCAAAGCTTTCCAGAGGTGCCGTTCTTTTTACAAACGGGGAATGATCGTCTCGAAGAAATCAATGACGTCGAGCTATTATCGTATCTTGTCAGAAAATACGAGTGGTTAATTGAACAAACAATGCCAGATGCCGACTGGAAAAACGTCCGCGTTCTCCCTCAGCTTCATACGTTTGTTTGGGGGAACAAAAAGGGAGTATAAATGAGGAAAGAGATGCCGATGCGGGCATCTCTTTTTTATCGTTACTCGCCTTTGATGGCTTTTTTCAATCGCTTTAATCCATCTTCTACAATGACACGTGGACAGGCGACGTTCATTCGCAGGAAGCCTTCACCGCCCGCTCGGTACTTGAAGCCTTGACCGAGGGCTAGTTTGCCATCGTGAAGAATTTTATTCATCAATTCATCATCCGCTAATTCTAGCTTACGGCAGTCGATCCAGATTAAATAGCTGCCTTCTGGTTTCATCACGTTTAATTCAGGGATTTCGCTACGAATATAGTGTTCTACCAACTGAATATTTTCACGAATGTAAGCGATCGCTTCATCTAGCCATGGGCCTCCTTCACGATAAGCGGCTTCCATTGCAGTGATGCCCATCATGTTTAATGTGAAAAAGCCTCGTTTTGCTTGAACTGTTTTCAATTTATTCCGCAATACTTCACTCGGCACAATGATCGCCGAAGCTTGTAAGCCTGCGAGGTTAAAGGTTTTACTCGGTGCAATGAGTGTGACGATAAAATCTTGATATTCTTCTTGAATGGATGCGATTGGTGTATGAATATGAGGATCGGCCGTTAAATCACAATGAATTTCATCCGCGACAATAATAACATCATGCTGCTGGCAAAGAGCCGCCATTTTCGTTAATTCCTCTTTTGTCCATACTCGTCCACCTGGATTGTGTGGGCTACAAAGCAAAAGCAATTTTACTTCTTCGGCAGATAATTTTTGTTCAAGGTCGTCAAAATCGACCTGATAACGATTGTCTTTTAAGACTAGCTGATTATTCACCACTTGTCGTTCGTTTCGCTCAATCATTTCAAAAAAAGGAGTGTACACTGGTGATTGAACAATGACAGCATCTCCTTTTTCGGTTAAAGCTTCAATCGCTAGACTGATAGAAGGCACTACTCCATGATTAAATAGCAACCAGTCTGTTTCGATCTTCCAATTGTGACGAGAAGCTTGCCATGCTTTGATTGCTTCTTTTGTGGAAGCAGGAATCGCTGCGTAACCAAATATACCATGTTCCACTTGCTTTTTGAGCGCTTCGATCACTGGATTTGGTGCTTCGAAATCCATGTCAGCGACCCACATTGGTAAAGCATCTTCTACCCCAAACATTTCCTTCAGACTATCCCATTTTACAGCCCCTGTACCTGTACGATTAATCATTTGATCCAATTTACTCAAAATTCTCACCATCCCTGACAAATAGTATATAGTCATGGTAAAGTATTTTTAGTAAGAATGATAATAAATTAAACTTTTTGAAGGAAATTTTTAAAAGGTGGATCGACAAATGGAGAAAACAGTTAAATTAAATATTGAGCTTGGACACATTCTTCGTGAATGGGATCCGTTTGCAGTCGGTAGTGGTTTTTACGATACAGAGTCGGCAGATGCGATCTACGCTGTTCATCAGCTAGATGATGCCGAACAATTGGCAGCTCGAATTAAAGAAATTTATGAATTCTCTTTTGATGATAAATTATCTTTAGAGTGTTGTCGTCCAATAGCTACTCGATTGCTACAGGTGAAACATCATTCGGCATGTGACTTGTGATCATAGAGTAAGTGTGGGGTTGTCTCAAATGACTGACAGCCTCACTTTTTTAATATCTGATTGTGTAAAAACACAAATTGTATAATTATTTTTGTTAAAAAACATGAATTATTATTTTTTTTTGTTATAATAAACCATGTGACTGGAGGAATTTACATGCATTTAACGGATAAGGAAATAGAAATATTAGAAATTCTTGAACAAAATGCTCGTGTGCCAATGGAAGATTTAGCTAAAATGATTGGTGAAAACGAAGAAACAACGATAAAGTTAGTGAAGCGATTAGAAGAGGAAAAAGTGATTGTTCACTATGCGACACTTGTGGATTGGGCGAAGATTGATAGCTATCAAGGCATTACCGCGATGATTGATGTAAAGGTGACACCAAAGCGCGGAGTGGGCTTTAGTGAAGTAGCAGAGAGAATTTATCGCTTTAAAGAAGTCACTTCTGTTTACTTAATGTCCGGTGTTTACGATTTGTCCGTGACGGTAGAAGCGAAGTCGATGAATGAAGTCGCCCGCTTTGTTTCTGAGAAACTATCAACCCTTGACTCTGTTGTTTCGACTACAACTCACTTTCAATTGAAAAAATATAAGCATGATGGCATTGTGTATGAACAAAAGAAAAATGATAAAAGAATCGTGGTGTCTCCATAATGAAAACGACAAAAAGCTACGTGGCAAAATCAGTTGAGAATATGGCGCCATCCGGCATTAGAAAGTTTTTTGATTTAGCAGCGACAATGGAAGGTGTTATTTCTTTAGGAGTAGGAGAGCCTGACTTTGTCACTTCTTGGTCAGCGAGGGAAGCGGCTATTTTATCCCTTGAAAAGGGCTATACATCTTATACAGCTAACGCGGGTTTATTGGAATTACGCGAGGCGATTAGTGACTACATTAGTGAACGATTTTATGTTCCTTACATAGCAAACGAAGAGATCATTGTCACAGTCGGAGCGAGCCAAGCCATTGATCTAGCGATGAGAGCTATTCTTGACCCAGGCGATGAAGTGGTTGTTGTTGAGCCTTGTTTCGTGTCGTATGTCCCTTTAGTTGAGCTTGCTGGTGGAAAAGCAGTGACGGTAGAAACGACAGGGGAACAAGGTTTTAAACTGCAAGCAGAGGATTTAGAAAAAGCAATTACACCAAAAACGAAGGCATTGCTCTTATGTTCGCCGAATAACCCAACAGGGACACAGCTTGACCGAGAAGAATTACAAGCGATTGCTGATATTGTGAAAAAGTATGATTTATTAGTGATTGCCGATGAAATTTATGCGGAGCTTGCTTACGATCTTCGTCATACATCGATCGCTAGCCTAGAAGGAATGCGGGAACGGACGATTTTGATTAACGGCTTTTCCAAAGGATTTGCGATGACAGGATGGCGCCTTGGATTCGTTTGTGCGCCGCGTGAATTAGCAGCCGCAATGTTGAAAATTCATCAATACACGATGATGTGCGCGTCAACACCTGCTCAATACGCAGCTTTAGAAGCGTTGCAAACAGGAATGAACGATGTAGAAGAGATGAAAAAAGCTTATCGTCGCCGTCGAAATTACTTTGTTCAGTCGTTAAATGAAATGGGCCTTACATGCCACGTACCTGGAGGAGCCTTCTATGTGTTCCCATCTATTCAAAGCACAGGCTTAACATCTGAACAATTTGCTGAACAATTGCTAGTAGAGGAAAAAGTTGCTGTCGTCCCAGGCTCCGTCTTCGGCAAAGGAGGAGAAGGGTACATTCGCTGTTCCTATGCCTCATCTATGGAGCAACTGCAAGAAGCAGTGAAGCGAATAAAGCAATTTCTTGAGAAATAAAAAAATCAGGGGGTGTAGCTAAACATCAGTTTTCGCTGATGTTTAGCTACACCCCCATTTGTTGTGTTTGAAAGATGACGGATTGGTCGCAATTGTTGTCGAATCAGGCGTGGATATCGTCGAATCGGTCGCGTACGAGCCCGATTCAACCGCAAATGAACTCAGATCAGTCGCTAACCGGGTCCTTCCGCTTTTCGTATTGTCTAGCTGCAACGGCTAGACTCTCGGACATAAGTCGTCACGCCTGTGTGGCAAAGAACGCCACTTCGACGGTCCGCCTTATGTCTGCCGAGTCTAAACAGCCGTTTCCGCTTTTCTATCTTGTCCAGCTCCAGTCCCCAGCGCTTAGTGAACTTCCCCGCTCCTCCTTGCGATAAGTCAACATCGATTCACTGTCGTTCATCGTGTTTCCTTTATCTCGTGCGGATCGCTCCAGTCCATACGTCGCTAAACAGGGCCTTCCGCTTTTCGTTAAAACAATCCAAATGATTGTAGGAAGATGAGGATGATGGCTACGGGTGCGACGTATTTGACGCAGAAGTACCAAATGCCGAATAGCTTGGGGCTCATGGAAGAACCGCGAGTGATTTCTTCGTAGACGTCATTTCGTTTCATTCGGTAGCCAACAAAGATGGAAATAAATAAAGCGCCTATAGGCATCCCAATGTTCGCTGTAATGTAGTCAGCAAAATCAAAAATCGATTTATTAAAAATCGTCACATCACTAAGCACGCCGAATGATAAAGCACTTGGAATACCTGTAATGAAAATAAGAATGCCTGCAATCCAAGTGAATTTTTTTCGTTTATTTGGATCTCCTTTTGTAAAGGCGGCTACAACAATTTCAAGAATCGAAAACGCTGATGTAAGTGTAGCGAACAATAACAATAATAAGAAAATAAAGAAAAATATGTTCCCAAAGGCCATTTCATTAAAGACCGCTGGAAGAACGACAAACACAAGTCCAGGGCCTGCATCTGGTTCGAAGCCTAAAGCAAAAACGGCTGGGAAAATAACAAGCCCCGCTAAAAGCGAAATAAGAATATTAAGCCCAGCAACAGAAAAAGCTGATCGTGGCATGTCCTGTTCTTTTCCTAAATACGAAGCGTATGTAATCATGATCGATACACCAATACTTAAGGCGAAAAAGGCTTGGCCTAAAGCTAGCAAAGCTGTTTTTCCTGTTAAGAGCGACCAATCCGGCTGCAACAGGAATTTCACGCCTTCCATCGCTCCATCTAATGTTAAGGAACGAATGACAAGTGCGATAAACAATAGGAAGAGAGCTGGCATTAAAACTACACTCGCTCGTTCAATCCCTTTTTGAATGCCACCGCGTACAACAAATATCGCCATTAGCATAAACAAACCTTGTGCGATTAACACTTCGGTAGGGTTGCTAATAATTTGATCGAATAAAGCATTATAATCTGTTTTTCCTTCTATGAACAATTGTCCAGTAAGATTTCGGAAAATATAGGATAAAATCCAACCACCAACTACACTGTAAAAGGATAAAATAATAAAAGCAGATCCAACACCCAATATACCAACGAGCGGCCAAGCCGAATGAGGTACTAATTCTTTGAAGGCACTTACCGCATCCTTTTGTGTTCGTCTTCCAATAAAAAACTCTGCCAATAAAATTGGCGCCCCAATGATGACCGTAAATAAGATAAATAGAAGAAAGAACACTCCTCCTCCGTTTGTTCCGGCCATATAGGGGAATTTCCAAATGGCGCCAAGTCCGATCGCTGAACCTGCTGCTGCAAGAATAAAGCCGATCTTCGAAGACCATTGTTCTTTTTTACTCATTTCATTCTCCTCTTTCAAATGTGTGATAACTGTATTACCTTACTATGTTTTCTTTCAAAAAAACAGGCTTTTTTCACAATTCACAGAATTTTATCAATTTGTAAAGGCTTTCAACACCTATTATGTAAAAAATTTGCTCACATATGTATGTTTAGATATTTTTTTACCAATATGGTATAATTTTATGATTCGTAGATAAGGAAAACAATTTTTTAGGAGTGTTTGGATGGGAAATAATTATGAACCAGGGCAAATTGTAACAGGGAAGGTAACAGGGATTCAACCATATGGAGCGTTCATTGCACTTGAAAATGGGATGCAGGGGTTGGTTCATATTTCAGAAATTACTCACGGGTATGTAAAGGATATTCATGACCACCTAGAAGTGGGAAAAGAAGTCACAGTGAAAGTGATTTCAGTGAATGAAGAAGAGGGGAAAATTAGTTTATCTATTCGTGCAACAGCGGAATCTAAACCAACTTCTATTCATGAAGTGCGTCGCATTAAACTAGGGGAAAATAGTGCAGGGTTTAATACGCTAAAGCATAAATTGAAAGAATGGATCGAACAATCAGAAGAAGAAAAATAACCAATAATAGATAATAGAAGAAGCATGGGGGCAGCAGATCTCCATGCTTTTTTATTATATAGGAAATGATAGATGCACTTCAGTTAGCCCGCTAAAACTTACATATTCATCCTCTATTTGTGAAAATCCACAAAATATGAAAAAAATATTTCAAAACTTTAAAAAATGTGTATAATTAAAATCATCTTAGTTAGAAAATTTAGCATATTGTGCAAAATTAATTTGCGTCTGCTAATTGATTTTGCGTTACTTAGTTAATTTTTTTTCACTTGAATGTAAGGGGTTTCATTTTGTCTTAAGAGCCGAGCTTTGGCTGCAACATGTAAAGTAAAGGGGAGTAGAAGTATGCAGAGAGAAAATCAGGAGATCAAAATACCATTTTTATTAGCTATTTTGCCAATGCTTGTAATGATTGGTACCATGGCTGTAACGGTCATTAAGTTTGAAGGAAGTCCTCACGTTCCACTACTAGTTGGAACAGTGGCGGCTTCGATCATTGCTTTGAAGTATGGATACAAATGGGAAACGATTGAACAGGGAGCCTATAATGGCATTAAACTGGCCTTACCAGCTATTTTAATTATCATTATGGTTGGTTTAACGATTGGCGCTTGGATTGGTGGCGGAATTGTTGCTACAATGATTTATTATGGATTGCAAATCATTACCCCTTCCTTATTTTTAGTGTCAATTAGTGTGATTTGTGCAGTCGTTACGTTGGCCATTGGTAGTTCTTGGTCAACGATGGGAACGATTGGTGTCGCAGGAATGGGGATTGGCCTAAGTATGGGTATTCCAGCTCCGATGGTGGCTGGTGCGATTATTTCTGGTTCTTATTTCGGCGATAAAATGTCACCGCTTTCAGATACAACCAATTTAGCGGCAGGTATTACTGGAACGGACTTGTTTGATCATATTAAACATATGTTCTACACAACGATTCCAAGTATGCTTATTGCTTTAGTTGTGTACTTTTTCCTTGGACGTCAGTTTTCTTCATCGAACGTGGATACAAAAAATATTGATCAAATTTTAAATGTTTTAAATGAGAACTTTGTGATTTCTCCATGGTTGTTGCTTATTCCGGTGTTAGTTATTGTGCTTGTAGCGAAGAAGGTGCCTGCCCTACCGGCTCTTGCTATCGGTATTTTTCTTGGTTGGGCTTCTCATGTATTCATTCAAGGTGGAAGTTTGGCTGATGCGACGAATACACTTCAGCAAGGTTTCTCGATTGAAACAGGGAATGCAATGGTAGATGAGTTATTTAATCGCGGTGGAATAGATGATATGATGGGGACGATTTCCTTGACGATTGTTGCGATGACATTTGGAGGCGTGATGGAACAAACAGGTATGTTGAAAGCCATCGTTGGGCAAATTTTGAAAGTTGCTCGCTCAACAGGAAGCTTAATTACTGCAACGATTATGTCTGCTTTTATTACAAATGCAACCGCTTCCGAGCAATATATTTCCATTCTTCTTCCGGGAAGAATGTATGTTACGGCGTTTCGTGAAAAGAAATTACACTCTAAAAATTTATCGCGTGCATTAGAGGATGGGGGAACAGTGACCTCTGTATTTATTCCTTGGAACACTTGTGGTGTGTTTATTGTTTCGATGCTAGCTGTTCACCCGTTTGAATATGCCCCATATGCGGTATTGAACTATACTGTACCAATTATCTCAATTATTATGGCGTTCCTTGGGTTGAAAATAGAATACTTAACAGATGAACAAATAAAAGAATTAGAAGAAAAAGAAATGCTACAAAAACAAGTAGCATCATAAAGTGAAACTTCAATCAGTGGGGGTTTTCTTCATCCCCCACTGATTAAAAGAGGAACAAAGGCTAAGAGCGCAACGTCCTGTTGCAACGCCTTTGTAACCTGCATCGTGCAGGCCCGAACGGATCGGGCTTTTACGGGCTGTTGATCCCCCACCTATATGCCTACGCTTCTTCTGCTAGGTTGAGGTGGGGGTCTTACAGCCCGTTAATGCGGGATAAAAAAAGAGCTACCTTCATTTTTTTAGTGAAGGTAGCTCTTTTTCGTTAGTAATTATTTTTACCAATATCATATTTTCGAATGCGATATTGTAGGTTTTGGCGGCTCATTCCAAGTGCTTTCGCTGTTTTAGTAATATTATGTTCGTGATGCTGAAGTGCTTTTTTAATATAATAAGTTTCCGCTTCTTGGATGTATTCCTCAAGAGGTAAAACTGTTTTAGGCTGATAGAGAAAGCCTTCTATTTTTTCAAGTTCCTTTGATTCTAAACCAACGCCAGATTTATTACGAAATGAACTTGGTAAGTGGGTAAACGTGATGATCTCTTCATGCTCCATCAAGTTCATCGCTCCCTCAATTACATGCTCAAGCTCGCGGACATTTCCAGGCCATTCATAATTAGAGAAATATTCCTTTACTTCTTCATCAAGTGATTGAATATGCATACCAAATAGATGATTGTACTTATTGATGAAAAATTGGGAAAGAAGGTCGATATCCTCTTTTCGTTCGCGAAGTGGTGGGATAAAAACAGATACGACACTTAAGCGGTAATATAGATCTTTTCTCAGTTTGTTGGCAGCAATGGCATCGATCGGATCTTCACTAATGGTCGCGATTAGACGTACATCTACCGGGGTATCTTTGGCCCCATCTTCACGTCGAAGCTTTTTCTCTTGAATTACTCGTAACAATTTCGATTGCAAACTCAGACTTAAAGCGTCAATTTCATCCAGTAATAAAGTGCCGCCGTTTGCTTGTTCAAATAATCCAGGTCGATCGTCATCTAAGTCAGAATCGCCGTTGCTTCCAAATAGAATACTCTCTATTAATGTGTCGGGAAGGGCCGCACAATTTTGAGAAATAAATGGCTTATTTGAGCGAGGGCTTCCGTTATGAATACTTTCAGCAAATAATTCTTTGCCCGTTCCGATTTCGCCAATAATTAACACAGAAGAGGAGGTGCGAGTCGCTCGCTTGCTCGTTTCGATCGCTTCGACTACCGATGGATTTTCGCTAATGATATTGTCGAATGTGTAATGAGTGTCGCCCTTTTTTAAAATGTTTTCTTGAATCATTTTTTCAAGCTTAGTGACATCTTTTGCTATTTCTACCGCACCGATGATTAAGGAATCTTCTACGATCGGGAATGTGTGGTTGATCGTTGTAATTTCATGTCCGTTTATATTAAAGTACGTTTGTTTGACGTTTTGAATCGCTTCTCCGGTTTTCAATACTTGCAGGAGGGTACTTTCTTCGGCACGATCAAATTGGAATACGTCAAGAAGATTTCTATCAAGCACATCCTCGATTCCCATGCCTTCAATTTCTCGCATTTTTTTATTGTATATAATCGTCTTTTCATTGGAATCAATAACATGGATGCCTAAATCGATTTTCTCTGCGACTTCTGTGTACATCGTTAATAATAATTCTAAATCTTTTAAAGACATAAAATCTTCCCCCTGTTTGTAAATTTATTATTATTTTATGAAAAAACACTTGAAAAAAGCAACAATATTTTGCATTATTATATTGTAAGGGTTTTCTTAGTGCAAAGGAATTTTTCTGCGAACGAATGTTTGTAGGGTAAAAAAAATGAGCATTTTTAAAAAATTTTATTAATTAGAGGAGGAAATATCATGATTCCATATAAACATGAACCATTCACAGACTTTTCGAAAGAAGAGAATAAAAAAGCATACGAAGAGGCGTTAGGTCTTGTGCAAGGTTATTTAGGTCAAGATTATCCGCTTGTTATCGGCGGTGAAAAAATCACGACAGAAGATAAAATCACTTCTTATAACCCAGCTGATAAGCAAGAAGTAATCGGCCGTGTATCAAAAGCAAGCCAAGAGCTAGCCGAACAAGCGATGCAAGCAGCGGTAGAAACATTTGAAACTTGGAAAAAAGTAAAACCAGAAGTTCGTGCGGATGTATTATTCAAAGCAGCTGCGATCATTCGTCGCCGCAAGCATGAATTCTCTGCTCTATTAACCAAAGAAGCAGGAAAGCCGATGAATGAAGCGGATGCGGATACTGCAGAAGCAATCGACTTCATTGAGTTCTACGCTCGTCAAATGCTACAAATTAAAGATGGCGTGAAAGTAGAAAGTCGCCCAGGCGAATTCAACCGTTACGGCTACATTCCATTAGGAGTAGGGATCATCATTTCTCCTTGGAACTTCCCACTTGCGATCATGGCTGGTACAACAGTAGCGGCAATCGTGACAGGAAATACCGTTCTATTAAAACCAGCTTCTACTACACCGATCGTTGCGGCGAAATTTGTAGAAGTTATGGAAGAAGCAGGTCTTCCAAAAGGCGTATTAAACTTCGTACCAGGAAGCGGCGCCGAAGTGGGCGATTACTTAGTAGATCATCCGAAAACACGCTTCATCTCGTTCACAGGTTCTCGTGACGTAGGTCTTCGTATTTTCGAACGTGCGTCAAAAGTAAACGAAGGTCAAATTTGGTTAAAACGTGTCATCGCTGAGATGGGCGGAAAAGACACGATCGTGGTCGATAAAGAAGCGGATCTTGAGTTAGCGGCTCAATCGATCGTGAAATCAGCGTTCGGTTTCTCAGGACAAAAATGTTCGGCTTGTTCTCGTGCTGTCATCGTAGAAGATGTGTACGATCAAGTATTAAATCGTGCAGTAGAATTAACGAAAGAAATTTCAGCAGGCAACCCATTAGAGCATTACATGGGACCAGTAATTGACCAAGCTGCTTTCGATAAAGTGATGAGCTATGCAAAACTTGGCCATGAAGAAGGCCGCGTATTAACAGGTGGCGAAGGCGATGACTCCAAAGGTTACTTCGTTCAACCAACGATCGTAGCGGATGTCGATCCGAAAGCTCGTTTAATGCAAGAAGAAATCTTTGGCCCAGTCGTGGCATTTGCAAAAGCGAAAGATTTCGATCATGCGCTTGAAATTGCAAACAACACAGAATACGGTTTAACAGGTGCGGTGATTACAAGTAACCGTGCGAACATGGAAAAAGCACGTGAAGACTTCCATGTGGGTAACCTTTACTTCAATCGCGGCTGTACAGGAGCAATCGTTGGATACCAACCATTCGGCGGTTTCAACATGTCAGGAACCGATTCTAAAGCAGGTGGCCCAGACTACTTACAGCTACACATGCAAGCAAAAACAACTTCAGAAATGCTATAATACTTTTTTGAGGTCTGACCTAGCGGAAAAGGGCGGAGCTGCTTAATAAACACTTCGCTCCTGTCGCTTTTTAAAATGAATGTCATCGGGGGCGTTCCGTTTTTGGCCCCTTTTTACAACATAGTACATATCATTCATAAGGAGGAACATGATGACTACCAACGTTAATTCTCAACAAATTATTGAACAAACAGAGCAATATGGAGCTCAAAATTATCATCCACTACCGATCGTTATTTCTGAGGCTGAAGGAGTTTGGGTGAAAGATCCAGAAGGCAACAAATATATGGATATGCTTAGTGCATATTCTGCTGTAAACCAAGGACATCGTCATCCGAAAATTATTGAAGCGCTTAAAGAACAAGCGGATCGTGTAACATTAACATCAAGAGCATTCCACAGTGACCAACTTGGACCTTGGTATGAGAAAATTTGTAAATTAGCGAACAAAGAGATGGCTCTTCCGATGAACACGGGAGCTGAAGCTGTAGAGACAGCACTTAAGGCTGCAAGACGCTGGGGATATGATGTAAAGAAAATTTCTGATGGTCAAGCTGAAATTATTGCTTGCGAAGGTAACTTCCATGGTCGTACAATGGGAGCAGTATCACTGTCATCAGAAGAAGAATACAAACGTGGTTTCGGACCAATGCTTCCTGGTATTAAACTGGTTCCTTATGGCGATGTAAACGCTCTTAAAGAAGCGATTACACCAAATACAGCTGCTTTCATTATTGAACCGATTCAAGGAGAAGCAGGGATTAACATTCCACCAGCTGGCTACTTAAAAGCTGCTTATGAGTTATGTAAAGAAAATAATGTCATGTTTATTGCTGATGAAATTCAAGCAGGTCTTGCTCGTACAGGAAAAATGTTTGCTTGTGAGTGGGAAGGCTTCGAACCGGATATGTATATTCTTGGTAAAGCGCTTGGAGGCGGGGTATTCCCAATCTCTTGTGTTGTGGCTAACAAGGATATCTTAAGCGTGTTCAATCCTGGTTCTCACGGGTCAACTTTCGGTGGAAATCCAATGGCTTGTGCGGTATCTTTAGCTGCTCTTGAAGTGCTTGAGAACGAAAAGCTTGCTGAGCGTTCCTTAGAATTAGGGGAATATTTTGTGGGCAAACTAAAAGAAATCCAAAACCCAATGATTAAAGCAGTTCGCGGTAGAGGGTTATTTATCGGTGTAGAGCTAACAGAACCAGCTCGTAAATATTGTGAAGCATTGAAAGAAGAAAACTTGCTTTGTAAAGAAACTCATGATACAGTGATCCGTTTTGCCCCGCCATTAGTTATTTCTAAAGAAGAATTAGATTGGGCAATCGAACGCATTCAAAAAGTATTAGGGTAACCTAGTATAAACTAATGATAATAAGATAAAAGAGGCGAATATCAAATGTCGGAAAATCTAAATTTATTCACATCTACTCAGAATGTCATTAAAGAAGCGCTGACAAAACTGGGCTATACGGAAGAAATGTACGAGCTTTTAAAAGAGCCACTTCGCATGTTAACAGTCCGTATTCCAGTACGTATGGATGATGGATCTACAAAGGTGTTCACTGGATATCGAGCACAGCATAGTGATGCAGCTGGTCCTTCTAAAGGGGGAGTTCGTTTTCATCCTGAGGTGAATGAAGAAGAAGTCAAAGCACTAGCAGCGTGGATGACATTAAAAGCTGGTATTGTTGACTTACCTTATGGAGGGGGAAAAGGCGGAGTTGTCTGTGACCCTCGTCAAATGTCAATGGGAGAAGTCGAACGTTTAAGCCGTGGATATGTTCGTGCGATCAGTCAAATGGTTGGTCCGACAAAAGATATTCCAGCTCCAGATGTATATACGAACTCTCAAATTATGGCATGGATGATGGATGAATACAGCCGCATTCGCGAGTATGATTCTCCAAACTTCATTACAGGAAAGCCGCTTGTTCTTGGTGGATCTCACGGACGTGAGAAAGCGACAGCTCAAGGGGTAACCATCTGCATTAGAGAAGCAGCTAAAAAAATTGGTATTAATGTTGAAGGTGCACGTATTGTCATTCAAGGCTTTGGTAATGCAGGAAGCTTCTTAGCGAAGTTTATGCATGACGCTGGAGCGAAAGTAATCGGTATTTCAGATGCTTATGGAGCGCTTCATGATCCTAACGGCTTAGATATTGATTATTTACTTGATCGTCGTGATAGCTTTGGAACAATCACTACATTGTTTGAAAACACGATCTCTAACCAAGAACTTTTAGAGCTTGATTGTGACATTTTAGTGCCTGCAGCGATCTCTAACCAAATTACAGAAGAAAACGCTCATAATATTAAAGCGTCTATCGTTGTAGAAGCAGCGAATGGTCCAACGACATTAGAAGCAACGAAAATTTTGACAGATCGCGGAATTCTTCTTGTGCCTGATGTGTTAGCTAGCTCTGGTGGTGTAACAGTTTCATACTTTGAGTGGGTACAAAACAACCAAGGTTATTACTGGACGGAAGAAGAAGTCAATGAAAAACTTAATGACACGTTAGTTTCTGCGTTCAACAACATTTACGAAACATCTCAAACACGTGGAGTGAACATGCGTTTAGCGGCTTACATGGTAGGAGTTCGTAGAACAGCTGAAGCTTCCAAGTTCAGAGGATGGGTATAATTAGATAAAAACCACATATACTTGCCACATATATTAAGCCAGTGAGATTGCTCTCACTGGCCTTTATTTTCGCTAAGGATTTGAAGTAGGATTTCTTCTGAAATTTATTTCTTCATCTGGTTTAAACAGTAAACCAAGATTAATGAGCCCGGCAAGACCAACTAGTGTATAAATAAATCTAGAAAGACCTGATGTTTGTCCCCCGAATATTGAAGCTACTAAATCAAAACGGAATAAGCCAATTAATCCCCAGTTAATAGCTCCGATAATAGTCAAGGCTAAAGCAAAACGTTGAAGCCCACTCATTTCATTCCCTCCTTTCATCTATGACAGCTTTAGTATGTGTCACCTTCTTTTTTCTATACAACGAGTGAACTGTTGATGTATGTATTGATTATTGGTCTATCATTTTCCATAAATGTTCTTTTGGTGGACAAAGGATCATTCACTGTTAAAAAAAGAAAATAGTTCTAACTTTTTTCCTTGCTTCATCCCTTAGTTAAAGTTAAAGTAAGAATGAAAAAAGTAAAACGGAGGTCTCGTGGCAATGACCCATATTAAGTTTGACTATTCCAAGGCATTATCATTTTTTGGTGAACATGAATTGGAGTATTTGCGAGATGCAGTAAAAGTAGCGCATCATTCCTTGCATGAAAAAACAGGTCAAGGTGGAGAGTTTACCGGATGGGTTGAATTACCTATTCAATACAACAAAGAAGAATTTTCTCGCATTCAAAGAGCAGCTGACAAAATTCAAAGTGATTCAGATGTGTTAGTGGTCATTGGGATTGGTGGTTCTTACTTAGGAGCAAAAGCGGCGATTGATATGCTAAGTCATAGCTTTTATAACCTTTTATCTAAAGAAAAACGAACCACTCCGCAAATTCTTTTTGTTGGGAACAATTTGAGTTCTTCCTACATGAAAGAGTTATGTGATGTATTAGAGGGGAAAGACTGGTCAATTAATGTTATTTCTAAATCTGGTACAACGACTGAACCAGCAGTTGCTTTTCGAATGTTTCGCAAGCTGTTAGAAGAAGAATACGGGGTGGAAGAAGCGAGACAACGGATTTATGCCACAACGGATCGTCAAAAAGGGGCTCTTAAAACCCTAACCTTAAATGAAGAGTATGAATCCTTTATTATTCCTGATGATGTAGGTGGGCGCTTTTCTGTGTTGACAGCGGTCGGTTTATTACCGATAGCGGTCAGCGGAGCGGACATCACAGAGGTGATGAAAGGTGCGGCACAAGCGGTTGGAGATTTAAGTGAGTCTGAGCTCGATCAAAACATCGCTTATCAATATGCGGCAGTTCGTCGTGTTTTATACAATCAAGGGAAAACGATTGAAATGCTCGTTAATTATGAGCCGGGGCTGCAATATTTTTCTGAATGGTGGAAGCAATTATTTGGAGAAAGTGAAGGGAAGGATCGAAAAGGAATTTTCCCAGCATCCGCTAACTTTTCAACCGATCTTCATTCACTAGGACAATATGTTCAAGAAGGACGTAGAGATTTATTTGAGACGGTCATTAAAGTAGAGACGTCTAGACAAGAACAAATGATTGAAGGAGACGAGTCTGATTTAGATGGTTTGAATTATCTAGCTGGAAAAACCATCGATTTTGTGAATCAAAAAGCCTTTGAGGGAACATTGCTTGCTCATACAGATGGTGGCGTACCTAACTTAATTGTAACGGTACCTATAATGGATGCATACTCTTTTGGGTATCTTGTTTATTTCTTTGAAAAAGCCTGTGCGATGAGCTGTTATTTATTAGGAGTCAATCCGTTCGATCAACCAGGTGTCGAAGCGTATAAAGTCAATATGTTTGCTTTGCTCGGTAAGTCAGGTTATGAAGATAAGAAGCAAAGTCTAGAGCAGAGATTAACATCTAAATAAAAAATCGCGGAGAAATCCGCGATTTTTTTTGTTTTAGGAAATACTATAGAAAACTTGAATACAGAAAGGGGAGTACATGATGATTGAACTTGCTTCACGGCTACAAGGAAAACATTTTAATTTATATGAGTTAGAACAAAAATTGAAGCCAATGGGATTTGTAATTGGTGGGAATTGGGATTATGATCATGGCTCATTTGATTACAAAATAGATCATGAGGGGGGGTACCAGTTTCTGCGTTTACCCTTTTCAGCAATAGATGGTCAGTTAGATACACCGGGAGTATCAGTGCGTTTCAGTCAACCTTATGTACTAGCTCATGTATATCAACGAGGGCTCGATGATTATGCCGAAGCAGGAGTAGTGAGCGGTTCGGTTAATCAGTTTTCTGAACCGCGAGATCCGGATGGCCAATTAAAAGAAAAGTATGTAATTGCCGGAAAGCGGCTTTTAGAAGAAGTGGAGGCTATTCTCAACGTTGAATAATTAATAGCTCGTCCGCTCGCTGAATAGGAAATTCAAAGGGAGGGTTAATATATGTTTTCTCCTCCCTTTGAATGCCGATCAATAACGTTTGTTCTTGTAATAAAAGCGGTGCTAACTGTCCGAAGCTAAGGTGGCTCCATTCTTCTTTGGTGGATAATATTTTTAAATGCCCGCCATTCAATGGATCAAGTAAATGAATGACCGTGCTAGAAATACCGTCAAAATATAAGCTGTTTAGCATAATGGAACTGGCGTGACGATTTGTTTCAATCACTTCATTGGCTCCAGCCCGTTGAGCATTGATGACTTGCTCCTTTGTTAAAATTTCCACCACGCAGTAAAGATCAGGACGACAACCTTTCATTGCTACTAACGTTAAAATAGAGTTCATGTCGGCATATACTTCATTTTTATTTTGATCGGCTGTAATGAGAACCATATTGGCTTCTTTTACGTTCGCTTTTTTTAATGTTTCATCCTTATAAGGAGCTCCTTGAATAAAATGGACAATTCTTGAAGTGTATGGATTGGCTTTTAAGGAATCGTCGATTAAAACAATCTGGCGAGGGATGGTCATCTCCTGGAGCTGATCAATAATTTCCTTAGATCGTTCGTTCCAGCCAACAATGACCAAATGGTTTTTTTGAGCGTACATCGTCTTTCCTTCTTTCAAGGCGTTTTGTGAAGCTACTGTCGTGGTCGCTAAACGAATAAAATAAGCGGATAAGAAGCCTGCTCCAATAAAGATTAGCCCGATGCCAAGTATCCGTCCAGGTACTGTTTTGGGGGCATAGTCCCCGAAACCTACCGTAGACGCGGTAACAACCGCCCACCAAATCCCTTCAAATATCGTAGGGAATGTCTGTGGCTCGATGAAATGGATCGTAATTCCAAAAAAAATGATAAAAAAAATAGCCATCGAAAATATTCTTAGTAAAGTTGGGGCTTCGACAAATTTAAAATAGAATTGCTGAAGCATAAAAAGCTCTCCTTCCATTTTTTTCTTTCAACAGTATTTCCTTTTTTGAAAAATTGAAACAAAAACTATTGCTATTTATTATAATTTGAATATAATATTAGTTGAGACATTCTACGGGGGCTTAGCTCAGCTGGGAGAGCGCTTGCATGGCATGCAAGAGGTCGTCGGTTCGATCCCGATAGTCTCCATAATACAAAAAACCTGCAAAGTATTTTGCAGGTTTTTTGTATGTCAGTTACATTCGTATTAACCTGTAAAAAACATCGTAGCAATGATGGTTACGATCAATACAGAGCCTCCAGTTAGACGAATCCATTTTGTTGTCATAGAGTTTTCTCCTTTCAATAAACAGAATTTTAAGATGATTTATTTCGTATTCTATTCCCGTTTGTCATGCAAAATATTCCTATTTTTTGAAAAAGAACGTTTATAAATTCAAAAAGACCTTAGCGCCAATCCATATTTAAAGACTGAAAAAATCTATTAAATATGTATATGGTAGCTAGGCCTTTTATAAACCGCTTTTTTTACAGGCTTTCAATTTCTACATTGTCTACATGAGGAAGATCAGATATGGTGTGATAGATTTCGGTTGTACTTCGTTGGAAGTAGACAGACACACCTAGTTCAAGTAAATGCGCTTCCTTTTTTAAATCTTTAATTCGTAGTCGCGTGATGACGATATCTTCCTCTTCGATACTATTGATCACTTCATCTAAATTATCTTTGTTTTTGATCGTCATTTTAATAAAAAGCGCTTTTCGCTGTAAACCACTTGGGCCAAAAACTCTAAAAATAATGGGGATAATTTCAACACTGAAAATTAATAAAGCAAGCCCAGTAATTGCTTCTGCGAAAAAACCAGCTCCAACAACGATTCCGATACCGGCAGCTCCCCAAATCATAGCAGCTGTGGTTAAACCAGAAATACTATCATTACTTCTGTGTAAAATCACCCCAGCCCCTAAAAAACCAACGCCAGAAACAATTTGTGCGGCGAGACGTAAAGGATCCATCGTAATATTGACGAACTCACTTCCTGGTGATTTGTAGGCTGATTCAATTGATACGATCGTTAACAAACAACTAACGATCGAAATGACTAAACTCGTTTTCAATCCAACGGGCTTTCTTTTTAATTCACGCTCAAGCCCGATGACTAATCCTAAAACGGCTGATAAAGCAAGCTTAATTAATACGTCTGCTTCAAATAGCCAATCCATAAGCATACCTTCTTTCTTACTTAGCTAAGGGAACATTGAATAATAGTGTTAAAATGATAATTAAATGTAACACAAATTGATGATGATATAAATGATGATAAGGAAGGGGGCAAGGGGGAAGATCGAGAATGAATTTGCAAAAAATTATCTAGTTTTTCTTGGTACCTCTTTTTTGCTGCTCATTTTATTGTATACAGATTGATGCTAGAATAATATATAACGTTAATAAAGATGCTGTAAAAAATATATTTTTTTTAAAAAGTACTTGTTTTTGATATTTTATCGTGATATATTATTTCTTGTCCGAAAGACAGTAACGAAAAATGAAACTTCAAAAAAGTTTTGACTTTCATTCGGATGTGTGATAAATTAGAAAAGTCGCACTTGAAGAAATTGATCTTTGAAAACTGAACAAAATAAACGTCAACGTTAATTCAAATAGCGAAGGCATCATTTGATGGTGACCTAAGCAGGATAAGAAATATGAGCAAGTCAAACATCTTTTTGGAGAGTTTGATCCTGGCTCAGGACGAACGCTGGCGGCGTGCCTAATACATGCAAGTCGAGCGAACTTGATGGAAGCTTGCTTCTATTCAAGTTAGCGGCGGACGGGTGAGTAACACGTGGGTAACCTGCCTGTAAGACTGGGATAACTCCGGGAAACCGGGGCTAATACCGGATGAGTTCTTTCTCCGCATGGAGAAAGATTGAAAGACGGTTTCGGCTGTCACTTACAGATGGACCCGCGGCGCATTAGCTAGTTGGTGAGGTAACGGCTCACCAAGGCGACGATGCGTAGCCGACCTGAGAGGGTGATCGGCCACACTGGGACTGAGACACGGCCCAGACTCCTACGGGAGGCAGCAGTAGGGAATCTTCCGCAATGGACGAAAGTCTGACGGAGCAACGCCGCGTGAGTGAAGAAGGTTTTCGGATCGTAAAGCTCTGTTGTTAGGGAAGAACAAGTATCGGAGTAACTGCCGGTACCTTGACGGTACCTAACCAGAAAGCCACGGCTAACTACGTGCCAGCAGCCGCGGTAATACGTAGGTGGCAAGCGTTGTCCGGAATTATTGGGCGTAAAGCGCGCGCAGGCGGTCTTTTAAGTCTGATGTGAAAGCCCACGGCTCAACCGTGGAGGGTCATTGGAAACTGGAAGACTTGAGTGCAGAAGAGAAGAGCGGAATTCCACGTGTAGCGGTGAAATGCGTAGAGATGTGGAGGAACACCAGTGGCGAAGGCGGCTCTTTGGTCTGTAACTGACGCTGAGGCGCGAAAGCGTGGGGAGCAAACAGGATTAGATACCCTGGTAGTCCACGCCGTAAACGATGAGTGCTAAGTGTTGGAGGGTTTCCGCCCTTCAGTGCTGCAGCTAACGCATTAAGCACTCCGCCTGGGGAGTACGGCCGCAAGGCTGAAACTCAAAGGAATTGACGGGGGCCCGCACAAGCGGTGGAGCATGTGGTTTAATTCGAAGCAACGCGAAGAACCTTACCAGGTCTTGACATCCTCTGACAACTCTGGAGACAGAGCGTTCCCCTTCGGGGGACAGAGTGACAGGTGGTGCATGGTTGTCGTCAGCTCGTGTCGTGAGATGTTGGGTTAAGTCCCGCAACGAGCGCAACCCTTGATCTTAGTTGCCAGCATTTAGTTGGGCACTCTAAGGTGACTGCCGGTGACAAACCGGAGGAAGGTGGGGATGACGTCAAATCATCATGCCCCTTATGACCTGGGCTACACACGTGCTACAATGGATGGTACAAAGGGCTGCAAGACCGCGAGGTTTAGCCAATCCCATAAAACCATTCTCAGTTCGGATTGTAGGCTGCAACTCGCCTACATGAAGCCGGAATCGCTAGTAATCGCGGATCAGCATGCCGCGGTGAATACGTTCCCGGGCCTTGTACACACCGCCCGTCACACCACGAGAGTTTGCAACACCCGAAGTCGGTGGGGTAACCCTTACGGGAGCCAGCCGCCTAAGGTGGGGCAGATGATTGGGGTGAAGTCGTAACAAGGTAGCCGTATCGGAAGGTGCGGCTGGATCACCTCCTTTCTAAGGAAATTAACGGAAAGTAAGAACGCTGTTCTTACTCAAATTAACGACGCGTTTTATTTTGTTCAGTTTTGAAGGATGAATTCCTTCTATTTACTTGTTCTTTGAAAACTGGATAATATCGTATAAAGTAACCAAGCAATAACCGAGTAATCGCCATTTTAGGTTAAGTTAGAAAGGGCGCACGGTGGATGCCTTGGCACTAGGAGCCGACGAAGGACGGGACTAACTCCGATATGCTCTGGGGAGCTGTAAGTAAGCATTGATCCAGAGATTTCCGAATGGGGAAACCCACTGTTCGTAATGGAACAGTATCTCTGTCTGAATACATAGGACAGTTGAAGGCACACCCGGGGAACTGAAACATCTAAGTACCTGGAGGAAGAGAAAGCAAATGCGATTCCCTGAGTAGCGGCGAGCGAAACGGGAACAGCCCAAACCAGAAGGCTTGCCTTCTGGGGTTGTAGGACACTCTACACGGAGTTACAAAAGAACGGGATAGGCGAAGAGGTCTGGAAAGGCCCATCAGAGAAGGTAACAATCCTGTAGCCGAAATTTCGTTCTCTCCAGAGTGGATCCTGAGTACGGCGGAACACGTGAAATTCCGTCGGAATCCGGGAGGACCATCTCCCAAGGCTAAATACTCCCTAGTGACCGATAGTGAACCAGTACCGTGAGGGAAAGGTGAAAAGCACCCCGGAAGGGGAGTGAAAAAGATCCTGAAACCGTGTGCCTACAAGTAGTTAGAGCCCGTTAATGGGTGATAGCGTGCCTTTTGTAGAATGAACCGGCGAGTTACGATTTCATGCAAGGTTAAGCCAAAAAGGCGGAGCCGCAGCGAAAGCGAGTCTGAATAGGGCGAATGAGTATGAGGTCGTAGACCCGAAACCAGGTGATCTACCCATGTCCAGGGTGAAGGTAAGGTAACACTTACTGGAGGCCCGAACCCACGCACGTTGAAAAGTGCGGGGATGAGGTGTGGGTAGCGGTGAAATTCCAATCGAACCTGGAGATAGCTGGTTCTCTCCGAAATAGCTTTAGGGCTAGCCTCAAGGGAAGAGTCTTGGAGGTAGAGCACTGTTTGGACTAGGGGCCCCCATCGGGTTACCGAATTCAGACAAACTCCGAATGCCAAAGACTTATCCTTGGGAGTCAGACTGCGAGTGATAAGATCCGTAGTCAAGAGGGAAACAGCCCAGACCACCAGCTAAGGTCCCAAAGTATACGTTAAGTGGAAA